>CALQCM020000060.1 GCA_943329075.2 Chitinophaga pinensis | reverse complement strand
GCCCAGATCGTTGGCTTCGATCAGGCAGCCGGGGATGTCGGCCGATTCATTCAGCAAGCGGTGGGTTTCACGGATATCGCTTGGCGACTCGAGCAGCACGCGTGTCGAGAGCACCACCGCTTTGCCGGCGGCGGCGAGTTCGCGCGCCAGCGCGATCCAGTCGGCGACGCGTAGTTGCTTGCGCCGTTCGCACACCACCTCACCGAGATACACGATGTCGATCGCCGGATTTTTTGCGATGCCGGCATAGAACGCCGCCACCGTTTCTTTCGGCCAGAAAAATTGCAGCGGTCCCAGTGAGATTTTCATTGGTGCTTTCAGCGCCACGGCCGGTTGTAGGCGCCGAGCGTGGCCTGGTTGCCTTCCGATAACCGCGACAACTCGGCCATCCATGCCGGACGCACCGCGTAGGCGTTGTCGCTGGCGGCGATGGTGTCGAGCGCAGCGCGCAGCGTGCGTGTGACCTGTGCCACATAAGTCGGGCTGCGCTGGCGGCCCTCGACCTTGATCGCCGCGATGCCGATTTTCACGATGTCGGGCAGGATCGGCAGCACGTTGAGGCTGGTCGGTTCTTCCAGTGCGTAATAGGTGGCGTCATCGACTTCGAAGCGCCCCTTGCACAGCGTCGGATAGCCGGCCGGCTCGTTGTCGGTGAAACTGTCGATGAGGATGCCGTTCAGACGCGTCTCCATGACGCCGGGTTTCTTGTCCCACTTCACGAACTTGGCCGGCGAACAGGCGCCCACCGTGTTCGGTGATTCGCCGCAGGCGTATGACGACAGCCAGCAGCGGCCTTCGTTCATCACGCAGAGGCTGCCGAAACCGAACACCTCGATTTCGACGGTGGTGTTGTTGATGACGTGCTCGACCTGCTGCAGCGTCAGCACGCGCGGCAGCACCGCACGCCTGATGCCGAATTCCTGATAGGCGAAATTCACGGCGACGAAACTCGTCGCCGAACCCTGCACCGAGAGATGCAAACGCAGCTCCGGGTGACGACGGCTGGCGTAGGCGAGCAGACCGACATCGGCCATGATCACCGCGTCGACGCCGAGTTCGGCGGCCGTATCGACTGCACGCTGCCATTCGGCAATGCGGCCGGCCTGTGGAAAGGTGTTGATGGCGAGCAGCACCTTTTTGCCGCGCGTCTGCGCGTAGCGCAGGCCTTCGATCAGTGTTTTTCGATCGAAATTCAGGCCGGCAAAATTGCGCGCGTTGGTGCTGTCCTTGAAGCCGAGATAAACCGCATCGGCGCCGTGATCGACTGCCGCTTTCAGCGCCGGCAGACTGCCCGCCGGACAAACCAGTTCCGGCAAACGATGCACGGGGGGCATTGCCATTCCTTGGAAATTTGGAAGGCTGTAGGCTAACAACCGCGCCGGTCGCTGACTTGACTTAACTCAAAATCCGGCGGGTTTAAGCCGGTTTATCGTAGCGGCACGAACTTGCGCGGTGCTTTATTTGCGATCTGTCGGTGATATCTTTGATATGCATCAAAGCATGCGCGCTTTGCCGGGCCTATAGTCGCTTCGTGTCTGTTCCTTGCTATCCCCCCGATGTCAGGGAACAACATGAACTGCAATCTCCCGGTCAGGCAGCCTCCCATTTTGCTTGACCGCTCGCGGAGTAGAACGGGCCCCCCCGTCTCTGCTCCGCAATTTTTTGTGCGTCCGTTTTGCGCGTTTCTCCTGCGCGCGCGCAATTATTCCGGTCCGACGAATCCGATGTAGGCGCCGCAGGCAACATCGGGCGTTGCCAGCATGGCGTGCTCACCGGTGTTGCGCACGCCGCGCGGCAGCGGCGGCAAACCGTGTTCGCTGGTCCAGCGCGCGGCGGCACCCATGCTGGTGGTGCGATAGAGCGCCTGAAACGGACCGGGGCCGCGGCGCTTCAGCGCATCGGCGGCGGGGCCGTCGGCATAGGGCTGCACCACACCAAGTCCGGTCGGCCCGATTTGAAATACCGCCATGTTCGACATGATCACCGTGCCTTTGACCAGTGCCGGTTGCGTCATACCCAGTACTTTGGCATAGACGGCGGCCGCCGCTTCGGCGTTGTCGGTGACGATGTAGGCGCGGTCGAGCACCGTTGCGCCATTCGGATGCGCGCCGGCGCCCGGCACCTGCTTGCGCCGTTCTTCAACCGGCGTCAGATGCTGCACGAACACCAAGGGCAATGCGTTTTTCGCGCCCAGTGTGGCGGCTTTCCATTTCAGTTCGATGCCGGACGGCGTCAGGCGCCGGCCCTCGACCACGTCGCTGACATCGACGCCGCGCCCGCGCATGGTCGCCACATCGGCGGCCAGATCGTCGCTCTGCAAGACGATATAGCGGATGCCGCCACCGGCGGCGATGAAATCAGTGAGTCCGCCGCTGGCGCCGGCGGCCTTCGCATATTCGTCTTTGTCGCGGATAGCCAGCAGCTCAATGTATTCGTCCTGATTAAAGGCGATTGCGTTGTGCGTGCCGCGGCCCGGATGCGCTCCGCCTTCGTGCATGTTGAAGCCGAGTTTTTTGAATTGCGCGATGCCCTGCGCGAGATCGGGCACACAGATCATCACATGGTCGATACGGGTAAACATGGTTGGCTCCGGAAAATAAATCGGTTAATTCGCGTGCACGCCGGCGCTGCGGATGACTTTCGCCCACTTCGCCATTTCGTTTTTGAGAAATGCGCCGAATTCGGCTGGTGTCGATTTTACCGGTTCAGCACCGAGGGCTTTGATGCGTTCGGCGGCATCGGCCTCATGCATGACGCGCGTGACGTCCTGATTGATGCGCGTGACGCTCTCCGCCGGCGTGCCGGCCGGCGCGAGCAAGCCGTACCAGGACAATACTTCGAACCCGGCGACACCGGCCTCTGCAATGGTCGGCACCTCCGGCAGGCTGGCGGCGCGTTTCAAGCTGGTGATGCCGAGCAGGCGCAGGCGTCCGGCCTTGGCATGCGGCAGCGCCAGCGAAATGCTCGGAAACGCCGCCGAGATATGGCCGCCGACCAGATCGACGCTCGCCGGCGCCGCGCCCTTGTATGGAATATGCGTGATCCGGATCCCCGCCATGCTGTTGAGCAACTCACCGGCCAGATGCGAGGCCGAGGCGACACCGGCCGAGCCGAAGGTCAGTGCGCCGGGCTGCGCTTTTGCCAGCGCGATCAGTTCGCGCAGGGTGCGCGCCGGCACCGACGGATGCAGCGCAAACAAATTGGCCGAGGTCATGAGCATTGCCACCGGCGCGAAATCCTTTTCGGCGTCGAACGGCAGCCCGGGATAAAGCGACGGATTGACCGCATGCGCGAACGCCGGTAGCAGCAGGGTGTAACCGTCGGCCGGCGATTTGGCGACAAATTCCGCGGCGATGTTGCCGCCGGCGCCGGTGCGCACCTCGACGACGACGGGCTGGCCCCATTTTTCAGTGAGCTTCTGACTCAACAGGCGCGCGGCGACGTCGGTCGGCCCGCCGGCCGCAAAGCCGACGACAATGCGCACGGGTTTCACCGGAAATGGTTGCGCCTGCAGCGTCGTGCTGCTGAACAGCAGCAACGCTGGTATGCCAAAACGAATCGCTGCGGACATCGGGTTCCCCGCGGAATATTTTTTTCGGCCGCGACGGTGGAACTGCGGCGTTGAATGGACGCAAATTATAGCGCCGCGGACATCTCGCCTAACAAAGCGGCCCGCACGGGTGGAACCGCCGCCCGTTGCGGCCCATAATGTCGCCTGCAAAATTGCCCCGCGCCGACGGTTGCGCCCAACCCAATGGAGAAACGCATGGTCACACTCGAATTCCACGATCCGTCCGGCACGCTGGACGCGTCGAAACCGTATGCGCCGCGGCTGCCGTCGCTCGCCGGCAAGAAGATCGGCATGTTGTCGAACGGACAGTGGCAGGCCTACCGCATGCTGCCGTTGCTGAAGACGCTGCTCGAAGCCGATTTCCCCGGCATCGAAGTGTTGTCGGAAGAAAATTATCCGCAGGGCAACACGAAGATCGGCACCGCTGAAGTCGTGCAGATGGTCAAAGACAGCGGGGTGGACGCCGTCATCGTCGGCAACGCGGCCTGAGGGGCCTGCTCAACAGCGTGCGGCCGTGCTGCCGCGCAATTGGAGTTGATGGGTATCCCGACGGTGGTGCTGACGCGCCAGGAATTTGTTGGCGTGGTGAAGAATGCGGTGTCCGGCATCGGTCTCGCGCCGGACATCGCGATGGTGACTTTTCCGACGGCGAATTTTCTGCCGAGCGCGGATCTGTCACCGGTCGAGGCGCGCAAGAGCGAGTTCTACGACGGCTTGACGAAATGGGTTTCAACCAAAGTACGCGCCGGCGCCGGCCGCCTGCTGAGCGTCGAGGGTGAAACCTACGAAGAGGCGCTGAACAAGGCCAACGAACTGCTGGTGGCCAATCTGTGGGGCGACGGCCTGCCGTTGTGGCCGGCGACGCAGGACCGCGTCAACTGGATCCTGCGCGGTGCCGCGTTGCTGCGCACGCACGTGCTCGGCAAGTTTCCGCCGCGCGGCGCCATCGTCACCGTCGAAGCCTGTGCCATCGCGCTGGCGATGGCGGGCGGGCGCCCCGAGTATCTGCCGGTGCTGATCGCCATCGTCGACGCGTTCTTTGATCCTGCGGCGATGAGTGATCTGCTGCAGGCGACCTCGGGCAGTCCGTTTGCGGTAGCGATCGTCAGCGGCCCGGTCGCCAAACAAATCCGCTTGAATTCCGGTTTCGGTCTGCTCGGCCCTGATCCGCAGCATCCGGCCGGTGCCAGCATCGGTCGCGCGCTCCGGTTGATGCAACAGAACCTCGGCGGTGCGCTGCCCGGCACCGGCACCATGGCGGTGTTCGGCCAGATGCGTTTTACCAACGCGGTGTTTGCCGAGGACGAAGCCGGGCTGCCGGCGGGCTGGGAGCTGCATACCACCGAACGCCACGGTTTCAAGCGCGGCACCAATTGTGTGTCGCTGGCGTTTGCGAATGGCGCGACCAACGTTTTCCGGCGCGGTGCGAAAAAGGAAACCAAGGAAGAAGACGTCATCCAGGGCCTGCAGCGCATCGTGCAATATCTGCGCGTGCCCGACATTCATTACATCTACGGTTACGACGAGGGCACGCCGGGCATCGTCGTGCTGTCGAACGTGGTGGCCGGTGACCTCGCCTCGCTGGGCTGGACCAAAGACTCGATCCGCGAATATCTCTATGAGCATTCAAAAGTGCCGATGGAGGAAATGCGCAAGGCCGGCGGCATCGCGTGGATGGAAATCGCCTCGACCGAAGTGGCGCGCGAGAGCATGAAGCTCGACCCGTGGCCGATTGCATCCAAGCCCGCCAACATCGACATCGTCGTCGCCGGCGGCGGACATTCGAGCCACGCCTTGTGGATGCAGGGTTATTGTCCCGGCGTGATCGGCCGCGAAATCAAACTGCCCGCCACCTTCGATCAACTGGTCAGCGAAGCCGATGGCGCGCGTGCCGCAGCGAAGCAGCAGTAATTTCCGGCGCCACAAACAGGAAGCCCCGCGACACAATCGCAGGGCTTCGCAGATTCGCCACTGTCAATGGCTTCATTTCGTCACGTCACCGTGACGTATGCCGGCAGGTTAGTACCGGCTTCAAGGTCGTGCTGTCAGTAGTGTCATCGATAGAGTGTCCCCATTGACGGCTAGAACTACGCCTGACATGCCCCGCAGGGAAACGGGAAGATGCATCGTCGCACCAACCCGGCCAACTACTCCGGTCGTCCGATCCGGGATACTCCTCAAACTTGCATCGAGGGTGGTTGCCGCCAGTCCGCATCAGGCTCGCCCGCGAACGGGGCGCGCACAACAGCAGAGCTACATTGCAGCAACCGGATCATCACTGGTTAGTCTGAAAACCTATCCCGAACCGAATCTCCGAAGCGCTTTTAGTTGACTCCTTGTGGGAGTCTTCGTCAATACCCTTTTGCAAAAAAATTTGGCAAATCTGATCTGGCGCAAAAAAACGATCGTGCATCCGAAAAACACAAATTAATCATGCGTCGGCAGTGCAAGTGCGGCAGTGCGGCAAAACCATTTGCAGGTATCCAGCCTTGTCGCCGCGTGTCTGCTAAGCTGCCTGAGTTAGATAACGACAGCCAATAAAAAATCTTCAACCCCGGGGGGTCTTCATGAAAAATTTTCTGCTGCCGGCGGCCGCGGCCTTGATTGCGTTGAACGGCGGCGGTGCGTTTGCCGACGAAGTGTCACTCATTGCGCCGGGCGGCATCCGCGACCCGATCCAGAAAATGATTCTGGATTTCGAACGCAAGACCGGTCACAAGGTCAATGCGACTTTCGGTTCGGGCCTCGGTACCAAGCAGCAGGTGATGAAGGGTGAAGTATTCGATGTGCCCATCGTGCAGCCGCCGCTGGGCGAAGTGACCTCCACCGGACATGTTGTAAATTCAACCGAAACGCCGCTCGCCACCGTCGCGGTGGCCGTCGCTGTGCGCAAGGGCGCGCCGAAGCCCGACATCTCGACCGCCGAAGCGGTGAAAAAAATGCTGCTCGCCGCCAGGACAATTTCGTATCCGGACGGTGCGCGCGGTGCCGCCGCCGGTGTCAGTTTCGACGCGACGCTCAGACAACTCGGTATCTTCGACGAAATGAAACCGAAGATTGTGCGCGTGCAGGGCGGCGCTGCGGCGATGGCGGTGATTGCCAAAGGTGAAGTCGAACTTGGTCTGACTTTCCTCAGCGAAATTCACGATCCCGGCGTTGATGTCGTCGGCATCTTGCCGCGCGAAATTTCCACGCCGACCGGCCTCGTCGGGTTTATACACGCCAAGGCGAAATCGCCGGTGGCGGCGAAGGCGCTGCTCGACTATCTGTCATCGGCCGAAGCGGCGAAGGTCTATAAAGAAACAGGCATGCAGCCCGGGCGCTGAGCGCATATGCCGTTTTGTTTGCGTACAGTCGCGGGTTGGTTGACGCTGTGTGTTTTTATTTTGCATGTGCCGGTTGTCGGCGCGCAGCACTATCCAGTCAAGCCGCTGCGCATCGTCACCTCCGAGCCCGGTGGCGTCGCTGATTTCACCGCGCGTCTGATCGCGCAGGGGCTGAGCACTGCATTTCATCAACCTGCGATTGTCGATAACCGCGGCGGTGCGAGTGGTGTCATCGGCATCGATATCGTCGCTCGCGCGCCGGCCGACGGTTACACACTGATCGTTTTCAGCCCGTCGCTGTGGACGCTGCCGCTGATCCAGCGCACCAGCTACGACACGCTGCGTGATTTCGCACCGGTCACGCTGGCGGTGACGGCGCCCAATTTGTTGCTGGTGCATCCGTCGTTTCCCGCCACGTCGGTGAAGGCGCTGATCGCCCTGGCCAAAGCGAAGCCCGGCGAATACAACTACGCCGCCGGTTCGATCGGCGCGGCAAGCCATCTTTCGGGCGAACTCTTCAAATCGATGGCGGGAGTCGATATTGTTCGCGTGCCGTTTCGCGGCACCGCGCCTGCGCTTAATGCGCTGCTTGGCGGGCAGGTGCAGATGATGTTCGCCGGCGCCGGTTCGGCAGTCCCGCACGTGCTGTCCGCCCGACTGCGCGCGCTGGCGGTGACGAGCGCGCAACCTTCGGTGCTGTTTCCGGATTTACCGACGATCGCTTCGTCAGGTCTGCCCGGTTACGAACTCGAAACCAACACCGGCATGTTTGCGCCGGCTGCGACGCCAGTTGCGATCATCAATCGTTTGCAGGCGGAAATTGCGCGCGCCCTGCATCAACCCGAGGTCAAGCAAAGACTTGCCGCCGCCGGCATCGAACCGGTCGCCAATACGCCGGCGGAATTCACTGCCAAGGTGAAGGCAGAAATCGCGCGTCTTGGCAAAGTGGTGAAAGAGGCGGGCATCCGCGCGGATTAGACCCGCGCCGCCGTTGTTGCTCAGTGCGGCTTTTCTTCAAGCGCCGCGAAAGGGCCGTCGGCATAGACGATACGACCGCCCACCATGGTCAGCAGCGATACGGTGCCGCCGATTTGTCCGATTGGCACGCTGAGGACGTCGCGGCTCAGCACCGCGAGATCGGCGAGCTGACCGACTTTGATCGCGCCGCGCGTATTTTCTTCGAAACTGAACCACGCGCTGCCTTGTGTATAGAGACGCAGCGCTTCGCTGCGCGAGGGCAGTTCTTCGGGCGCGCGCATGGCCACACCGGAAACGGTTTTGCCGTCGAGCATCCATTGCAGCGCGATGAAGGGATTCGGCGCCATTACCCGGTGCGCGTCGGTGCCGGCGCCGACCGGCAGACGCATGCGCGACGCCGTGACCAGCGGCGGCGCGAGGCGGGCCGCGTCCGCACCGCGCTGGCCGAGGAAGGCCTCGCCGCGAAAATAGAAGGCGTTTTGCACCAGCCAACCCATGCCGAGCGCCTGCAGGCGCTTGAGTGTGGCCGGCGATGCGTCGTTGAGATGCGCAACCGACCAGCGCAGCTTGGCAACCGGCGATTCGGCATTGACCCGTTCAATGACCTCGAGCAGATGATTTATCGCGCGGTCGTTGTGCCAGTGGAACGTCGCGGTCAGTCCTTGCGAAACCGCCCAGCGCAACACTTCAGCGAGACGTTCTTTCTGCGCATCGTTCGGCGTGTCGTTGTTGTAGTGGCCCCACGTCACGTTTTCACCGATGCCGTTGAAACGCAGCCAGTCGTCGCCGAAACCCATGGGCAGCCGCTGTGTCAGCGCCTTGAAGTCGTCGAGTTCGCGCTCGCGGCGTGGCGCGGAGAGACTGTAACGCACGCGCAATGTGAGTCCTTGCTCTCGCCAGAGTTGAAGCAGGGGCTGGTAGTCGTCTGCTTCGATGTTGTAGCCGCCGGGATCGCTGACGCCGGTGATGCCCATCGCGTTCAGTGCCCGGAAAAACGCGCGCGTGCCGGCGAGCTTTTGCGCGTAGGTCGGGCGTGGCAGTAGATTGAAGAGGTCGCTGATGGCGCGGTTATCGCCGGCGAGCCAGCCCGTCGGCCTGCCTTCCTTGTCGCGTTCGTTAGTCAGGCGTGCAGCGAGATCGGACTTTTCGGCAAGGCCCAGTGTCGCGGCGCTGCGCGGATCGAGCAGGACGTGGCTGTAGAGCAACTGAATATAGACGTGATGGTCGGGCGCGGCCGCAAGGATTTCCGTCTGTGTCGGCCGGCGGCCTTCCTCAAACTGTCGGTCGATCCAGCCGCCGGCGACAATCAGCCAGGTGCCCTTTGGCGTGCGCTGTGCGGCAGCGCGCAGCCGATCAAGCGCTTCCTTGAGTGTGCGCGCGCCGAACCAGTGCACCTCGGTGGTGTAGGAGAGACCCGCGCGAATGGCGTGGATGTGTGAGTCAATCAGGCCGGGGATGACCGTGCGCCCGCCGAGATCGATGACGCGCGTTACGGGGCCGGCCAGTGCGCGGATGTCCGCCGATGTGCCGAGCGCGGCAATTTTTCCGTCACGCACCGCCAGCGCTTGCGCGGGCGCGCCGCTATAGACGACGAGTCGGCCGTTGATAAGGATGGTGTCAGGGGGTGGCGCTTGTGCGTGCGTGGCGCCTATACCGCATAGCGCAATAAGAAGTGCCGTGCGGCAGCAGACGTGTAATACGGAACTGCGCCTTACTGGCGCCGCATCGTGCATTCGGTCTCGATGAACATGGCGTTGTTGCCGGGGGGCGTGCGACGATTGATTTTGGTTTGTTGATAGCCGGTTTTCACGCAGGAGATCTGCACATCGTCCGGCAGAACAGCCTTGCTGATATGGCCGCGGTAGAGGCCGAGCACATTCGACTTCAGCGACACCGGTTTGCCTTTTTTCGGCGTCAGCACGACCTGCGCATCGACCACTGGCGAGCCACGATTATCACGCACGAAACCGAAGTAGGCCGGCCCCTCGCCTTTGACGTCGTTGGCCGCGTCGTAGTCATCGCCGCCGGCACAGGCCGGTGTCGCCGCCGCCATTCCGGTGGTCAGCGCGATGGCCAGCGTAATTGCACGAATCAGCATATCGACCTCTTCGAGTTTGAACGCATGAAATTCGTATGGACGGAACAGGCCCCGCGCCGTGAAGCAGCGCGGCTATTCCCACCGCCAGTAGAACTTCAGCGAATAAATCAGCACCGGCAGCAACACGACAGGAACGAGCCACGCCAGTGCCAATGGAATTTTGTTGCGGATATTTTCCGGCAGCAGCGCGGCGAGACCGCCGAGAATGGACGCGCCGAGTGCGGCGCTGGCGATCCAGCCGTACCAGTACATCGCCGGGCCTTCGTCCGGGCGCGCCCGCGCAAAGCCCGGATCGATGCGGTCGGTGCCAGGGTGATAGGTGAACATCGGCAACGCCGCCATATCGCAGACCACATAGAGAATGGCGAAGCAGATGCCGAACACCAGCGCAAATGTGCCGAATCGCGATGACGGCGGCGTGGCGGTTTTGGTGCCTGTGCTCATAGCCCGAAGCCGCGCGTGTTGTTGACGACGTGGCCGGTCAGAAACGCATACCAGCAAATCGCCGCGAGCACGACCGTCAGCCATTTGCGCGCACGGTCGGTTGCGGCGTTGCGCGCGTTCTTCCACAGATGCCAGTAGAACGGCAGCAGGCCGAGACCGATGGTGGTGAGGTGTTCCTTCAGTTCGAAGGCGCCGAGGGTTTTGAAGAAACCCTCCTGCTCGATTGGAATGCGCACGTAAATGCGGTACTTGGCGTAAATCCAGCCGCCGAGGATGAAGGTGAGCACCCACAGCACGCAGACTGCGGTGGCATAACGCGGTCCGGACACTGAACGAAAATGTGTGACGAAACCGCCGGTATTGCCGGCACGCGGCGGCGCAAACACCGCAGCCGCCTGGTGCGTGAGTGCGCCAAGCAGTGCGACCGCCAGCAACGCATGAACGATCGACAGGATGGTCCAGAACGTGTTGACGGAGATGTAGTCGAAGACGAAGTCCATCACGCTTTCCTGCACGGAGCGGCGGCGCGACTATATCAATCGCGCCGCCGTCATATTAATGCGCCAGCGGATCGGGCCTGATCTGGAAATGCGCAGCCAGCGGCTTGCTACCTTTGCCACCCTCGATCAGCCACGGTGTGCGATCGCCGTTGGCCGCCCACAGGCCGCGGCCTTTCCAGCCGGCGTTCGGATCGTCGATGCGGCCGTCAAAACCCTTGGCATAAAAGCCGAGCGGATAGGGCACGCGGAGCGAGACCATCTTGCCGTCCTTGTTCAGCGCAACGAGTCCGTCCATCAGATTGGCGGTCGACATCGGAATGTCATCACCCAAGCCGAACACGTTGTGCTGGTCGACCCAGGTGTAGTAGCTCGATTCGGCGCTGTTCTCGCCAATGCCCTTGAAGCCCGGGCCCGGATACTGGTGGAAGGCCCAGCCCTCGGGGCAATGGTCGCCGGTGGCTTTCGGGCCGTTCAACGGGCCTTTGCACAGACGGCGGTCGAACACCCCCATGTGGCCGCTGGCGAGCGAAACCCAGATGCGACCCTGCTTGTCGACGTCGCCGCCGCGCGGACCGAAGCCCGGCAACGGCACGTTGTACTGCTCGGCCAGCGACTTGTGCGGGTTCTTGGTCGGATCGATGCGCACGATGGCGCCCGGGTTGCCGCGCAGCGTGCCCCACACCGAACCATCGGTCGGACTCGGCATCACGGCGTAGAAGGTCGCGCCGATGCGCATGTCCTTGGTCGGGTCCATCGGCTTGCCCGGTTCAGTGTATTCGTCGCGCATGCCGTTGCCGTTGGTGTCGAGCACCAGCGCTGTCCAGCCCTGCGCTTTTTGAATGTCACCGGTCTCGTCGAGGATCTTGGTGTTGAGCCAGCCGACGTTGCCGCCGCCGCCCGTGCTCATCCATAACGTCTCTGTGCCGTCGTAGCCGAACTGCAGATGGTGCGAACCGAAGCAGGTCTGATAGGCGGTGTATTTGCCGGTTTTCGGATCGTACATCGTCACACGACGGTTGGTGCTGTTGAGCGGAAACTCGACCGCCGACGGATGGCTTGAGCCTTTTTTGCAGAAGTCCGGGTTGTCCGGCTTGTGGCCGGTGGCCGCCAGCCAGACGCGGCCCTGGCGATCCATCATGGAATTGTGGTTGTTGGCTTTGCTGTCCCAGATATTTTCATCGCCCCAGTAGGCAGAGGTCTGCAGGATCTTCACCGAGCCGGCGTTGCCGGGGCCGAGTGCGAGCGGCATGTCGGGCGTCGTCGGCAACACGAAGTTGGTCGCAATATTTTTCACCGGATCAAGAATCGGCATGTCGTTGCAAGCGTGTTCGCATTGACCGTAGAGCGGGCCGTAGGCATTCACCGTCGGATAACGGCGGTCGCTGGCAATCAGGTCATGCAGGTATTGTTTCGGGTTGTGCCAGTCGCGCAGCGTGACGACGATGTTGCGCTCCACGCCCTGCGGCCGCACCGGTTTCGCCCACGGCAACTCGCCCTTGGCGACGCGTTCGGTCCAGTCGGCGAGGTACGGGAAGGGCATGCCGCCCAACTGGCCGGCTGCGATCAGCACCATGTTCTCGCCGGCCTGGCCGGACTGGATGCGGCGCACCCAGGCATCGCGATGCGATTTGCCCTCGAGGTGATACTTCGGAATCGTGCGTGTCGACAACTGGCCGAGCTGGTGACAGCCGACGCAGCCGTTGTTCTTCATGCCGTTCAGATAGTCGGTGAGCTTGATGTTCGACGGCGCATCCTTGCTGCCGAAGGCGCTGGCATCCGGCAGATTCATCATCGAATACCAGTAGATCGCCGGGTAAACCTTGGCGGCGGCTGCTTCAGTCGGCGCGATCACGGCTTTCAGATTGAGCTGCTTGCCCGGCGTGCTTTTGACTTTCGGCGAATCGACGAGGCCGTAGCCGCGCACCCAGATGTCGTAGGTGGCTTTCGGCAGATCGGGAATGACATAACGGCCCTGGTCGTCGGTGACGACGCTGCGGATGAAGCGCACCGGCAGCTGGCGCGTTTCCGCGATCACCCAGACGCCGGCCTCCGGCCCCTTCGCGCTGCGAACCACGCCGCCGATGTCGTCGCTGTCGATGGCAACTGCAGCGGTTTGCTGCGCCTGCAGCGCAGCCGGTGCCACTAAACCCAGGGCTGCGATACCGATAGCGGTTACCCCGGTCAAAAGAAATTTGCGCATTGTCATGTCTCCCCCTGCAGTAAAAACGATCCCGGTCGGGAACTACACGGGCGCCGCCATTGCTGCGGTGCCGATGGTTTCGGGCCCATTACCCACGGTGCGACGGCGAACAGACTTCACCTGAATGCGCGCGGCCGTGCAAAACACTGCAGTGCCACGCTGGTTGATCCAGGAATGACCGTCGCCGGTGGGTTGGAATTTTGAAAACTTATTTTGCCCAGCCGCACCATATCACCGCGCCCATGGACGGTCAAACGCCCGGGTTTTCCATTGAAAAATTTTCTGCATGGCCGGCGGCGACGGTGATCTGAGGCCCCCGGGTGTTTGGCTTGGATTAACATGGCAGCATGGCCGTTGCGTGTCCGCGCGGCGGGTTCAACTGACGGGAACTGTCATGGAAAACCAAATCGCATTGCTTGATCAGGCCAAAAGCACGCTGGTTGACATCGCCATCAAGTTCGGTCCGAAGGTGGTCGTCGCCGTCCTGATCGTTGTCGCCGGTGTTTATGCGGGCCGTTCGCTTGGCCGCATCTTTGACCGTTCGCTGAACGGTTTTCACCTTGAACCGCCGGTGCGCCAGCTTCTCGTGCGCATGCTGCGCCTGTTCATACTCGCGCTCTTTCTCATCATGGCGCTGCAGAACCTCGGCGTCGAACTGCTGCCGCTGATCGCCGGCCTCGGTGTCGCCGGCGCCGGCATTGCGCTGGCGATGCAGGGTGTGCTCGGTAACGTGGTGGCCGGGCTGACCATCATTTTCACGCGGCCGTTCCGCGTCGGTGAATACATCTCGATCATCGGCGTCGACGGCATGGTCGAGGCGATCGATCTCTTTAACACGCGGCTGGTGCACGCCGACCGTTCGATCGTGGTGGTGCCCAACCGCAAGATTGTCGGCGAAATCCTGCACAACTACGGCCAGATCCGCCAGCTCAACATGACGGTGAGCATCGGCCACGCCAACGAGCTTGAACGCGCGTTGAAGGCGATCGAGTCGGCTGTCGCCGAAAACCCGCATGCGCTGAAAGATCCGGCGCCCGCTATCGGCGTCTCAACGCTCGGCAGCGGCACCATCGTCATCGCGGTCGGGCCGTGGGTGAAGGTCGCGGACTTTCCGGGGTCGGGCGGCGAAATCAACCGCGCCATCGTCGAGAAGTTTGCCGCGGCGGGCATCCAGTATCCGGCGCCGCCGCTCGATCTGCGCATGGTCGGCGCGCAATGAACGGCGCCCGCCTACCTTTTCATTCAGAGCAAGAGAGCTGCCATGCGCGCTGCACCCGCTGAAAAGAAAGTGCTCTGGTACGACGACGGCAAACGGCCGAACGTCGCCGACGAGCTTGAGAAACATACCGATATACAAGTTTACCGTCTGACCTTCGAGGGGCCGCAGGCGGACAACTGGGGCGCGATGTCCGCCTCGCAGGTGTATTGCATCACCTCCGCACGTCACGAGCTGCCGGAAGAATACAAATGCCACGGCGAACTGATTGCGCGCTGCCCGGATCTGCTGGCGGTTTCCACCACCGGTGCCGGCTACGACACGGTGGATGTGGCGGCGTGCACTGCGGCGGGTGTGCTGGTGGTCAACCAGAGCGGCGCCAATGCGGAGGCGGTGGCCGAACACGCGGTCGGCATGATGCTCTCGCTGACCAAAAAGATTCCGCAGACCGACCGCTCGCTGCGCCGCGAGCGCGGCGTCAACCGTGAAGTGTTCAAAGGCTGGAACGCGCGCAGCCGCACGCTTGGCCTCGTCGGCATCGGCAACGTCGGCCGGCGCGTCGCCCGCATCTGCGGCCGCGGACTGGAGATGCGGGTGATTGCCTGCGATCCGTATTTGAGCGCGGAAGAAATCGCGGCGCGCGGTGCCATCAAGGTGGATTTTGCGACGCTGCTCGCCGAATCGAATTTTCTGTCGGTGCATTGTCCGTTGAATGACGAAACCAGCGGCATGATCGGCAGCGCGGAACTCGCCGCGCTGGCGGCGGGTTCCTATGTGATTACAACGGCGCGCGGCGGCATCGTCGACGAGGGCGCGTTGCAGGCCGCGCTCCAGTCCGGTCATATCGCCGGTGCCGGGCTAGACGTCTGGGTGCAGGAACCGCCGCCGCTCGACCACCCGCTGCTCAAATTCGAAAATCTGATCGCGACCTACCACACCGCCGGCGTCACCTACGATTCGCGCACCGCGATGGCCGAGTGGAACGCGGAGCAGGTGGCGGGCATACTGCGCGGCGAAAGGCCGCCGCGCCTGGTCAATCCGGAGGCGTGGGAACTCTATGTGCCGCGTTTCGAGCGGGTGTTCGGATACCGTCCGGGCGGGTGAGCGCGTCAGGGTTCCACTTTTCCGTCTGCGGCGGATTTGACCTGCCCGTCGGCATCGCCGCGTTCGTCGAGAGTAGCTATGACCAGATCCGGATGCATCGATTTCTTCAGTAACGTCGCATCGGGATCGTGGCGGTTATTGACGTTGGGCAAATCGCGCCGCGGTTCTTCGATCAGGCCAATCGGCTTGGCGGCCTCCTTTTCATGCGTGTTGAGGCGTTGCCAGAACTGCGGCGGTCTCATACCAGTCACGCACGTGCAGATCAATCACGACACAGTTGCCGCAGTGCAGGCAGCGCAGACGGGCTTCCGTCACGGCAATGCGGGTCGCGCGGGCAGGGTATGATTTTTTCCGCGAGCGAGGCGTCCGCACCGCCTTCGAACGGGTGGATGAAGCATTCATAGCAGATGTAAGCCAGGCCAAACTTAACGGCACGGACTTGACGTCTTGGTCGGCTCCAGAGGTGACGCGCACAATCGGGAAACGGATGGTTTTGACCCGGTGCAAAATTACCGGCCGCGCCCGATCGTCTGCCGCGTGATGGTCTGGCCGGAGATACTGGTTGTCGCAACAGTGCTGCGCACGATGGATCCGCCCGCAAGTTTTCCATTCGCCGCGCGCCACGATGCGGGTTTCCCCGCATTGAAGTCATTCAACGATGACGAAACGCCGATGCTGCCGAGCGCAGCGCCGCCGCTCGGCAGGCCGACCCCTTGCGGATCGTAGAGCGGGCCGGGCGTGAGTTTGCCGCCGGCGAAGTCACGTACACCTTCGAGGAAATGATTGAGCGCTGCGGACGGCAGGACGGGTTCGTTCGCGGAGGCCGCGGGAGCGAAGATTGAGGCGATCATCAGGAATGCCGCTGCTGATTTCATAACCGCTCCTGCAGTGGCCGCGTGTAGCGGTGCCTGCCTATTCTACGTCTGCTTCTAACACCCGTCCTGGTGAGGTGGCGGCGCCGAAGGCGGATTGTAGTGCGCCTTCGGCGCGCGTCGATTACTTCTGTTCGGCCGGTGTCGAGGTCGCCGGACCCATGCCGTGGATCAGCAGGATCGCGTCGCCCTGTTTGGCGCCGTCGTAATGGATGCCCTTGCCGGTGTGAATGACGGTGGTGCCCGCCGCCATCGGCACGGTGCTGTCCGGGTCGTATTTGCTGCCGCTGCCGACCCACCAGGTGCCCGCGAGCACAACGATGTAGCGGTCGTTCGGATGATAATGCGGCCGGCTCATGTTGCCGGCCTTCCATTTATTGAAATACGCATACGGCCCGGGCTTGGTCGGGTCGCCGTAGAGCGGTGCATTTGCCGCTGTGCCGGCCGGATTATCTTTCCATTGGATCTTGTCGAGCGGGATGGAACTCACCGCCGCAGGGTCGAGCGGAATGTTCGGTGTGGCCGCGCAGCCGCCGAGGATTGCCAATGCCGCCACCAACAACACGCGAACGAATTGATGGTTCATGTCTCCTCCCGTTGATATTTTTTTTGCCACGCCGCATGCGTGTGCGGCGTGTGCGGAGGTGATCATACGCCTGCGCTACGAGACCGGCGGAATGCCGAAACGCTGGGCCAGTGCGTTCAACTGTTTTGCCAGCGGCGCGCTGAGGGCAACGCCATGGGCGAGGCGGTCCTGTTTTTTTTCCGCGCGGGCCTGCCCCGGCACGCGCACATGGTCGATGCCCGGCAGCGGCGTTGAATCCGCGATGTCGTTGATGTGGCGGTCGATCTTCGCGCCGAATTGTTCCGGCGGCGCAAAGCGTGCAACGTCGAGCACGATGATGAACTGCCCGCTGTTGACGCCGAAGCCGGAGCCCGCGCGCGGAATCTCGCGGCCGAATGTCGCGCCGTTGAGCGTGCCGGCGAGCAGTCCGATGGCGAGTGCCAGGCCGCTGCCTTTGTGTTCGCCGATGGGTGTCAGCAAACTCTGCATCATCTTCGCCGGGTCGGTGACGGCGTCGCCTGTCGCCGGATCGATCATCCAGCCTTGCGGAATTGTTTCGCCGCGCAGGGCGGCGGCCTTGATCATGCCGGCCGAGGCGACCGAGGTCGCAGTGTCAATGATTACCGCCGGTTGATCACCGGCGGGAATCGCAATCGCCAGCGGGTTGGTGCCGAGCAGCGCTTCGGCACCGCCCCACGGCGCCATTTGATTGAAGCCGGACACCGCGCCATAGAGGCCGACCATGCCCTCTGCCGCGGCCATCGCCGCGTAGACGCCGCCGGCGCCGGCATGGTTCGAATTGCGCACGCCGACCCAGGCGAGGCCGCTGGCGCGTGCCAGGTCGATCGCCAGCCGCGTTGCGCGTTCAACGGCGAGATGGCCCATGCCGTTGTCGCCGTCGACCAGCGCAGTGGCGGGGCCCTGCCCGATGATTTTGATGCTGGCGTTGGGGTTGATGTCTTTTTTGTCGAAGGCATCGACGTATTGCGGCAGACGGAAGATGCCATGCGCATCGGCGCCGGTGAGATCGCCTTCGATGATGCAGGCCGCGGTGGTTGCTGCGGCGGCGGCGGGCATGCCGCAGGCGGCGAGCACGTCTGCGGTGAAGCGGGTGAGTATCGGAGCGGGAATATTCATTAATGCGGAATTGAGGATTGAGTGCCCCCATCCTAACCTTCCCCCGCGGGCGGGGGAAGGGATCAAACGTTACGGTTGCTATTCAAGCTTGAGATTGGCGTCGGTAATCACCCGGCGCCACTGCGGCACTTCGGCGCGGATCATCGCCGCGAAATGCTCGGGGGTTGTCGCCGAAATTTCCGCACCGGTGTTGGCCATCTTCTCGCGCATTTCCGCTGTGGCGGCGGCTTTCGCCCAGATGCTGTTGAGGCGGTTGATGATCTCGCGCGGCGTGCCGGCGGGTGCCAGCATGCCGTACCAGGTGATCGCTTCGACATGGCTGACGCCGGCTTCCTGCGTGGTCGGCACCTGCGGCAGCGAGGCCAGCCGCGTGCTGCGCATCACCGCAAGCGCTTTCACCCGTCCGGCCTGAATGTGCGGCAGCGCCGCCGGCGGGCCGATGACGACGAGGTCGACTTCGTTGCCGATCATCGCCACCAGCGCCTGGCTCGAACCTTTGTAAACGATGCTGACCAGATTCAGATTGGTCTTGCTCAGAAACAGCACGCTGGCGAGGTGCGTCGAGGTGCCGAGCCCGCTGCTGCCGAAATTCAACTTGCCCGGATTGACGCGCGCGTAATCGACAAATTCTTTCAGGTTGTTCGCCGGCAGCGCCTGCCGGATCGTGATCAGATTGGCGATTTCCGCGAGCAGCGTGATCGGTGCGAAGTCCTTGATCGGGTCGTAGCCGAGTTTGCTGTAAAGGCTGGGACTGATGGTGAGCGAGGGTGCGCTGACCAGGATGGTGTAACCATCGGGTGCCGCTTTCGCCGCGGATTCGATGCCGATATTGCCGCCGGCGCCCGGACGGTTTTCGATCACCACCGGCTGGCCGAGGGCCTCGGAAAGTTTCTGGCCGGCAATGCGGCCGGTGACATCGGCCGCACCACCGGCGCCCGGAAACGGAATGATCAGCCTGAGCGGTTTGGCGGGCCACGGTTGCGCGCCGAGCGGTGCGACAGCGCACAGCGACAGCGCGGCAATAAATATTTTCAGCGTGCGCTGCATTTTTTATTTCGCCGGTGGCGGGGTGATGACGGCAGTGAGTTTGCGGATCATGCCGTCGGGTTTGCTGATCAGGTAAATTTCCTCGTCAACGCCGCGCGCGAGCCGCACGTCGGCGCGACCGCCGCCGTAGGGCACGCCGTAGGGGTCGACCTTGCCAGTGGTGAGATTGCCGCCGCGGAAGCCGCCGGTGATTGTTGAGGCGCCGGGCAGTACGGTTTCTTTCAGCGGCACGCCGCCGCGGCGCTTGAAGCCGTCGGCGGTGATATCGTACATGCGGCGTTTAACCGGCGCAGCGTTCGCCGAATCGGGGTTTTTGTAGGCGATTTCAATTTCGACAATCGGCACGCTCTTCACGCGTTTGCCCTGGTTGGCGATCATCTCCGCGAGATCGGTGTAGAACAAACGCCCGGTGGTCATTTCGGTGAAGATATATTTGCCGACCATTTCCGGCATCAGCTTGCCGCGATAAACGTAACCGCTGCCGACGGCGAGGCCGTCGTGATGGCTGTAGTAGGCCACCGGCGGAATCACCGGCACCATCTTGTCGAGCAGGTCAACCTTGACGGTATCCTCAGCCGGATACGGCAGCGGCGGATTGATCTGGGTCGCCGTCATACCGCCGTTGGGGCCGCCGGTAAAACGCAGTTCGGGGCCTTCGCATTCGGCCCAGCCGTAGTTGCCGCCCTTGACGATGATGTTGAGTTCTTCCCAGGAGTGATCACCAATGTCCGCGGCGATCAGCGTGTTGCTCGCCGGGTCCCAGGTGATGCGGTGCGGATTGCGCAGGCCGTAGGCGAAGATTTCGGGGCGTGCGCCCTTCACGCTGATGAAAGGGTTCGGATCGCGGCTGTTGGTCGGCACACGATAGCGCTCGTTGATGTTGAGCATGTCGTTCGGACGCAGCGTGATGTCGGGCGTGATGCGCAGGATCTTGCCCGGCAACGCGTCGAGGCGTTGCGGAATCGGGTGCGTCGGGCCGGCGCGTTCGCCCGAGGTGCCGTCGCCGACCGAAATATAAAGATTGCCGTAATCGGCGTCACCCGCTTTGGCCAGCGGATTGAACAGCATGTCGGCCATCGGATGCAGCGGAAAGTTGAGGCCCGCGCGCAGAATTTCGCGTGCCGAACCTTCAAATGTATTGTTGTTGATGTTGCTGTCGGTCCATTCAACGATGATCGACTGGAAACCGACTTCGCCGGCGGGTGGATTGATCGCCGGCGTGACATTGCCGATGATCTTGAAGTTGGGAATCGCATCACTCTTGCCGTTGGCGGGCCCGGCGATATTCGGACGCTCGGAGTGCACGGTATAAAACTTTCCGTTCTTCGCGTAACCCGGATCGAAAGCAATCGATATGAGGCCCATGCCGTAGACGGGTTCGGTCGAGAACTTCGGAAAAATTTTGCCGACATCGAGATAGGGTGTGAACTGGCGTGTGGCTTTGTCGAGGACGTAGAGCATGCCGTTCTGCCCCGGCACGAAGAAGCGTTTGTCGGCCTGCGGCGCATCGGCCGGTTCCGAACGCAGCGCATTGGCACGGCCGAGCTGTTCAGTCATGTCGATCTTGCCCGGATAGGGGCCGTCGTTGCGGCGGCCTGACAGTGGAATCGTCGCGTAATCTTCGAGCAGCAGCGCGGTGCCGTTGTATTTGAGCTGCGGGCCCGGCGGATAGGTCGCCTCCGGGGTGACTGACAGCGGTGTGGTCGAGCAGGCTGCAATCAATGCAGTGCCGATCAAGGCGCCGGTGAAATGTTTGCCGCGCTTCAGTTGTGCGAATGCCATGCCAGTTCTCCCTCAAACAATGCAGAATCAGAAAATGTGGTGCAGGCGAGGCGCCTGCACCCAAACCCCTTATTACCTGATCGCTTCGAATCGAATCTGTTTTAGCCGATCCGGCGCGGCAGGCAATTCGGCATCGCCGGCCGGAAATTTATTCGCGCTGAGTATCAGCGCGATGATGTCGGCGTATTCCTGATTGCTCAGCGATTTCGGATCATTGGCCGGCATCGTGTTGCGCGTTTTTTCGAACAGGTCGCCGACGCTGTAGGCGCTCCAGTTGGCCATGAACTCCGCGCCGGCCAGCGGTGGCGCTTCGCCGGCGGTGAGTTTCGGTCCGTGGCAGGTTTCGCACTTGGTGGCGTAGATCGCGGCGCCGCGTTTGATCTGCGCGGCGTTATACGCGCCGTCTTTCGCCCCGCGCGGTTCCGCGGCCTGCGCCGTGAAGGTCAATGCGCATGCCAATGCGGCGCCGAGCGCGACGCGGGTGCAGGTTGCAGTCATCATTTCCTTGCGGCGTAGGTTTTGCTGAAGCCGTTGCGGTTGTTGCTGACGGTGAACTTGCCGTCGCGCCCGACCACCGCCCTGATCGTGGCGCCCTTGCATTCGGGTGTGTCCTCGAGGTTGGCGATCATGTCTTCAGCGGTGTTGTGCGCCGGGTCCTTGTCGAGCAGCGACAGATGGCCCTGCCAGATGCCTTCGATGCCGGCAATGCCAGCCATGCGCAAATAGGAATTTTTTTCGTAGGCGTTGGGATTGACCATGTTGACGATCGGCTGGATGCGCTTGTCGACCTGCCCGAGGCCCTTTTTCGGGCCGTTGTTGACGACGATGACCTGCGGCTGCATGGCGCCGAGCAAGGCCGGCGAACCGGCGCCGTCGAGTCCGCCGTGACGGCTCGATTGATACAGCGTGATTTTGCCGACCTTGTTGACGGGGCAGACCAGTTGCAATTCAGTGCGCCAGTCGAGATCAATCAGGTTCAGATAGCTGAACGTGCCGAACGAGACCAGCACGCCGACCATGCGCGAATTTTCGAAACCGGCGGCAGACATCTGTGCGGCGTTGTCGCACAGCTTGTTGGACTTGCCGCCGTTGAGCGGCCCCGCGATCACGTTTTCATTGGCGGTGACCACGCGCACGTCGACGCCCTTGAGCGGAATGCGGTCGCCGGGCTTGACGATGCTGCGCTTGCCCGCCGAGGCCGTGGTGAAACTGTCGTACCACTCGCGGTTGACGAGTTCGACCCTGTCGTTGGGGCCGTAGTAGCGGCCGATCGGCATCATTTTCGTCAGCGCGGCGAGACCGCCGGCGTGATCGCGGTGGTAGTGGCTCAGCACGAGATGATCGATTTTCGTCAGGCCCGCGGCGCGCGCGGCGGCATTGATGCGCGTGGCGTCGCGGTCGTCATTCGGATAGCCGGTGTCGATCAGCATCGACTCACCGGAGGGTGCGATGAACAGCGTCGCCGCACCGCCTTCGGTGTCGATCCAGATAATTTCGAGGTCGCGCGCCTGCGCGGCGGCGGCGAGCGTGAACAGTACGATGCCGAGCACCGCAAGCGTGCGCTTCATGATCGGGTCTCCTCCCTGGATCGCGTGGCC
The DNA here is from genome assembly GCA_943329075.2 of Chitinophaga pinensis. Lineage (GTDB taxonomy): Bacteria > Pseudomonadota > Gammaproteobacteria > Burkholderiales > SG8-41 > PALSA-1004. Next base: position 1,070 of record CALQCM020000060.1, on the reverse strand, counting down.
CCGGCCGGCTTGTTTTGATTCCCCGGGACGAAGTGGAGCATTGTAATCGCGCCGCGGGCGCTTGTGACTATTCGAACGCGGTCATTCGATTTTGACCGCGGCGTCCCTGAACATTTTCTGCATTTTCGCGAATTCAGCGCGCAACAACGCATCGTAATCGCCGCTCCCCAGCGGTGCCGGCGTCAGGCCCTGGCGCGCCAGCGTTTCTTTCACCGCCGGCGAGGCGGCGGCGCGCAGGATCTCGCTGCTGAGACGCTCAATGATGGTTTTGGGCGTGGCCGCTGGCACCGTGACGCCCTGGTTCCCGGTCAGTTCGAAATCGCGCATGCCGGATTCGGCCAGCGTGGCGACGTCCTTGTAGCGCTCGATGCGCTGGCGCGAGCTCACGCCGAGTGCGCGCAGCTTGCCGGCGGCGAGTTGCGGAATCAGCGCCGGCACGTAGGCGATCAGCAGGTCGGCGTGGCCGCCGATCACCGCGATCATCGCCGGCACCTCGCCCTGGTAAGGCACGTCGACCATATTGATTTTGGTCGTGAGTTTCAGCATCGCGCCGATCAGATGCGCACCCGAGCCGGCCGGATTGGATGCGTAGGTCAACTGGCCGGGGCGCGTGCGCGCCAGCGCGATCAGTTCCTTTACGTTCTTCACTGGCAGCGAGGGATGTGCGGCGAGCATCCACGGACTGCTTTCGATGCGCGCCACCGCGGCAAAATCTTTTTGCGTATCGAACGGCAGGTTCGCGCGCAATGCCGAGTTGGCGGTGAACGAAAAGCCGGTGAGCAGCAGCGTGTAACCGTCGGCGGCTGCCCGCGCGACGAGTTCGGTGGCAATCACGGTGCCGCCGCCGGCGCGGTTCTCAACGATGACGTTCTGGCCGAGTGCGGCGCCCAGCGGCTGCGCCAGCGTGCGGGCGACAACATCGGCGGTGCCGCCCGCCGGGAAGGCGACGACGAGGCGAATAGGTTTGCCGGGAAATGTTTGAGCGGCTAACGGCGCTGCTGCCATCAGCGCGAGCACAGTGATACCGATCCGTTGCTCCCGCGAAAGCGGGAGCCCAGAGATTTTCATCG
>CALQCM020000059.1 GCA_943329075.2 Chitinophaga pinensis | reverse complement strand
TGATGCGATAGGTGTAATCATCGACGACCTCGACACCGCTCAAGGCATACTTGCCGAGGTCGAGCCAGGCGTCGCGCTCGCCGCGCTTGACTGCTGCGTCATTGGCGGCCTTGAGGGTTTCGCTGTATTCCTTCAGTCCGACGATGTATTCGCTCATCAGACCGATGATGGGTGAATGCAGGCGCGGATGGGCGAGCCGTTTGATCTGGTATGCGAAATCCTGCGCTTTCAGTTCGCGTGTGCCGCTTGCGGTGAAATCGGCCAGCACGTTGCGTGCGGCCAGATCGCTTTCGCTCAATGCGTGATAACGGAAATGGCCGGCGGCGTCGCGCGCAAACGCCGGATGCGGCTGGTACAACACCCCGCGCTTGAGGCGGATCTCGTAGACGGTGGTTGCGATGTCGCGCACCGCCACGCTGGCCGGCAGGCGGCGCCCTTTGGCATCCAGGAAGTACGGCTGCGGGATCGCCTCGGCGACGCCGGGTATCAGTGTGTAGGGGCGCTTCAGGTAGTGATACTGCAGCGGCGGTTCGTAGATCTGCGCCGTAAAAGTGATTTCGTTCGAACTGTAGGACTGCACCGGGTCGAGATGTTTGGGGCGCTCGGCGAACGACGAATAGAGGATGTTCTGTCCCGCATCGGCCGCCGGATACGGGTCGTTCCACATCGAACCGCTGCAACCGGCGAGCATCAGCGGCACGGCCAGGAGCCGCCATGCCTGCAGTCTGCGTGTGAAGGTCGCACTCATCGGCAAGCAGTGTAGCGTAATCGGATTGGCGCCGTCAGCGCGGCGGCGTGGTTCTTCGATACGCTATAATGCCGCCTGCCCCGTCATACCGGACAAGGACTTGAAATGGGTTTCCTGCAAGGCAAAAAAATACTGATCACCGGCCTGCTCAGCAACCGCTCGATTGCCTATGGCATCGCCGAGGCGGCGCAGCGCGAGGGGGCAGAACTGGCATTTACCTATCAAAACGAGTCGGTCAGGGAGCGCGTCATCAAACTGTCGCAACCGCTCGGGTCGGGCCTGATTTTTCCCTGCGATGTCGGTTCCGACGAACAGATTGCGGCCTTGTTCGCGGACCTGGCCAAACGCTGGGACGGGCTTGACGGCATCGTACACTCGATCGCCTTCGCGCCGCGCGAGCAGCTCGACAGTGATTATCTCAGCAGCGTGACTCGTGAAGGCTTCCGCATCGCGCATGAAGTCAGCTCATACAGCTTTTCCGCGCTGGCCAAGGCCGGCCAGCCGATGATGCAGGGGCGCAATTCCTCGCTGTTGACACTCAGCTATCTCGGCGCCGTGCGCTCGATTCCGCATTACAACGTGATGGGCCTCGCGAAGGCCAGCCTTGAAGCCAACGTGCGCTACATGGCGCAAAGCCTCGGCCCCAAAGGTATCCGCGTCAACGGCATATCTGCCGGCCCGATCAAGACGCTCGCCGCTGCAGGTATTGCAGATTTTTCGAAACTGCTCGGCCATCATGCCAAGCACGCGCCATTGCGGCGCAATACGACGATCGAGGAAGTCGGCAACGCCGCGGCATTCATGCTGTCCGAACTCGCCGCCGGCATCACCGGTGAAATTCTCTACGTCGATGGCGGTTTCAACACGACCGCGCTGGGTCTCGACGAGTAGTCGGCAACGCAATGGTGGATCATTCGTCGAACGGCGAATAACCCGGTTCCGGGTTTTCGACCCCGCCTTATTGCTGCTTCTGCTGTTCCAGACGCTCCAGATGCAGTTTCACGTCCGCCTTTGACTTGAGATGACCGACAAACGCATTGCTTTGTTCCTGCGCAACGACCTGGCGCAGCTCATCAACCGCGGCCTTGCGTCTGTTCGCATCGGGTGATTCCACCTCGACCGTGCGCGTGACCTTCAGCAACACGAACGCACCGCGCGGGTTCTCAACACCCGCATAACCCGGCAGCTTGCCCGCATCCAGCTTGAAGACTTCAGCCAGTTCGGGCGCGGAGTATCCCTGCGCGTCTTTGCGGCTGACCAGCCTGGCAGATGCCCAGTCCGCCGATACCGCCTCGCCGGCCTTCAGCTTGGCCAGCAACTCGCGCCCGTGATTAGCCGCCAGTTGCGCCGCCTGCTTGAGGGTCAGTTGTTTGGTGATGCCGGCGCTGACGTCGGCAAACGGGAAGACGCCGGCCGGCGAATGTTCGACGACGCGCGCCGAAATCAGTGTATTGGCGCCGACATCGACCACTTCGCTGTTGCGCTTGTTCTTCACCACCTCGTCGGAAAATATCGCCTGCAGCAGCTTGGGGTTGTTCAGCAGTTTGTTTTCCGCCGCATCACGGCCGGCCCAGCCGCCGTTCTGCACGGTGAGTTTGAGCGCATCCGCCGCCGGCTTCAGGCTGTCGCCCTGCTCGAACGCCAGATTGCTGAACTGTTCGGCCAACTCCGCAAAGCGCTTGCCGGCACGCTGACGCTTCAGGTCCTGCTCGACCTGTTTGCGCACGTCCTCGAAGCCGCGGCCTTTGACCGCGACCAGCTTGATGACGTGAAATCCGAACTGGGACTCGACGACAGCGGAAATTTCGCCGGTCTTCATTGCGAACACGGCGTTATCGAACGGCCCCACCATCGCCCCGCGCGCAAAGAAGCCGAGATCACCGCCCTTTACGGCGGAGCCCGGGTCCTGCGAATTTTTCCTGGCCAGATCGGCGAACGACGCCGGCGTCTTGCGCACCTGCTGCAGCAGACTTTCGGCCTGCGCGCGCGCCTTTGCTTTTTGCTCCGCGCTCGCGCTGGCGTCGGCCGTAATCAGGATATGGCTGGCCTGGCGTTCCTCGCCCTTGGCAAACTGCTTCAGATTCTGCTCGTAGTGCTGGCGGACCTCATCGGCCGACACCTCGGTTTGCGCCGCGACGGTGTCGAGTGACAGCGCCAGATATTCGACGCGCGCGCGTTCCGGCACCTTGAACTCTTCCTGATGACTGTCGTAATACTGTTTGACCGCGTCGTCGGCGAGCTTCACCCCGGTGATAAACCGCTGCGCCTCGATCACCGACTGGCTGACCTCGCGCTGTTGCGCATTGATGCGCAGCAGACGGTCGGCCACCGCGTTCGAAACGATCGCTGTCGAGCGGTAGGCATCATTAACGCGTTCCACCATCAGGTCGCGCCGCAGGCCGTTTTCGAACTGGATCGGCGTCATGTTCTGGCGCTTGAGAATCTCGGCATAACGCGCATTCGAGAATTTTCCCGCCTCGAGAAACACCGGCTGCTCGGCGATCAATTGCTGCAACTGGCTGTCGGGCACGAGGATCCGGCCCGATACCGCGCGGTCGATCAACAAACGCTGACGCACGATGCCGTCGACGACGGCCGCTTTAATTTCCGGGCTGTCGAGGAGTCCCGGCGGCACGCTGCCGCCGATCATGCGCTGCAGCGCGGCCTGCCGCTCCTGCAAGGCCTGCGCGTATTCCTGCTGGGTGATCGAGCGGCCGTTGACCGAGCCGATGTCGACGCCGAAATCAGAACTGCGGAAATAGGAATCGACGCCGAAGAACGCGAACGGCAGGAATATCACCGCCAGCACGATCTGGATCAGCATTTTGTGTTTATGGACAAAATCGAACATGTCGGTTCACCGATCAGCAAGATGCGTTTGAACGCAAAAAAAAAGGCGAACAAAGTTCGCCTCGGTAAAGCTGGCGGAGTGGACGGGACTCGAACCCGCGACCCCCGGCGTGACAGGCCGGTATTCTAACCAACTGAACTACCACTCCAATCCTGCAGCAAAAACGACCAACCGATCTGGTGGGTGCTGACGGGCTCGAACCGCCGACATTCGCCTTGTAAGGGCGACGCTCTACCAACTGAGCTAAGCACCCCCTGCAATTGCGACCTACCATGGGGCAAGATGCGATTTGGGGTAGATACGTATCCGCATCTACCCCAAACGAACCTGCCGGAACCCGTTGGATGCGGCTAGTTTACCGCATCTTTCAGTGCCTTACCAGCGGTGAACTTCGGCACCTTGGCCGCCTTAATCTTGATCGCCTCTCCGGTGCGCGGATTGCGCCCCGTGCGCGCCGCGCGCTTGGCGACGCGAAACGTACCGAACCCCACCAGCGTGACGCTGCCGCCCTTTTTAAGCGCGTTCCTGATGCCGTTCAATGCCCCGTCCAACGCCTTTTCAGCCGAAGACTTTGAAATGTCCGCGGCCTTTGCGACAACCTCAACCAGTTCGCCTTTATTCACAAAACTCCCCTTTCAAATCTCGTGCAAATTTGTATTACACCCCTGAAAAACAGAAATATCGTCGACGGCCTGTTTTCTGTGCCGCTTCTCCTGGGGCAACATTCCCAGTGGCGACTTCCGACAGGTTCGTATAAATGCAGCCGATTTATAACAAGCGCGAAATTGCGGCGTCAAGGAATTACGCTGCAATTCGATGGCGCAAACGAATATCGTGTAGCAATTGTCTCAACGCAATTTTTGCGCCATGCGGCGCAACGCGGAAAACCGCGCCGCGCCGCATTGACAATCGAACATCAGTGCTTTACCGCAGGCGCACCCGGCTGCTCCACCGCGGGGGGCGGTGCTTCGGGCTTCTCGGCCAGTGGCTCCGGCTTGCGTTCGAGCGCGAACTCAAGCACCTGGTCAATCCACTTCACCGGATGAATGTCGAGGCGGTTCTTGATGTTATCGGGAATCTCGGCGAGGTCTTTCACGTTTTCCTGCGGGATCAATACCGTTTTGATGCCGCCGCGATGCGCCGCGAGCAGTTTTTCCTTCAGCCCGCCGATCGGCAGCACTTCGCCGCGCAGCGTGATCTCGCCCGTCATCGCAACGTCCGCGCGCACCGGTATTCCGGTCAGCGCCGACACCATCGCCGTGCAAATGCCGATGCCCGCACTCGGGCCGTCCTTCGGCGTCGCGCCCTCCGGCAGGTGGATGTGAATGTCGTTCTTCTGGTAGAAGTCCTCATTGATGCCGAGCTTGCGCGAGCGGATGCGCACCACCGACAGCGCGGCCTGGATTGATTCCTGCATGACATCGCCCAGCTTGCCGGTCGTGATGGTCTTACCCTTGCCCGACATGACCGAACTTTCGATCGTCAGCAACTCGCCACCGACTTCCGTCCACGCCAGACCGGTGACCTGGCCGACCTGGTTGTTTTTCTCGGCCAGCCCAAAGCTGTAACGGCGCACACCGAGGAATTTATCGAGGTTGCGTGAATTGACCGTGATCTTCGACGGCGTTTTTTCGCCATCGCGCGTCACCAGCATCTTCACCACCTTGCGGCAGATCTTCGACGCTTCGCGTTCAAGACTGCGCACGCCCGCCTCGCGCGAGTAATAACGGATGATGTCGCGCACCGCGCTGTCCGAAACCGAAATTTCATCCGCTTTCAGGCCGTGGCCCTTCATCTGCTTCGGCAGCAGGTGATGGATCGCAATGTGCACCTTCTCGTCCTCGGTGTAACCCGACAGGCGGATCACTTCCATGCGGTCGAGCAGCGCCGGCGGAATGTTCAGCGTATTGGCGGTCGCCACGAACATCACGTCTGACAGGTCGTACTCGACTTCGACGTAATGATCGACAAAGGTGTGGTTCTGCTCGGGGTCGAGGACTTCCAGCAACGCCGAGGCCGGATCGCCGCGGAAATCCATGCCCATCTTGTCGACTTCGTCGAGCAGAAACAGCGGATTCCTGACACCGACCTTGGTCATGTTCTGCAGGATCTTGCCGGGCATCGAACCGATGTAGGTGCGGCGATGGCCGCGGATCTCCGCTTCGTCGCGCACACCGCCGAGCGACATGCGGATGAATTTGCGGTTGGTTGCCTTGGCGATCGACTGGCCCAGCGACGTTTTACCGACGCCGGGTGCGCCGACGAGACAAAGGATTGGCGCCTTCATCTTCTCGACGCGTTGCTGCACGGCCAGATATTCGACAATGCGCTCCTTGACCTTATCCAGCCCGTAATGGTCTTCATCCAGCACCGCCTCGGCATGCTTGAGGTCTGAACTGATTTTGCTTTTCTTGCGCCACGGCAGCGACACCACCGCATCGATGTAGTTGCGCACGACCGTCGCCTCCGCCGACATCGGCGACATCAGGCGCAGTTTCTTCAGTTCGGTCTCGGCCTTCTTGCGCGCCTCCTTGGGCATGTGCGCGGTCTTGATGCGCTTGTCCATTTCGTCGAGGTCGGCGCCCTCTTCGAGTTCGCCGAGTTCCTTCTGGATCGCCTTGACCTGCTCGTTCAGGTAATACTCGCGCTGGCTCTTTTCCATCTGGCGTTTGACGCGGCCGCGGATGCGCTTCTCAACCTGCAGAATGTCGAGCTCACCCTCGACCAGCATCAGCAGATGTTCGAGACGCTTTTTCGCATCGAACATTTCGAGCACTTCCTGTTTTTGCTCGAGCTTCAGCGGCAGATGTGCGGCGATCGTGTCGGCCAGGCGGCCCGGCTCGTCGATGCCCCCCAGCGAGGTCAGGATTTCCGGCGGGATTTTCTTGTTGAGCTTCACGTACTGGTCGAACTGTGCGACCAGCGTACGGCGCAGCGCCTCGGTTTCCGGCGTGATTTCGTTGTCGGCAGGAACCGGCGTCGATTCGACGCCGTAATGTGTTTTCAGGTCGATGATGCTGTCGATGCGCGCGCGCTGCGTGCCCTCGACCAGCACCTTGACGGTGCCATCGGGCAGTTTGAGCATCTGCAGGATGTTGGCGACTGCGCCAACCGCGTACATGTCTTCCGGCGTCGGCTCATCCTTGGCGGCCGATTTTTGCGCCACCAGCACGATGCTTTTACCCGCTTCCATGGCCGTTTCGAGCGCCTTGATTGATTTCGGGCGGCCGACAAACAACGGGATGACCATGTGCGGAAAAACAACCACATCGCGCAACGGCAACAACGGCAGCTGGGCGGCAGTTACAGGGTCATTGGGAGTGGACATTACGGTTCCTGGTAAAAAGTAACAAATAGGTTGTGGGGGCGATGCGCCCCAATTCAAGCACTTGCGCGGCCCCCGCGCATACGCAGGGGCCGGAGCACAGGAACAATTATACCGATCCTGCCACTTTGGGCTGGTCGGAATAGATCAATAAAGGCCGTGCATCTGTGAAGATCGCGCCTTCATCGACCACAACCTTGATGACGTTCTCGAGCGAGGGTAGGTCGAACATGGTGTCGAGCAGCGTCTGTTCGAGGATGGAGCGCAACCCGCGCGCGCCCGTTTTGCGTTCGAGCGCCTTGTGGGCAATCGCGCGCAAAGCGCTGTCGCGGATCTCGAGCTCGACGCCTTCCATCGAAAACATCTTCTGGTATTGCTTGATCAAGGCGTTTTTCGGCTCGGTCAGGATCTGGATCAACGCAACCTCGTCGAGCTCCTCCAGCGTGGCCACCACCGGCAAACGGCCGACGAATTCCGGAATCAACCCGTATTTAATAAGGTCTTCCGGCTGCACGTCGCGCAGCACGCGGCTCATGTCCTTGCGGTTGTCCTGGCTTTTCACCTCGGCACCGAAGCCGATGCCGCCCTTTTCGGAGCGCGCACGGATCACCTTGTCGAGGCCGTCGAAGGCGCCGCCGCAGACAAACAGGATGTTGGTCGTATCGACCTGCACGAACTCCTGGTTCGGGTGCTTGCGCCCGCCCTGCGGAGGCACCGAGGCGATGGTGCCCTCGATCAGTTTCAGCAGCGCCTGTTGCACGCCCTCGCCGGACACGTCGCGCGTAATCGACGGGTTGTCGGACTTGCGCGAAATCTTGTCGATTTCGTCGATGTAAACGATGCCGCGCTGCGCCTTGTCGACGTCGTAGTCGCACTTCTGCAGCAGCTTCTGGATGATGTTCTCGACGTCTTCGCCAACGTAACCGGCCTCGGTCAGCGTCGTCGCATCGGCCATCACGAAAGGCACGTTGAGCAAGCGCGCCAGCGTCTGCGCCAGCAATGTCTTGCCCGAACCGGTCGGGCCCACCAGCAGGATGTTGCTCTTGGCGAGTTCAACGTCATCGTTCTTCGACAGGTTCTTCAACCGCTTGTAGTGGTTGTAGACCGCCACCGACAGGATCTTCTTGGCGTTTTCCTGGCCGATCACGTACTGGTCGAGAATTTCGCGGATTTCATGCGGCACCGGCAGATCGGACTTGACGCCCTTGCCGCCGTGTTCGCTCTGCGTTTCCTCGCGGATAATGTCGTTGCACAGCTCGATGCATTCGTCGCAAATGAACACCGACGGGCCCGCAATCAGTTTGCGCACCTCATGCTGGCTCTTGCCGCAGAAAGAACAGTAGAGAAGCTTCTCGCCGCCGATCTTGTCTGACATAGTAAGTGTTCCTTAGCGTCCTGACTGACAGGTATTATTTCGCGGATTCGGCCCGGCTTAACAGGACTTTATCCACTAAACCGTATTCGACCGATTGCGCCGCCGAGAGGAAATTGTCACGGTCGGTGTCTTTCTCGATCACGTCTATCGTTTTGCCCGTATGGTAGGCCATGATTTCATTCAGTTTGGCCTTCAAATACAGGATTTCCTTGGCGTGAATCTCAATGTCGGAAGCCTGACCCTGAAACCCGCCCATCGGCTGGTGAATCATCACGCGTGAGTTCGGCAGGCAGTAGCGCTTGTTTTTCGCGCCCGCCGTGAGCAACAACGCACCCATGCTGGCGGCCTGGCCGACGCACAACGTCGACACATCCGGCTTGATGAACTGCATGGTGTCGTAAATGGCAAGGCCAGCCGACACCGAACCGCCCGGGGAATTGATGTAGAACGAGATGTCCTTGTCTGGATTTTCCGATTCAAGGAACAGCAGCTGGGCGACGATCAGGTTGGCCGTCACTTCATTGACCGGACCAACCAGAAAAACGACCCGCTCCTTGAGCAGGCGCGAATAAATGTCGTACGCGCGCTCGCCGCGGCCGCTCTGCTCGATCACCATCGGCACCATGCCGAGCGCCTGAGGTTCGGGGGCCGTGCGCTGCCATTCCGGTTGCATCATTTAGTGTTTCCCATCAATTCGTCAAAATCGGTTTTCTTGTCTTCCACCTTGGCGGTCGCCAGCGCCCACGCCACCACATTGTCTTCGACCGCCATCGATTCGATTTCCTGCAAACGCTCCGGCGACTGGTAGTACCACTTCACCACCTGCTCCGGCGCTTCGTAGGTCTGCGCCTGCTCATCGACCATTGCCCGCACCTGCTCGGGCTTGGCCTGCAGCCCGTTGATACGCACGACTTCCGACAGGATCAAACCAAGCTTGACGCGCCGTTGCGCCGCCGCTTCGAATATCGATGCGTCCATCGGCATGCCTTCGCTTTTCACGCCGCGCGATTCCAGTTCCTGCCGCATCGACGCCTGCATCCGCTCGACTTCCATCTCGACCAGAGACTTCGGCGAGTCGATCTGCGTGCTGTCCAGCAACGCCTGCATGATCTGGTCTTTGACCTTTGCGTTGACGCGACGTTTCACTTCGCGCTCGAGATTCTCCCGCACTTCCTTGCGCATCGTTTCGACATTGCCATCGGCAACGCCGAGCAGCTTCGCAAAATCCGCGTCCACCGGCGGCAGCTTCGGTTCGCCAACCTGCTTTAACTTCACCTCGAAAGTTGCGGTTTTGCCGGCAACTTCCTTGCCATGATAGTCGTCGGGGAAGCGCAATTCAAACGACTTGGCTGCCCCCGTCAGCATACCTACGACCTGACTCTCGAAATCCTTGAGCAAACGGCCTTCGCCGAGCACTACGACGACATCGGCACCGACCCCGCCTTCGAACACCGTACCGCCGATCTTGCCTTCAAAATCAATGGTCACGCGGTCGGCCAGCGCCGCAGCACGGCTGACGTTTTCGTAGGTCGCGCGTTGTTTGCGCATGATTTCGATGGTCTTGTCGACCTCGGCTTCGCTGGCCTCGACCAGCGGGCGTTCGATGGTGGTCTTGCTGACATCACCCACCACCACATCGGGATAAATCTCGAAGGTCGCGCTGAACTCAACGGCAGCCGCGGCTTCGCCGCCCGCTTTCGGCTCGAAACGCGGATAACCGGCAATGCGCAGGTTCTTTTCACGCAGCGCATCACCAAAGTTTTTCTGCAGCGCGTCACCCATCACTTCGCGCCGCACCTGCTCGCCGTACTGCTGCGCGACGACTTTCAGCGGCACCTTGCCGGGACGAAAACCGTGCATCTTTACATTCCGCGCGAGCTGCTTGAGACGGTTCTGCACCTCGCCGTCGATCTCCGCCGGGGCCAAGCTAATGTCGAGACGACGCTCGAGCTGACTGGTTTGTTCCATAGTTGCTGCCATTTGATTTCCTATGCCTGTGTCTTAAGAGTGCTGAGGATGCGGATCCTGGTGCGAAAGGAGGGACTCGAACCCACACGCCTTGCGGCGCCAGAACCTAAATCTGGTGCGTCTACCAATTCCGCCACTTTCGCAACATCTTGATTGTAATATAATTGCGCCACTCCCGTTTGCCGCGCCCAAAAGGCCGCCAACGCATGGTAATCCCTTGTATAACAGGCTGTTTCCCCACCGCGTGCCCATCGATCACTACGAAAACTTCCCCGTTGCCTCCGTGCTTTTGCCCGCACGCCTGCGCAAACCCGTCGAAGTAATCTATCGATTCGCCCGCAGTGCCGACGATTTTGCCGACGAAGGCGAGCGTCCGGACCAGGAACGGCTGATGCTGCTGGCCAGCTACGGCGACGAACTGCGCATGATCGAACGCGGGGAGCGCTCGCGCGTGCCGCTGTTTCAAGAACTCGGCGCGGTCATCAAGCAGCACCAGCTTCCCGTCCAGTTGCTGCACGATTTGCTGTCCGCGTTCGCGCAAGACGTGAGCAAAAAGCGCTACGCTGATTACAGCGAGGTGCTCGACTACAGTCGCCGCTCGGCGAACCCGGTCGGCCGTCTGCTGCTCGCACTGTACGACGCGGCGACACCGCAGAACCTGCGTTACTCGGACAACATCTGTTCGGCGCTGCAGATCATCAATTTTCTGCAGGACGTCGCCATCGACCACGCCAACGGCCGCATCTACCTGCCGCAGGACGAACTCGCGCGTTTCGGCGTAACGGAAGAACTGATCGCCGCGCGCAAGGTCAATGACGCGTGGCGCAGCTTCATGACATTCCAGAGCAACCGCACGCGGCGCCTGCTGCTGGACGGCGCGCCGCTCGGCGGCATACTGAAGGGGCGCATCGGCCTCGAAATGCGCATGATCATCGCCGGCGGCGACCGCATACTGTCCAAAATCGCCGGCGTTCGTTATAACGTGCTCAGACACCGCCCGGTCCTGCGCGCCTGGGACTGGCCACTGATGCTGCTGCGCACGCTCTCGATCCGATAAACCTAGCACCTCAAATACAGGACCAGGGTCACGCATGTCGCCTGACGAATACTGCCAGCAGAAGGCCTCGCAAAGCGGCTCGAGCTTTTATTACAGCTTTCTGTTCCTGCCGCCGCCGCGGCGCCGCGCCATCACCGCCTTCTATGCCTTCTGCCGCGAAGTCGATGATGTGGTCGACGAATGCACCGACCTCAACGTCGCGCGCACCAAGCTGGCGTGGTGGCGCATCGAAGTCGCCGCCATTTACGAGGGCAAGGCCAAGCACCCCGTGGCACAGGCGCTGGCCGCATTGCTGCCTGCGTTCAAAATCGAACAGCCGCGACTGCAGGAAATCATCGACGGCATGGAGATGGATCTCACGCAGCACCGCTACGCAGATTTTGCCGCGCTTAAACAATACTGCCACCTCGTCGCCGGCGTCGTCGGCCTCGTCTCCGCGGAAATCTTCGGCTATACCCATCCCGACACACTCAAATACGCCGAGAACCTCGGCATGGCCTTCCAGCTCACCAACATCATCCGCGATGTCGGCGAAGACGCGCGGCGCGACCGCATTTACATTCCGGTCGAAGAACTCGCGCGTTTCAATGTCACCGCGGCCGATATCCTGCACGCGCGGCACAGCGAGGCCTTCGTGCAGCTGATGAACTTTCAGGTTGAGCGCGCGCTTGCCTATTACCGCGATGCGATGGGTTTTCTGCCGCCGGCAGACCGCCGCGCGCAACGCCCCGGCCTCGTCATGGCCGCCATCTACCGCACACTGCTCGACGAAATCCGCGCCGATGGCATGCAGGTATTGAAGCAGCGTACCTCGCTGACACCGCTGCGCAAACTGTGGATCGCGTGGCGCACCTGGATCAAGGGCTGAACGCTGCAACTTAACTTCACCGACGGAACCGCATGGATCTCCAACTCAAAGATAAAACCGCGCTCGTCACCGGCGCCAGCCAGGGCATCGGCCGCGCCATCGCCAAAGGCCTCGCCGCCGAGGGCGTGCGCGTCTGCATTGCGGCGCGCCGGCGCGAACTGCTCGAAGAACTCGCCAAAGAAATCACCGCGGCAGGCGGCATTGAACCCGCCATCGTCGTCGTCGACATCATGCAAGAAGGCGCGCCGCAACAACTGGCGGAAGAAGCAAAACGCGCGCTCGGCGGCACCGGCATCCTCATCAACAGCGCCGGCGGCAGCCAGCCGGCGATTCCGTTCGATGCGCCGGAGTCCGACTGGGAGCACGGCATGACGCTCAATTTCGTGCGCGTGCGCCAGCTCACCCACGCCGTGCTGCCGCAGATGATTGCAGCCAATTGGGGACGCGTCATCAACATCAGCGGCAAATCCGAACCCGAACGCCTGCTCACCGCAACGTCGGCCAAAGCGGCCATCCACGCCTGGGCCAAAGGCCTCTCGCGCGAAGTCGGCAAACACGGCATCACGGTCAATTCGATTCCGCCCGGCCGCATCATGAGCGAACAGATCCTTCGCAAATATCCGCCGGAATTTCGCGCCGAACAGTCGGCGCGCGAAATTCCGGTCGGCCGTTACGGCGAACCCGAAGAACTCGCCGCGCTGGCGGTGTTTCTCTCGTCGCCGGTGGCTGCCTACATCACCGGCACCGTCATGCCGGTCGATGGCGGCCTGCGCCGCTACGCGTTTTAACGCGCTCTGCACGTACTGCGGCGTTTGCGCGCAGGTGCGCTTCGCTATAATCGCTACCTCCGGGAGCACACGACTATGCAAACCAGAATTCCCTGCGTCATCATGCGCGGCGGCACTTCGCGCGGGCCGTTTTTCCTCGCCTCCGACCTGCCTGCCGACAGCGCGACGCGCGATGCGGTGCTGCTGGCGGTCATGGGCTCGCCGCATGAAATCCAGATCGATGGCATCGGCGGTTCGCATTCGGTGACCAGCAAGGTTGCCATGATCAGCAAGTCGCAACGCGCCGACGCCGACGTTGATTATTTCTTTGCGCAGGTGCAGATCAACGAGAAGTTCGTCGACACCAAACCCACCTGCGGCAACATGCTGGTGGCCGTCGGCCCCTTCGCCATCGACGCCGGACTGATGCCGGCAACCGGCGACGAAACCCGCGTGCGGATCTACAGTGTCAACACCGCAGCAATGGTCGAGGCCATCGTGCAGACGCCGGGCGGGCGCGTGCAGTACGAGGGCGACACGTCGATCGACGGCGTGCCGGGCACCGCCGCGCCGGTGGGCATCAACTTTCAGGACGCGATCGGCTCTATCACCGGCAAAATGCTGCCGACCGGGCGGCCGCGCGACGTCATCGATGGCGTCGAGGTGAGCTGCGTCGATATCGCGATGCCGATCGTCATGATGCGCGCCGCCGACCTTGGCAAGAGTGGTCACGAAACCGCAGCGGCACTGGATGCCGACCGCGCGCTGCTCGAGCGCATGGAAGCCATCCGCCGCAAGGCCGGTGCGCTGATGGGCATGGGCGACGTATCGAAGAACGTCGTGCCGAAGCTCGCACTGCTCGCCGCGCCGCGCGCGGGCGGCACCATCGCCTCGCGCTACTTCGTGCCGGAGACCTGCCACAAATCGCATCCGGTGACCGGCACGGTATGCATCAGCGCCGCCTGCGCGATTCCCGGCACCATCGCCGCCGACATCGCCCCGCTCAAACCCGCACCGCAGGGCATGGTGAAAATCGAACATCCCTCCGGGATGATTCTGATCGACCTCGACGCCGACTTCAGCGGCGGCCGCCAGGACCTGCGCCGCGCCGCGCTGGTGCGCACCGCGCGCCGCATTTTCGAGGGCCAGGTGCTGGTGCCGTCCGCGGTGTGGAATGGCGCACCGCGCGCCGCCTGAGCCGGCCGCAATGGCGGCCGCTTCCACAGTCGCCGTCATCGGCGGCGGTTACGCCGGCATGGCCGCGGCGGTGACGCTGGCCGCGCAGAACATCGCAGTCACGGTTTTTGAAGCCGGCAAACAACCGGGTGGCCGCGCGCGCCGCGTCGAACACCGCGACACTGCGCTCGACAACGGCCTGCACATTCTGAGCGGCGCCTACAGCGAAACGCTGCGGCTGATTCGCGCAGTCAATCCGCGACATGACACCGCACTGCTGCGCGTTCCGCTCGCCTGGCATATGCACGGCGAATTCGATCTCGTCGCGCCGCGCCTGCCGGCACCACTGCATTTGCTCGCCGCGTTGCTCGGCGCGCGCGGCGCCTGCTGCGGCGAACGCCTGCAGCTGGTGCGTTTTCTCGCCACACTCAAACACCAGTCTTACCGGCTCGCCGCTGACTGCAGCGTCGAACAACTGCTGACCGAACACCGCCAGAGCGAATTCATGCGGCGCGTGTTCTGGCGTCCGCTCTGTGTGGCGGCATTGAACACGCCGCCCGCAATCGCCTCGGCGCAGATTTTCGTCAATGTGCTGCGCGACACCATGAACGCGTCACGCGCCGCCAGCGATCTGCTGCTCGCGCGGGTCGATCTCAGCGCGCTGTTTCCGGAACCCGCCGTCGCATACGTGCAAGAGCATGGCGGCAAGGTGGAACTCGGCACGCGCGTCACCGCCATCTCAGCCGGCGGCAGTGCATTTGAAGTGGCCACCGGCAACGATCGCACATCGTTCAGCCACCTCATCTGCGCCCTGCCGCCGCACCAGGTTGGCGCATTCCTCGACGGGTTTCCGGTGTTGTCCGACATCGCGGCAATGATCGCTCAATTCGACTATCAACCGATTTATTCGGTGTGGTTGCAGTTCGCTGCGCCGCTGACTTTGCCGGCGCCGATGCTGGGCTTCGCCGACGGCCCGCTGCACTGGCTGTTCGATCGCGGCGCGCTGTGCGGCCAAACCGGCCTCATCGGCGCGGTCATTTCTGCCGAAGGTGCGCATCAGGACATGTCACAGGACGAACTCGGCGCGCTGGCCCACGCCGAAATCAGCCGCCGCATCGGCGGCCTGCCCGCCTTGCAATGGCTGCGCGTGATCGCCGAAAAACGCGCCACCTTCGCCTGCACGCCCAATCTGCGCCGCCCGCCGAACGTCACGCCGCTGCAGAATTTTTACCTGGCCGGCGATTACACCGCCGGCGACTACCCCGCGACCATCGAATCAGCTGTGCGCAGCGGCATTGCCTGCGCCGCACACATCGCCACACGGCAAGCCTGAGCCTAACGGCGGGCGCCGTCGCGACGGTATAATGCGGGTTCGGCATACACATTGAACGAAGGAGCGCGCGGTGGCTGAACGTGAATCGATGGAATATGACGTCGTGGTGGTGGGCGCCGGCCCGGCAGGTCTTGCCGCGGCGATCCGCCTCAAACAACTGTCGGTGGCGCAGGGCCATGAAGTCAGCGTCTGCGTGATCGAAAAAGGTTCCGAGGTCGGCGCGCACATCCTCTCGGGCGCGGTAATGGACCCGCGCGCGATCAACGAGCTGATTCCGGACTGGAAGGAACTCGGCGCGCCGCTCAACGCGCCGGTGAGCGAAGACCGCTTCATGATCCTCACCGAGAAGTCGTCGTACCGCATCCCGACCTTCATGCTGCCGAAGTGTTTTCAGAACCACGGCAACTATGTCATCAGCCTCGGCAACGTGGTGCGCTGGCTCGGCCAGCAGGCCGAAGCGGCGGGTGTCGAAATATTTCCCGGCTTCGCCGCCGCCGAAGTGCTCTACAACGACGACGGTGCAGTCAGGGGTGTCGCCACCGGCGACATGGGCATCGGCAAGGACGGCAAACCGACCGACGCGCACCAGCCCGGCATGGAACTGCACGCTAAATACACCTTCTTCGCCGAGGGTTGCCGCGGCCATCTCGGCAAGCAGTTGCAGGAAAAATTCGCATTGCGCGACGGCGCCGATCCGCAACTCTATGGCATCGGCCTGAAGGAACTGTGGGAGATCAAACCGGAGAAACACCAGACAGGCCTGGTCATACACACGGCGGGCTGGCCGCTCGACAGTTCGACCTACGGCGGCTCGTTTCTCTACCACATGGAAAACAATCTGGTCGCCGTCGGCTACGTGGTCGGTCTCGCCTACACCAACCCGTATCTGAGCCCTTACGAGGAATTCCAGCGCTACAAGACGCATCCGGACATCCGCACCTTCTTCGAAGGCGGCAAACGCATTTCGTACGGCGCACGCGCCATTTCGGCCGGCGGCCTGCAATCGATTCCGAAACTGGTGTTCCCGGGCGGCTGCCTGATCGGCGACGACGCCGGCTTCCTCAATGCCTCGCGCATCAAGGGCAGCCATTGCGCCATCAAGTCGGGCATGATGGCCGCCGAGTCCGCTTTCGACGCGCTCAAAGCCAGCCGCAGCGCCGATGAACTCGCCAGTTATCCGGAGGCCTTCCGTTCGAGCTGGCTCTACGACGAACTGCACCGCGCGCGTAATTTCAAACCGTGGATGGCCAAAGGCCTCTACACCGGCACGCTGATGGTCGGCATCGACCAGGTGGTGTTCGGCGGCAAGGCGCCGTGGACGCTGCACCACCAGCACGCCGACAACGAAACGCTGGCGCGCAAAACCGGGGCGCAGCCGATCAACTATCCGAAAGCCGACGGCACACTGACCTTCGACCGTCTGTCGTCAGTATTTTTATCCGGCACCAATCACGAGGAAAACCAGCCCGCGCACCTGACGCTGAAAGACGCCTCGGTGCCGGTCAACGTCAACCTTGAGCTCTACGATGCGCCGGAACAACGCTACTGCCCGGCCGGTGTCTACGAAATCGTGCGCAACGACGACGGCAGCAGTCCGCGCCTGCAAATCAACGCGCAGAACTGTGTGCATTGCAAAACCTGCGATATCAAGGACCCGACACAGAACATCGTGTGGGTGACGCCGGAAGGCGGCGGCGGGCCGAACTACTCGAACATGTAACCGTACGGATGTTGTGGCGCAGGCGAGGCGCCTGCACCACAGAAACGGAAAGGTCAGCGGTTCTTGCCCAGCATGGCGTCACGCAGGCGCCCGTCGACCGGCTTGTTGCCCAGCCAGATGTGCAACAGCGCGGCAAAAAAATCGGCGCCGGGAATGGTGAGTTTTTCTTCGCCGTTGACGGAAATGCGGGTGCCGACGTTCGGCAGATAATCGAGCTGCACCGCGCCGCCTTTGCCCAGCGTTTTGATCGAACCCATCATATTGTTGAGGTCACGGATGCGTTTCTCAACCAGCGCCAATTCGTGCGGCGACAGGTTGACGGCCAGCGCGTTGTTCACCGACGACACTAGGTCCTGCGCGGTGACTTCATTGGCAAGGATGTGCATCGTTACACGCTTGGCGCCGGTATCGGCAAAGATCGCGTCGCTGTCTGATTTCTTTTCCTGCAGGTAAAGACTGCCGACATAGACCTTGATGAAGGCCAGCTTGTGCCGCACCCCGGCGCCGTTCAGCACCAGCGTCGGCCCGCCTTTGGACATTTCGATTTTTTCGTCGAGCTTCACGCCTTCGAGTTCAAGCGCAACGGCGGGCGCGGCGGCAAACAAGGCCGCCAGCAGCAACACCGGCAGGCTCTTGACCAACAGATTTCGAAATGCGTTTTGGCTATCCATGTCGCGGATTTTACAGGGATTCGAACACGCCGGCAGCCCCCATACCGGTTCCTATGCACATCGTCACCATACCGTAACGCAATTTGCGCCGGCGCATGCCGTGCAGCAGCGTGGCTGTGCGCACTGCACCGGTCGCACCCAAAGGGTGCCCCAGGGCGATGGCGCCGCCCAGCGGATTCACTTTCGCGGCGTCAAGTCCGAGATCCTTGATCACCGCCAGGGACTGCGCGGCAAATGCTTCATTCAGCTCGATCCAGTCCAGATCCTCGATTTTGAGGCCGGTCTGGCGCAAAACCTTCGGAATCGCCTTCACCGGACCGATCCCCATGATCTCCGGCGGTACACCGGCCACGGCGTAACCGAGAAACCGGCCCAGCGGACTCAGATGGAAGCGTTTCATTGCCGTCTCGCTCATCAACACCACGGCGCCCGCGCCGTCCGACATCTGCGAACTGTTGCCCGCCGTTACCGAGCCCTTGGCGGCAAACACCGGTTTTAGTTTAGCGAGCCCTTCCACCGAGGTATCGCGCCGCGGACCTTCATCGGCGCTGGCATTGCGGCGCCTCTCGCTGATCTCGCGCGATGTCAAATCGGGTACGCGCTCGATCACTTCATACGGCGTGATTTCATTGTTGAATTCGCCGTGATCGGCAGCATGCAGTGCACGACGATGGCTCTCGGCGGCGAACACGTCCTGCTGCTCGCGGCTGATGCTCCACTGCTTCGCGACGTTTTCCGCGGTGATGCCCATACCATAACCGATCGCGATGTGGTCGTTGCTGAAAATGGCCGGACTGAACGACGGCTTGTTGCCGCCCATCGGCAGCATGCTCATGCTCTCGGTGCCGGCGGCAATCATGACATCCGCTTCGCCGAGGCGGATGCGGTCCGCAGCCAGCGCGACGGCCTGCACACCAGACGAACAAAAACGGTTGATCGTCATGCCCGACACCGTGTCCGGCAATCCCGCCAGCAGCAGCGCGATGCGCGCAACGTTCATGCCCTGCTCGGCTTCCGGCATGGCACAGCCGACGATCACATCGTCGATCGCCTGCGGATCGATGCCCGGACATTGCGCCAGCGCCGCCTTCAGCACGTGCGCCAGCAGATCGTCGGGGCGCACGTTTTTGAACATGCCGCGCGGCGCCTTGCCGACCGGCGAACGCGTGGCGGCAACGATGTAGGCTTCCTGAATTTGTTTGCTCATGCAAAGCTCCTTGATGCAGGATCGAGGATTGAGGATTGAGAATTGAGGATCGAGCAAACCAGGCATCGCCAGATTGGCGTTCCCGATAATGCACTCAATCCTCAATCCTCGATCCTCAATCCTAGTTTCTAAGCGGTTTGCCGGTTTTCAGCATCTGCTCGATGCGCGCCTGCGTTTTTTCCGTCGCCAGCAATTCCATGAAGTGATGCCGTTCGAGATCCAGGAACCATTGTTCGTCGACCAGGCTGCCGGCCTCGACATCACCGCCGCACATGATGTCGGCGATCTTGCCCGCAATCAAAAAATCATGTTCTGAAATGAACTGCCCTTCGCGCATATTGGCGATAAAGGCCTTGATGGTCGCCGCGGCCGAACGCCCGAGCACCGGAATGTCACGCGCCCTCAACGGCGGCCGGTAACCGGCTTCAGCCATCGCACGCGCTTCGGCCTTGGCGATAGCCAGCAATTCGAAACGGTTCATGACAATGCGGTCGCCCGGGCGCAGATAGCCGATTTCGCGCGCGTGTTCGGCGCTGCGGCCGACCTGCGCCATCGCCACCGTTTCGAAGTAACGCCGCAGGAACGGAAACGCATCGCCGCCCTTCGCCTCCTGCGCTGCGCGCAGCGCGAATTCCTTGCAGCCGCCGCCCGCCGGCAGCAGACCGACGCCGACTTCGACCAAGCCGATGTAACTTTCGAGTGTCGCCACCGCGCGGTCGCAATGCATGACGAACTCACAACCGCCCCCGAGGGCGAGACCGTCGACCGCCGCCACCGTCGGCACCATCGAATATTTGAGCTGCTGCGTGGTGATCTGAAACTGCTCGACCAGATGTTCGACTTCAGCAAGTTTTTCGGCCATCAACTGGTCGGCCACGTTCAGCGTGCGCGCCGCTTTCAGAATCACCGACTCCGCGGCCTTTTTGAATTGACGCAAGAACTTGCTCGCAGCAGTCGGTGGCGTACGCGGACCGTCGCCCGTCGTGGTTTTCTTCAGATTGGCGCCGACCGAAAACGGCGGCTCGGTCTGCCACACCACGAGTGCGGCGTAATTGCGCTCGGCTGCGTCGATCGCCTGCAGCACGCCGTCCAACACATCGTCGCCGATCGCATGCATCTTGCTCTTGAAGCTGACAATCGCAATATCGTCGCCGGTGTGCCAGCAACGCACGCCATCCGTTTCGAATATGGTCGTGCCGTAGGTTGCCTGTTCGCCGAGCAGGCGGTCGGGAAACAACTGGCGGCGGTAAACCGGCAGTGCCGAACGCGCCATCGTCGTTTGCGTCGCCGGCGCATACGAACCCTGCGGGCTGTGCACGCCGCCGCGACCGGACTCGCCGACCCAGTCGGGCAACGATGTCGCCGTCATCGATTTGCCGGTCTTGATATCGTCGGCGATCCATTGCGCCACCGTCGCCCAGCCGGCGCCCTGCCAGATTTCGAACGGCCCCTGGTTCCAGCCGAAGCCCCAGCGGATCGCCAGATCAAGATCGCGCGCATTGTCGGCAATCGCCGCCAGATGCACGGCGCAATACTGGAAGGTGTCGCGGAAAATCGCCCACAAAAACTGTGCGTGCGGATGCGCCGAGGCATGCAGCGCGGCAAAACGCGCGGCGACATCCTTGTTCTTGAGTATCTCAACGACGGAAGCGTCCGCCTCGCCCGCCGCAACGCGATAGGCCCCGCTCGCGACGTCAAGCACCTGGATATCGCGGCCGACTTTCTGATAAACGCCGCGTTTGGTTTTCTGTCCGAGCGCGCCCTGCTCGATCAACTTTTTCAGCCAGCCGGGAATCGCATAGTATTTAAGCCAGGGGTCGTCGGGCAGCGTGTCCGCCATCGTCTTGACGACATGCGCAAAGGTGTCGAGGCCGACGACGTCGGCGGTACGGAAGGTTGCGCTCTTCGGCCGCCCGATCAAGGGGCCGGTCAGCGCATCGACGACATCGAAGCCGAGTCCGAACTGCTCGGCATGATGGATCGTCGCCAGCAGCGAAAACACGCCAACGCGGTTGGCGATGAAGTTGGGCGTGTCCTTGGCGCGAATCACCCCCTTGCCCAGCGTGGTGACGAGGAATTTTTCGAGATCGTCGAGCATCGCCGGGTTTGTTTCATGACAGGCGATCAACTCGACCAGATGCATGTAGCGCGGCGGATTGAAGAAATGCACGCCGCAGAAACGATGGCGCAGGTTTTCCGGAAACGCCGCCGCCAGCGCGTTGATCGACAGCCCCGAGGTATTGCTGGCGAAGATCGAATGCTCGCCCAGATGCGGCGCTACCTTGCGATAAAGATCGGCCTTCCAGTCCATGCGCTCCGAGATCGCCTCGATGACGAGGTCGCAATCCTTGAGCAGATCGAGGTGTTGTTCGTAGTTGGCGGCCCGGATCAGCGCCGCCTTGCGCGCAACCGCGAGCGGGCTCGGCTCGAGTTTTTTCAGGTTCTCGATCGCCTTCTGCACGTTACCGTTGGGGTCGCCTTCTTTCGCCGGCAACTCGAACAGCAGCGCTTCGACATTGGCGTTGACGAGATGGGCGGCGATCTGCGCACCCATCACACCGGCGCCCAGCACCGCGGCTTTGCGCACCATGAACGGCTGACTCAACGTTTGGTTCGTCGACATAGGGCACCCCGGAGTAATGCGGCAATTCTAGCATCCGCGTTGTTCACCCACCTCCGGAACAGGCGGCAAAACACGCGCTGTTAAGCGATTACAACGAAGTCTGCCACAAGCCCGGCGGCCGCTGCCGAGGCGCGCATACTGGTAGCCGATGCCGCCGGCGTCGCCGCACCGGCCGGCGAACGCGAACCGCCGTTATCCGTCAATTCAGTCGTCGGCCGGATCACATTGAAGGTGCCGGACACCTGGCGCCCCGGCAACAGCGTCATGCCCGCCGGATTGCAATAGATGGTGCTGGCGTTTTCAGCGGCGGCGGTCTGCCCCGCATAGGCGTTGCCCAGACCGCTGGTATTCTGCCCGATCAACGCGCCGCCACAACGCACAGTGCGATTGTTATTGCGCCGATACGACACGCGGCTGGCGCTGACGGTCCACCGCCACGTAAGTCAGCGTCGCCTCCGTCACCTTCACGCATTCCGGCTCCGCGGGATTACGCTGTGAATAGACTTCGACGCCAACCGTAATCGAGGTGCGGCCGATCTTGATGATTTCCGCGTACAGGCTGACCACATCGCCGACCAGCACCGGCTGCCGGAACACAAATGAATTCACCGCCACCGTCACCACCCGCCCCTTCGATGCAACGATCGCCGGGATGCTGCCGGCGAGGTCCACCTGCGACATCACCCAGCCGCCGAAAATATCACCGCTTGAATTCGAATCGGCCGGCATCGGCACCACGCGCAGCGTCGGTTGCTTGCCCTCGGGCAATCCGGTCATGGTTGGGTTTTCAGCGGCCATCCGTGATTCCTCTTCAATGTCCTTCGTACATGCGGTCGATCTCCGCGTTGAATTTTTCCGTCACGCGCGGCCGCTTCAGTTTCAACGTCGGCGTCAGCAGGCCAGCCTCGACGGTCCACGGCTCGAACACCGCGGTGATCTTGCGCACCTGCGCATAACCCGGAAACTCCTTCATCTGCGCAGCCACCCGCGCCAGCAGCATTTTTTCCGTCGCCGGGGTGCACAGCGCGGCGAAATCGCTGCCGATGCCTTTTTCCGCCGCAAATTGCTCCCAGCACTTGCGGTTGAGCACCGTCAGCAGACTGAGGAAGGGCTTGCCCTCGCCTATCAACATGACATGCTCGAACAGGGTGTCCCGCGTAATCGCCGATTCGATGTCGACCGGCGGAATCTTCTCGCCGGTCGACATAACGATGATTTCCTTGAGGCGTCCGGTAATATAGACGTGGCCGCGTTCATCCACGCGCGCGGTGTCGCCGGTGTTCAGCCAGCCGTCGGCATTGATCATCGCTGCGGTTGCCTCCACATTGCGCCAGTAACCAAGCATGACGTTGGGGCCCTTGATCATCAGCGCGTTGTGTTCGCCGATGCGGATTTCGACGCCGGGTGCGGCAGTGCCGACACTCGCCGGAATATTGTCGTCCGGATGATTGGCGCAGGACACAGGACTCGTCTCCGTCAGGCCATAGCCCTGCAGCAGATTAAGCCCAAGACCGATGAACACACGTGCCACGTCCGGCGGCAGCGCGGCGCCGCCCGACAGCGCCGCACGCAGATTACCGCCGAGGCGCGCCAGTATTTTTTGCGCCACCAGTACATTGAGCAAAGGCCACAGCAGCAACGACGGCGACCAGCCGGCGCGGCCCTGCACATATTCAAAACGCACGTTGCCGACTGCCACGGTGAGTTCGAACAGTTTTTTCTTCAGCGCCGGGCCTTCATCGAGCTTGGCCCTGATCGCGGCATAAATGCGTTCGTAAATGCGCGGCACCGAAATCAGCAGCGTCGGCTGCATGGTCTGCAGATCTTCGCTCAGCTGCTGCACCGAGCGCGCGAACACCACCAGCGAACCCGCCATCACCGTCAGGTAGTAACCGCAGGTGCGCTCGAAGGTGTGCGACAGCGGCAGAAACGACAGAAACACGTCGGCGCGCCCCACCGTCATCACCATCAGGCTGGCATAGGCGTTGGTCAGTATGTTGCGGTGGCTCAGCATCACGCCCTTGGGCTTGCCGGTGGTGCCCGAGGTGTAGACGATGGTGGCCAGTGCGTTTGGATCGGTTGGCAAATGCCGCGTCGCGCCGCCGTCTTCCGGCAGCCATGTCGCCACGGCAGACAGGCGCGGATCGTCGGCCGCCGCGATGGGCTCATTGACGAGTATGCGCTTGAGGCCGCCCAACTGATCGCGCACACCGGCGAAGCTCTGCCATTGTTCCAGTGTGCCGAACAGCAGCACCTTGCAGTCGGAATCATTGAGGATGTAGGCGACGTTGTCGGGGCGGTCCTGCGTGTAGAGCGGCACCACAACCAGACCCAGACCGAGGGCGGCCTGATCGAACACCACCCATTCGGGCGAGTTGCGCATCATGACCGCCACGCGGTCGCCGGGCTGCAGGCCCTCGCCCTCGAGCGCCGCCTGCCAGCGCGCGACCTGACGGTCAACCTGCGCCCAGGTGAAATCGCGCCAGTTCGCGTGCACTCGGTTGAAATCGCGATAGGCAACGGCCTCCGGGGTGCGCCTGACGCGCTCGCGCAACAATCCGTCGAGCGTGCGCGCCGTCTCCGGCGTCACCGCATGACTAAGATCTGCCGCCATTATTGCCTCCTCAAAGCGACCCTACTCAAGAAACAGGTCGGTGTATAAACGCCCCCCCGGCGTGACTGCGTAGTGCTCGAAATCAGTGACACCTTCCTGCTGCAATACTGCCTCATCAATATAGAAATTGCCAGTATGCGCGCGGCTGTCGCGCTGAAAGATTGCGTAGGCCGCATCGGCAACGATCGCCGGGTGGCGGCTCGCCTGGTAAATGGCTTGCGGAAAATTAAATTCGATCGCTGACGTGGCGATGGTGGTGCGCGGCCACAACGAATTGACCGCCACCCCGCACCCGGCGAATTCGGCGGCCATACCGAGCGTGCACATGCTCATGCCGTACTTGGAGATCGTGTAGGCGGTGTGGTCCTTGAACCATTTCGCCTGCATCGACAGCGGCGGCGACAGGTTGAGAATGTGCGGATTGGCGGCCTTCATGAGGTGCGGCAGGCAAGCCTGCGCACAGGCGTAGGTGCCGCGCGTGTTCACGCCCAGCATCAGATCGAAACGCTTCATCGGCGTTTCCAGCGTGCCGCTTAACTGGATCGCGCTGGCATTGTTGACGAGAATGTCGATGCCGCCGAAACGCGCCACCGCCAGCTCGACCGCCGTCTGCACCGACGACTCTTCGCGTACATCGAGCTGCAGGGCCAGCGCGTGAGCACCGGCCGCCTCGATCTCGGCAGCCACCGTGTGCACAGTGCCGGGCAGGCGCGGATGCGGATCCACGGTCTTGGCCGCCACTACGATGTTGGCACCGTCGCGCGCGCAGCGCAGCGCGATCTCGCGGCCGATGCCGCGGCTCGCGCCGGTGATGAATACCGTCTTGCCTTTGAGAGGGGTTGTCACGTCAAAACTTTCAATCGCGTCGCCGCCAAGTGCGCAAGGTTTACGCAGAGTATTCCGAATAGTTACGTATTCGCAACAAAAAACTGCCGGCGCTTCAAGGGCTGCAGGCGAGTCGCCTGCGCTACAAAACCCGCTGCGCCCTGCCAATGCGTGGCGCAGGCGCCCCGCCTGCGAGAAGCACCACGCGTCTTACTCACCACCGCCGGTGCTTCAACGGCTGCAGGCGAGTCGCCTGCACCACAAAACCCGCTGCGCCTTGCCCTTGCGTGGCGCAGGCGCCCCGCCTGCGAGAAGCACCACGCGTCTTACTCACCACCGCCGGTGCTTCAACGGCTGCAGGCGAGTCGCCTGC
>CALQCM020000058.1 GCA_943329075.2 Chitinophaga pinensis | reverse complement strand
GCTGCTGCGGCTGCTGCTGTGTTCGCGCGGCGCGGTGTTCTGGGAAATGCAGGGCGGCATGGGCGACACCATCTTCGCGCCGCTTTATCAGGCGCTGAAACAACGCGGCGTGAAATTCAAATTCTTCCATCGCGCGTGGGAACTGAAAACGCAGGACGGCAAGACCGTCGATGAAATCCGCCTCAAGCGCCAGGCTACGTTGAAGCGCGGGCATGAAGAGTACGATCCGCTCATCACGGTGAAGGGCCTGCCGGCGTGGCCGTCGGTGCCCGATTACGCACAACTGGTTGAAGGCGGGGCGTTGGCGAAGCAATACGCCGATGGCCATTGCGAACTCGAATCGATGTACAACGATTGGCCGGATGTGGCAGAGGTTGTGCTCAAGCGCGGTGACGATTTCGACCGCATCGTGCTGGGCGTATCGGTCGAGGCGGTGAAATTCATCGCCGCCGATCTCAGTGACAAAAACGCACATTTCAAAGCGGGCGTCGAAAGCCAGAAGACGGTGCGCACGCAGTCGACGCAGTTGTGGCTGGACAAAAGCCTCTATCAACTTGGCTGGAAACTGCCGCAGCCGATCATCTGCGCTTATGCCGAGCCCTTCGATACCTGGGCCGATTTGTCGGGGCTGCTTGAACGTGAGGCGTGGCAGGCGCAAGACTGTCCGCGCAGTCTCGCCTATTTCTGCGGTGCGATGGAAGACCGCGGGCCGATACCGCTGCCGGGGCCGAACACAGCGTATCTGCGCGAGGCTTATGCTGATGTCAAGAAAACGGCCGCCGGCTGGCTCGCCGAAAACACCGGCGGATTGTGGCCGCAGGGCGTGATTCCGGGCACGCGTGGCCTCGACTACGGCGTGCTGCATCGTGATGGCGGCGGCACGCCGCAACAGCGCTTCGATGCGCAATGGTTCTCGGCGAACGTCGATCTGAGCGCGCGTTATGTGTTGTCGCTGCCGGGCACGATTGCGCAGCGCCTGAAAGCGGGCGACTCGGGTTATACGAACATGGTGCTGGCCGGCGACTGGCTGCACAACGGCCTGAACTACGGCTGCGTTGAATCGGCGGTGCTGGGTGGCCTGCAGGCAGCGCGCGCGATCTGCGGTTATCCCGGCAGGTTGTTTGGTGAAACCGATATTCCATCCGCCTCACCGTTTGCCGATGCGGCCGCAGTGCGGATACCACAGGGCACCACGCCGCCGGCGCCATTGCCGCCGGCACCATTGCCGCCGGCACCATTGCCGCCGGCACACCATTACGTGCGCCGCGGCGGCCTCGATGTGTTGCCGGCGCCGTGGCGCTGCGACAACGTCGAGATGCATGCGTTTTACGTGGCGGGCGATCTCGTCGCGCTGCAAAGCCTGTGTGACCGCACGGTGAACGCGCCGTCGCAGGGCCACCTGCGTTACCAGCCCGACTCGCATTACGTCATCGTCACCTTCCAGAACCTGCACGAACTGCGTTCGGTGGCGCCGGGTTGCGAGAACATGGGAAGCCACAGCTACACCGAGGCGGCCTTCTGGGTGATCGTCAGCGCGCGTGATGCCAAAGGCAAAAAGACCGGCGGGCCAACGCTGCTGATCCCGTACATTTTTGCCGGTGACAGTCTGGCGGTGGCGACCGGGCGCGAGGCTTACGGCTATCCGAAAGAGCAAGCCGTGGTGCGCATGCCGGGGGCGGGTTCGGAGAATGGCGATTACTCGGTCGAAGCGCTGGCGGTGCCGCAATACCGGGCAGGCGCGCGGGCCGTGGTGAATACCGAGATCATGCGCGTGCGCCGCAGCGATGCCTCACCGCTGGCGGGGCTGGGACACGCTGCGCTGGAACTCGGCGCAGACCTGTTGTCGGTGATGCTGCATGCGCGTATCGATGGTTCGGCGCTCGCCCTGGTCGGCGACGCGGTGTCGATGCTGCTGCACAAGAAACTCGATCTTGTCTTTCTGCGCCAACTGCGCGCGACGGCGGCGCCTTCAGGCTGCGATCTGCAGCAGGTGATCGGTTCGGCGCTGGAGCCGCTGGTGATCCACAAAATGAATCTGCTTAAGGGGCGTTACGAGTTGATCGTGCCCGCGCTCGACAGTCATCCGATCGCCGCCGATCTGGGCTTGACGGTTGAGGCCGGAAAAATCGATGTGATGATGGGCGTGAAACTGGAACTCGCCTTCGATATGTGCCGCGGGCACATACTTTGGCCGCCGCAGGTAACATAGAACAGCAGGCACAGCGCGCCCGTTTCGTGCGGACTATGCAGAACACTACCGGCAACTACACGCAGTTTCTACCCGGCCACGTGGTGCGCCGCCATGCGCGCGACGCGGCTGTGCCGACCGCGCACAGCGTGCGCGTGCGTGGCGCCGTGTTGATGGCCGACATCATGGGTTATACGGCGCTGACTGAGCGCTATTCGCAGCGCGCCGGCGGTGTTGAAGAACTTAAAGACCTGCTCAACGGTTTCTTCGGCCGCCTCACCGACATCATCGGCAGGCACGGCGGCGACATCATCAGCTTTGCCGGTGACGCGGTGTTTGCGGTGTGGAATGAAGAGGCGGGCGGCGAAGCGGTGGCCGCCGCTCTTGCCGCGCAATGTGCGCTGGCAGCGCAGGCTGCGCTCGACCGCAGCGATCTCGGTGAAGGCCTGATCCTGCGCATGCGCGTGGTGGTGGCGACGGGCGAGCTGATGATTGCCACGGTCGGTGGCGTCGCCGGAAAATGGCACTGCCTTGCCGCCGGCGGGCCGCTGGCCGCGCTGCGCGCAGGCCTTGCGCAGACGCTGCCGGGGACGGTGGTGCTCGATCCGCAGACGGCTGCGCAATTGGGCAATGCGGCGCGCACCGACGCGATGGATTCCGGTTACGCGAAATTGAACGCCGTGCAGCGGGCGGCAGCCTTGCCGGAGTGCGATGCGTTGTTGGTTGACGCTGCGGCGATTGCCGCACTGCGTTGTTATATCTCCAAGTCGGTGCTCGAACAGATCGACGCCGGCCAGTTCGCCTGGCTCACCGAATTCCGCCGTGTGGCGACCGCCTTCGTGCAGGTGCGCGGCATCGATAGCGCGGGCGCCGATGCGCTGGTGCAGTTGCAGGCGGTGATCACCGTTGTGCAGACCATAGTCGAGCGCTATGAAGGCACCTTTCAGCGCGCCATTGTTGATGAGAAGGGCACGAATCTGCTGTGCGTGTGGGGCATTCCGGGGTGCACGCATGAAGACGACCCGGTGCGCGCGATCAGCGCCGGCCTGGCGATCGCCGCCGCGCTGCGGGAACCCGGGCGCGAATGCGGCATCGGTATCACCACCGGGCGCGTGATGTGCGGTTTGTCGGGGGGTGGCCGGCGTTACGAATATACGGCGGTGGGTGACGCGGTGAATCTCGCGGCGCGCCTGATGGTGGCGGCGCAGGGGGTGTTGTGCGACAACGCCACCGCGGAGGCGGCGCGCACGAGTGTCGAATTCGAAGCGCTGGGGCCACTGAAGGTAAAAGGCCGGGACGCGCTGCTGCCGGTGATGCGTCCGCTGCGCTTGATAGACGGCATGGACAAACGCGCCGCCGCGCCGCGCATGGCGCGCTTCCTCGGGCGGCGCAGCGAGATGGAGCGTTTGCGCGCGCATTTGCAGGCGCTACGCACCGGTGCAGGCGCGGTGGTTGCCATCGAGGGCGAGCCGGGTGTCGGCAAATCGCAGCTGGTCGCTGAGTTTCAGCGCGCAGCAGCGGCCAGTGGCACGGTATTTTTGCTCGGGCATGCCGATTCGATTGAGCGCAGCACAACCTATTTTCTGTGGCGTGAAATCCTGCGCCAGATCCTCGACCAGTCTGCTAGTGGCGGCGATGCGCAGCGCGCCCTGCTCGAAGCGATGTGCGAGGCGGAACCGGCGCTGCGCGTCGGTCTGGCACTGCTGAACGATGTACTGCCGCTCGGTTTTTCAACTACGCGGGCGGTGCGACAGATGAGTGAGCAGGCGCGCGCCGAAATGACGCGCGAACTGCTGCTCTTCGTGTTGCATCGCGCGCTGGCGGCGCGGCCTGCGGTCATTGTGCTGGAAGATGCGCACTGGATGGATTCGATGTCGTGGATCCTGGCGGCGCAGCTGCGCCAGCGCGAAGCGGCGCTGCTGCTGGTGCTGGTGACGCGTTCCGGCCACCAGCCCGATACTGAACAGGGGCGCGAATTGTTGAACGAGGCCGCCGCGCAGCGCATCGATCTGGCGATGTTTTCGCGCGAAGATACCGAGGCGCTGGTCTGCGACCGCCTGCGCGTGACGCATCTGCCGGCCGCGGTGCTGGCGCTGATTTATGAACGCAGCGACGGCCATCCGCTGTTCAGCGAGGAACTGGCCTATGCGTTGCGCGACAGCGGTTATTTGCAGGTGCGTGACGGTCGCTGCACGCTGGCGGGCGGCGCCGGCGTTGATGCGCGCAATCTGCCGGCCACCATTGAAGGCATCATCGCCGGTCGTGTTGATCGTCTGGATGCGAGCGAACAATTGACGCTCAAGGTGGCCAGCGTATTCGGCCGCGCTTTCGCCTCGCAGGCGCTGGCCGCGGTGCATCCACTGCATCCGGATGCCGGATCACTGGCGCGCCAGCTAGAAAACTTTGTTGCGCTCGACCTCGTGCACGCGCATGAGGCGGCCGGCGGCATCGATTACCAGTTCAAGCACATCATCACGCAGGAGGTCACCTACGGTCTGCTGGCGTTTGCGCAGCGCCGCCAGTTGCACCGTACCGCCGCAGACTGGTACGAAAATGCGCATGCCGGTGCGCTTGACGCGGTGTATCCGCTGCTGGCTTACCACTGGTCGCGCGCCGCGGATGCGCCGCGTGCCTTTCATTTTCTCAACAAGGCCGGCGAACAGGCGTTCCGCCGTTATGCCAACCGCGAAGCGGCGGATTTTTTCGAAGAGGCGCTGCAACTGCAGTTCGCCGCCGGGGAAGAACCGGCGCCGGAAGCGCGCGCCGCCTGCGAACGCGTACTGGGTTTCTCGCAACTGTGGCTCGGGCATCTGGACAAAAGCGGCACGCATATCCGCAAAAGCCTTGCCATGCGCGGCCGCGACATCCCCGCCACGCGGGGCGCTCTGGCGCGCGGCATCGCGGGGCAGCAACTGCTGGCGACCGTCAATCATTTTCTCGGCCGGCGCTTCATTCGCAACGACGGGCCGTTGAAGACGGTGGTGAGCGATGTTGCCGAGAGCCTGATCCGCCTGGGTCATCTGGCGTGGTTTCAGTCGGACGTGCTGATGTCGCTCTACATCTCGTTGCGCAGCCTGAATCTTGCGGAGCGTTCGCCGCTGTCGGCGGACACTGCGTTGATTTATTCGGTCATGACCAGCATGGCGGCGGCGGTGCCGTTGCACGGACTGGCGCGGCGTTATCGCGATCTGGCGCTGGAGGGCGCGGCGAAGGTCAACGACGCGGGCCTGAGTTCGCAGGTCTTGCTGTTTGTCGCGCTCTACGAAGGCGGGCTGGGCGACTGGGATGTCGGTATCGGCCGCGTCGCGCGCGCGGAAAAACTGAGTCGTGAAATCGGCGACCTGCGGCGTGCCGAGGAGTGCTGCGTGATCCACGGTTATCTGCTGCTGCATACGGGCGAGATCAACAAGGCGCGGCGTTACTACGAAGATGCGGCGGCTTCAGCGCGCCGCCGCGGTGACCGGCAGACCGCAGGGTGGGGCCAGCTCGGCATTGCGCGCATTCATCTGGCGCAGGGGCGCCCCGATGCCGCGCTGGTGGCGCTTGAACTTGCCGCGCCGTCGGTGACCGATGCGCTGGGCGGCGTCGAGTTGCATGGCATGTCGGCGCTGGCGCATCTGCGCGCGGGCGATGCTGCGCAGGCACTGCGCTGCGCGCGCAGCGGGCTGCAAATGCTGCGCACTTCGCGCCCGGTTTCATTCACGACGCTGACCGGCACCGCCGGGGTGGCGGCTGCCTTCAACGGCTTGCTTGCGCAGGCGCTTCACGACGGCGTGGCCGGCGACGCCGCGGTGTTGAAACGCGAGGCGCGGCAGGCGCTCGGGTTGCTCAAACGCTTCGCCGGCATTTTTGCCATCGGCTGGCCGCAGTTTTATCTGCAGCAGGGCAATCTGGCGCTGGCGCTGGGTTCACGCCAGTATGCACTCAAGGCCTGGCGCAAAAGTGCTGAGTCGGCGGCAGCGCTGGCCATGCCCTACGATGAAGCGCTGGCGCTGCTGGTGCTGGCGCAGTACGAAGGCGGTTCGTCGGGCACCGTCGCCCATGCGCGCGCGTCGGCGCTGCTGGAGGGCATGGCGCTGCCGGAGCCGCCGTCGCTGTTTCCACACACGCGTCGCTGAGCGGCGGCGCGGCGGCCTACGCCGAAAGAACGATCGGTGAAATCGTGTGCGTTTACGCACTTACGCGGGCTTGCCCCATCCCTAGACTGCTTCCATCCCCGACGTTTGGCCTAGGTCGCCGAAGGTTTCGGGAGTGGTCACCGGTCAACGCACACAGGGGGGGTATAGCGATGAAAAACATGGTCATCTCGGCGGCAGCAAAAACGTTTTTGCAGAATGCAATCGAGTCGGTAGCCGCGCGCCAGCCGTTTGAACTGGTGGCCGGCGATCACGCGGCGGGGCGGCAAGGCGCGCCGCGCGCGCATCTCACCAAACGCCAGATCGAAGTGCTGGGCCTGTTGTGCGAAGGCATGACCAACAAGGACATCAGCCGCACGCTCGGCATCGGCAATGCCACCGTCAAGATCCACGTTTCGAGCATTCTGCGGGCGCTTAACGTGACGAGCCGTTTGCAGGCGACGATTGCGGCGCGCCGTTGCGGCTTGATCGATGACGGCGAGGCGGGCGTCGGTGATTCCAGCGTGCAACACGGCATGCGCCAGCCGGTGGTGCTGCGCGTGGTGTGGGACGGCCGCAGCGCGCAGATTATCGGCGTCGATCAGGAAACCGTGATTTGACCCGTGGAATCGATGATTAAGTGTTTCAGTTAATCAGTGTTTCCCTAACTGGCGCGGCGGACGGCGGCGACCAGCCCTTCGAGGTGCGCCACGTCCTGCACCACCAGCGCATGGCCGTCGCGCGCCACCAGGCCCTGCTTGACCATGCGTGAAATTTCGCGCGTGACCTGTTCGCGGTAGGTGCTGACCTGGGCGGCGATATCGGCGTGCTTCGGCGCCGGCTCGATGCGCGAGCGGTTTTTTGCGATGCCGGACTGGCGCGCCAGTCGCAGCACTTCTGCGTGCACGCGGTTTTGCACGCCCAGTGTGCTGAACTCGAAAACCCGTTCGGTCAGTTCGCGCACCGAGGTCACCAGTCGCAACAGCATATGGTCGCAGACTGACGGGTGAGCGTGGACCAGTTGCAGGAACACCGCCGGACTCATGGCGGCGACGAGCGTTTCTTTCGCGGCGACGATGTCAGCCGAGCGCGCATAACCATCGATGGCGGAAAAATCGCCAAACCAGTCGCCGGCCGGAATATCGCGATAAGTGACCTGGCGCCCGGCGGCGGAGAAAGCGGTTGCGCGCACCATGCCGGTGACGATCAGATAAACATCGCGGTCGGCCGAATCGCGCGAAATGACCTGCTGCCCGGAGAGGTAGCGGCGCCAGCGGCATTCGCGCGCGAGGCGCGTCAGTGCGTCGTCAGGGAGTTTGTGAAGAAACCGGATCTTGCGAAGTCCGAGCAGGGACGGTTCGGCAGTCGTTGCGCGCTGCATCGGCTTCTCCACGGAGGCGATGCGGAATTGTAGGCACTAATAGGGGTGGCTGCAAAAGGCCCGCCGCCCTGCGCGCGCCGCAGGGTAGAATATTTGCCATTGCCCGCGGTCAGCCGGGCCATGCCTGTGCGGAGCATGCAATGGATAAATTCGAATGCGGGCGCTACGTGCGCCTAGGTCTGATTGGCGGTGGCGTCGCGTGGTTTATTTTTATCGCCACGCTGGCTTACGCGGCATTGTTTGTGCCCGACGTGCCGGCCGCCCCCAACCAGCTCTTCACCGCGCGCGGCGGCATTCAGGCCGGCGGCTTTATCGCCGGCTGGTGGCTGGCGATCGCCGCGCTGGCCTCCTGCGTGCTTGGGTACATCCGCGAATACAAAGGGCCGCTGTGTCTGCTGGGCGTAGTCCCGTCGGCGCTCTATGTCGCCAATCCGTTTTCAGTGATGGTGTTCGTCAAGTTCGTCGGTAACTGATCTGGCAGCACCGGCCGCAATTCAGGCCAGCACCGGCGGCAGCTCCTTCGTCAGCGCTGCGCGTTCGGCGGTGGCTTTGCCGTGCAGCGCATAGCCGAGCAGTTTGCCGTCGGCGGATTTGAACAGCGCCTTGAGCCCCTCGTCGTCTGCTGTAATTTCCCACGCGCCGGCTGCATTCATGGCGGGTGGTGAGACGATGGTCGGGCAGGCCGGTGTTTTCACCAGTACTGGCATCGCCGGATAATTCACCGGTGTGGCTTTGCCGGCGAGTGTGGCGGCCAGCGCGCGTGCCGAAGTCATCAGCGGCATCACGTAGGGCAGGACCAGTCCTTCGATTTCGACGCAGTCGCCCAGCGCATAAACATCTGCGGCGCTGGTTTCATGCAGCCGGTTAACGACGATGCCGCGGTTGGTTTTGATGCCGGCGGACTGTGCGAGCGCCGTGCGCGGACGCAATCCAACCGCCGAGAGCACCAGATCGGCATCGAACATGGCGCCGTCGGCGAGCGTGATTTGGAGTTTTGCGCCAGCTTTGGCAATCGCAGCGACACTCGTGCCCAGGTGCCAGGTGACGCCGATGGCGGCGAGTTTTTGCTGCAATAATGCGCCACCTTCCGGTGGCAGCAGGCGTGACAGCGGATACGCGGCGACATCGATCACATGCACGGCGTGACCGCCGGCGGTCAGGTCATTGGCGAATTCAGTGCCGATCAAGCCCGCGCCGATCAGCGCGACCGTCGATTTTTCCCCGAGGGCGGCGCGAAATTTTGCGTAATCATCGAGATCGTTGACCGTCATCACGCTGTCGGCGCCGTCGCCGCCGGTTGGCAGACGGATCTGGTCGGCGCCGAGCGCGATCACCAGTTTTGAATAGCCGATGGTTTCGCCATCCATGCTAACGGTATGTGCGGCAGTATCAATGGTGGTGACAGGCGTATTTGCGCGCACCGTTGCGTTGATCTGCGCCGCCATCTGCTCAGCGGAATTCATCGCAATGCTCTGCGCTGTTTTGTTTGAACCGAAGGCCGAGGACAGCATCGGTTTGGAATAAAACGAACCGCTGTCGGCGCTGATGAGGGTGAGCGGTGTTTCCTTGTCGAGCTTGCGCAGTTCGCGCGCGACGTTGTAGCCCGCGAGGCCGCTGCCGAGAATGACGATGGGGGTCATGCGTTGCTTTCAGGTAATCCAAAAAAATCCGCCGGTATCAAAACGGGCGGATGGTGGACCTATTTTAACAAGCATGGTGCCGCGCATTGCAGAATTACGACTGTCCTCGCCGGGGAATGTCGTCGTGCCGGCGGGTTTCTGAATTCAAGTCAACGGGTGTGCTAATCAGCCTGTGACGGCGCGGGCGTCTGGCAGCAGCGTAACGCCGGGCAGCTTGCAGGCGAGCACTGCAAGCCGCAGCGCTGCAATGGCGGCAGGGCGCGGGAAACTACTGCGCCAGGCCAGCGCAATGCGGCGGCTGGGCGAAGGGCTTGTAAACGGGCGTGTAATGATCAGCGGACTGGAGGACGAGCGCGCTTCTGCTGCGGTCGAAGGTAATACGGTAACGCCGACGCCGGAAGCGACCATCTGCCGAATGGTTTCCAATGAACTGCCTTCGAGCGCCTGCTGGATGTGGCTCGACTTTGCGCGCGTCGCGCGAGCGCAGGTCTGCATTACCTGATCGCGGAAACAGTTGCCGGCACCGAGCAGCAGCAATGTTTCATTGCAGAGTTGGTCGGCGGCAATCGTTTTCCTGCCACGCCACGCATGTTTCGCCGGCAACACGACGCGAAAGGGTTCGTCATAGAGCGACTGCGTGACGATGCCCGGCTCGGCGTAAGGCAATGAAAGGATCACGACGTCAACGTCGCCGGCCTTCAGTGCAGCGCCCAGCTTGGTGGTGTAGTTTTCCTGCAGCAGCAGGGGCATCTTCGGCGCCGCCTTGTGCATCGCCGGGATGAGCTGCGGGAAAAGATAAGGGCCGACGGTGTAGATGGCGCCGACACGCAGCGGCGTCGCCAGCTGGTCTTTGCCGGCGGAAGCCAGTTCCTTGATGGCGGCCGTTTCTTCCAGCACACGCTGCGCCTGTTCGACGATGCGTGCGCCGAGCGGGGTCACGCTGACGTCATTGCTGTTGCGTTCGAACAAGGCAATGCCGAGTTCTGCTTCAAGTTTTTTCACCGCAACCGATAGCGTCGGCTGGCTGACGAAACATTTTTCCGCGGCACGGCCGAAATGGCGTTCGCGGGCGACGGCGACGATGTAGCGCAGTTCGGTGAGGGTCATGACCGGATTATGCACGAGGTCGATACACGGTTGCCGCATAGGCGGCTGCGCCACGGCCGAAAGCTGCACTTATTGCGCCTTGATAGAACCTTCCTTGACGACGCGTTCCCACTTTTTCATGTCGACCACCATATAGGCGCGGAATTCAGCGGATTTCATCCGCAATACAGTGGCGCCATCCGCATCAAACTGCTTCTGCACGTCGGGCCTGTTTTGCACGGCGGAAACTTCCTGGTGCAGGCGCTCGACAATCGCTGTGGGCGTGCCGGCGGGTGCCAACAGGCCGAACCAGTTGACGGTCTCGTAACCGGCGACGCCCGCCTCGGCGATCGACGGAACGTCCGGCAGAATGGCGTTGCGCTTGAGCGAGCCGACGCCGAGCGCGCGCAGTCGTCCTGCGCGCACCTGTGACACGGTCGCCAGCAGTCCGCCGAAAAAGAGGTTGGTTTGGCCGGACATGACGTCGAGCATCGCGGGCCCGGCGCCTTTGAACGGCACGTGCACCATGTCGACTTTCGCCGTGAATTTGAACAATTCTCCGGCGAGATGCGTAACACTGCCCACGCCGGCCGAGGCATAGAACAGCTTGCCCGGCTGTGCTTTGGCGAGAATGACCAGTTCCGCCACTGAGTGGACGGGCAGACCGGGGTTGACCGCCAGCACGACCGGACTCGCCGCAATCGCGGCGACCGGCGCGAAGGAGTCGATCGGGTGATAACGGCCTTTGAGGTCATACAGCCACGGATTGACCGTGTGCGCCAGTGACACCAGCAGCAGGGTATAGCCGTCGCGGGACGCATTGGCCGCGAGCTCGGAGCCGATCACGCCGCCGGCGCCGGCCCGGTTGTCGACGATGACCTGGGTGCCGACGCGTTCGCCAAGCGCAGCGGCGACGACACGCCCCGTCACGTCGCTGCCGCCGCCGGGTGGAAACGGCACGATCATACGAATCGGCTTGGTGGGATAGTTTTGCGCGCTGGCCGAGGCCGCGAGCAACATGACCAGGGCGCCGGCGCCGGCGAGGCTGCGAACAGCGCTAAGCATCTTTCCACACTTCGCGTGCCGTCTCGACCAGCAGGCGCAACTTGGCGAACTGCTGTTCTGCCGTCATGACCGTGTTGCCGACGTTGCCGGAAAACCCGCATTGCGGGCTCAGGCAGAGCCGGTCCATGGAGACATAGGCCGACGCTTCCTTGATGCGGTTTTTCAGCATCTCCTTGTCTTCGGGTTCGGGCGACTTGGTCGTGACCAGTCCGAGCACAACCGTTTTGTCGTCGGGCATGATCTTGAGCGCTTCGAGCGGCCCGGCGCGCGGGCTGTCGAATTCGAGGAAATAAAACTGCGCCTTCAGGCGCCGGAACAACTGGTCGGCCATGTATTCGTATCCGGCATCGGCCTGCCAGAAACCTTTGCGGTTGCCGCGACAGACGTGGATGCCGACCGTCATGCCCGACGGCGCACTCGAGAGCACCGCATTGATGACGTCGACGTAGGTTTCGACGAGCTTGCGCCAGTCGTCGCCACGGCGCTCGATGACGGCGCGGATCTCCGGATCGCCGAATTTCACCAGCGAGGTTTCATCGACCTGCAGGTAGGTGCAGCCGGCCTTGTGCAGGGCCGCGAACTCGCTGCGGTAGACCTCGATCACGTCGCTCCAGAACGCGTCGAGCGAGGTATAGGCTTCGCGCAGGATGGCGTCGCTGCCGCCCATGAAATGCAGCACGATGGGCGAGGGCACCGTCATTTTCGGCGTGCGCGTGGTAATCGATTTAACGAACGCCAGGTGTTCGGCGAAGATCGGCCCCGTCGATTTGACCGGCTTGTGTATGACGAGTTTTTCGATCGGGATCGTTTCGCCGCGCTCGTTGCGATGAAAAAAATCGCCGGGCTCCGCGGTGAGGCCGCCGGAACCGAGTGCCTTGCGGAAGAAATCGACAATATAACTCTGGCGCCGGAATTCGCCGTCGCTGATCGACTGCAGGCCCGCCGCTTCCTGTTGTGCCACGACTTCGCGGATCGCTGCGTCTTCGATCTTTGTTAACTCGGCGACCGAGATCAGCTTTTTTTTCATTTGCGCGCGCGCTTCGATCAGGTGCGCCGGCCGCAACAGGCTGCCGACCTGGTCGGCACGGAAAGGTGGGTTGTGTGGCGCGTTCGGCATGGTGTGTCCTTGATGATCGGCAGGCGGGGAATATAGCAAATATAGCAGTGGCGTCGCCCGACTTTTTTCGCTTATTGTGAAGGGCGAACGAGCCATTTCACGGCATGATGACGGCAAGGAGAAATCGCTGCACGTGCCGCGGACTTACTGCATACGGCGAAGTGCGGTGAGGATAATGCGACAAGGTGTCGCGGGTATCGCCTGGTGCCGCTATCTTCGCAGCAAGGTCAATCCAGAACGATGCCCGCCTGTTTGCCGAGGGTATTGATGCGGCGGCGTTCCGCTTGCATGAAGGCGACAAACTCGGCAGCGGTTTCCGGGCGCACGGTAGCACCCTGTTTGGCCACCAGGTCGCGCACCTCGGGCGCATTCAGTGCTTTGACCGTTTCGGCATGCAGTCGCGCAACGATTGAGGCCGGCGTTTTTGCCGGCAACATGACGCCCCACCACTGGGTAATTTCAAAACCCGGCACCGATTCGGCAACGAGCGGCAACTGCGGCAGCAAGGGATCGCGCTGTGCGCCGGTAGTGGCAATCACGCGGATGCGGCCGGCGTTGGCGTGCGGCATGGCGACCAGCGGTGAAGTGATGAGAAACTGCAATTGTCCCGACATGACATCGGTCAACGCCTGCGCCGCGCCTTTGTAGGGGACGTGATTGGTGGTGATGCCGGTGAGCGTATTGAGCATGGCGCCGCCGAGATGCGCCGGCGTGCCGTTGCCGGCGGAGCCGTAGTTCAGTTGCCCCGGCTTCGCCCTCGCCAGCTTGATGAGGTCGGCGACGGTGGCAACACCCAGCGATGCGTTGACGAGCAGCACGTTGGAAACGCTGGCCATGCGTGAGAGCGGCAGAAAATCGCGGTCCGGATCAAAGCTGAGTTTTGCGCCGAGAGCGGGCAGCGTTGCAAACAGTGTTGAGGTTGACGCAACCAGGGTGTAGCCGTCGGGGGCCGCCGCTTTGCCCAATTCGATGCCGATGATGCCGCTGGCGCCGGCACGCGCATCGACCACCACCTGCTGGCCGAGCTGCTCGGACAGTTTGTTGGCAAGGATGCGTGACAGCACGTCCTGCGAACTGCCGCTTGCACCGGGCACAACGAAGCGCAGCGGCCGGTTGGGAAATGACTGGCCTTGTGCATGGGCAGACGCGATCACGCAGAGGGTGAGGATGGCCGGTCTCAGCCGCTTTGCTATGTTCAGACGCATGCCGTGTCGCCTAGTAATACGACGGTTTGACCCCGGGCGGCGGCGAGTAACGGAAGGTGCCGCGTTTCAGAATGGCCTCCTTGCCGCCGACCGCCGCGATCCTTGCGGCCTGATCGGATTTTGCAAGTTTGTCTGCGGCTTCCGGGTCGACGACTTTGCGCAGCGCCGCTTCGCATTCGCGCCGCACCTCTGCGAACGCCGGATCACGCCCGAGATCGTTGCGCTCGTTGGGATCGCCAGCCAGATCGAACAGCATCGGCGGCAGGCCGACGTAGTAAATGTATTTGTACTGCCGATGACGAATCATGTAGGAGCCGCAGATGGCGCCGGCAGCATGGTATTCCGAAAGGATGGTGCGATCGGGCGCATTGCCGCGCGCAATCTCCAGCAGTGAATGGCCGGGCAGCGCAACGTCTCTGCTATCGCTGCGCGCGCCGGTCGACTGGATGATGGTCTGAAATGCATCGGCCAGGGTAACGGGGACGTCGCACACCGCGCCGGCAGGAATGTCCGGGCCCGCCATGATCAGCGGTATGCCGGCGGATTCTTCATACATGGTCGATTTGCCCCACATGCCGCGCGTGCCAAGGTTGTCGCCGTGGTCGGAGGAGTAAATGACGCGCGTGTTGTCGAGCAATCCACCGGCTTCGAGTGCGGCGAGTATCTTGCCGACATTGTCGTCCATGAAAGAGGTCAGTCCGAAGTAAGCCGCAATCGCGCGGCGCACCATCGCGTTGTCGAATTCGTCGTCGAAGCAGAGGCATTTGCGCATCGCGTCGGTGAAGGGGTGTTGCGGTCGCTCTGCCTCCTCGTACATGAGCGGCCACGGCACCGCGCTTTCCGGATACAGGTCGTAGAACTGCTGCGGCGCGATCAGCGGGAAATGCGGTGAGACGAAACCGACGTAGAGCATCCACGGCTTGTCACCGTGTTTCGGCGCTTCTTGGGCAAGCCATTCGACGGTATGCGCGGCAATGTCGCGATCGTATTTGGTGTATTCGGATTCGCCGGGCCCGGCTTCGGGTCCGAGGCGTTTCGAGCCCGGGCGTACCG
The DNA here is from genome assembly GCA_943329075.2 of Chitinophaga pinensis. Taxonomy (GTDB): domain Bacteria; phylum Pseudomonadota; class Gammaproteobacteria; order Burkholderiales; family SG8-41; genus PALSA-1004. Next base: position 11,514 of record CALQCM020000058.1, on the reverse strand, counting down.
GCAGTTCGTCGCGGATGAGTCCAAGCAGGTCGCCGACACCGTCGACAATGTGCAGCGGCAGAATTTCTTCGTCGAAGCCGTTGCGTCGCGCATCCGCGTCGAGGTAATGCAGTTTGCCGATGGAGGCGACGTGATGGCCCTGTTCCATCAACCGGTGGCCCCAACTGGCCGGTGTGCCTTCATAGGCGATGGCGTTGTCCCAGCAGCGCACTTTGTGCACATACTGGCCGGTGGCGAAAGACGCGCGCGCCGGCACGCAGATCGGGCAGTTGGTGTAGGCGGAGGTAAAGCGCGTGCCGCGCGCCGCGAGTTTGTCGAGATTCGGTGTCTTGATCATCGGGTGCCCGTAGCAGCCGGTGACGCGTTTATTGTGTTCGTCGGACAGAATTACGATCGTATTGGCGGGTTTCAATTTGGAAAACTCCAGCAAGAGTCAATCGAGCGATTTCATCGAGGATGGAGAATACCGCAAATATCACGCACGGCGGTTGCACCGGCCGTCGTTTTTCGTTTAATGTGAAGGCCGCATTCATTTTTCACGGGCACAATCATGGCAACGGCAAAACGCGGCATGCGCCGCGGACTCACTGCATACGGCGACGAGGAATTCTCGCTCTTTCTGCGCAAGGCCTTCATCAAGGCGATGGGCTACAGCGACGATGCGCTGGAGCGACCGATCGTCGGCATCACCAACACCTTCAGCGGTTTCAACGCCTGCCACCGCAACGTGCCCGACCTAATCGAGGCGGTCAAACGCGGCGTCATGCTGGCCGGCGGACTGCCGGTCGAATTCCCGGTGATCACGCTACACGAATCGTTTGCCTTCCCGACCAGTATGTATCTGCGCAACATGATGTCGATGGACACTGAGGAAATGATCCGCGCGCAGCCGGTCGATTCGACGGTGCTGATCGGCGGTTGCGATAAAACCGTGCCGGCCCTGCTGATGGGCGCGGCGAGTGCCGATGTGCCGGCGATCATGCTGGTGACCGGGCCGATGATCACCGGCGACCACAAGGGCGAGCGCCTCGGCGCCTGCACCGACTGCCGGCGTTTCTGGGCGCGTTTTCGCGCCGGCGAAATCGACGCGCAGGAAATCAACGCGGTCGAATCGAAACTGGCGCCGAGTGCCGGCACCTGCATGGTGATGGGCACGGCCAGCACCATGGCTTGCGTGACCGAGGCGATGGGCATGATGCTGCCGGGCGGGGCCTGTATACCGGCGGTGATGTCAGAGCGCCTGCGCAATGCCGAGGCAACCGGTGCGCGCGCGGTGGCGATCGCCAAAGAGAAACTCACGCCGTCGCGCATCATGACGCCGGATGCGTTCGAGAACGGCCTGCGCATGCTCCTCGCCATCGGCGGTTCGACCAATGCGATCGTGCATCTGGCGGCGATGGCAGGACGCCTCGGCATTGAACTCGATCTCGAAGGGTTCGACCGCATGGGGCGCGACACGCCGGTGCTGGTCGATCTGAAGCCGACCGGCCAGCATTACATGGAAGATCTCGACAAGGCCGGCGGCGTAACGACGATCCTGCGCGAACTCAAACCGCAACTGAAATTGAAGGCGCTCACCATCACCGGCAAAACGCTCGGTCAGAACATCGACGCCGCGCCGGCCGGCTGGGCGCAGCAAGTCGTGCGACCGTTCAAGAACCCGATCTTCAAGGGTGGCAGCATCGCCGTATTGCGCGGCAATCTCGCGCCGGGTGGCGCCATCGTCAAGCAGGCTGCGGCAACGCCTGCGCTGATGCAGCACGAAGGCCGCGCCGTGGTGTTCGATTCGCTCGCCGACATGGCGGCGCGCATCGATTCACCGGATCTCGACGTCAAGCCCGACGATATTCTGGTGCTGCGTAACGCCGGGCCGAAAGGCGCGCCGGGCATGCCGGAAGCCGGTTACATTCCGATTCCGAAGAAGCTGGCGCAGAAAGGCCTGAAGGACATGGTGCGCATGTCGGATGCGCGCATGAGCGGCACAGCCTTCGGCGCGATCGTGTTGCATATCACGCCGGAGTCGGCGATCGGTGGCCCGCTGGGGCTGGTGAAAAACGGCGACCGCATCCGTCTTGATGTTGCCGGACGCAGGCTTGAACTGCTGGTCTCCGATGAGGAACTCGCGGTGCGGCGCAAGCAGTGGAAAGCGCCGAAGCCGCACAAAGGCGACGAACGCGGTTACCGCAAGCTGTTTATGGAAAACGTGCAGCAGGCCGACCGCGGTTGCGATTTCGAGTTCCTGACGGCGCCGCTCACCACCCGCACGCCGTCCAAATGAACGGCCAGACCGTCGCGATTCTGGAAAACCGTCTCGGCGCGCAAATCGTTGAGCTGGTCGAGAAGCGCGGCGGCAAGGCGCTGCATGCGCCGGCGTTGTCAGAAATTCCCGATCTTGATCCCGCGTTCATTGCAAAGTTGATCGCCGAGTGGGAGGCCGCGCCGGTGAAGGCGGCGGTTTTTCAAACCGGCGTCGGCACGCGCGCACTCTTCAAAGCCACCGACGAACTCGGACTCACGCAAAAATTGCTGGCGCTGTTGTCGGCGTGCACGGTGGTTGTGCGCGGGGCGAAGCCGACCGGCGCCTTGAAATCGCGTGGTGTGCGCATCGATTTGAGCGCGGGCGATCCGTACACGACGACCGAAATTGTTGCCCAGTTGGCGACACTTCAGCTCACGGGCGAACGCGTGGTGGTGCAGCGTTATGGCGGGAAAAATATCGAACTCGAAGCGTGGCTGAAAGCGCAGGGCGCGACGGTGCTGGAAATCCCAGTGTATCGCTGGGCGATGCCGGAAGATACCGCACCGCTGGTGAAACTGATCGACGCGCTGTCGCGGCATGCGGTCGCCGCGGTGGTCTTCACCAGCGCATCGCAGGTGCACAACCTGTTTGATTTTGCAAAAGCGCAGGGCACGGCGGCGACACTGGCGGAACATCTGAATGCGTCCAAAGTCGCGTCGATTGGTCCGGTCTGCACGGCCGCACTGGCACAGTTCGGCGTGCGCCCGCAGATTGAGGCGAGCCCGCCGAAACTCGGGCCGCTGATGAATGCGCTCGAAGCGGCGCTGGCGCAATAACCGGATCGATGGCTGCCAACGGCGCGCAATGGGCTTCGCCGCTGCTGGTAGCGTCATGCTTTGTTGCACTATGGATTGTGGTGACCTGGTTGTTGTCGCACATCAGCGGCTGGGTGGCGCTGGCGCGGATTTATCGCGCCAATCGCGAGGCGGGTGGCATTCCGGTGCGTCTGCGCGCCGCGCGCATGGGGCGCAACCTCGTCGGGCAATTCCGCAATGTGCTGACGCTGTGGGTTGGCAGCGATGGCCTGCAATTGCGTCTGCAGTTCTTTTTTCGCATCAACAGTCCCGATCTGTTTTTTCCGTGGTCCGATGTGGCGGTCACGCACGGACGGCAATGGTTTTTCGATTATGTCGAATTGAAATTCCGCCAGGCGCCGGAGATTCCGTTGCGCATCTACGGAAAATCTGCCGAACTTGTGCGCGCGGCGGCAGGGGATGACTGGCCGCACGCCAGGCCGCACACGGCGGCGACGCTTTAGCGGGTTCTTCTGAGGACGGCGTCAGACCTGCACGGATACCGTTTCGGTGCGGCCGTCGAGTGCCGCCGCGAGTATCGCCCACGGCAGCGCCGCACAGGGCGTGCGCGAGGGCAGATCGCGCACGGTTTTCAGCAGCGCATGGCGCATTGAATCAGTGCCGGCATCCGGCGGCTCGGCGTGTGCGAGCAGCGCCGCACTGAAGGACGCCACCGAGGTCTGTAATTGCGCCAGGCTTTTTCCCTGCACGTATTCCGACATCATTGATGCCGAGGCCATCGAGACGCCGCAGCAGCTGCATTGATACGTCAGCGCATCGACGCGGTTGCCGCTGATTTGCGCGTAGACCGTCATTTCATCGCCGCACAGCGGATTGACGCCGTTGGCCTGATGTGTGGGCGCTTCAAGCACGCGGTAACCGCGCGCGTTCCTGATGTGCTCCATGATGAGATCGTCGTAGCCGCGGGCTTCTGCCATGGCGTGTGCTCCGTGCGGTCGCAGCCCTGTGAAAGGTACTGGCGACCATCCTAATCGCCGAAATTCTAGGGCAGCGAAACGGCGCAATCTTTGCGCTGGCGCAAAGCCTTGCGAATCAGATTTCTGTCGCGGGCAGGTCGGGCCGGCGCAACACCAGGGCCACGCCGGTGACGCCAATCACCATGCCGGCCAGTGCCATCCAGTTGAGGTGTCTCTCGAACGCAAACCAGCGCCGTAGGGCGCAATAAGCGGAGCGCATTGCGCCGCATGTCAGTCATCATATCCCAACGACCCCGCCATACCGCCTGCCCAGTCAGGTGAATATATTTCCGCTTTAACCAGCTTGCAAAAAGTCGAATGCGACCAGTCGGTAACACGAATTACCAGGCCGTGTTGCATCGGATTGAAATGCACGTAATCTATGCGCGCCTGCATGTCTGCGTCATTGCGAATCAAGCACATGCGGCGCAATGCGCTTCGCTTATTGCGCCCTACGGGGTTATTGCAATGCGGGTAGACGATCCAGCCGCTGATGGTCGTGGCGTCCAAGGTTGCGCCGGCAGGCAAGCCGAGTGTGTTGAATCAGATCTCGGTGGCGGGCAGGTCGGGCCGACGCAACACCAGCGCCACGCCGGTGACGCCGATCACCATGCCGGCCAGTGCCATCCAGTTGAGGTGTTCCTCGAACGCAAACCAGGCCATGGCTGCGGTGGCCAGCGGCGTGAGGTAGAAGAGGCTGGACACACGCGTCGCCTCGCCGTGTTTGATCAGCACAAAGAGCAGCGAGACGGCGCCGATCGACAGTACCAGCGCCAGCCAGCCGATCGCAAAGACGAACTGCGCGCTCCACTCGACGTGCATGGTTTCGGTCATCAATGCCAGCGGCAGCAGCAGTGCGAAGGCGGCGACGAACTGGATCACCGAGCCGGCGCGCAGGTCGAAGCTCGGACAGTAGCGTTTTTGATACAGGGTGCCGGCGGTGATCGCGAACAGCGCTTCGATCGCCCACGCGATGCTGACGGGATCGAGGCCCTGCAGATTGATTTTCTGCCAGACCACCAGGGCGACGCCGCCGAATCCGAGGGCGAGGCCCAGCCATTGCACGCGCGACACCGATTCACCCAGCATGGGCGCGGCGGCAAAGGCGGTGAGGATGGGCTGCAGGCCGGTGATCAGGGCAATCACGCCGGCCGGCATGCCGTGATAGACGGCGGAGAAACAGCCGCTGAGATAACCGCCCTGGATGAGCAGGCCGGCGGTGGCGATATGCGCAGCTTCGCGCCCGCTCTGCGGCCACTGCACGCGCAACAGCAGCGACAGCGGCAGCATGACGGCAAGCACCACGGAAAATCTCAGCAGCAGAACGGTGAACGGTTCGGCGTATTGCACGCCGAGACGGGCGCCGATGAAGCCGCTGCTCCAGAGGATGACAAAAAGGGCGGGTGCAAACGCAAATGCTGCGCTGGCCCCGCCCCGGTTCGGCATTGGTGCTGATTGTCCGCGGATCAGGCGGCGGCGCGCGAGGCGCGCTTGCGGTCCTGCTCCGACAGATGACGCTTGCGGATGCGGATCGACTTCGGCGTGATTTCCACGAGTTCGTCGTCGGCGATGAATTCAATCGCCGATTCGAGCGTGACCTGGATCGGCGGCACCAGACGCACCGCTTCGTCAGTGCCCGAAGCGCGCACGTTGGTCAGCTGCTTGCCCTTGATCGGATTGACGACGAGGTCGTTGTCGCGGCTGTGAATGCCGATAACGATGCCTTCGTACAACGGATCGCCGGGGCTGACGAACATGCGGCCGCGTTCCTGCAGTTTCCACAGTGCGTAGGCAACCGCTTCACCGGATTCGGCGGAGATCAGCACGCCGTTGCGGCGTTCGGCCATGTCGGGTTTCATCGGGCCGTAGTCGTCGAAGACGTGGCTCATGAGTCCGGTGCCGCGTGTCGAGGTCATGAATTCGGATTGAAAGCCGATCAGGCCGCGCGCCGGAATGCGGTAGTCAAGGCGCACGCGGCCCTTGCCATCGGACTGCATGTCCTGCAGGTCGCCGCGGCGTGCACCGAGTGCTTCCATGATCGTGCCTTGATTGGTTTCCTCGACGTCAACCGTCAGCATTTCATACGGCTCCTGTTTCTCGCCGTTGATTTCCTTGATGACGACGCGTGGGCGTGAAACGGCCAGTTCATAACCTTCGCGGCGCATGTTTTCGAGCAGAATCGTCAGATGCAGTTCGCCGCGGCCGCAGACTTCGAAAATGTCTGCATCGGCGGTGTCGGTCACGCGCAGCGCAACGTTGGCCATCAATTCGCGTTGCAGGCGTTCGCGCAACTGGCGGCTGGTGACGAACTTGCCTTCACGGCCGGCGAGCGGCGAGGTGTTGACCTGGAAATTCATGGTCAGCGTCGGTTCGTCCACTTTTAGCAGCGGCAGCGCATCCGGATGTTCGGTGTCGGTGATGGTGACGCCGATGCCGATTTGTTCAATGCCGTTGATCAGCACGATGTCGCCGGCTTCCGCCTCGTCGACCACCGTGCGCTCGAGACCCTTGAATACCTGGATCTGGTTGACCTTGGCGTTGACCGGCGTGGAGCCGGGGCCGTTCAGGACGCTGATCAACTGGCCGGACTTGATGCGGCCGCGCGTGATGCGGCCGATACCGATACGACCGACGTAACTAGAATAGTCGAGCGAGCAGATTTGGAGTTGCAGCGGGCCGTTCGCATCGTCCTGGCGCACCGGCACATTCTTGAGGATCGCTTCGAACAGCGGTTTCAGATTGTCGCTTTTGTGCGCGAGGTCGCTGGTGGCCCAGCCTTCGAGCGCTGAGGCGTAAACGATCGGGAAGTCGAGTTGTTCTTCGGTGGCGCCGAGTTTGTCGAACAAGTCGAAGGTTTGGTTGATGGCCCAGTCCGCACGCGCGCCCGGGCGGTCGACCTTGTTGACGACGACGATCGGCTTCAGGCCGAGGGCGAGCGCCTTGCGCGTGACGAAACGCGTCTGCGGCATCGGGCCTTCAACGGCATCGACCAGCAGCAGCACGCTGTCGACCATCGACAGCACGCGTTCGACTTCACCGCCGAAGTCGGCGTGGCCCGGCGTGTCGACGATATTGATATGGGTGCCTTCGTAGGTCACCGCGCAGTTCTTGGCCAGGATCGTGATGCCGCGTTCTTTCTCGATGTCGTTCGAGTCCATCACGCGTTCTTCGATATGCTGGTGTGCAGCAAAGGTGCCGGACTGGCGCAGGAGTTTGTCGACCAGCGTGGTTTTGCCGTGGTCAACGTGGGCAATGATGGCGATATTGCGGATGGCGCGCATACGGTGGCCCCTTCAGGGCTGATTTGAAAAGCGCGCGAGTATAGCACAAGATGCGCTATTGCCTTGAATATTTTGGAGATATCTCAGAATTGTTGCAGTGCAGGTATCGATCTCGCGCAGTGCTTGAAGGGACTTTAGCTAAGTGCGTAAATTAATTCGCTATTTTCATGATTTGTCTGTATAGTGCGCGCACCTCGAAGCGGCTCAGGCCGCATAAATTTGAGTTGCATCTGTCCCTGACCCCTTCGTTTCAGCTTCCTTCCTCGAATAGCTGCTTCTGCCACGGTTAGCGACGATACCCGTGCGCTGACAGCATTCGCCTGTCGTTTTTACGACAGACTACCAGTCTGCAGGTCTGCGCTTTTGTTGTTTTCATTGTTATGAAAGCTCGTATGTCATTTGTCTCGCTAAATTTAAATCCTTCTATTATTCAAGCCCTTACTGCGGCCGGTTACACCGAAGCCACGCCCGTCCAGGCCAAAGCAGTGCCGGAAGCACTCGCCGGACATGACCTGATGTGCTCGGCGCCGACCGGCACCGGCAAAACGGCGGCCTTCGTGCTGCCCGCTCTGCAAAAACTGCTGCAACCGGCGAAACCCGGCCGCGGCCCGCGCGTGCTCGTGCTGACGCCGACGCGCGAACTGGCCATGCAGGTCACCAGCGCTGTTGAAAAGTACAGCAAGTTCATGCCGCGCGTGCGCACCGGCACGGTGTTGGGCGGCATGCCTTACCCGAAACAGCGCCGCCTGCTCGAAATGCCGCTCGACATTCTGGTGGCGACGCCGGGCCGTCTGATCGACTTCATCGACCAAGGCAAGGTTGATTTCTCGCGCCTCGAACTGCTGATCCTCGACGAAGCCGACCGCATGCTCGACATGGGCTTTATCAAACCGGTGGAAAAAATCTCGGCGGCAACGCCGGCCGGTCGCCAGACGCTGCTGTTCTCGGCCACGCTCGACGGCGGCATCGGCACTCTGGCCAAGCGCCTGTTGCGCAATCCGAAACTGATCGAAATCGCAGCGCAAAAACAGCGCAACGACAATATCGAACAGCGCCTGCATTATGTGGACGACGGCAGCCACAAGCACCGTCTGCTCGATCATCTGCTGCGCGACGTTGATATGACGCAGGCGATCGTGTTCACCGCAACCAAACATGGTGCCGATCGTTTGTCCGCATCGCTCAACGACAAGGGCCATGCTTCAGCACCCCTGCACGGCAACATGAACCAGTCGCAGCGCAACCGCACGCTGGCGCGTCTGCGCAGCGGCAATGTGCGCGTGCTGGTCGCCACCGACGTCGCCGCGCGCGGCATCGACGTCGCGAGCATCACCCACGTGATCAATTATGATCTGCCGAAAGTGGCCGAAGACTATGTGCACCGGATCGGCCGTACCGGCCGTGCCGGCGCCAGCGGCATCGCGATTTCGTTCGCGTCGCCGGATGAGGGTCATCAGTTGAAGCAGATCGAGCGCTATACCGGTCACCAGATCGAGCGCCATGTCGTCGAAGGCATGGAGCCGAAGGTGAAACCGCGCAGCGGTCCGCCGGCTGGCGCGCAAAAGCGCTTCGGCAACCGTAATGCACGTCCGTCCACCAGCAATACCAATTCACGCTGGAGCGGTGGCAAGACCTTCGGTGGCAACGGCGGCAACGGTGGTCGGCCGTCGCGTGAAGGCGGCAGCGGCTTCGGTGGCAACCGTCCGCGCGGTCGCGGCTGATTAAAGCAGGATTGAGGATTCGGGACTCAGGATTTAGCAAGACATTCTGAATTCCGGAATCTGTAGCAAGAGGCTGATTCGTGGCAACGCGGATCAGCCTTTTTTATTGCGCATCTGCAAGAGGGGCGACGCGGGGATACTCTAGCCCTCTTTGTTTCGCATCCAGTCCGCGGTTTTGAACAATGAGTCCAGCAGGCCCATTTTCAGGCCGGCTTCGATTTCGCAATCGCTCATGGCCTGTTTCATGCAGGCGAGCCAGGCGTCACGTTCGGCCAGTCCGATGGCGAATGGCAGATGCCGTGCACGCAGCATCGGGTGGCCGAATTTTTCGGCGTAGAGCTGCGGCCCGCCCAGCCATCCCGACAAAAACAGATAAAGTTTTTCGCGCGAGCCGGCGAGATCGGCCGGATGCAGTTTGCGGATGACGTAATGCTCGGGAACGCTGTCCATCAGATCGTAGAAGCGATCGACCAGACGGCGCACCGTGGCGTCGCCGCCGAGCAGGTCATAGGGGGCTTCGGGCATTGCGGATCCGGGTAGTAGGGTTGCGGAATTTTAGCGGAAATGTTGACGCGCCCCGGTGTTGACTACAGAATGGCCGGCAATGCAAACGAGGGGAGGTTAGATGAATAAAACGATAATGCTGGCGGCAGTCATGCTGACCGCGGGCACTGCATCTGCGCAAAACGCGCCGGCCGGTTCCGCAGAGCGCGGACAAAAGATTTTCATGCATCAGATGTGCTTCAACTGCCACGGCACCGTCGGGCAGGGCGGTGGTGTGGCCGGACCGAAACTCGCGCCTAACCCGTTTCCATGGGCCGCGTTTGCGCAGCAGGTCAGGAAGCCGCGCGCCGAAATGACGCCCTACAGCGAAAAAAATCTGTCTGAACAGGATCTCGCCGACGCTTACGCCTACCTCGTGTCGATCAAGCCGGGCCCTGCGGCGAAGGATGTGCCGCTACTCAGTGGTTTTTGATTTCGAGCCGCAAAAACGTAAACAAGCCCCTCGCGCAGAGGGGCTTGTTTTTTGTACTGCGTAAATCGCAGGCTCAGCGCGAGCGGCGGCCACCGGCTTGTGCATATGAGCGCTGCTGAAACGAGTGCTGGGGCGCGGCACGGAAGCCGCCGTCATGGCGGTAACCCTGCGCCTGGCCGTAGGCCTGACGATGCTCGCCGTCGCGACGGAAGTTGTTGTCGCCGCGGTTGCCGTAACCGCGATGGTCGCCCCCGCCGTTGCGCATCTGACCGTCATGGCGCTCGTTGTAAATCTGCCGGCTCTGATGGTTTTCCGCGCCATGGATGCGGCGTTGCTCGTTGCGGTCAATGCGGCCGTCAGCACCTGCGCGGGCTTCCATGCGCTCGTTGCGCGCCTGTCCGTTTTCGAGGCGGCCGGCTTCGCGGTTGGTCAGTTGCCCGGAGCGCATGCCCTGGTTGATGCGTTCCTGTTCGCCGACATTGCGCTGCACGTCGGCCTGCATGCGCCGCGACGACTGTGAATTCGGATTGCCGCGATCGGCATCCTGGCGTTCGCGGTTGATGTCCTGGCTGACGCGGTCCTGCGCGCGGTTGATTTGCGTGCGTTCGGCATCGCTGACAGTGCCGTCGCGCAGCGCGCGCGATTCCATGCGATTGACGCGGGACTCTTCGCGTTCGAGGCGCGAGGCTTCCTGCACGTTGAGGTCGCCGCTGCGCAAGCCCTGTTCGATGCGGCGCTGTTGCTCGACGTTGCGATCACCGAAGGTGACGTTGTTGTTTACGGACGGGTTGGCGGTGCTGTTGCCGGTGGTATTGCCGGTGAATTGTGCCGATGCGGCAAACGAGAATGCAGCGAGGGCGGCGGTGACCAACATTTTGCGGGGCAGGTTCATGGCGTTCTCCTGATGAGGTTTAATAATCCCGGGTTTCTGCGGCCGCGAACCTGCGGTCGTTGGAGGAATTAAACGCCCCGCTGAGCGTGGTAACCACCCACAAGATGTCAGCAATGGTAAGAATTTGTAACGGCGAATTCAGGACGAAAAAAAGCACGCCGGCGAGGGCGTGCTTTTTCCACTGCGCGGATGTGATTTAACGCGGCTGGCAGACCACGTCGAGCAGAGCGGGGTGCCCCTGCTTGACGACATCGAGGGCGCGCCGCAGGGATGCGCCGAGCTTCGCAGGATCGGTGATCGGGCCTTCCGCCCACACGCCCATGCCCTGCGCGAGTTTGGCGAAGTCGATATTGGGATCGGTGATTTCGGTGCCGATGCGCGCCGTCGCCTGTGGCCGGTTGTGAATGGCCGCCATGCGCTGCACGTGCATGATCTCCTGGTGGTAGCAGCGGTTGTTGTGCATCAGCATCAGCAACGGGATCTTGTGATGGGCCGCGGTCCACAGCACGCCCGGCGCGTACATCATGTCGCCGTCGGGCTGGAAGGTGACCGAGATGATGCCCTTCTCCTTGTT
>CALQCM020000057.1 GCA_943329075.2 Chitinophaga pinensis | reverse complement strand
CACGTCGGCAACTTTGATTTATTCCCGCGCGCGGTTTTTCACCTGCAGGACGAAGAGATGGCTTTTGCAACCGGTCGTCATATGGCGACGCCGGCACTGTCCGCAGCATTCGATCTTGAGCCAGTGCTCGGCATGGTGCGTGAAGTCTACAAAGGGCGCGTCATGTTTTACGACGGCGATGCGGAATTCGCGCCGGGCATCAGTCTGCACCTGGTTGGCGGACACACTAGGGGGTTGCAGGTTGTTCGAGTGAAAACACGGCGCGGGAATCTGGTACTCGCTTCTGATGCCAGCCACTATTACGCAAACATGCAGGAAGGGAAGCCGTTTCCGATTGTTTATGATGTCGGCGCGATGATAAACGGCTGGCGGCGCGTACGCGAACTGGCCGATAGTGCAGAGCATGTCATTCCTGGACATGATCCCGCGGTGATCGAACGCTACCCGACACCGGAGAAAAAGCTTGCTGGAATCGTCGCGCGACTCGACTGAACGACGAGTAGGGTTGTCACTTCACTTTGTTATGTGATATGTAAGAGCTAGATGGATATCGTGTGTTAAGTCAGCAACAAATCAAAAAGACGAGAGGAATGCATTGAACAAGCAAAATGCGGGCACCGAGCTCGTCAAACTTGGCGCGGCGCTGGCGGGCCTGCGCATCGATAATCTGCCGGCTGAAGTTTTGCAGAGATCCAAGCAGCGTGTGCTCGATACACTGGGATGTCTGGTCGCCGGTTACGATGCCGGTATTGCCGATGGGATTCGCGATTATGTGCTGGCGCAAGGTGGCGCTGCGCAGGCTACCCTGCTGCCCGGCGGGCAACAAACCACGGTCGCACTGGCCGGGCTTGCACATGCCACTTACATCCATGGCCTCGAGTTGTCGGATGCCGCGCCACGCGGCACGGTGCATCCAGGCAATGAAATTGTCCCCGTCGTACTGGCTCTAGCGGAACGTCACGGACTTGGTGGCGCTGCGATGCTGCCAGCGCTGGTGGCGGGTTATGAGGCGGAAATCCGCTTTGGTCGATCGGTATTTCCCAGTGCGTTTTATCGCGGCTGGTGGACGCCTGGCATTTTTGGTGCGATCGGCCCCGCGGTCACCGCGGCGCACATGATGGGGCTCGGGGGTGCTGGCATCGACAACACGCTTGGGATCGTCCTGAATATGCTGCCCTCGGCGATGATCTGTGCAAATGAAGAAGGCGAAAGCGTTAAATGGCTCATCGGCGGGCAGGCCTGCGCGAGTGGGTTGCTGGCGGCAGAAATGGCCGCGCGCGGCACCAAGGGTATGCGTGATGTTGCCGGTGGCTGGCTGCCGGTGATTGCTGATAAACACGATGCCGCTCTGCTGACTGAAGGCATCAATGCCAGCGGCCAGTTTGAACAATGGGAAATTTTGAGTGGTGTGCTGACAAAGTTTTACGCGACGGTCGGACCATTGACCGCATCGCTGGATGCCGCATTTGTACTGATCGCTCAGCATGACATTAAACCGACCGACATTGCGGAGATACATCTCGATGTGCCCCGCCGTACCGCTGTATTTAATACTGTGCATCCTGAAAATGAAATCGCCGCGCGCGCGAGTCTGCCGTTTTGTATGGCGGTCGCGGTGAATACACGCGATCCAAGCAAATTGCTGGGGCCAGCGTTCCGGCCTGAATTTCTGAATGATCCGGCGATTCGCGCGATCGCCAGCAAGGTGCGTATCACGGAAAACGAGGATTACGAGAAACAGTATCCGGCGCGCAGTCTCGCCTATGTGACGTTCAAGATGAAGGACGGGAAAACGCATGCAATGGAAGACGACCGCAATGCGCACGGCCGTTATCTGAAGCCGACAGATCATGATATCGAAGACAAGTTCAGGCGCGTTGCCTCACCCATACTCGGCGCTGCCAAAGCCGAACGCGTGGTTGACATTGTGAGTCGGCTTGAAACAGTGACTGATGTAAGCGAACTGGTCTCTAACCTGCGCCCCGGCGCCTGACGTTGCAGTAGCCGGTAACGCCGCCAGTCTGGTTATGAATACTCGCTATGCACATACGATCAGTGGACGAATGGCGGAATATGCTGCGTCACTGCGCTACGAAGCACTGCCAGACGACATTCGGAAACTAGCGCGTCTGGTGCTGCTTGACGGCATTGGCTGCGCTCTGGTCGGATCGATTACGCCGGAGATCGCGCAAATTCGCGCGGCGGTAGTTTCCGCTGGCGGCGGCAGTACGGATGCCGTTTTGTGGGGCAGCCATCAAAAGGCGCCACTAGCGCTGGCTGTACTGGCCAACGGCGCGGCGTTGCACGCGCGCGAGATCGATGATTTTGGCGGTTGCGCGCACTCGGGGGCGGTTGTTATACCCACGGCCCTCGGCATGGCGGCACGCGTTAACGCCGGCGGGCGTGATCTTCTGACTTCGATTGTGATCGGGTATGACATTGCGCGGCGCGCGATGGATGGCGGCGGGGGATACGTAGCATTCAAGGAAAGAGGCTGGCACTCCACCAGCACTTGCGGCGGATTCGGCGCAGCGGCGGCGGCGGGAAGTTTGCTTGGACTGGATGCCGAGCGCATGCAGTGGGCAATCGGTTATGCCGGTTGCAATGCTGGCGGGACATGGGCGTTTATTCCGGAGGGCGCGATGAGCAAGCGCGTGCATCCTGGATTTGCAGCGCAGACCGGCGTGATGTCGGCGTTTCTTGCGGCCAACGGCGTGACGGCGCCGGCGACCATATTTGAAGCCGAGTGGGGCGGTTATTACTCAAGCTATATGCCAGGTGCGGTGCCGATGGAAGATGCGGTAAAAGACCTTGGCGTGGATTTTCGCATACGCCTCGTCGGCTTTAAGCCCTATGCCGCCTGTCAGGGCATACACAGCAGTCTGGACGTAGTGCTCGGCATGCGGCGCGAGCAGGGTGTGCGGGCCGACGACGTGGCGAGAGTTACGGTGCGTGGTAGTCGTACTCATGTCAAGCAACTGGCCAAACAGCATGTGCAAACGCTGCTCGATGCGCAGATGAGTTTGCCTTACAGCATCGCCTCGGCATTGATCAGCGGCGGTGCGATGCTCGATCAGTACACGAAGGAGGCGCTGCTGCGCCCGGACGTTAATGATCTGGCATTGCGTGTAACGGTGGTTCACGAGTCGTCCGTGGCCAATGGCGAGGAGCCCTATGTGGATGTCGAACTGACCGATGGGCGCTTGCTGAGCGGGCGCATGCGGGTGGCGCGCGGAGACTATACCAATCCGTTGAGCGAAACAGAGGTGCGTGAAAAATTTCGTGCCGTATCGGGACTGGTATTTTCAAGCGATCGCGTCGCGCGTATTGAAGAAGTTGTATCAAATATTGAAGAAATGAAGGATGCAGGCGAGCTGATCTCCTTGTTGCTGCCGGAAAAATGCAGATAACGCTTCAACGCTGGAACTGCCGCATGAGCGACAGACGCATTCGCATCCCTCTGTGGAAGACGATTTTGCAAAGTAGTGCAGAGGTAACGCGCTAATCAAGACAGCCTCGGTGTCGCCTGTCGATTACTGATTGCGGTGTCAGCAACCGCAATGTTTATCAATTAGATTTCGGGTGTGTTTCACCTGATCGCGCATTAAACGGATGACTTAGGAAAGAACGGCATGACATTGCTTATTACCGAGCAGGATATCCAGAAGATACTGTCGATCAAGATAGCAATTCCCGTGATCGAAGAAATGTTCCGCATGGCGGGTGAAGGCACTGCCGAAAACAGCCCTCGCATGCGCATGCCCTTTGCCAAAGGTTTTTTGCAATTCGGCGCTGGAGCCTTGCACGAAAAAAAGGTGATGGGTTTTAAGGTTTGGGCGAATTTCGGCTCGCCGCTGCGGCAGGTGTTCAATCATCTCTACAGCATGGATACCAGTGAACTACTGGCTATCATTCAGGCGCATGCCATAGGCACCTGCCGCACCAGCGCGGCGACTGCGGTGGCGGTCAAATACCTGTCGCCGGCTGATGCCGGTGTCGTAGGCATGCTTGGCGCGGGTATTCAGGCCGAAGCGCAGCTCGAAGCAATTTGCGCAGTGCGGCCGATACGCAGGGCGCGCGTTTTCAGTCGCACACGCGAAAGCCGCGAGGCTTTCTGCGCGCGCATGGCGGCACGCCTCGGCATTGAGGTGATTGCGGTCGAATCGCCTGAACTTGTGCTGGACGGCGCCGATATTGTTGTTACGATCACGAAATCAGAAACCCCCGTGTTGTTCGGGGACTGGATCAAGCGTCCTTGTCTGGTGGTTGGCGCCGGCGCCAATCACTGGTACGAACGCGAGATTGACCACAAGCTGGTATCTATGGCGAAACTGGTGGTGGCCGACGACAAGGAGCATGCAAAGATCGAGTGCGGTGATTTGTTGTGGCCGATCGATCACGGAATGCTGCGCTGGGAGCAGGTCAAAAATCTCGGAGATGTGGTGGTGGGACGCGATAGGCCACCGAGTTTCGACGCGGGCGTTATTCTGTTCGAGTCGCACGGACTGGCGATTGAAGACGTTGCCATCTCCGCCTTCGCCTACGAGCTGGCGATTGCTCGCGGGCTTGGCCGTGAGTTAAGTCTCTGATAGTTGCGCGGCAGTTGTTTTGAAATGGCCGTTGAAAATTTCCATCAAATCGGCTATTTTTTGGCGAGCGCCTCGGGGTTCAGCACATTGACCGGCTTCCCTGCCGCAAAACCAAGAATACTGTCGATCGCCGTGCCGTAGAGGTATTCGAATGAACTGGTGACTGCATAGCCTAGGTGCGGCGTGCAGATCACGTTCGGCAATTTTAGCAAGGGATGATCGCCGTTGATGATCGGCTCCTCCTCGTACACGTCGATTGCAGCGCGTCCCGGGCGCCCCTGCTTCAAGGCGGCCACCAATGCGCCTTCCTCGATCAGTCGCGCGCGACTGGTGTTCACTAGCAGTGCGCTGGGCTTCATCAACGCAAGGTCGGCGCCGCTGATGATGTTCCGAGTATGCTCGTTGGAAAAGATGTGCAGGCTTAGGATGTCTGCGGTGCGGAAGAACTCTTCGCGCGTGGCTGGCATCTCGTAGCCGGCGGCCGTGATGCGCTCGCGTGAGGATTCACGCCCCCAGCAGATGATTCGCATGCCGAACGCCTTGCCTACCTGCGCGACGAGTGCGCCGATGCCACCGAGTCCGTATATTCCTAGTGTAAGGCTGCGCAGGCCGGTGCCGAGGCTTGTTTGCCATGCGCCATTTTTCAGTTGTTCGACCTCGTGCGGAATGTTGCGTAGGCTCGCCAATATTAACGCCCACGTCAGCTCGGCTGTGGTGATGCCGGTGCCGACCCTGTCTGGTGCGGCCACGGCGATGCCATGCTCGGTGCACGCGGCGAAATCGATATGGTGCCGGTGACTGCCCGTTTGCGCGACGAGTTTTATCGAGGTCAGCCGTTCAATGACCGAGCGCGGAAATGCCGAGCGTTCCTGCGTCAGAATCACCGCATCATTGCCGTTGAGTCGTGCGACGAGACGCGCCGGATCCTTCTCGGTATCGTGATGGATCACGACCGTGTGATCTTTGAGGCGGGCAAAGCATGCAAGATGGCGAAACCCATCGGCCCAATCATCCAATACGATAATTTTCACATTTACTCCAGGTTTTATTTGTCCGAATTGTAAGTTACAGGAGGCACCGCCGAATCAATCGGCCTTGATATTGGCCTCTCGGATGACTCGTCCCCAGCGCATATATTCGTCGCGCAGAAATGCTGTCGCCTGATCAGGGCTCGACACCATGATGTCGCCGCCAAGTGTGGTCATTTGGCGGCGCGTGTCGGTTGCCTGCATGATCTTCGTCGCCTCGGTATTAAGTCGCTCGATAATCGCCGGCGGCGTACCCTTGGGCGCCGCCAGTACAAACCAGTTATTCACCAGCAATTGCGGCATCCCCGCTTCTGCCGCGGTTGGTAACCCGGGCAGGGAGTCCACCGGCTTGGTATTCAGTACGGCCAGCGCTCGCATTCGTTTGTCGTTGACGTAATTGACGACGGCAGACGCCGCAGAAATGACGATGTCGACTTCGCCGCTCATTGCGCCCACCAGCGCAAAAGTTGCACCTTTGTATGGCACCAGAAGAATGTTTGCCTGACTTTGCGATTTCAACAGCTCACCAGCGAGGTGGCTCGGCGAACCAGGTGCTCCGGAGCCGTAGGAGAGTTTGCCCGGGTTGCCGCGTGCCAGCTTTACCAGTTCCCCCAGGTTCTTTACCGGCACCGAGGGGTGTACGGCCAACACATAGGGAATGGTGCCAAGCACGGCGATTGGTGTGATGTCGCGCAATGGATCACGACCCGATTTGTCGGTCAGCAGCGGGTTGATAACCAGCGGGGGCGCGGCGAGCATCAACGTGTAGCCGTCGGGCGCTGATTTTGCATGTAGATCGTGCCCGATCTTGCCGCCGGCGCCGGGGTGAGGGTCGACTATGACCTGTTGACCTAGGGCGGCGCTCAGTTTTGTGGCAATCCAGCGGCCGACGAATTCAGTGCTTCCCAAATAGGGCAGGATAATGCGCACCGCCTTGGTCGGATACGTCTGTGCAGTCGCTGTCGGCGACAGCGTTACCAGCACAGCAAAAAAGAAAAGCGCGCGTCCAGTGGTGATGTGGCGTGGATTCATAGCGTTGTTTTTGGCGATAAAAGTTAGAAGGGTGAATTGAAGCGATTATTTAGGCTTGCAGCAAACGCCGAAAGCGTCGCAGATTGTCGATTTGTTCGATCTGCCATACGGCATCGCATAGCCGCCGGGCGCGGGCGCGACCGAGACGGGGCTCAATCAGGGCAAAACATTTCTCATCGACTTCGTCGCGGGTCATCGGGTTTTGTGCGGTTCCACGCACGGCTCTGGTGTGGTGTTGGAGTCGACGCCCGTCGCGCAAATCTAGTTCGATGATGCCATGGCGCGCAGGTAGCAGCTTTTCCAGCTTGGCGTCTCCGATCAGGGTAATGCGTTTGCGCAGCTCTAGCACCGCCCGATCACGCATGCGATGCTCATCGTGCGCCGACTCGAAGGTAACGGTCCCATCAATCAGCATCACCGCGCAAAGGTGCTGCAAACATATGTCCGGCATGTCACGGTTATCAGTGGTGTTGGCGCCGAGTTGTGATATGCGCACCCTCATGTGTTCGACTTCGCGCGCATTGATCTGGTGTTGCCTTATCAGTGCCAGCAGCGAATCGAGCGGCGCCTGGATCGGTGATCCAACCGTCCAGCGCTTAATGTTTGTTTGCGTAATTTCAAATGTTTGGCCGAGGCGGCGCAACAGAAGTGCGGGCTGGGGCCGTACGCCGATGCGGGCGGATTCGTCATAGGCCGTGAAGAAGTTACGCTCGCCTGAAAATACGTCATCGACCGCCGTGCATCCTGCCGCCACCATGCCAACGGCTGTAACACCGTTGCGTGCAGGCATGCCGCCAAAGTCAAATGCTTTCTCGATGTGATCGAGATCGCGCGTGTAACACGACAAACCCGAGGCCTGTTGCGCTGCATACGAGAAGGCATGTCTGACCTGGCGTTCGTCGAATTGCGCCAGCGATGCGGCCGCAGCGGTCGCGCCAAATGTTGGCGCCATACTGTGTGTGGAATGGCCGACACTGCGAAATGCAGTCGTGCCTAGCGCCAGGCTCAGGCGTGTAGCGATGTCATAGCCAAGCGCGACTGCGCGCAGCAGCGACGTTCCGTTTCGGCCGTTAGTTTCGCCTTGGGCGAGTGCCGCGGCGACGATGCCGCAGCCGGGGTGTATAAGCGAGCGCGCATGCGAATCGTCGGTTTCGTCTGCGTGCGCAAGCATGCCATTGGCCAGTGCGGCATTTGCCGCGTTTGTAACAATGCGCGAGCCGGCAACCGTCGCCTGCGCGGTTCCGCCAAGAGTGCTGACATACGCAAGTGCGCTTAGCCCTGGTTGTAGCGCAGCGCCGGATACCATGGCCGCAATCGTATCGAGTACATGGCACTTGGTTCTGCTCGTGACCGCGGGCGGAAGGGCGCGCCGACGTGCATTCGCCACATAGGCCGCCAGACGACGCATTAATGGTGAAACGGCTTCGTTGCGTTTCATTTTGCCATACCTATGTCATTTAAAATGAAACGAATCGCGTCATAGTCTTTACGTAGAAAATCACTCGTTGGAGCCGATTTGGTGTAACCCCACTCCAGTGCATTTGACTCCATGAATTGTTTCCATTGTGGTTGATTGACGGTGCGCTCGATCATGTTTTCCCAATAAGAGCTTTGCGGCGCGCCAATTCCGCGCGGTGCCATCACAGCGAACCAGCCGCCAACCACGACGTCGTAGCCTTGTTCCTTGAGGGTCGGCACGTCGGGTGCCAACGCCGAGCGTTTCTCCGATGCGACTCCGATCACGCGAAAGCTGCCAGCCTGATGAAATTTAATGAGATTGTTGAAGGCGAGTGACACCATGTCAATATGACCGCCCAGCAAATTGGTAATTGAATCAGCAGAGCCCCCGAAGGTGATCAGTTTGAGTTTGCGAGGATCGACTCCAGACAGACGGGCTATGTGTGCGAGAACGAAATGGGTTGTCGAGCCGCGCGCGCTGCCAATAGAAATGCTGACGGATTGGGGGTCTTTTTTCCACTTAGCTACCAATTCGTTGATAGATTTGATTGGTGAATCAGTGCGTACCGCAATTGCCATAGCTTCTTCGCCGATTAGTGCGATAGGCGTGAGGTCCGTATAGTTAAGCGTGCTTAATCCAAGCGCGTGATTCGAAAGGAGTGCGGTACGCGCAATCGTTAGGTAATGTGGATTGGCGGCGCGTTGCGCAACATAGCTATATGCGAGGGAACCGCCGCCGCCAACTTTATTGACTACAGTAATGTTCTCCAGCCATCTGTTTTCCTGCCATACTCGCTGCATTATGCGAGCGATTTTGTCGTTGCTGCCCCCCGCTGTTGAACCAACGACTATCTCGACGTTGCGTTCCGGCCCCCATTTCGCCTGAGCGCAGGCAATCGGTAAATATCCCGCTCCTACGCAGAAAAAAATCGACTGGATAACTAGATTGCAAAAGCCGATGCTGCAAACGCGCATGTTAAAACCTCTTCTATGAAAGCGCTTACTAGCTGGGTTAAATAGATTGCGGATGGGTCGGCGGGCCATATTAATTTTGAAATTGTTAAACGGACGGCTTCGTTGAGGTCACAGAAAACCGGCAATTTTAGATTAACCTAAAGACATTTATTGTTTTTTTATAGACTAATGTGTTGAGGTAAGAGACGCAAATGCAATGGCGGCAGTGGGTGCCTCTATTACACGTCGTCACTGATTGGGACGAAAGCGCGCAGAATTAGTGTCGATGAAACCGATTAAATCAAAGCTTCGTCGATCATTGTTTTGGGGTGCCGATGCGACGTTAATGAAAATCTTCTTCCATCGCGATCGTAATCTTTTTATTTTAAGTTACGATATTTTTTGTTATGCCTCACTATTCATCCAGGTTGCGGGTGTGAATTATTTAAACTGGGTTAATGGAGAAAATGTTCAGATGGTGACGCAAGTGCCGAATTAGCATGGCCGTTCATGGGGAAATCTCGCTTGCCAAAATAGGCTACTCACGGACTCCGGCAGTCTTGATGACTTTTCCCCACTTTTCCGTCTCCGCTTTGACAATTGCCCCAAATTCCTCTGGTGTTGAACCGACAGGTTCGATCGCCGCTTCGCGGAAGCGGTCTTTGACCTCCTGCGTTTGCAGCGCCCGCAGGATTTCTCGATTGAGCCTGGTGATCACAGCTTTTGGTGTTTTCGCCGGCGCAAACATTCCGGACGGTGATGAGGATTCATAACCGGGGACACCAGCCTCTGCCATCGTTGGGATCTCCGGCGCCAGTGTCGACCGTTTGGCCGCACCCACTGCAAGAACGCGCAGCTTTCCTGTCTTGACCTGCGACAAAAGGAAGCCGGAGCTGAATGCCATGTGCACTTCGCCGCCGATGACGCCAGTAGCAGCCAGCGCGGAACCCTTGTATGCGACGCGCGTAATGTCGACACGGGCCAGTATCTTGAACAGCTCAGCCGAGAGGTGCGTGGCTGCGCCGGAACCGGCCGACCCGTAATTGTATTTCCCCGGATTGGCGCTGCACAGATCAATTAACTCCTGGAGTGTTTTTGCCGGCACAGACGCATGAGTAAAGAGAAAGTACTGGGCAGTGGCTGTAAGCGAAATCGGTGCGAAGTCGCGCAACGGGTCGAAGGGAACTTTGTCACGCAGTAGTGGAACGATCCATATCGTGCTGCCGTAATAGAGCAGGGTGTAGCCATCGGGAGGCGCTGTTGCCACAATCTCGCCTGCAATAGCGCCGCTCGCGCCGCCGCGGTTCTCGAAAACAATCTGTTGGCCCAGGTTGCGGGATACCACCTGCGACACGATACGGCCCGCGACTTCATTAACTCCGCCCGCCTCTGGTGCCAGCATTCTTATAGGCTTATTGGGGTAATTCTGACCATGAGCACTCAGCGCAATACATGAAAGCAGAGTGGTGATTACCAAGGATGGCAACAAACCATTATTTCGCATATTCTCCTCCATTAGATTTACGCGGACGCAGGCTTGGACGTCCGGGAAAAGTTCAAACGATGCCAGTGCGTTACGATTCAGCGTGTGGCTATTGTACAGACAGTTGATAGTCGCCAGTCATGAACTGATACTGTGTCCCAAATTTATTGACTTGCGTGCAGTTATGCCAGCCCCCGATTCATTGCGAGCCTCCCAGTTTTTAGGGCGTTGCAAGAAATGTGGGGGGGCCAGGCGTGGGATCTCCGTAACTCCTTCACGAAAGTCCTAGCGTTATGCTCGTGGCGGCGGCTGAAGGTTGGCGTCAATATGCCAGTGTCTGCAATTGGAATTAACCTTGGGCGACAGCACTATTTTGCTTTTCGTGAGGGAACTATTGCGCCCTATTTTGAATGCTCAAAAAGAGATTGATCAATCCGGCATTGGTCTGATTCGCCATGATGAAGTGGTGGCGCGGGGGGCAAGTGGTGAGAAAGTTGTGACTGCGATCACAAAGATTGAGTGATGGCAGTACTTGTTCCGTCCATGAAATTCACATAAAGTAACGACACGAGGAGAAAAACTTTGAACATACGGATTCAGATCGATTCGCTCGTTGTGCCGGGACGCGCGATACACGCATGGAAGCCTGATAGACTTCGCGCCGAAGTCATCCAGTGCGCCAAGTGGTTTGGGGGTAAAACTCTGGGCCTCGCCCTCGCCACCCATCATTACGGCATGGGGTTCACTGCATCTGCATCCCGCGATATGGTGGATCCATACGATTGCACCGTGCTGGCGGCGGTGGCTTGTGCGAAATTGCGCGCATGTGTCGCATGAAGGACGAGGCAAAGGCAGGTGCCGCTTTCATCGTCAAGCCGCTTGAGCAGGCACACCTCGCCAATCATATTGAAAGTGAGCTACCGCCTGCCTATGGCCCGCGCCTCCTGCATTTAAGTGAGGGCCTGGTTCCAGGTGCGGACGTTTTTATCACGTCCCGCTCAGTGACCGACCTCGCTGGGCCGGCCGAGCCCAACGTGATGCCGCACACGCATGCGGTTAGTCAGACTTATATGTTTTTCAGCCCGGACGACAGTCTGGAGTTGGAAGTAGAGATTGAGGGCAAGCGCGAGTTCGTGCGCGCTCCTGCGAGCGTGTTTATCCCCGCTCACGTGGAGCACGCATTGCGTATTCTTCGCGGCACCGGCACGGTGTTGAGCATTGTGCGATCCGGCCATTACGATTAGTTGTTTTTACAAAGAGGGAATTGACATGATTCACAAGAAGGAAGCAAAGGAATGGGCGCGGGCAACTATGAAGGGGCTTTGGACGAGCCCAATGTTTCCCTTTACCGCGGATTACCAGCTCGACGAAGTTGGTATGCGGCACAACGTCGATTACATGATCAAGTCGAAGGTGTCTGGCATCGGCTTTGGCTTCTCCGAGCCGTGGGTTTGCTCGATAGAAGAGCGCAAGCGCCTGATGGAAATCTCGATCGATGCTGTCAACAAGCGGGTGCCTGCCTACCTGCATGCCACTGATCATAGCGTCGAGGAGACCATCAATCTCATCCGGCACGCGCAAAATGTGGGCGCGGATGCGGTCATGGTTTGGGCGCCCTACGAGTGGGCCAAGTCCCAGCAAATGGTGATTGACTACTTCGAGTATGTCGCCTCGAAGGTGGATATCGCGATGTTCCCGTACAACACTTATCACTCCGGCATTGCCATGACTCCGGAGACGATCGCGCATCTCGCGAAAATTCCGAATGTCTGCGCCGTCAAGGATGCCGTCAATGACGTGGCGCACACGGTGCGCGCCATGGAGCTGTGCGGCGACCAGGTGGTGATCAGTACCGCAGTGGAGGACCACTTGCTCACCATGACGCTGCAGTTTGGCCAGCAGATACTGCTTGGTGCAACCTCGGTGTTTCTCATGCAGAGCCCACACTGCCAGCCGATCCAGGATTACTTTGACCTCGCACGTGCAGGTAAGGCGGCGGAAGCATCGAAGAAATATTATGAGCTCTCGCCGCTGCGTGACGTATGGAAGGGCATCTATGAATCCCTGTGGAACAAGAAGGGCGCGTTGCACCCGTTGCCCCTCATCAAATACTGGATGGAGCTGAACGGCATGGCAGCCGGTCCAGTTCGTCCTCCCATGCACAACGTGACCGAGCAGCAAAGGGTTGAGTTCCGCGAGCGCCTTCAGCAAAGCGGCTGGATGGAACGCCTCAATCCGCAGCACTTGAAGGCGTAGTGCTGGCGGGTCATTCCCATTCCGGCTGTCGTGCCGATGGCCACCATTAGAAAAGGCGCCACGCTGGGCCAGCCGGTGATCTTCTGGCATCGCGCGTTGGCGGTGTAGAGACTGGCGACGCCCTTGGCAATGGCAGGGCGCCAGCGGTTATCCCTGGCTGACTTGCGAGATGAGCAGGGGTGCGGCGAGTTGGAGCGAAATGAGCACGATTTCTGATTGGGGTCGCGCGAGAGCACAACGGTCGTGTTAGGTAAGTTGTCGAGGTTTGATTTGGCGCAGACGGCGAAATGCATCGCGGGCGCTCTTTGCGGGTGGCGCGCTGCAGCCGGGGCGGTAGTCCTGCGATGCTTCGAGATTGTTGGACGCCCTCAAGCAGCGAACCTTGCGCTGGGCGTTATCCGGCCTGCCGCCCGCTGATGGCTATTCAGAAATGAGGAGAGCCAGGCGATCGCGGTCGAGGATCTCGATGCTGCGTCGTCTAACGGCAATGGCGCGCTCACTGGCGAAACTGTCGAGCACACGGGTAACCGTTTCGCGGCTCATGCCGAGAAGGAGCGCGATATCCTGGTGGGAGAGCGTCAGTTCTACGCGGGGAGGGGCGCCGGGCACCGGATTTGGCACCGCGAGGAGAAAGCTGGCCACGCGGGCTGCGACCGGCGTCAGCATGAGCCTCATGATCGTGCGGCGGGAACGCCGCATGATGTGGTTTACCTCCTCAAGTACCTTCATTCCCAACTTGGGGTAATGCTCGTAGAGAGCGTCAAAGATACGCTTGGGAAGTAGCATGACGTCACTCTCCACGAGTGCTGTCGTGCGGCAGGGGTGGACATTTCCCAGCGTGGCGCACATGGAGCCGGATACGTCGTTGGTCGCGTAAGTAATAACCACGCAGGGCACGCCACGGTCGTCCACCTCGTACATTGCCACTAGGCCCGAGCGCACGACGTATACGTCGGTGGTGATATCGCCATCGTAGTAGATATGGGCGCCACGAGGATACGTTCGGTGGCGTGAGTGCTCAACTATATGCAGCAGAGCGTTGCGAGGTAGCACACCGAAGAGTCGGTGGCCTGCAAGGTAGTCTAAAAGATCCGCGTCAGCGATTGGCTTAGAATACTTGATGCTGGTTAAAGATCGGGACATCATGGGCTTTCCCGTGAGAAAGCCGAGTATAGCACCGGACCGCGTTTCTACTGTCCGGCAGAACTGTGCATCCCTGTAATTGGCGATATGGGTGTCGCGCAATGACGCAAGAGAGAACGCGCCAAAATGCGTTTTAAGCCCGTTTAGGCATTGCTTTTCAGAGCGTGCCGATTTTTTCTGTGGTGTGACTTCGGAGAGGTAGCGGTCGATCAGTTCGCCAATCGTGATGCGTTCGGCTTCAGTGCGGTCAACGAATACGCTTCGGTCAATTTCCGATTCCAACAGCCTTGCCCACTGCGATGCTTCTGTTTTTGTCTTGAATGATCTTGCAACCGGACGCAGACCGCAATGTCGCACTTGCACCTGCCATTTGCCGCTTTCAAGTTCTCTGATATTCGCCATTTCACGTTCCCAATTGTGATGGGCGTGTGATGGAGAGTAGTTGCGGTTACTGCGTCAGAACGCTAAGTCCTTGATCAGCTTGGCGCCCCGAAGACGAATCGAACGTCCGACCTGTCCCTTAGGAGGGGACTGCTCTATCCACTGAGCTACCGGGGCGCGAACCACCATTTTACTGCAATGCGCCGGGCCATCCGCGCCCTTTGTTTTGCCGTACAATGCGCGCTGTTCCAATACGCCCATCCCGTCTGGCCCCCTAATGGTTCTGTCGCTGCTGATCGTTCTCGCGCTGTGTGCGGCATTGCTGTTGTGGCGCGCCTGCACCGCGGACAAAGCGGTGCTGCCGCGCGTCGGGGACCTGCTGCCGGATTTCAACCTTCTCGATCAAAACGGCAGCGAGCGTTCTGCGGCCGGGTTCCGCGGACGCTGGCTGGTGCTTTATTTTTATCCGCGCGACGACACGCCGGGATGAACCGAACAGGCGGCGCAGTTTCGCGACGCAATGCAGGAAATCGAAGCCGCCGGCGCGGTGGTGTGCGGCATCAGCGTTGACGACAGTGCCAGCCATGCGGGGTTTGCGCGCAAATACAAACTGCCTTATGCGCTGCTGGCCGACCGCGACGGCAAAACGGCGCGCCGCTTCGGTTCGCTGCTGAATCTGGGGCTGCTCAAGTTGGCGCGACGCAACACCTTCCTTGCCGATCCGCAGGGGCGCATTGCGAAAATCTATCTGGGCGTCAACCCGACACAGAATGCGAACGATGTACTGACCGATTTGAAGGGTTTGGCAAAATGATCTTGCAGAGCATCGACCACATCGTGCTGACGACGCGCGATCTCGACAAGTGCCTGGCGTTTTACACCGGCGCGCTGGGTATGACGCTGGAGCGCTTCGGCGCAGGACGTATCGCGCTGCGTTTTGGCGACCAGAAAATCAACGTGCATCCGCCGGGTTTCGAGGCCGGCATCAAGGCGCGGCGGCCGACGCCCGGTTCGCTCGACCTGTGTTTTCTCGCGGCCTGCCCGCTTGAGGATGTCATCGAACGGCTGCGCGCGCATGGCGTGCCGCTGGAGCTTGAGCCGTCGATCCGCACCGGCGCGCGTTTCGCCATTCGTTCCGTCTATGTGCGCGATCCTGATGAAAATCTGGTCGAAATTTCTGTGCGGGCGGAATAAGACATGCCGCTCGTTACACTAGACAACGCCTGTCTGGCGTTCGGACATGTAGCATTGCTGGACCACGCCAGCCTCGTGATCGAGGCGGGCGAGCGCAACGGCCTGATCGGGCGCAATGGCACCGGTAAATCGAGCCTGCTCAAGCTGATCGCGGGCGACATACACCTCGACGACGGCAAATTCTGGCGGCAGCCGGGGCTTTCGTTCGCGTTTGTGGCGCAGGAGCCCGACCTCGACCCGGACGCCAGCGTATTCGATGCGATTGCCGGCGGACTGCACGAGCAGCAGGCGCTGCTGCACGAATATCACGAGTTGTCGCACCGTCTGGACGACAATGCGACGGCGGAAATGCTCGACCGCTTCAACACGCTGCAGAACCAGTTGGAAGACAGCGGCGGCTGGAATGCCCAGTCGATGGTCGAAACCACCATTGCGCGCGTCGGTCTGAATGCCGACGATCGCGTCGGCCTGTTGTCGGGCGGCATGCGCAAGCGCGTGGCACTGGCGCGGGCGCTGGTGGCCGCGCCGCAACTGCTGTTGCTCGACGAGCCGACCAACCATCTCGATATCGACGGCATCGAATGGCTAGAAGAACTGCTGATCGGCTTTGCCGGTGCTGTGTTGTGCGTGACGCACGATCGTCGCTTTCTCGACCGCGTGACCACGCGCGTGGTCGAACTGGACCGCGGACGCCTCGGCTCGTTCGGCGGCAATTTTGCCGAATACCGGCGGCGCAAGGACGAAATGCTCAATGCCGAGGCGCAGGAGAATGCGCGTTTCGACAAGCTGCTGGCGCAGGAAGAGGTGTGGATCCGCAAGGGCATCCAGGCACGGCGCACGCGCAATGAAGGGCGTGTGCGGCGGCTTGAACAATTGCGGTTCGAACGCGCCGCGCGCCGCGACGGTCTCGGCAATGTGAATTTCGACGTCGCCGCCGGCGAACGCTCGGGCAAGCGCGTCGCCGAGATCGATCACGCCAGCAAGGCCTTCGACGGGCGGCGTGTGCTTGAGGATGTTTCCTG
The DNA here is from genome assembly GCA_943329075.2 of Chitinophaga pinensis. Taxonomy (GTDB): domain Bacteria; phylum Pseudomonadota; class Gammaproteobacteria; order Burkholderiales; family SG8-41; genus PALSA-1004. The sequence continues at coordinate 10,003 of CALQCM020000057.1, read as the reverse complement.
CGTGATCCAGCGCGGTGACAAGGTGGGCCTGGTCGGCCCCAATGGCTGCGGCAAGACGACGCTGCTCAAGATGGTGCTGGGCGAACTTGAGCCCGACAGCGGAACGGTGAGCCGCGGCACAAAAATGTCGGTCGCTTACTTCGACCAGTTTCGCGCGCAGCTGGACGACACGGCGACGCTGGTGTCGGTGATCAGCCCGGGCTCCGATTTCATCGAAATCGACGGCGCGCGCAAACACGTCGTGTCCTACCTCGGCGATTTTCTGTTTCCGCCCGAGCGCGCGCGTGCCAAGGTGGCCAGCCTCTCCGGTGGCGAGCGCAACCGTTTGCTGCTGGCACGGCTGTTTGCGCAGCCGGCGAACGTGCTGGTGCTCGACGAGCCGACCAACGATCTCGATATCGAAACGCTCGATCTGCTCGAAGCCCTGTTGCAGGAATATACGGGGACGGTGCTGCTGGTCAGCCACGACCGCGCCTTCCTCGACAGCGTGGTGACGCAAATTCTTGTTTTCGAAGGCGACGGGCGCGTGTGCGAATACGCCGGCGGCTACGATGACAATCGGGCGACGATACGTGCGCGGGCCGCGGCGTTACGCGCGGCGCCCGTCGCCGCCGTCGTCAAAGCCGTCGAAGCCGCACCGGCTGTGCGGGCGCCGGCACGCAAAAAACTTAGTTATCAGGAAACGCGCGAGCTGGCGGCACTGCCCGCGCGCATCAGCACGCTGGAGAGCGAACACGCGACACTGCAGGCGCGCCTGGCCGACCCTGCGCTGTATCGCAGCGACGCGGTGGCGATCAAGGATTTGCAGGCCAGCCTGGCCGCGCTTGAAACCGAGACGGCGGCGGCTTATGCGCGCTGGGAGGCGCTCGAGGCGCGATCGGTGCAAATTGATGGCGCGGGCTGAGCTGGCATACGGCGTTTTATAATCGGCGTTGGCGGTATTTTCCGGACCGCAGTCGGGGAGTTTTGAGGCAATGACACCGCAGGCAGAGCGTTTTGGCAAAGTCGTTGCCGGCGCCGACGAAGACATCAATCTGGCCGAGGCGGCGCTGCTGGTGGCGGCCGGCGAATATCCCGATCTCGATGTCGAGGACTATCTCGCGCGCCTCGACAGTCTGGCGCAGCAGCTCAAGCAGCGTTTGCGCGCCGACATCAGCGCCGCCGACAAGATCATCCTGCTTAATCGCTACTTGTTCGAGGAACTCGGCTTCCGCGGCAACAGCGGTAACTACTATGATCCGCGCAACAGTTTTCTCAACGACGTGCTCGACCGCAAGCTCGGCATTCCGCTGACGCTGGCGATTGTCTATATTGAAATCGGCCGGCGCATCGGTCTGCCGATGCAGGGCGTGTCTTTTCCCGGACATTTCCTCGTCAAATGCACGCTGCGCGACGGCGCGGTGGTGCTCGATCCCTATGCCAAGGGCGCATCGCTCAGTTTCGACGACCTCAATGCGCGTGTGCGCAAGCTCGATCCGGGCGCCGCGCCGTCGCGCTCGGTGGTGGCGGGGATGCTGGCGCCGGCGAGCAACCGCGACATGCTGGTGCGCCTGCTGCGCAATCTGAAATCCATTTACACCCAGCAAAAAGAATGGCTGAAGGCGCTGGCGGTCGCCGACCGGATTATTTGCGTGACGCCCGATCTGGCCGAGGAATATCGCGATCGCGGCATGTTCTATCTCAATCTGGAGTGTTTCCGCGCCGCGCTGTTCGATTTGCAGGCGTATCTGAAAATGCGGCCGGGCGCCCAGGATGCCGATCGCATCCACCGCCGCATGGTCGAGTTGCAGTCGGTGGCGGCGCGCCTGAATTGACGCGGCGTCTGGCGGCGGCGGTTTTGTGGCACACTGTTTTGATTAACTGCAAACGGCGGGAGTGCTGCGATGGACCAATATCTGTTATGGGTGCTTGCCGCGATCGCTCTTGTCATCGCGGAACTGGCCACCGGCACCTTTTACCTGCTGGTGATCGCAGTTGCCGCATTCGCCGGCGCCGGCATGGCGTGGTTCCAGCAGTCGTTCTGGCTGTCCGCGGTGGTTGCGGCGGCGGTCGCCGCGTTCGGCGTGATCGGCGTCAGCCGTTACCGCGCACCGGCCGGCACACGTGGCAACGCGTCGCTGGATGTCGGCCAGTCGGTGGTGTTCGAGTCGTGGATCAGCGAGGGCGAACGCATGGCGCGCGTGCGCTACCGCAACACGACGTGGGATGCGCGTGTGCTTGATGCTGCGCCGCTGGAAAACGGGCGTGTGCTGCACATACGGTCTGTTGAAGGCAATACCCTGCAGGTTTCCATTGCACCGGTTTAGGTGCGTCATCGCATAAGGGAGGCGGCATGTTTCCAAAACTAATCGTCGTGGTTGTGTTGACGGCAGTAATGGCGTCGATGAATGTCGCCTCAAGCGGCACGCTGGCGGCGTTTTTCATCATCGCCTTCGGCATCGTGCTGGCGATTGAATCGATCCGCGTGGTGCCGCAGCAGCAGGCATGGGTGGTCGAGCGCATCGGCCGTTTTCATTCGGTGCTGGAGCCGGGTCTCAATGTGATCTGGCCGTTTTTCGATCATGTCGGCTACAAACATTCGCTGAAGGAGGTGCCGCTCGATGTGCCCGAGCAGGTTTGCATCACGAGGGACAACACCCAGCTCGGCGTCGACGGCATCATTTACTTTCAGGTGACCGATGCGCGGCTGGCTTCGTACGGTTCGTCGAACTACATCGCGGCCATCACGCAACTGGCGCAGACGGCGCTGCGCTCCGAGATCGGCAAGATGGAACTCGACAAGACTTTCGAGAGCCGCGACGAGATCAACCGGCAACTCGTGTCGGTGCTCGACGAGGCGGGCCGCACCTGGGGCGTCAAGGTGCTGCGCTATGAAATCAAGAACCTGACGCCGCCCGAGGCGATCCTGCGCTCGATGCAGGCGCAGATCACCGCCGAGCGCGAGAAACGTGCGTTGATTGCGAAGTCCGAAGGCCAGCGGCAGCAGGAAATCAATCTGGCCGACGGGGAGAAGCAGGCGGCGATATTGCAATCCGAAGGCCAGAAGCTGGCGGCAATCAACCGCGCCGAGGGCGAGGCCAAGGCGATTACGACCATTGCGACGGCAAACGCGATGGCGGTGCGCGCGGTGGCCGCGGCGATGCATGAACCCGGTGGCATCAATGCCGCCAACCTCAAGGTTGCGGAGATTTATATCGAGGCGTTTGGCAATCTCGCCAAGGCCGGCAATACGCTGATCGTGCCGAGCAACCTGTCCGATGTGGCGAGCCTGGTGGGTTCGGCGATGAGTGTGCTCAACAACGTGCGGCCGACGTCAACGCCGGCGGCGCCCACTGCACAGAGACCGGCGCAGTAAATTCATATTGTTTGAATGATCCGGTAACGCGCGGCGGTTGCCGCGCGGGATGGTCTACAGCAGCGGTTTTGCCGTAGTTGCATAGGCAGCAGGCGCTGCATCAACGCGGGGTTGCAGCGTGGCATCTGCTGCCGGCGCGGTATCAACCGCACCCGTAGTCGGTTTGGCCGGATCATCAAGTTCCGTGCGCGGCTTGACCTTCAGTTCCGGAATTTCTTCCATGTCCTTGTCGGGCGGCGGGTTGCCGTCATAGACCAGATTGCGACGGCGCTGCAGGTAGGCGTCGCGCTGGAATTCATACGGATCAAGCGCAGCTTCCTCGAGGATCTTGGTCGAGTCGAGCAGGTTGGCGCGCAGATTGACCGTGAACAGGCCCCAGATCGAGTTACGCGTCGCAACGTGATCGCGCCAGATCCATTTGATCGGATCAGCTTTGAAATCAACGAAGGTGCCGACCGCGTCGCGGAAGGAACTCGGGCCGAAGAACGGCACTTGCAGGTAGGGGCCATCGGCAACGCCCCAGCGGCCCATCGTCTGGCCGAAGTCTTCCTTGTGTTTTTCCAGGCCGACCTCGGTGCCGACGTCGATCAGGCCAAGTATGCCGACCGTCGAATTCAAGGCGATACGCCCGGTGTCTGAAACGGCATCGCCAAACTTGCCCTGCAACAGATTGTTGAGCGCGGTCAGGATGTCGTAGAGGTTGCTGAAGAAATTGGTGACGCCGGTGCGCACAAACTGCGGCAGCACGGTTTTATAAACGGTTGCCACCGGTTTCATGATCACTTTGTCGAGTGCGTCATTGACCTGATAGACGGCGCGATTCAGCGGCTCGAGCGGATCGCGCGGATTGTTCGTGCTCGCGCAACCCGATAGCAGCATCAGCAGGGCAAGGCCGGACAGCAGGGGACTACGCAGGCGTGCAATGAACATGGACATTTTTTTGGCTGTACCGGCTGGTTCGATTTTTGTCATTATAACAATGATTTTCCGCTAAAACCAATGATAACCTTTGGTGCAATGCGGGGCCTGTATGCACTGCTTTGAAGCGCGTGCGGGTGCTAAGATTTGCTTCTAAACGAGTCTATTTTTCATCCGGCGGGAGGTCATTCCATGCGCATACCGCGGTTTACGGCGGCAATTGCCGCAATCCTGAGCTTTTTCTTTGTCCTGTCCTGCGGGGCGCAGGGCTATCCGTCCAAGCCGATCCGCTTTTACACCCCTTATCCGCCGGGCGGCACCACCGATATTCTGGCGCGCCTGATCGGCGCCAAACTCCACGAGTCCTGGGGGCAGCCGGTGGTGATCGAGGCGCGGCCCGGCGCCGGCGGCAACGTCGGCACGGATTTCGTCGCCAAATCAGCCCCTGACGGTTACACGATCCTGATGGGTGGCAGCGGCCCGCTGGCGATCAATGTCAGCCTCTTCAGCAAGCTGCCCTACGATCCGCTCAAGGATCTGGCGCCGGTCGTGCTGTCGGCCTCGGTGCCGCTGGTGCTGGTGGTGCATCCGTCAGTGCCGGCAAAAAATCTGCGCGAATTCACCGCGCTGCTGAAATCGCGTCCCGGACAGTTCAACTATGCGACTGCGGGCCCCGGTTCGCCGCAGCACCTGACCGCGGAAATGTTCAAATTCATGGCGCATGTCGAGATGACGCATATCCCTTACAAGGGCAGCGGTCCGGCAATCGTCGATCTGGTCGGCGGCCAGATTCCGCTTTCGTTCGAGAGCATGATTCCGATTTTGCCCCAGGTGAAATCCGGCAAGCTGCGCGCACTGGCCGTCACCAGCGCCAGTCGCTCGCCGGTGGTGCCGGAGATTCCGACGGTGGTCGAGGGCGGCGTCGCCGGCTTTGAGTCGATCGCGTGGTACGGTGTGGTGGCGCCCGCGGCGACACCGAAAGACATCGTCACCAAACTGAACGTCGAAATGACACGGATCCTGAATTTGCCCGACATCAAGCAGCGACTGGCGGAGATGGGTTCGCCCGCCGTCGCCGGCACCCCGGATCAATTCGGCGCGCTGATCAAAAGCGAAATCGGTAAATGGGGAAAAATCGTCAAGCAGGCCAACGTCAGCCTGGATTGACTAGGGCGCGGCTTTGCGCGCCGGGGTTTTTTTCGCCGGTGCGGCGGGCGGTTTGCGTATTTCCGCCTTGACGGCCGCCGCGCGGGCGGCTTCCGCAGCGGCTTTTTCAGCGGCTTCACGCGCCGCTGTTTCGCGCGCGGCAGCCGCCGATTTTTCGCGTATTTCCGCCAGTGTTTCGTTGGTCTGCGCCAGCAACGGCCCGCCGAGTTTGACGGCGCGTTCGGCCACCGTCAGTGCTTCGGCCAGATTGCCGCGTTCAGCCAGCACGCTGGCAAAATTGTTCAAGGCTGCGGCGGACTCCGGGTGGTCCTGCACCGCCAGACGGAACGCAGATTCAGCGGTAGCCAGATCTTTCAATGCATAGGCGGTGTTGCCGCGCCCCATTTGCGCCGACAGGCTCGCCGGCCAGCGTTTGAGCATCGTGGTGTAGGCGGTCAGGGCACTTTGCAGCTGCCCGATGCGCTCGAGGGCGACCACGGCGTTGGCATACTGCGTTTCCGTCGCGGTGACGGGCATGCGCTCCGGCGGTACCGCAATCATTGCCCAGTATTTCTCCTCTTTCCAGATTTTTTCGAAAATCGGCAGCGGCGTCGGACGGCGCTGTTGCACGCCCGAACGGCGGATCACGATGAGTTGATCAAGGTCGTAACCGACGACCACCGAGTAATGCCAGACCGGCGCCCAACTGAAAGGGCCGTAATTTTCCAGCACGATGACCGGCGTACCGCCGGCGATTTCGCGCAGCATGTCGGTCAACTGTGGTGCCAGTTCGATGGCCACCAGCCCGCGCCGGCGCGCTGCAGCGACCATTTCAACCTGCAGGCTGCCTTTGCGGCCGGGCAGATAGACCTGGTCGACGAGATCGTCTGGGCTGACTTTCACCCCCGCCGCATTGAGCACCATGGCGAGCGCGGCCGGCCCGCAGAAGTAGTCTTCCTGCGGGAAAAACGGCACTTCTTTGAGTTCGATCTGGCGTGGCAGGTCGGCGGGCCGCTGCGCCCGCAGCACGCTCGTTTGCGGCGCGATCAAGGAGCAGCCGGAAAGCAGGCTGCTCAAAAAAATAAAGCCCGCCAGAAAGCGGGCTTTAAATCTGTGCATTGGAAGTCTGTTATTTGTAGACGTACCAGACGATCAGACCGATGACGACGATGCCAACGGCCCACCAGCCGCCGCTCGACATTGCGCCGGCCGGCAGCGAATCGATCTTGCCTGCGACGCGTTGTACTTCTTCGTCGGTCATGGCATTGACGCGATCGGCCGCATTGGTCGGGGTCAGGCCCAGCGTTTCCATTTGTTTCTTGACGTCGGCGCGTGCAACGAAGTCCATGACCTTGTCGCGGTTGGCTTGTGCTGCTGCGCTGGCGACGACCTGGTCCGTGGCAATCATTCCGGCATTGGCGGTAAACGGCAGAAGAACCATGCTAGCGATAAGAATCTGGCTGATCAGTTTTGAGAAGAATTTCATCAGAACCCCCTGTTGACGTTGAAGATGGTCATTTTTGCGGCAATTCAAAGCACCGGAGACCGTTTTTACCGAAGCTGACTGACTTTATATAACTGTCGCGCGGCCACCGTCAAGCATTGTGTGCATGCGGCCTGTCCGTCGTCAAAATCCCGCACAGAAATGCAACATTTGTGCCCTGGTTCGGGGCGGTGGGCGCGAAGGGGCCGGTGCGCGCGATGCTATAATCGAACGCTGATTGCCGGCGCCCGGGCGCCATCCATTCCTCGCGAGGACACACCATGCTGACCACAGTTAAACCGGCGTTCAAGCTTAAGGATATGAGCTTGTTCCGCCAGCAATGTTATATCGACGGCCTATGGGTGGACGCCGACGACAAAAAGACCATCGCCGTATTCAATCCGGCCGACGGACAGCAGATCGGCACGGTGCCGAGCCTCGGCACCGCCGAGACCAAACGCGCGATTGACGCGGCCAATGCAGCAATGCCGGCGTGGCGCGCGAAGACCGCTAAAGAGCGTTCTATCATTCTGCGCAAATGGTTCAACCTGATGATGGAGAACCAGGAAGACCTGGCTATCCTGATGACGGTCGAGCAGGGCAAGCCGCTGACCGAATCGCGCGTCGAAATCGCCTACGGCGCCTCGTTTATCGAATGGTTTGCCGAGGAAGCCAAGCGCATTTACGGCGATACCATCCCGACGCACCAGGCTGACAAACGCATCGTCGTCATCAAGCAGCCGATCGGCGTTTGCGCGGCGGTAACGCCGTGGAATTTCCCGAACGCCATGATCACGCGCAAGGCCGGCCCCGCACTGGCTGCCGGTTGCACCATGGTGATCAAACCGGCAACCTACACGCCGTATTCGGCGCTGGCGCTGTGTGAACTGGCCGAGCGCGCCGGCATTCCGAAGGGCGTGATTTCCGTCATCACCGGCCCCTCGGGCCCGATCGGCAAGGAATTGACCGAAAGCAAGATCATCCGCAAGTTCACCTTTACCGGTTCGACCGAGGTGGGCAAGCAGTTGATGGCGCAGTGCGCCAGCACGGTGAAGAAAGTTTCGCTGGAACTCGGCGGCAACGCGCCGTTCATCGTCTTCGACGACGCCGATCTCGAAGCCGCGGTCGAGGGCGCGATGGCCTCCAAGTTCCGCAATACCGGACAGACCTGCGTTTGCGCCAACCGCCTCTTTGTGCAGGAAGGCGTCTACGACCAGTTCGCCAAGATGCTGGCGGAAAAAGTCGCCGCCATGAAAGTTGGCAACGGCCTCGAGGAGGGGGTATCGCAGGGCCCGTTGATCGATATGGCCGGCGTCGAGAAAGTCGAAGAACATATCGCCGATGCGGTGGCGAAGGGTGCGAGCGTCATCACCGGCGGCAAACGTCACGCCAAGGGCGGCACTTTTTTCGAGCCGACGGTGCTGGCCAATGTCACCACCAATATGAAGATCACCTACGAAGAAACGTTCGGCCCGGTGGCGCCGCTGTTCCGCTTCAAGACCGAGGAAGAGTTGATCAAGCGCGCCAACGATACCGAATACGGGTTGGCCTCGTATTTCTACAGTCGCGACATCGGCCGCATCTGGCGTGTGGCCGAGGCGCTCGAATACGGCATGGTCGGCATCAACGCCGGCATCATTTCGAACGAGATCGCGCCCTTCGGCGGCGTCAAGGAGTCGGGCATCGGCCGCGAAGGTTCGAAGTACGGCATCGAGGAGTTCGTCGAGATCAAGTATCTGCTGATGGGCGGCATCGACAAGTAATCTTTATCGCCGCACCCATGCATGCCATCGCATCGCACGGTGCGGTGGCATTTTTTTCGCACCATTAAACAGGATGAAGCATGTTCGAGGGTTTTCGCACATTTGACCTGCCGACCAGCGATCCGCAATGCAAGATCCACGGCGTGATCGGCGGCAGCGGCCCGCCATTGTTGTTGCTTCACGGCAATCCGCTGACGCATGTGCACTGGCATCTGATCGCGCCGCGGCTGGCGGAGAAATTCACCGTGGTGGCGACCGATCTGCGCGGCTACGGCGACAGCAGCAAACCGCGCGGCCTGCCCGACCACAGTAACTATACGTTCCGGCGCATGGCGCAGGACCAGGTCGATGTCATGGCATTGCTCGGCTTCAAGACGTTTTTTCTTGCCGGCCACGACCGCGGCGCGCGCACCGCCTACCGCATGGCTTTCGATCATCCGGACAAAGTGTTGAAATTCTGCAGCATCGACATTCTGCCGACGCACCACGTCTGGACGCACGTCAGCAAAACGTGGATGGTCAATTCCTACCATTGGGCCTTTCTCGCACAGCCCTACGATTTTCCGGAACGCCTGTTAAAAGGTAACGAGGAGTATTACATCCGCCTGAAACTCGGCTCGCAGGGGTTGGGCAAGGGCGGCATCAGTGACGAAACGATGCAGGAATACATCCGTTGCTGCACGCCCGAGCAGATTCACGGTGTTTGCGAGGATTACCGCGCCACCGCCACGCTCGACTTTGAAATGGACAAGGCCGACTTCGAGGCCGGCCGCCGCATTGAGTGTCCGGTGCGGGTGCTGGTCGGCGGACAAAGCCACACCGCCGCGTTTTATGACTTTACCGAGGCGTGGTCGCATTACGCGGCGAACATCACCGGTTGTGTGGCCTTGCCGAGCGGGCACTATCCGGCGGAACAGGCGCCGGACGAAACATACCGCGAACTCGAAGGCTTTTTTAGCGTCTAATGCAGAAGGCTTCTGTCACAGGGGCAAAAAGGCGCATATGCAGGATTCAGCAGGTTTTCTCATCGAACCGGACGAACTGGTCAAATTGCTTGGCGGCAACGTCGTCCTGATTGACGCGCGGAAGTACGAGGATTACAAGGCTGGCCATATTCCGGGCGCGCTACCGTTCTCGACCTATGAAATGTTCGCCGAAGATTCCAGTCTGGAAGGCATGAAGGCTTTTGCCGAGACGATTGCGAATCGCTTCATGATCGCCGGCGTGACGCTGGAGCGGCCGGTGGTGGTCTACGACGACGACACCGGCATGCGCGCGGCGCGCGAACTCTGGCTGCTCGAATTAATCGGCCACCGCAACGCGCGCATGTTGCATGGT
>CALQCM020000056.1 GCA_943329075.2 Chitinophaga pinensis | reverse complement strand
CTGGTGTCCAGTTTCAGATCAACCTTGAACCCGAACTTTTGCAATTCATTCGCGATCGCTTTTGCGTCATTGCCGGGGTTCTTTAACGGCGCATCTGCATATTTGGTGTTGCCGATCACCAGTGCGAAACGTGGCAAGACGTTGAGGATCGATTGACCTTGCGCGAGCGCACGCGACATCCACGGCGCGAACATCGCCGCTGCGCCCAGCGCGCCGGAGGCAAACATCCATTTGCGTCTATCGAAATGCTGTAGCGCTATCAAATTCGCAGCAGTGTTTTTTGGCATTCTGATTACTGTTTCAGAGTGGGCTTTGCGCTGGGAGTTCCATTCATCATGCCGCCATGATGGGTATCGGTGTAAGCGCCCCACCCACTCGGCGGCAATTTTTCCTGTATTTCAATATATCGTTATTTTTCCAGCCCCGCGGGCACGATGCCGCTGGCCAGGACATAGCTGCCGCCGACGCTGCCGACCAGCGCTGTTTTGCGCGTGAGCCCGAGGCGATCGCGCAGTTTGTAAACCGCCTCGATGCCGGTGCAATGCGCGCCGACGAGGTTGGCGACCTTGAATTCCTTCAGCTTGTCGCCCGTCCAGTTCAGTTGTTCGTCGGTGGCGGCAAAGATATGCAGGCCGCCGATCACCGCCTCGACCGGTTGATGCGGAAATTGCCGGCTGGCCTGCGTCAGAATGTTGACGACCCCCGCATGCCCGCAACCAGTCACGATGACGAGACCCTTCGGCGTGTTGAGCACCAGCGACTGATCTTCCGGTATGGTGTCTTCGACCAGCCCGTCGGGTGTTTGCACCTGTAAAGCCCGGCTCCAGTTGCGCTCCGGATAGACGCGGGTGATCGGCCCGGTCAGCCACGCGCCGGGAAATATCTCCGCGCCCGTTGCGTGCTCGATGATTTTGCCGCCGCTGGCCTCATATTCCTTGCGGATGGCGATCATTTCGTTGATCTCGCCGCGCTCCGACGGCCGGCTATAAAAAATGCCACGCGCCACGTGCATGACGGACAGCGCGTCGGGATTTTTTTGCATCATCGCACGGCGCAGCGTCATGATGCCGCGCACGTGGTCCCAGTGGTTGTGGGTGATGATGAGTTCTTTCACGTTCGAGAGATCGATTTTCAGATCGCGCGCGTTCTGCAATACGGTTTCCGGATGACTGCCGGTGTCGATCAGGATGCGCCTGCCGTCGGCTTCGAGAAGGCCCGCAAATCCCCACTCGCCTATGCCCTGGCCGCCGCCCACCAGCATGGTGGACAACACCGTGAATTTCACCGCTTGTATTTGCACGGGTGGATTGTTCTGCGCGACGACCGTTGGCGTACCGACGAAAAATAGCGGCATGCCGACGAGTAGGGCGGCAAGCACTAACCAATTCAGCTTTGCGAGCTTATGCATGATGTTTCCTCGAGAGTAGTTAGTGAGCAACGTTTAAGCGGGACGATGTGCTTTCAGAAACGAGCGGATCTGGCGCACCGCCAGCGGAATTCTTTCCTTCGGCTCTTTCCACGGGAAGATGCTGACTTCGGATTTCGGTGCGAGCATCACGCTTTCGATCGCCACCGCGTAGGGGGGCGCCGGCACGTCGTCGGGCAGAATCAGGACGGGCGTCTGGCAGTTGCGCACGAAATCGCGCGTCACCGTGAAAACGAAGTCGGGGTCCGTGCGGTACATTTTGCCGAGGAATTTATCGATCATCTCCATCGTGATGTCGGGCCGGCGCTTCAACAGTTCCGGCGCCCACACCGTCAGGTTGCTTTCGGTGTAGTAGTTGGGCAATTCCGGACGGTAGCCGCTCGGTTGCGCCAGCACGCCGGCGACGACGCGTTCGGGTGCACGCTTCAGGAGGTTCCACACCATCGGGCCGCCGATGCAAAAGCCGATCACCATAAAATCTTTGATGCCCAGATGATCCATCAGGCCGAGCTGGTCGTCGGTGTAGGCGTCCCACGGGCGGTCGATTTCAAGCGGGCCGGACGACTGACCCATGGCCGAGTTGCGCAGATCGCTCGTGATGCAGCGATACTGGGTTTTGAATTCCGTCAGCGGATTGAACGGCGAACTGCCGGTGAGATTGGACATCGACGAATTCAAACCGCCGCCGGGGATGATCAGCAGCGGGTAACCGTTGCCGCCCGTATCCTGGTAGCAGATGCGGATGTCGCCGCGCTGATAAAACTGTTCGCCTGCGTTTGGTTTGGCCTGTGCGAAGGCGTTCGGTGCGGCGGCCATTGCGGCGGCTGCCGCGCCGGTGGCGAGCAGAGTGCGTCGGTTGGTATCCATCGTTCCCCCGTTGAAAGACGTATGGTTTTTGTCCGCGCGAGTTCTGAAACGCAGGACTGCGGCGCGGATGATAGATTGCACCCGTGCGGGTGCGCCGTCAAATCGGCGGCGGCGGCGCGCCTGCGCCGGGCGTGCGTGAATGCGGGGGCAGGGTCTGCGACTAGAGTTGCTTAGAGTTGTTTGTAGGCGACCAATTCCAGGCGTTCGTTGGCAGCAACCGTACCATTGCCGAGGCGGCGCGTCAGTTCCGAGGCGACGGGCCGCTTGATGCCGGGGGCAATCCAGTAGAAGGAACGCAGCGTCGCGGTGCCCTTGGCGGCTTTGCCGGTGCCGTGCCCTTCAACGCGAAACGCGTCGAAAGTGCCGGCCGGTACCGTGACGCTCTCTCTCGCCACGACCTTGAACTCGAATTCGGTGTCAACATTGAGGCGATCAGGCGTAACGGTCTTGAAGCGCGTGATCCAGCGTTTGCCGACAGCGTATTCCTGGATATAAAACTGCGCATCGGTGTACAGCCAGCCCGGCGGACGTTTGATGAAATTGCCGAAGGGGTCGGTCACCAACTGTCCGCCGTTAAACCGCACTTCGGTTTCACTTATCTCCGTGATGGTATTCGTGAACTGGCGGACTTCGTTACCGCCAGTCAGGTTGATTTCGCGGTAGCTCCAGCTTTCGCCGATCTTGTACTGCGTATCGATGCGGCCAGTGCCTTTGGTGTAGGGGTTGTCCTTGGCGGCTTCGATCTGGATCGCCTTCTCGCCCTTGGCCTTCAGCACCTGGTCGAGGCGGTACTGGGCGAGCTCTGAAAACTGTCCGCTCGGATATTTGCGCAGGTAATCCTCCAGCGGCGCGGGTTCCTTCGACTCCTTGATCTTCTCCCACAGAGACAGTTCTTCGTTGAACACCTTGTCCAGCTCGGTTTCCGAGAGCTTTCTGATGTGCTGCGGCGGCAGAAAATAAAAATCGTCTTCCAGCGAAGTGCTCTCCCACGGGATTTGCTGGCCCTCGGACTTGCGCCGCACGTTGAGCCGCACGCGTTTGAGGACGTCTTCGATTTTGGCGTCCGGCACGCGGATTTCACGCAGCAGGTTTTCGGTGTAGAGGCCGTTGGCGCCTTCGCCGTCGCCCGCGGTGTTGCCCGGCGAGGTGGCGTAGGCGAGCAGCGAACCCGGCGGCGCGTCGAACTGGCTCAGCCCTTTTTGCTCAGTGGGCACCTTGGTGCCGAAAGGATTGTCGCGGCAGGCGTCGAGCATGATGATGTTCATCGGGTTCTGCGCTTTGGTCATGCCTTCGAGCAGGGAATTAAGTTCGATGGTCTTGGTGCGCATGTCTTCGAGCTTCTCGATCACGGCGTCGACCGGGATCAGATAGTTGCGCCACGCCAGCTGCGCGCCGTGCCCGGCGTAATAGAACATGCCCACGCCCTTGCCCTTCGCCAGTTCCGCGCTGAACGCGGCAATTGCAGCGGCCATCTGCGCGCGTCCGGCATCGAGCTGCAGATTGACCTTGAAGCCGGATTTCTGCAATTCGCCGGCGATCGCTTTGGCGTCGTTGGCGGGATTTTTCAGCGGCGCCTCTGGATATTTGGTATTGCCGATGATCAGCGCCAGCCGCGGCAGCGCGTTGAGCGACGTCTGCGCGTAACCATTCTGTGCCCACCAAGGCAGCGCCGCGGAGGCTGTCAGCGCGCCGGCCTGCCGCAGCCATTCGCGCCGTGTGCCGTGAAAGGAAAACGTATTGTTATTGCGTGTGCTCATGGCGTGCCTATATTCGATGCGGGGATGGCCGGCTCAATCCGGAGGGCCGGTCATTGTCGGTCAAATGCGTATCGCCGGAGTGTGAATTTAATTTCAAAATGAATGTGACTTAATGCCTGCCGCAGGGATTTAAAATTCAGGCGCGAGCATCAGCCGTGTTAGATTGAAGTGCATTCGATTTTATTTTGCCGCTCGGCATCGTAGTCATGCATAACCTCACAGGGGCGAATTTGAAACGTACACTCATGCTATCCATATTTGTTGTCTTCGGCTTTGCCGGAGCGACCACTTTGTTTGCACAGGCACCCGCCGATGGCGTAGTCAGCGCGGAAAAGATTCGCGAGAACGCTGCAACCGTTCCGGAAGACGTGCGCAACCGCATGACCAACGACTGCAATGCAAAATTCACGCAGTCCCGCCAGGCGCAAAATGCCAAAAGAATGTTCATGACCGACTGCATGGCGGAAGCCATGAAGGCGTCACGCCAGTCGGGAGAAGTCGCGCCCGCCGCGAAATAGGCATTCGGGACGGCCGGGGGCACCGGCCGTCGTCCGCGGCGGCATCGCCGTGTGCTTGCTTAAGGCGTGGCTTCATACCTTGCGTGTATACCCGATGCGCGTGCAACGGCGCAGAATGCGTTCGCAATTCTCGCGCGACCTCCTCAGCCGTGCGAAGCCTCCGGCCGCCGCCCAACTCCTCCGGGTCGGCGGCTTTTTTTGCCATTCGTCAAAATTCCGCTTGACCAAACGGTGTTGCCGGCAAATCCCAACGCAAAGTCGGGATTAGCGCCCGTGCTAACATTCCGCATAAATCAAAAACCGGAGGAACAGTCGTGTACGACATTCGTTTGTCGCAGGAGCAGCGCGAGTTTCGCGACCTCGCCCGCAAGTTCGCCCAGGAGGAGATCAAACCCAAGGCAATGCCGCTCGATCGCGAGAACGATTGGGAAAAACGCGTGCCGTGGGACTTGCTGAAGCAGGGCTCGCAGCTGGGCTTTCGCACCTTTGTGCTGCAGGAAGAAAACGGCGGCTCCGGCATGTCGGACCACATCACCTCGTGCCTGGTGGCCGAGGAGCTGGCCGCGGGCGAACTGGGCACCGCGTATTACTTCATGCTGACGGCGCGCCGCGCGCGCGACTGGTTCGAACTGCGCATGACACCGGAACAGCGCGCCTACTTTCTGCCGAAGTTCGTCAATGACGATCTCTACTTCACGACGGTGGCGATCCACGAACCGGAAACGGATTTCGGTTTCGATTTCTTTACCGAAACGCCGCCCGACATCCGTTTGCGCACGCAGGCCAAGCCGCAAGCCGATGGCTCGTGGATCATCAACGGCACCAAGGCCTATCAGACGGTGGGCTACCTCGCCAAGCTGATTGTGTTGCGTGCGCAGATTCCGGATGGCAGCGTGCAGTCGTTTCTGGTCGAGGGCGATACGCCCGGACTGACGCGGCGCCCGATGTCGAAGTTCGGCCGGCGCGTGGGCGACAATGCCGCTGAGATGGTGTTCGACAATGTGCATATTCCGGCCGGACGCATACTGCCGCCGGCGCCGAAGGGCCGCACCGACATGGGCACGCACCCGACGATCGCCGCGCTCACACTCGGTCTGGGACGCGCTGCCTATGAAGAAACACTGAAGTACACGCAGGAGCGCATCTCCGGCGGCAAACCGATCATCCAGCATCAGGCGGTGGGCATCACGATCGCCGATATGGCAATGAATCTGCAGGCGGCGCGGCGCCTCATCTGGACGGCGGCGTGGGTGAAAGACCATCCGGAAGCGATCGAGGACGGCAGCGTCGAGGCCTTGCCCTACGAGCATATGGCTATCGCCTTCACAGGCACCGCCGTGCAGCGGTTGACCGAGCAGGCGCTGGAACTCTTTGGCGGCGCCGGCGTGATCCAGGGCATGCCAATCGAGAAATACGTGCGCGACGCGCACGTGCAGAAACACGTTTCGTTTCCGTTTCCGTCGCGTTTCAAAATCACCGAGTCGCTGGCGGGCTACAAGCGCAAGCTGGCGCCGTTTCACGGGGGTGACTAGAAGCGGCAGGGCACTCACACAATAAGAACGATAAGAACAATAAAGGCAGTCGGTTCGTTCAAGGTTTCGCCATACCCATGGAGGGGAACATGCATCGCGTTCTGCAAAAAGTTTCAGGCTTCGGGTTTGCGCTGGCTGTTGTGACAAATGCTGCAATGGCACAAACCTACCCGTCGAAACCGATCCGCGTCATCGTGCCGTATGCGGCGGGCGGTTTTTCGGATATCAGTTCGCGGCTGGTCGGTGCGGCGATGTCGCGCGCGCTCGGCCAGACTCTGGTGATCGAGCCCAAACCCGGCGGTGGCGGACGCGTTGGCGCTGACATGATTGCGAAGGCGGCACCCGATGGTTATCAGATCCTCTATACGACCAGCGGCACGCATACGTATATGCAGATCACCGAGAGGTCGTTGTCCTACGATCCGGTGAAGGACTTCACGCCGATTGCGCTGGTCGGCAACTATGGCCTGCTCACGGTGATCAATGCATCGATACCCGTGCGCAGCGTCAGCGAATTCATTGCCTACGCGAAGAAAAACCCGGGCAAGCTCAATTACGCGAGTTCGGGTCTGGGCAGCGGCATCCATTTCGCCGGTGAGCTGCTGAAAGATCTCGCCGGTATCAATCTCGTGCACGTGCCATACAAGGGCTCGGGCCCGGCGCTGCAGGATGTGATTGCGGGCGCCTGCCAGATTACCTTTGACGGCGCGGCAAAACCGTTTATTGACGCCGGCAAGGTGCGCTTTCTCGGCACCACCAGCGCGCAGCGCGACCCGCGTTTCCCCGACGCGCCGACGCTCGGTGAAGCGGGCGTGACCGGCTACGACCTGACCTACTGGCTGGCTGTGTTCGCGCCGGCGGGGCTGGCCGCTGATATTCAGAACAAGTTAAACGCAGCGGTGAACAGTGCGCTCGCCGATGAAAAATTCAAAAGCCAGCTCGCCGAGATGGGCGTGGTGCCGATGGGCGGCAGCCCCGATGTGCTCGCCCCGCTGATCCGCACCGAAACCGCAAAACTGCGCAAGATCGCCACCGACGCGAAACTGCAATTCGAATAACGCCGGGCATGGGTGCGGTGGTGATACGGCGCCTTAATCGTTTCTTTGAGGCGGCAAAATAATGCGCATGGTGTTCTTGCTTTCGTTTCTGCTGACCGCCTTTAGCGTCCGCGCGCAAACGGAAACCTTGCTCGAGGTGGATGCCGGTCGCACGATGAGCGACGCTGGCGGCGCCGTGCCCGTGCTGCAGCGGGCGATTCTGACCATGCCTGCTGTGCCGACCGATACTGCGTTGCTGTATTTCAGAGGCAACCCGGGCTATATGCTGATCAATTCGCTGCGCGACAAACAACGCAATCTCGGTTGGGTCGGCAAGGGCGAGGCGCAACTGATGCAGGCCGGCATTGCACTGGTGCAAGTCGATTGTCCGACGGATCAGTGGGGCGACAGCCCGCGTCCGCCCGCGACCCGCTGCCTTGGCGATTACCGAAGTTCGCAACAACATGCTGACGACGTGCGGCGGCTGATGGCGCAGCTCAAGGCGCAACACGGGCTAAAAAACTTTTACATTCTCGGACACAGCATCGGCACCATCAGCTCGCGCTGGCTGGCAATCAATCTGGGCAAGGATGAAATCGCCGGCACCATCCATTCAGCCGCGATGAATTCGTTTGTGCCGCAGTTGTTTGATCTGGTTGGCAACCTGCCGCGTGAATTTCCAGGGAAGTCAGCCGGTGCGCCGATCCTGAACGTGCACAATGTAAACGACTCCTGCCGCAGCACGCCGTATAACTATGTCAGGGATTATTCGAGCGGTAATCTGGTGACGGTGCGCGGCGGCATACCCGAAGGCGACCCCTGCGGCGGTGGCAATCTGCATTCGCACCAGGGGCGCGAGGCAGTGGTGGTCAATGCGATCATCCGCTGGATCAAGACGAAGCAGGTCGACCAATACATCGGCGAATGAAAAAGTCGCCTTCACCCCGGCCATCCCATCGGCTTTTCGGGTGCATTTCAGGCTGACGCTGTTATACTCCGCGCCACGCGACCCCGTTGACCAGTCCCCCTGTCGCCGTCGATCCCGACGCTCTCTTATATTTCAGCCTGTGACTGGCGCCTCAAAAATGGTGACAGGCCGATCGCTTTTTTGGAAATCCACATGTCATTTGAAAATCTCGGCTTGTCCGCGGACCTCGTGCGCGCTGTTGCCGAACACGGTTATACAACCCCCACTCCGATCCAGACGCAGGCGATTCCCGCCGTACTGAACGGCGGCGATCTGCTGGCCGGCGCGCAGACCGGCACCGGCAAGACCGCCGGCTTCGTGCTGCCGATCCTGCAACTGCTTTCCACGCGCGCGGGCGCCACGACCGCGAGCGGGCGCAAGCCCGTGCGCGTGCTGATCCTCGCGCCGACGCGCGAACTCGCCGCGCAGATCGAAGAAAGCGTGCGCGTTTACGGTAAATATTCGAAGCGTTCGTCGACGGTGGTTTACGGCGGCGTCAGCATCAACCCGCAGATGATCGCGCTCAAGCGCGGCGTCGATATCCTCGTCGCTACGCCGGGCCGTCTGCTCGACCTGCAGCAGCAGCGCGCCGTCGACCTCTCGCACATCGAGATTCTGGTGCTCGACGAAGCCGACCGCATGCTCGACATGGGCTTCATCCGCGACATCAAGCGCATCCTCGCCTTCCTGCCCAAGCGCCGGCAGAATCTGCTGTTCTCGGCGACCTTTTCCGCAGAGATCAAGGCGCTGGCCGACAGCCTGCTCAACGCGCCGGCGATGATCGAAGTCGCACGCCGCAACTCGACGGTAGAGATCATCAGTCAAAAGGTCCATCCGGTAGACCGCGACCGCAAGCGCGAACTCCTGGCGTATTTGATCAAGACCAACAGCTGGCACCAGGTGCTGGTGTTCCTGCGCACCAAGCACGGTTGTAACCGGCTGGCCGAGCAACTCAATAAAGACGGCATCACCGCGCTCGCCATTCACGGCAACAAGAGCCAGGGCGCACGCACGCGCGCGCTGGCCGAGTTCAAGACGGGCGACCTGCAGGTGCTGTGCGCCACCGACATCGCCGCGCGCGGCATCGACATCGATCAGTTGCCGCACGTGGTCAACTACGACCTGCCGAACGTGCCGGAGGATTACGTGCACCGCATCGGCCGCACCGGTCGCGCTGGCGCCACGGGCGAGGCGATCTCTCTCGTCTGCGTTGACGAACACGTGTTTCTGCGCGACATCGAGAAGCTGATCAAGCGCGACATACCGCAGGAAGTGATTGCCGGCTTTGTGCCGGATCCGCACGCGAAAGCCGAACCGATTCTGCAGCGCCAGGGACGTGGGCAGGGCCAGGGTCAGGGCCGCGGACAACAACGCAACCAACCGCGCGGCGGCGGGCAGGGCCCGCAACGCAGCGCGCCGGGCCGCGGCAATGCCGGTGGTGGCGGACATGCGCAGGGCCAGAAACAGGGGCAGGGACAAAAGCAGGGCCAGCATCGTGGCGCATCGGCTGCGGCACCAGCACGTCCGCGCCATCCAAACGATGCGGCGGCGAAGCCGCAACACGGCCGGCCGCAGCATCAGGGTGCGAACAATCACCAAGCCAAGCCCGCGGCAGCCCATCACGCCAAACCTGCGGCTACCAATCAAACGGCGCCAGCGGGCAAGACCGGGAATTATGGACACGCCGCGCCGGCGGCGAAGCCGAAGACGGTTCACCGTTTCGGCGGGCGCCCGCGCTAGCGAGCATTCTTGGTGCAGTCGCCCAGCGTGCGGCCCGTGCTTGCCGGTCAGGCGGTGACGTGGATGGATTGTGTCGCCGCTGCAGGGGCGGAAATGGAGTTGGCGATGGCATTGGCGCCGCCTGCGGCTGTGGCCTGATCGGCGCCAGCGTGATGATGGCGATGATGATGCACTTTTGTTTGTGTCTCATCGGTCTGGCTCAGCAGGTCCTGCAGCAGTTTGGCGAAGGCGTTTTTGACGCCGGAAGTGTCGCTGCTGCCGTTGAGCAATTGCGCGAGTGCGTTGAAATCCTGCCCGATCTTGTTGCCCGAATGAGCGTGGTCTGATTGAACGGCCGGCGTGTTGGTGGCGCCGACGGATGCAACGTTGTTGATCGACATGATGGTTTCCCGGGTTATTTGTGGGCGCGGGCCCACAGGGGCCGAGCGGTGCGCAGATTGTGGCGGCTGGCCGGCCGGCGCAAAGGTTGGAGCAGCGGGGCGAAAGCGCCGTTACTTGCTGCTTGCTTTGGCGCCGGAATGCGCGAGCAGGCGTGCCACATGCCGGCGGCCTTCGCCGATCTGCCGCAGGCCGTCGCTGTCCTTGATGGTGATTTCGCGGCTATTGACGGCCAGTATCTGTTCGTCCTTGAGGTGTGCCAGAAGACGGCTGACGGTTTCCAGTTTCAGGCCGAGATAACTGCCGATGTCCCGCCGCGTCATGCTCAATCGGAATTGCGAGGCGGAATAGCCGCGCGCGGCATGGCGTTGCGAAAGATCGAGCAGAAAACGGGCCAGGCGCTCTTCGGCGTTCATGCTGCCGAGCATCAGCATCAGTTCGTGGTTGCGCGTGATTTTTCTGCTCATCGCCTGATGCAGGTGGCGCTGCAACGCCGGCATGCTTTGGCCCAGCCGTATGAGGTCGGCGTAACGGATGCCGCAGCAACTGGAGTCTTCGAGCGCGATCATGTGGCTCGGATGAGTGCCGGTGTCGATTGCCCCCATGCCGAGGATTTCTCCCGACAGTGCGAAGCGGATCAATTGTGTGCGGCCGTCGGCGTCGGGCAGGCAGGATTTCATCGACCCGCTGTTGACGAAATACAGCGAGGTCAGCGGCTCACCGGCATGGATGAGGTAATGATCGCGCCTGATCACGCGCCGATGTTCGCAGAGGCGTACGACCTGTGTAAGATCGTCGGCACCGAGGCCGGCGGGCAGCAACCAGGTCACAATGCCACAGCCGGCGCAGATTTCACGGGCCGGCATGGAGGCATTGGTTTGGGAATATTGAACACTCATTACGTTCCCCCCATCGCGGTTGCCTGCGGCGTGCCTGCATCCAATGCACGCAGGGTGCTGCGCTGATCCTTTCGGCGTTTCAAAGGCTGCAGACATTCTTGATGTAGATCAAGAATACACCATTCTGTTTTTAATTTCTACAAAAAAATTAATTTAGGTTAAGAATAAGTCATTCATGTTTTGAGAGCTAAAAGAAATCGTCACCTGCATCCCGTTGTCTGTTTTGCGGGTAAACGCATGGTCGCCGTCAGGTTTTGGCAGCAGACGGTTCGCCTGTGCGGCCCATCCTTGCGGCAAGTCAAATCCGGAGGACTCCGTTAGGCACAGCATGAGAATGTGTCATCTCAATGGATGCAGCGAAAGGTGGCAATCATGAAAAAGCTGGCAGGCCTGTGGATCGATCACAAAAAGGCCGTGATCGTGATGGCGACGGACAAAGGCGACGAAGTCAAAGCAATCGTGTCGAACCTGAACAAGCAGCCGGTGCGCTTGAGCGGCGCGCGTTCGCGCGGGCGCTACGAAGCGCAACTGGTGCCAGCGGACGACCGGCAGGAACGGCGTCTGCGCGGACAGTTGAATATTTATTACGATGCTGCGGTTGCCTGCATGCAGGGTGCGGGCGGCGTGCTGATCTTCGGGCCGGGCGAGGCCAAGGGCGAATTGAAAAAACGCATCGTCAAAAGCCGGTGCGGCATTCCTGTCATCAGCGTCGAGACGGTCGACAAGATGACGGACCGTCAGATCCTCGCCAGGGTGCGCAACTACTTCGCTGCGCAGGCGGCCTGAGCAGGTTGTGGCAGTAGTCGCACGCGGTGCGGCCGCCATGGCCTGACGTCTGAGGTATTTGCGCCGGTTTGACCGGTTGCGGGAGCCGCGCTACATTTCCTGCTGGATGCGTCATCTCTACGCGTGCGGGCAGCCATGTTTTATCGATTCAAACCCGCCGCAGAAATTCTGCGCGCGCGCTTTTGCGGGCGCGACGAGCCAACTTAATAATATTCCATGGATAGTCCGGAACAATGGCGCAAAGCCGCGGCCGGGCGTCAATCTTCAAGCGTTGCAATCGGGAGGAGTGTTTCATGAAGAAGCGTTTTCTGTCTTTGCGTATGGCCTGCGTATTCGCATTCAGCGCAGCCCTGTTTGGCGGTGCACCGGCATTTGCGCAGATGGACCTTGGTCCCACGGTTGAAAAAACCTACGGCATTGGCCTGCCGCGCGATCATGCTTCGCAACTCTTCAGGGATGAAGACTATCCGGTGTTTGCATTGAAGCCGGGCCAGGAAGCCTACAAAGACATCGACGGCGCGCGCATGAAGAAGGATGTCATTGCGCTGTCGAAAATTTCATTGAAACACCTCAACACTGTGAACAAACAGATGTGGGGGCGTTTTCCCGGCACGGTAGCCGATCGCGAAGGCGTCAAATACATGACCGATGAATTCGAGCGCCTCGGCATGACGATCAAGCGTTTTCCGTATACGTTGCCGACAGACTGGCGGCCGGAAAGCTGGAGCGCGGGCTACGTTTCTTCGGCGGGTGCAAAGATCGAACTGCTGACGGCGTTTCCGATTTCGGGCACGCCCGGCACGCCAGCACAGGGTTTGACCGCCGAGGTTGTGTGGCTGGGCACGGGCGCCGAAGCCGATTTCATCGGCCGCGAGGTCAAAGGCAAGGCCGTCGTCATCTACAGCACTTTCGTGCCGGGCGGGCGCAGTCATTCGGCCTCCGATCGTTCGGGGCTTTTCAACGCCAACTCGCGCGCGCAACGCATGGGCGCGGCGATGGTGATCAACGTGATCGCGGTGCCGGGCAACGGCATGTTCCAGCCCGAAGATGCGCTGACCAAAATTCCGCATATCACCGTCAGTCAGGACGAGGGCTTCGCCCTGCGCGACCGGCTTGGCAAAGGCGAGACGATCACCGTCACGCTGAATCTAAACATTCCGCCGCTGACCAATATTCCGGTCGAATATACGATCGCGACGCTGCCGGGCGTGTCGGAGGAAGAAATCAACCTGCAGATCCATACCGACAATTATTTTCAGGGCGCCACCGACAACAATTCGGGCATGGCGGCCGCACTTGAACTGGCGCGCCACTACGCGGCACGGCCGAAAGAGAAACGTCCGCGCACGCTGACCTTTTTGATGTTTCCCGATCATCACCACGGCGAGGTTGCACACCGTATGAAGGGCGGCATTGACCAGACCTACGACTGGAGCAAGGTCGCGCTGAAGCTCACCGTCGAGCATCCGTCGGAAACGCTGCTGTATATGTACAACTCGGATCTCACCGCGACCAACGCGATGAGTGCGGTGCGCTGGAACGCGCTGGGCAGCGTCGAGTTCGAGCGCATGGTGTTCAATCAACTGCGCGAATTTGGTGTGTCGGTCTACGGGGTTGAAGACACGCCGAAGAACGGCAATTACGCACCATCGTTTCACATCATCAACCACGTGGTCTATCACACCACGCTCGATACCCCGGAAATGGTGCCGGCCGAGGGTATGCAGCGTTCGGTGCGCGCGTTTGCATCCATTATCGACCGTGTCAACGCGATGACCCTTGAGCAATTGCGAGGGCCCGGTTTCCCGCCGAAGGACGGTCGCGGCACGGTGAAAGGGCCGATTGGCATGTAAGAGCGCCGCCGCCGCGTGCAAAATCCTCCTGCAGTTTGATCTGCCGCAAGAAATACGCGGCCGATTGCGTCCATTCTTGCGTCATAAAACCGATGAGACGGGCAACCGTGCCGTGCCAGGCCTAATTAAATGGGCACGCGGAAAGGTGGATAGCCTGCGACGTGATTCATTCTGCAAGACCTTATCAAAAGGGGGCACATAATGAAGACGCGGGGAATGAATGGCAGCAAAAGCTTGTCCGTAGCGGCAGCCTGCAGTGCAGCACTGTTGATCGCGGCCTGTAATAACACGGCGCAAGCGCCCAAAGCAAAAGGTCCGCCGGTGGCGCCCGCAATCAGCATCAATGCGCTGATGGTGGCGCAGGTCGATCATTCCGCGCATGTGCTGTGGAATGTCGAACAGAAAGGCCAGGCGCCGAAGAACGATGCGGACTGGCGCGAGGTCGAGCACCATGCAATCCAGCTGGCCTCCTCCGGCACGGTGGTTGCGCTGGGCGGCACCGGTAAACTCGATGCAGAGTGGGCGGCCAATCCGGGATGGACGAAACGTGCGCAGGAACTGACCGACTCGGCATTGGCCGCGCTCGCCGCGGTGCACGCCAAAAATTTTGATGATCTGGTGAAGGCCAACGGCCGTCTGGTCGATGCGTGTCAGGGCTGCCATCATGATTTCAAACCGGCGCTGCCGACCGAAGGGATCATGCACCCGCATTAAGTTTGTATCGTCGAAACAGGTCAGCGCCGGCGGCCGGCTGATAGGCTGGCCGCCGGCACTGCGGCGGTTTATTTCTCTGCCGGCGCGGGTGCGCTACACTGGCGCGCCAACAATATTGACCGCCATGTCCCAGCAGGCCCCGCACAACGCTACTGTCGCCTTAAATCTGCCGCTCTATCGCGGCGAGCGGCGCCTGCGCATTGCGCTGGTCGGCCTGCCCAACAGCGGCAAGAGCACGCTGTTCGATGCGGTATCGAGCACGTCGGTCGAGCGCGGCACACTGGCCGGCACCCAGCGCACCTACGACGAATGCGCGGTGCAGATCGGCTTCGACGAAGCGCGCGTGATCTCGCTGCCGAGCATGCATTCGCTGCGCCACAGCGGCGACGAAGACCGCGCCGCCTTCAAATACCTGCTGTGGGGCGACGATCGCCCGCCGGTGTCCGGGCACGAACCCGGCGGCCCGCCGGTGCCGTTCGCGCCGCCCGACGTCATCATTCAGGTGATCGACGCCACTACGCTCGAGCGCCATCTTGAACTCACCCTCGAACTGGCGCAGTTCGGCCGTCCGCTGATCATCGCGCTGAACAAGGTCGATGAAGCGCAGGACCGCGGCCTCTATGTCAACAGCGTGGTGCTCGGCGCCGAACTCGGCGTGACGGTGGTGCGCACGGTGGCGACGATGGGGCAGGGCATCGCCGAACTCTTTCGCGCCGCGGTGGCCGCGGTACGACAACAGAAAATTCCGCGCGCGCAGCCGCCGAGCGAGCACATCGCGCGCGCGTTGAAGCCGCTCGAGGCGCTGCTCGCCGCGCCGGATATCGCGCAGGCCTTCCGCGTGCCGGCGTCGTTGCTGGTCGGCGAAGTCGCTGCCGGCGACGCCTGGTTTCTCGACGAGCTCAGGCAGCATTTCGCCGAACGCCTGCCGGCGGTGGAAAAAATTCTCACGGATGCCAATGCGGCGCTGCCGCGGCAGCTTGCCGAGGAAATACACGCCGACCGCCATTACCGCGCGGCCTCGCTGTTCGAGATGGTGACGCTGCTCGGTTCGAAACGCTCGCGCCGCGGCTGGCGCAACTGGCTCGACGCGCTGTTTCTGAACCCGCAATTCGGCTTCATCGGCAGCATTGCGGTGTTTGCCATGGTGTTGTTCGTGGTGTTCTACGTCAGCGGCTGGATCGACGGCCACACCTCGGCGCGGCTGGCGGAGTGGGCGAGCGGGTGGACCCCGGAATCGACTGCGGGCGTGGTTGGCCACGCGGTGGTCGATGGTTTGATCGGGCTGGTCGGCATCGTTTTGCCCTACATGATTCCGCTGGTCCTGCTGCTCGTCGCACTCGAAGAGGCCGGCGTCATGTCGCGCATCGCCTTCGCGGTAGACCGCACTTTTCACCGTGTCGGTCTGCACGGCGGCGTGGCGGTGCCGTTTCTGCTGGGGCTGGGGTGTAACGTGCCGGCGATCTCCGCGATCGGCAACACCTCGACGGGGCGCGAACGCGTGGTGGCCTCGATGCTCTTGACCTTCGTGCCCTGCTCGGCGCGTTCGGCGATCATTCTCGCGCTGGCCGGAAAATATCTCGGTGCGCTCGGGGTCTGCGCAATTTTTCTGCTGACGATGATCGTCATCGGTGTGCTCGGCCAGTTGCTGCAGCGCCGTTATCCGCGCGGCGGGCCGGGGCAGGTGCAGGAGATCCTGCCTTATGCGCTGCCGCGCTTGAAGCCGATGTTGCGCGAGACCTGGGCGCGCACCAGCGACATCCTGACCATCGTGACGCCGCTGCTGGTTGGCGGCAGCGTGGTGCTGGCGCTGCTCACGCATATCGGCGCCGACCGCGTGATCAACATGCTGCTGATGCCGGTGACGACGTGGTGGCTGGGGCTGCCAGTGGTGCTCGGCGTGCCGTTGCTGTTCGGCGTGTTGCGCAAGGAACTCTCGTTGCTGATGATTTATCAGGCGCTCGGCACCTTCGACGTCGGGCAGTATTTGAACAGCGTGCAACTGATGACTTTTCTGCTGTTTCTGACTTTTTATGTGCCCTGCATCTCGACCGTCGCCGTGATGGTCAAAACCATCGGCCGCCGCGATGCGCTCTATTCCGTGGCGCTGTCGGTGGCGGTGGCGCTATTGTTGAGCGGCGCGGTGCGCTTCGTGCTTGAAGCGCTGCACCGCTTCTCCTGAGCGACGCGATAAAAGTACAATCGGCTGGTCCGAATTCTCAGGGAGTGATTCAATGCAAGCGAAGCAATCGTGCGGGGCCCTGTTGGCGGCCCTGCTGGCCGTGGCGGCGCAGGCGCAGACCTATCCGAATAAACCAATCCGCATCATCGTCGGCCCCGGCCCCGATGTGCTCTCGCGCATTGTCGGCCAGAAGTTCACCGAGTCGTGGGGGCAGCAGACCGTCGTCGACCAGCGGCCCGGTGGCGGCGGGGTGATTTCCGCGGAACTGGCGGCGAAGGCGCCGGCAGACGGTTATACGCTCTTGATGATCACGTCGTCGTACACCATCAACGCGGTGTTGCAGAAAACCTCGTACGACATCGTCAAGGATTTTTCACCGATCGCGCTGTGCGTGATGTCGCCGTACATTCTTTCGGTGAATCAGGCGGTGCCGGCACGCAATATCCATGAGCTGATCGCGCTGGCGAAGGCCAAGCCGGGGCAATTGAATTTCGCCTCGGCCGGCAACGGCACCGGCCCGCATCTCGCCGGCGAAATGCTGAAGAATCTGGCGAAAATCGACATTGTGCATATCGTCTACAAGGGCGCGGCGCCGGCGATGATCGATCTGATGGGTGGGCAGGTGCAACTATTTTTCCAAACTGGGCCCGGATCGCTGGCGCAAATCAAATCGGGCAAGATCCGCGCGCTGGCGGTTACCGGTGCGGCACGTTCGCCGCAACTACCGGATCTGCCAACCATGCTCGAATCCGGCATGCCGGGGTTTGAAGCCAACGGCTGGAACGGCCTCGTTGCGCCGGCCGGCACGCCGAAGGCGTTGATTACAAAGCTGAGCACCGAGGTCACTGCGATCATGAAAGATCCGGGTGTGCTGCAGAAAATTACCGAAACCGGTTGGGAGCCGGTGAAATTCGGCGCCACGCCGGAACAGTTCGCCAAATTTATCGTGCAGGACATCGCACGCTATTCGAGGGTGATCAAGGACACCGGCGCGAAGGTAGATTAGGTTCCCTGGCGATTCAGGGGTGTCATCGCGCGGGAGTAAACTTCTGCGCTTGCGAATAGATCAATCACTGCCGGGCTGTAGCGTCCGGCTCATGGAGAAACTGCGATGCGCAAAAACCGAGTGAAGCAATTGTGGCGTGAAGGCAAACCGGCGATCGGCGGCTGGCTCTCGATACCGGGCGGATTTCCGGCCGAGTGCATGGCACAGACTGATGTCGACTGGTTGTGCATCGACATGCAGCACGGCTGCATCGATTATTCCGATGTGGTGCCAATGCTGACTGCGATTTCCACCACCGCCATCACGCCGTTCGTGCGCGTGCCGTGGAACGAACCTTATATCATCATGAAAGTGCTCGACGCCGGTGCTTATGGCGTGATCGTGCCGATGGTCAACAACCGCGCCGAGGCCGAGCGCGCTGTCAGCGCCTGTCGTTATCCGCCGGCCGGCATGCGCAGCAACGGCCCAACGCGCGCGCCGTTTTACGCCGGCGCCGATTATCAGAAGTATGCTAACGACGAAATCATCTGCATGGTGATGATCGAAACGGTCGAGGCGCTGGCCAACCTCGATGACATCCTCGCCACGCCGGGGATCGACGGCGCCTACATCGGGCCAACCGACCTGGCACTGGCGCTCGGCCTGCCGCCGGTGATGGATAACGACGAGCCGAAGCATGTCGCTACGGTCAACAGGATTCTCGCCGCCTGCCAGCAGCACAAAGTGGTGCCGGGCATACACACCATGAGTTCGAAATTTACTCAACGTTATATCGATCAGGGCTTCAAGATGGTCATGCTGGTGTCCGACCGCGGTGCGATGATGAGCTTCGTCAAGGCGGAGACGGGCAGGCTCACCGGCTGGACGCCGCAGAAAGCGGCCAAGGGCACGACCGGCGGTTACTGAGGCAGCGCCGATGGACGCGACCACCGACCGTATTGCGGCCTTTGTCACTACGCTCGATTATGCGCAGTTGCCGGCTTCCGCATTGCTGCACACGCGCCGTCGCCTGATCGATACGGTGGCGTGTGCCTATGGTGGTTGTGCCAGCGCCCCCGCGAAGATTGCGTGCCGCGTCGCTGCGACAGCCGCCAGCCGGCCACCGGCGCGCATCTGGACGAGCGGCACGGAGACCTCCGTCGAGATGGCGGCTTTTGCCAACGCGGTGATGGTGCGGTATCTCGATTACAACGACACCTATATTTCCAAAGGCTCTGGACATCCGAGCGACATGACCGCGGCGCTGCTGGCGGTGGCGGAAGCGCAGCGCTGCAGCGGGCGCACGCTGCTGGCGGCCATCGTTGTCGCTTACGAAGTGTTCACCGCGCTGGCCGATGCGATCAATCTGCGCGATCGCGGCTGGGACCAGGGTCTGTTCGTGGTGCTCGGCACCGCCGCGGGCGCGGCAAAGCTGCTGGGTCTGACGCACGCGCAGACCGGTGATGCGCTGGCCATCGCCGTCAGCAGCAATATCGCCTCGCGACAGACACGCAGCGGCGAGTTGTCGATGTGGAAGGGGTGCGCGACGGCAGCGGCGGCACGCGCCGGCGTGTTCGCTGCGACGCTCGCCGCGAGCGGCATGAGCGGACCGACGGCCGCTTTCGAAGGCAAACACGGTATATGCGACCAGGTGTCGGGGCCGTTCGATCTTGCGCCGCTGGGCGTGAAGGGCGGTGGCTATGGCATCGAGCGCACGAGCCTCAAATTGTTTCCGTCGGAATTTCATTCGCAGGCGCCGCTGGCGCTGGCCCTGCAGTTGCGCGAGAAAGTCGCCGTCGCCGACATCGCGGCGATCAGAGTGCAGACCTATCACACCTGTTTCAGCGAAATCGGCAGCGAGCCCGAGAAGTGGAATCCGCAGACGCGTGAAACCGCCGATCACAGCCTGCCTTATCTGCTGGCGGTGGCAATGACTGACGGTTTCATCGATGCCGGCAGCTTCAGCGCGGAAAAAATCCACGACGCAGGGTTGCGCGCGCTCATGCGGTGCATCGAAATCAGCGAGAACGCCGATTACACGCGTGAATATCCCGCGCGGCTGGTGACGCAGATTGAAGTCGAAACGCGCGACGGCAGGCGCCTCATCGAAACGGCTGCGCATGCGAAGGGGCATGCAAAAAATCCGATGAGCGACGACGAAATCGATCTCAAGTTCAATCGGCTGGCGGAAAAATGGCTGTCAGCGGAGCGCCGCGCGCTTCTGCTGCGGCAACTGCGCGGCATCGACGACTGCAGCGATGTCGGTCGCGTGATTGACGCCATGCGTATCGACGGGTAATGCCGGGCTGCGGGGCTTTATTCGGCCTTGATGCCCGCGGCTTTGATAACCTTTGCCCACTTGGCGTATTCGGCGTGCGCAAAGCTGACGTATTGATCGGTGGTTTTGTCAGAGGGATCGGCGCCGCCGCTGATCAGGCCTGCGCGCAGATCGGGTGCTTTGAGGGCGCGTGCAATTTCAGTGTGCAGACGGGCGATGGCTTCGGGCGGTGTGCCGGCGCGTGCCGAGACACCGAACCAGTTGCTGACTTCGAAGCCCGGCAACCCGCTTTCGGCGACCGTCGGAATGTCGGGGGCCGCCACAGTGCGCCGCGCGCCGGTGACGGCGATGGCGCGCAGCTTTTTGCCGCGCACCTGTTCAATCACGGTAGGAATATTGCCGAAGCTGATTGATATCTGGCCGCCGACAAGATCGATCAGTGCCGGTGCGCCGCCTTTATACGGCACATGCACCCACTTCACATGCGCCATCAATTGAAACAGTTCGCCGGCGAGGTGGCCCGAAGAGCCGATGCCCTGTGAACCGAAGGTGATCGCGGCGGGTCTGGCTTTAGAGAGGGCGATCAGCGCGGTGATGCCGGTGGCCGGAAACGACGGATGCGCCACCAGCAGGTTCTGCGATTCAGCGACCAGCGAGACGAAAGCGAAATCCTGCAGCACATTGAAACCCAGTTTCATCAGCGATGGATTGATGATGTCGCCGGTGGTGTTGACCTTGATGGTGTAACCGTCGGGTGCCGCGTGCGCCAGCAGTTCCGAGGCCACCACACCGTTGGCGCCGGCGCGGTTTTCCACCACCACTGCCTGGCCGAGGCTTTCGGTGAGTTTTGGGGCGAGTCCGCGTGCGACAAAATCAGCACCACCGCCGGGCGACGCGCCGACCAGAAAACGGATCGGTTTGGATGGATACGGCTGTGCGGCGGCGTCATGCGCCGTGACGGCAAATCCGGCACAGAGAATGATTGAGTTGACGTAAAAAATATTCATTGTTTTTGCCGGTGCCATGTAGGGATGCGGAAGTGCGGTGTGCGAATGCGGCCTTCAGCCAAATCCTATCATGTGGTGCGGCGTCAGTTATGGCAAACTTTAGCCCCGCGCAATACGGTCGGGCCGATAACGCGAATCTCAAAGGTGAAGACATGATCGAACTCCACAACAAACCGCCGGTGACCGGCCTGACCATCCGCTTGCATGCATCGGACAACGTCATCATCGCGCGGTCCAATGTTGCGCTCGGCGCCAAACTCGGCGATGGCCTGACCTGCAAGAGCCAGGTGCCCTCGGGCCACAAGATCGCCTCGCGTGACATCAAGCTGGGCGAGCCCATCCTCAAATACAACGTGACCATCGGGTTCGCCGCCGCCGACATTCCGGCCGGCACCTTCGTGCATTCGCACAACATGGAGTTCCGCGAATTCGACCGCGACTACGCCCATGCGCGCGACTACAAGCCGGTGGAAATGCTGCCGGAGAAAGATCGCGCGACCTTCATGGGCATCGTGCGTGCCAACGGCCAGGTGGCGACGCGTAACTACGTCGGCGTGCTGTCGACGGTGAACTGCTCGGCGACGGTGGTGCACAAGATCGCCGAGTACTTCACGCCGGAACGGCTGGCCGAATATCCGAACATCGACGGTGTGGTGGCCTTTGCGCACGGCACTGGCTGCGGCATGGAAATGACCGGCGAACCGATGGACCTGCTGCGGCGGACGATGGCGGGCTACATCCGCCACGCCAATCTCGCCGGTGCGCTGGTGGTCGGCCTCGGTTGCGAGCGTAATCAGGTTAGCAAACTTTTCAAGGAACAGGAGTTGCAGGACGGCCTGCGCCTGAAAACCTTTGTCATGCAGGACGAGGGCGGCACCACGAAGACGATCGCCGCCGGCATTGCCGCGGTGAAGGAAATGCTGCCGGACGCGAACCGCGTCACGCGCACGCGCGTGCCGGCGAGCCACCTCACGATCGGCCTGCAATGCGGCGGTTCGGACGGATTCTCCTCGATCACCGCCAATCCGGCGCTCGGCAATGCGATGGACATTCTGGTGCGCCACGGCGGCACCGCGATTCTGTCGGAGACGCCGGAGATCTATGGTGTCGAGCACACGCTGACCTGCCGCGCGCGCAGCCGCGAAGTCGGCGAGAAACTCATTGAGCGCATCCGCTGGTGGAAGGACGTCTACACCGTGGGCCGCGACACGCAGATCAATGGCAACGTCAGCCCCGGTAATCAGACGGGTGGACTCGCCAATATTTTCGAAAAATCGCTGGGTTCGTCGATGAAGGGCGGCACCGGGCCGTTGATGGAGGTCTATCGTTACGCCGAGCCGGTGATACAGAAGGGTTTTGTCTTCATGGATACGCCGGGCTTTGATCCCTGTTCTGCGACGGGCCAGATCGCCGGCGGTGCGAATATGATCATGTTCACCACCGGTCGCGGTTCGATGTTCGGTGCGAAACCCTCACCGTCAATCAAACTGGCGACCAACACGCCGATGTATACGCGCCTGCAGGACGACATGGACATCAACTGCGGCACCATCCTCGACGGCACCCAATCACTGCAGGAAGTCGGCCAGGAGATTTTCGAATTTCTGCTGCGCGCGGCCTCGGGCGAAAAGACCAAGAGCGAAATCCTCGGCCTGGGTGACCACGAATTCGTGCCGTGGAACATTGGTGTCACCGGCTAGTCCGGACCACACGCCTTTGACAACGGGCCGCGCAGGTTTGCGCGGCCCGTTTGTTTTATAGCGCGGGTTTGCTGTCGTCGGCCGGCGGCGCGACGTCAAATGCATTGACGAGAACGCCCAGCATGGCGATATAACCGACGCTCGCCGCGATCTGCACTGCCGCCGCTACGCCGAAGTGTTTGACGATCGCCGCGTAGCTTGTATCGCTGACGTGGTGGTTGTCGCGCAACAACTGGTAGCAATATTCGAACAGCAGTTTGTCTTCTGCAGCGAGGTTCGGCGGCAGCCTGTCGTGTTCGAGTGCCCCGATCAGTGCCGCATCGACCCCGGCCGCGCGCGCCGCATTCACGCTGGATTGCCAGATGTAATTGCAATCGAGTTCGCGCGCGGCGATCAGCCAGGTCAGCGTGCGCACTTTCGGCGACAAAATGGTTTCGTAGAGAAAAAAGGCGCCGATGTTGGCGACGCGTGCCGCCACGTCGGGCGTGTGCATCAGCATCTGAAAGGCGCCGGAAATCCAGCCGCGCGTCAGAATCACGCGGTCGAGAAAATGCTGGTGTGCGGGGGCGACATCGTCGTGTGTGGACAGGGGTGGCAGGCGCGGCGTTGCGGTCGCTGCTGCAGTGATGTCGGGCAGATGCGCGCGCGGCGGGGTCGGGCCGGTCCACGGTGTGCCGGTGATGTCGAGCGCGGCGAAAGGCTTGCGCAGCTTCTTCTGATCGGTCGACATGCCGATCTCGAACGCATTGAGCGGCAGTGCAATCATGGCGAAATAACCGAGCGTGACGACGAGTTCGACCACGCCTTGCGCGCCGAAATGGTCAAGCGCGGCCTTGAAGGTCTGCGCGCTGACGCGGTGGTTGCCGGAAATCAGCTGCGTGCAGAAATCGGTGATCAGCGCTTCTTCAGCGGTCAGGTTCTGCGGCGGGCGGCCTTCACGAATGGCGTCAACGGTGTCCTGCGGCACGCCGGCTTCAATGGCCCAGTTGACCCAGGCGCTCCATTCATAGGGCGCGTTGAGCGCCCGCGAGCCGATCAGCGAGGCAAAACCGCGCACGCGCATGGTCAGCATCGATTCGTCGGCCTGGCCGCGCGCGTGGAAATAATGGCCGAGGTGGGCGAAGCGTGCGGCGAGATCGGGGCTGCTGTTCATCAGCACGATGAAGGGGCCGGTGATCGGGCGGCGGCGGATGGCTTGGACGGCATCATGAAAGCGGCGCTGGTTTGCGGGAAGCGTGTCGCGTTCCACGGTGTTGAGTCTGCTCAATTCGAACCCCTCGGTGAAATTGTTTTGTTCAATGCCCGATTATAGCGAGCGCAGGGCATTCCCCGCGCCGCGGCATTGCCCGATAATGACGGCGTGTTGTGAGAAGAAGGCGGATTGCACTTGAAAAAACTCCTGGGTTACGCGCCGGCGTTGTGTTTGCTGCTGCTGTTGCCGTGCGCGCTGTGGGCGCAGACGTGGCCGGCCACGCATATACGCATCATCACGGCGGGGGCCGGCGGTGGCAGTGATTTCGCGACGCGTTTGATTGCCGGGCCGCTCGGTGCGGCGCTCGGCCAGCAGGTGATTGTTGAAAACCGCGGCCTGCTGGCGGCCGATGTGGCGGCCAAAGCCGCGCCCGACGGCTATACGCTTTTGCTCAGCGGCCAGACCCTCTGGCTGTTGCCGTTTATGCGCGACGGCGTGGCGTCGAATGTGAGCGACTTTGCGCCCATCACCACGGTCACCGAAACCTCCAACATACTGGTGGTGCATCCGACGGTGCCGGCGAAATCGGTGCGCGCGCTGATTGACCTGGCGCGTGCCCGCCCCGGCGAGCTCAACTACGCCACCTCGGGTAACGGCAGCTCGGTGCATATCGCCGGCGAGCTGTTTCGCACGATGGCGCGCATACAAGTGGCGCGCATCAATTACAAAGGCGCCTCCCAGGCGCTCACCGAATTGATCGCTGGACAAACCCAATACATGTTCGGCGTGCCCGGTTCGTTGATGCCGCATATCAAGGCTGGCCGCCTGCGCGCGCTGGCGATCTCGGGGGCGAAGGCCACACCGCTGATGCCGGGCTTGGCGCCGGTGGCGCAGACGCTGCCCGGTTATGAAGTGGCGTCAAGACTGGCGGTGTTCGCGCCGACGGGCACGCCGCAAGCGATCATCGCGCGGCTCAATCGCGAGATCGTGCGGGTGCTCGCGCGTGCCGAGGTGCGCGAGAAGTTTCATGAAACCCAGATCGAGGTGGTGGGTGACACGCCTGACGCGCTGGCAGCGATGATCAAAGCAGAGATCGCTTCGACCGCAAAAATCATCAAGGAGGCGGGCATCCGCGCCGAATGAGCATGCCGCACCACTTTTCACAGTCATGCGCACGGCGCTGCGGTGCGGCGCTCTTAACAGCCGCGGGCATGCTGTCACTGTTGTTATCACCGGCGCTCGCACAGGCACAACCGTACCCGAGCAAGCCCATCCGCATCATCGTGCCGCTGGCTCCCGGCGGCACCGGTGACACGCTGGCGCGCTTTGCCGCGGCGAAACTCTCTGAGGCCTTCAACCAGCAGGTGGTGGTGGATAACCGTCTGGGCGCCAACGGCATCATCGGCACCGATCTCGTCGCCAAAGCCACGCCCGACGGCTATACGCTGCTGTCGGGGTCGACGGCGCAGATCGTCATCAACCCGGTGCTCTACGGCAAGAAGCTGCCCTTCGATGCGGCGCGTGATCTGCTGCCGGTGACGCAGATTGCGACCACCACCTCGGTGGTGATCGCTACGCCGTCGTTTGGCCCTAAAAATATCCGCGAGCTGATCGCCCTTGCCAAGACCAAACCCGAGGCGGTGATCTACGCCTCATCGGGCGCGGGGTCGGTGGTGCATATCAGCACCGCGTTGTTTGAGAGTGCGACCGGCATCCGCATGCTGCACGTGCCCTACAAGGGCAGCACGCCCGGGCGCGTGGCGGTGGCGGCGGGCGAGGCCAATCTGATGTTCGATGGTTTGCTGCCGACGTTGCCCTTGATCAAGGCGGGCAAGTTGCGCGCGCTGGGCATCACCGCGGCGAAACGGCTGGCCATCGTGCCCGATATTCCGGCGATTGCTGAGACGGTGCCGGGCTTTAACGCCGACACCTGGAACGGCATCATGGCGCCGCGCGGCACGCCGCCGGCGATCATCGCAAAAATTCATGCGGTGCTTCTACAGGCCTTGCAACAACCCGAGGTGCGCGAGAAGCTCGCCTCGCAGGGCGGCGAAGCCTCGGGCATGCCGCCACAGGAGTTCGCCGCTTTTCTGCAGACGGAAACCGCGAAGTGGGGCAAGGTTGTGAGGGACACCGGCGCTAAGCCGGAATAAATGGGGCCGCTGCTGACGCAGGAGGTGGACGCGCAATTGCGTGAGGCCGCACGTGCAGGCCACACACGCGTTGAATGCTCGCTTGATCTCGGGCGCTCAAGCACGACGGTGGAGATCAACGCCGATGGCTGGCAGTGGCGCGGCGCACGCTATGTGTCGCCGCAGCGCTGCAAAGACCACACCGTTTATTACTGGGACGAGGAAGCCTTCGTGCCGGTGGCGCGTTACACGCAGGCGCTGGTCAAACTGGTGCCGACGAAATGGGGTGCTCCGACCTTTGAAATTGACGGTATCAAAATGCTGCCAACAGCACAGGTGTCACCGTATGCCGACGCCGAACGCAAAGTGGATTTGATCCAGCCGCAAGGCAAGGTGGTGCTCGACACCTGCGGCGGGCTTGGTTATTTCGCGGCGTGGTGTTTAGAGCGGCAGGCGCGGCAGATCATCTCGTTTGAAAAAAACCCGGATGTGCTGTGGCTGCGCAGCATCAACCCGTGGTCACCCGTGGTGGGCGGCGCGCTGACGCTGAACGAGGGCGATGTGGTCGAGGGCATTGCGTTGATGAGTAACTCCTCAGTGGATGCAGTTTTGCACGATCCGCCGCGTTTCGGCATCGCCGGCGAACTCTATTCGCAGGATTTTTACGGGCAGCTGGCGCGCGTACTGAAAAAGAAGGGCCGTTTGTTTCACTACACCGGCACGCCCAACAAACTCACCAGCGGCCGCGACGTGCCCGCTGAAGTGGCCAAGCGCTTGCGGCGCGCAGGGTTCACCACGACGTTCAATGGGGATGGGGTGGTGGGGGTGAGGAAATAACCCGGTGTGGGGTGAGCGCTGATTCGTGTTGCAGTGTCGGCTAGCAAGTTCCTTCCCCCTTGATGGGGGAAGGGCAGGATGGGGGTGAAGACGCCAATCGCATACAGTTAACGGTGCGATGTGCTGGGCTTATTGCGCCTTACATTTTGGATTTGGTGGTGCGGGTGTTAGGGCATCGCGGGATGGCGTTGGGCTTCCGTTGTCAGCCCAACCGACGAGGTTGGTGATTTTTATGTTGCCCCCTCACCCTGCCCTCTCCCACGAGGGGAGAGGGAGAAACGCGTTTGTCGCCGCATCTTCTGCGAGCTGAGAGGGAGAAATGCGTGTGCGGCGGCGTCCCGCGGTGCAATGCGCTGCGCTTATTGCACCTTACGGTTTGAAGGTGCCATTGTAGGGCGCAATAACTGGAAGGCATTGCGCCGGATGGGCTGTTGGGCTTCCGGTGTTAGTTTGCTTGCGCACGCATGCCGCGATTGGATGGCTATCCTTAGACGACTCTTTTCTGACGCGTTGAGGATGGCTTCACGTCGACGGCATATTTGGCGATTGGCTGGCGTGCGGCAAAAGGCGTGACGATTTCCTTTTGTGTTGCCCCGGTGGCGATCAATGCACGGGTAATCAAGTCGAGCGATACGGAAGGGTCGCCCGCTTCAATCTTGGCGATACGCGACTGGCTGGAACCGATGCGCGCCGCCAGATCAACCTGCGATAGCTGGTGCTTTTGGCGTGACTTCTTCACCGCATCAATCAACGCAAGCTTTACTTCGACCAGCACGGCTTCCTGATCCCGGAGTCTGAGGAAGTCTTTGGTCGTTCCGACTTTCCAGCCTGCGTTTTTCAGGCGTTGGATTTTGCTGTTGCTCATGATTGTTCCAATCTGTATCAAATCGACTTGTAGAGTTCTAATCGGGCTTTGCAAGTGGCGATGATTGTTCTGGGTGTTGTCTGTGTGGTTTTTGGAAATACGTCAAGAATGATGATCGCTTCTGTATCTATGCAATAAACGATGCGCCAGGTTCTGCCTGCGTCCTGTATTCGAAGTTCATGACATTGTTTTCCGATAACCGGCATGGGTCTGGAGTGTGGCAGCGCGATTTTTTCGCCACGTTGTATTCTGCGCAGCAAGATTCCGGTTTCGATTCTGGCGACAGACGAAAATGGCGGTGTCTTGATTTCACTTCTCAGCCAAACCAGCGGTTTATCCTGATTTTTCACGCGTAGCAGTATATGTCGGATATGACATAATTTCAAGGCTGGGGCGTCCCGGGCAAGGATTCGCTGAAAATGGGTGATAGTGGTGCGGGGATGGATGAACGGTGCAATGCGCTGCGCTTATTGCACCCTACATTTCTAGGCTTATTGCGCCTTACATTTCGGGATGCATGCTTGCCATTTTGACGTCGCCCCCTCACCCCTGCCCCTGATGTTTCCCCGGCTTTTAGAACTAAAGATCTTTACAAATCAATAGGTTGAATGTAAGGTGATGAGAAACGGCGTGTGCATGAACGGTTTTTTCTCTGTGTTGGGACCAACCAACACGGAGATCGATCATG
>CALQCM020000055.1 GCA_943329075.2 Chitinophaga pinensis | reverse complement strand
TGTGCATGATCGATCTCCGTGTTGGTTGGTCCCAACACAGAGAAAAAACCGTTCATGCACACGCCGTTTCTCATCACCTTACATTCAACCTATTGATTTGTAAAGATCTTTAGTTCTAAAAGCCGGGGAAACATCAGCCCCTGCCCTCTCCCATCAAGGGAGAGGGAGCAAACCGAATGCCAACACAAATCATCATGACCCTTTAATAGCTTTAAGAAACGCTTTGGAACCGCGCGCCATAAACTGCTTTTGATGCACGTTGATCCACTTCAGGCCGAGTTCCATGTAATGCGCAACGATATCGATTTCATCCTGCACGTTCATGCCGGCCACCTTGCCAGCGTCAGCGACGCGCTTGATTGCATCCTCGACGGTGGAACGCACTTTCGGATTCTTGCGGTCCCCCTTGAAGCCCATCGACTCGGCGAGATCGTTCTGCCCGAAGTAATAGGCGTCAATCGCATCAATCTTCAGCAGTTCCGGCAAAGCCGCCACCGCCTCTTTCGACTCGACCATCACCAGCACGATTTTTTCGCGCCAGTCGCCGTCGCCCCAACGCTCAAGGCCGGCAAGCAATGCGTTGGCAGCGGCGACGCTGTGCACATGCGGCACCTGGATGCCGCCGGCGCCACAACTGAGATAACGGTTGATCAGCCCTTCGTCGCTGCTGTGCGGCCGCAGCACCGAATGCATGCCTGCACCCCGCGCCGCGCGCGCCAGTTCGTTGACGAGTTTGAAATCCGTGTGACTGTGTTCGCAATCGATGAACAAGGCGTCGAAGCCGAGCTCGCCGGTGAACTCGACCATGTCGGGCGTCGGGAAATCGCAGTTGACGACCGAGATGACTTTTTGCGCGAACAACTGCTGCTTGGTTTTTACGGACATATGAAATGAAATCCTTGCGGTGCTGACAAACGATACAAAAGTATCCGTCACTCCCGCGAAAGCGGGAGCCCAGCGACGTAATTATGCAAAAGCCAAAACACTGGATACCCGCTTTCGCGGGTATGACGAAAAAAATGCAGGCTCCTGATTGCTCAATAACCCGCCAGATGCGCATTGATGAACTTCCAGTCAAGCTCGATGCCCCAACCGGGCTTCTCGTTCATGGTGACGTAGCTGTCCTTGACCTGGGCGCGGTCGAGATACATGCCCTGCCAGATCGGATCGCGGTCGTGCGAGCCGTGCGACTCGACGGCGTAACCGGTGCGCGGGAAGGCGGCGACGAGATGGCAGTGCAGCTCCGGCGAATGGTGCGGCGTGATCATCACGCCCTCCTGATCGGCCATGTGCGCCACACGCAGCGATTCGGTAAAGCCGGCGTAGCGCGTGGCGTCGAACATCATGTAACGCACGCAGCCGATGGTCATGAAGTCGCGCGCGGTGAAGCGCGTCATTTCGCGTTCGCCGTGCGCGAGCGGAATCGGCGTCGCGCGCGCGAGCTTGGCGAAGTCTGCCGGCTGCAGATACCAGTGCAACGGCTCTTCCAGCCAGAAAATGTTCGATGATTCGACCGCTTTGGCGAATTCGATGCACGCCGGCAGATCGTAGGCGGCATTGAGGTCGAGCTTCAAGACGATATCGGGGCCGATCGCCGCGCGTGTCGCTTTCACGCGCTCGACTTCCTCGGCCATGGTGGCGCCGCCGACCTTCAGCTTGACCGCCTTGAATCCGTTCTTGACGAAACCGGCGAGTTCATCGGCGCAGGCGGTGATTTTCCCGCCCTCTTTGTAATAGCCGCCCGTCGCGTAAGTGAAGACCGGTTTGTTTTCGGCGCCAAGCAGACGGAAGACCGGC
Organism: Chitinophaga pinensis; assembly: GCA_943329075.2. Taxonomy (GTDB): domain Bacteria; phylum Pseudomonadota; class Gammaproteobacteria; order Burkholderiales; family SG8-41; genus PALSA-1004. The sequence goes on along the minus strand of CALQCM020000055.1, from coordinate 26,562 downwards.
AGGTTGGCGACTTTGCCTTCGATGTCCCACAAAGCCATGTCGATGCCGCCGATCGCGGCCATGATCTGCGGACGCGCCGCGCGCGACAGGCCGCCGAGATTCGGGCGCGGCGAGGTCATCGCAAGCAGTTGGTCCCAGATGGCAACACGCGCCAGCGCATCCTTGCCTTTGACTTCCTCGCCAAAACGCTCGACCCATTTCTTGATGTCGGCCATCGGCGTGCTGGTGACCTGGCCGTAACCCTTGACACCATCGTCGGTGATGACTTCAACCAGCAGCAGTTCGACTTCGGCGCGCGACTCCTGCGCAGTGCGCTGCAAGGTCTTCAGTTTGGCAACGATAGGATAGGCTTTGACAGCAGCGATCTTGCTCAATGGGTTCCCCTTGGGAGTGGCTTGGAATGGGTGTTGCGCGGAACCCCGCACTTTCCGCCTGCGTCGCGTTTACGTCAAGCGGCGCGCGGCGACCTTGCTGGCGCAGCCAGCCGCCTGCGGGCATGAGGTAGAATTTCGCGCAGACGTGCTGCCACGGCGCGCATAAAACATTCGCAGAGGAATTCGTCATGAACCGTTTCACCCATTGCGCACTGGCCTTGCTCGGCGCCGCATCGCTGCTGACCACCACGGCCACGCCGGCACAGAACTATCCGAACAAGGTGGTGCGCTACATCATCACCGACGCCGCCGGCGCCGGCACCGATGTGTTGGGCCGCATCATCGCCGAAGGCCTCACCAACCTCTACGGCCAGCAGGTGATTGTCGAGAACAAACCGGGTGCCGGCGGCAACCTCGGCGCCGACGTCGCCGCGCACGCACCGGCCGATGGTTACACCATGCTGCAGATCGCCACCACGCACGCAGTCAACGCCACGCTCTACAAAACGCTCGGCTACGATCTGGTGCGTGACTTCATACCGATCGCGCAGATCGCCTCCGGCCCGTCGATCATGGTGGTACCGGCGACGTCACCCGCAAAGACTGTCGGTGAATTCGTCAAATACGCCAAAGCAAAAGCCGGCGAAATCACCTACGCCTCGGCGGGTTCGGGCACCTGCAGCTTTCTCGCTGGAGAATTGTTCCGCCGTCAGGCCGGCATCGAGATGACGCACATCGCCTACAAGGGCGGCCCGCCCGCAGTCACCGCCGTGATGTCGGGTGAAGTGTCGGTCTATTTCGCGCCGCTGTCGGCCGTCATGCAGCAAATCGGCCAGGGCCGTTTGCGCTCGCTCGGCGTGACAACACCGCAGCGTTTGAGTTTTTTACCGGAGCAACCCACCGTCGCCGAAAACGGCGCACCCGGTTATCAGTTCTCGTGCTGGTACGGCCTGATGGTGCCGGCGAAAACGCCGCCCGCTGTGGTTGAAACCATCCACGCCTCGCTCTTGAAAGTGCTGGCGACACCGGCCGTGCAGAAAAAACTCACCGACCTCGGCTACATCGCCGTTGGCGACAAACCCGAAGTTTTCGGCGCGCACATCAAGGCGCAGATTGAAGCGATACGGCCGATTGCGCGGGATTTGCCGCAGCCGCAGTAATCAATTCCGCGGCGTGGGCAAATCGCCCGCCAACGCCCATCAGCAGGTCCCTGCCCCCGCAAAGCGGGGGAAGGACAGGATGGGGGCATCGCGTTATCAAGCATCCGAGCCCCCCCACCCTAACCCTCCCCCACAAGGGGGGAGGGAACAAAATCATCGCGCAAGCGCAAACAGCAGGTTCCTTCCCCCTTGATGGGGGAAGGACAGCCCGTAGGATGGGTAGAGCGCAGCGAAACCCATCGATGTTCAGCCTGCGGCGGACGGTGGGTTACGGCGCTGCGCGCCTAACCCACCCTACAACACTACACATCCTACCTATCGCCGCAAATATTTCGTCGCTCCCGCGAAAGCGGGAGCCCAGGTCTCTGACGTTCAATAGAATTAGAATCCTCTGGATTCCCGCATTCGCGGGAATGACGAGTTTGAAACGACGCGCATTTTTCACCAGCCTGCCAACCGATTGAACACTTATGTCCGCTTCAACCACTGACCTCCCCTTCGACGGCGTCAAAGTTCTCGACCTCTCGCAAGGCATCGCCGGCCCTTATTGCGGCATGCACCTCGCGCGCAACGGCGCTGATGTGATCAAGGTCGAGCCGCCGGGCGCGGGCTGCTGGAGCCGGCTGCTCGGCAAACACACGGGCGACCAGACCGCGCATTCCGTCATCGTCAACCGCGCCAAGCGTTCGCTGGCGGTCGACCTCAAGACCGCCGAAGGTATGGCCATCGTGCAGAAGCTCGCCGCCGAATGCGACGTGCTGATCCAGAACTACCGCGTCGGCAAGATCGACAAGTTCAAGCTCGATTACGCCAGCGTGCAGAAAACCAATCCGAACATCATCTACCTCTCCATCACCGGCTTCGGCGCCAGCGGCCCGCTCGCCGATCAGCCGGCCACCGACTCAGTGATGCAGGCCTATACCGGCATGATGGCGATCAATCGTGACGTCAACGGCGCGCCGCAACGCATCGAAATGCTGGCCATCGATTTCTCGACCGGCCTCTATACGTTCCAGGCGGTCGCCGCCGCGCTCTACCGCAAAGCGATGAAAGGCCGCGGCGCACACATCGAAACGAGCCTCCTGGAATGCGCGCTCGCCCTGCAGGAAGGCGCGATGATGGAACACCACTTACAGGGTGGCGCCGCCGAACCCATCGGCATGCCGGTCGGCATGTTCAAAACCAAAGACGGCTACATGAGCGTCAACGCGCGGCGCGACGAACATTTCAAACGGCTATGCAAACTCCTCGGCAAAGACGAATGGCTCACCGATCCGCGTTATACCGACTCAGGCGCCCGCGTTAAAAACCGCGCCCAACTCATGGTCGAACTGCGGCCCTTCTTCGAAACCAAGACCTCGAATGAATGGGTCGAACTCCTGTCAGGCATCGACATCCTCAAAGCCAAGGTCAACACCTACGACGATCTCTTCACCGATCCGCAGGTGCAAACGGTCAACGCCATCCGCTGGGTCAACAACGACACCCTCGGCCGCGTGCCGATGGGCAACATCTGCGGCCAGCAAGCGCTGGAGACAGGCGATCGGCTCGCGCACGCGCCGCATGTGGGCGAGCATACGCGGGAGATATTGAGCGAGATGGGCTACGGCGTCACTGACATCGAAAAGCTCAACGCCTCAGGTGTTGTCGGGTGCCATCAGGGCGGCCCCGGGAAGATATAGACGCAGGCGTGCTTCCCCGTCTATGCTTGCGCAGCAATCATCGTGATCGACGTAAACGCAAAGGGAAATCGGCATGACACATAAATACACTGGCGGTTGTGCGCATCACAGCACCCATTCCGACAAAGAAACCATCGACAACCACACCTGTCATTGCTCAGTCTGCAAGCGGGTCACTGGGCAGCCCACCACCCACGTGGTCTTTTTCAACCACGCAGACCTGACAGTCGAAGGCGCCGGCAGCCTAAAGCGCGTGCCGTTCAACGACCAAAACCCCAACGGGCCGCTGGAACTCTGCCTTTGCGAAACCTGCGGCACCCCTCTCATGCTCGACGACAAGCAAAAGCGTATCCGTGTCGTAGTGCCGAACCTGATGGGCCATGACGCGCAAAAGCTGCCCGCCACCTATCATGCGTTCTACGATCCTGCCACCGGAGTGCCGAAGCCCAATGACGGGCGTCCCGTCCACGCAGGACTTCGTCCGGAGTTCGTCTGGCCCAAGGGCGCCTGAAATCCTGATCACCTTTTAATAAAGGTAGATCAAACCAAAGGGGCCTGGCCCCTTTAGTTCCCAATAAGCGCAGTTTCGTAGGGTGGGCAGCTTGCTGCCCACGCGTTCAACCAGAGCACCACAATCCACGTGGGCAGCATGCTGCCCACGCGTTCAATCAGCGGACGCGCCCCACGTGGGCAACAAGTTGCCCACCCTACCCGCCAATCAAAACGGCGCCGGACAATCCACGCGCAGCGGCACACCCGTTGCAGGATCGCTGAATTCAATCTCGCAGGCGTGCAGCATCAGGCGCTCCGCCTTGGCGCAGGATTCCGGCGTGCCGTAGAAGTCGTCGCCGATGATGGGATACCCCATCGCCTCCATGTGCACCCGCAACTGATGCGAACGTCCGGTGAGCGGGTCGAGTTCGATGCGCGACACCGCGCGCGCCGTGTCGATGTCGATGACGCGATAGCGGGTCAGGCTCGGCCGGCCCATGACGTGATCGACCATCTTTTTCGGGCGGTTGGGCCAATCACCGCTGATGGGCAGATCGATCTCGCCCATGGCAGCCGCCGTCCAGCACCCGTCGACCACGGCCTGATAACGCTTGCGCACCTCGCGCTCCTGAAACAGTACGCTCAGCGCGCGCTGCGCGTCGGCGCCGCGCCCCATGACGACGATGCCCGAGGTGCCCATGTCGAGGCGATGCACGATCAACGCGTCGGCATATTCGGCCTGCACCCGGCGCGACAGGCAGTCTTCCTTGCCGGCGCCACGTCCGGGCACGCACAACAGGCCGCTGGGCTTGTTGACGACGATCAGTTGCGCCGAGAGATGGAGGATGTCCAGTCCGCAGTCGGCGGGCGGAAGGTAGGGCGTGGAGGGCATGCGGCGCATTGTCTCATTGAGATCAGACTCGCTAAAAACCCGTAGATCCCGTTATCCGCGTCAAACGCAATGCAGTATTGCTCGACAGACGCCAGGGAACCGAAAGGTCAAGCTAAAAAAACCGTGGCCTAACCCCATATACTCATTGAGCGTTTTGATCCGGCACGAGGCACGGCATAGACGGAAAAATCAGGACGCACACATTTTCCAATTGTGCATGTCCAAATTACCCTAACCGCAAAGAGAAACCGTGGTCTATCCCCTTGCACTTGCAGTCGACGCCACCCATTATGACTAATGCCTCAATTCGCCTTCTGAGGCGCTGCCAGCTGGCTATCGAATGCGCCATCGATCAAAACGAACAAGATGTCACAAGGGCCATTCGACCGATTGCTCCAGGCATGATTAGTGCCGCATTGAATAAGAATATCGCCCGTCTTCAGCAACACCTCGGTATCGTCGAGCACACAGTAGACCTCGCCGGAAAGAATAACCACGTAGTCTATGGTTTCCGTTCGATGCATCAGTGGGTGGCGGCCACACTTGCCAAACGTCGAAGCTTCTTCATTACCCAGCGCCGCAAAAAGTTGTCGTGATTGCTCCGGACTCATTTTCCGGATGTCGTCGGATTCAGGCATGACCCGGTTGACGCGCATTACCGTTCCATTACGGTCCGGCAATTGCCTGCGTGTCCCCAACGTAGACTCTTCGGGATTCGAATTAATAGGCACCGGCATTTCTGCGGTACGCCAAATATCGGTTGAAACATAGCCAGGACGAAGCGGATTTGTCATTTCGAACGGCGCCGCGCCATCTTGAACAACAACCGACTTACCAGTCGCATCGTGGCCTGTAATTACACGCCTTACCATAAATGGCTCCTCAAGTTTAATAAATTACTAATGAAATGACAGGCCATTACATCACCAGCCATCGAAGTGCAGTTTTGTTAAATCTCACACAGGTATTCTGACAATTATGCATCGGCGGGATGTCCAAGCAGCGTTTGACGCGCTATCATTCTGAAAAAAAACTCAAACGTTTTCCTGCGTCGAAAATAGATTTTACTGAAAAGCAGCTGGTGGTTAGAAGCCAGGCCTTGCCTGAAACACGCACGCCTTTCTTGAATTCAAGCGGAATCTGTTTACCCGGCTGTAAATGTGATACCGCCTGACGCAAAAACGACGCATTACAAACTTACAGATCGTCGGACCAACTTCTCCGGCCAGTACAAGTTCGCACTATTGTAGATTATGAGCAGAAGAAATATTCACCGCACGACTTGAAGGAACTGCTGTCAGCCATCGCTGAAGAAAAAAAGCGATCTCAATTTACCTTGACTCAACGGATATTCTTGCCAGTCAAGCGGAGCAAAATGGCCTTGCTAGCAGATTAAGGGGATCATGAAAAAACAGTTTGCTGTTTGTGTTTTCGGGGGCCTGAACCTCATCGCATTCAATCCGTGCATAGCCCAAACTTTTCCAACCCGCCCCATTCGTTTGGTCGTACCGTTCCCGCCCGGAGGCGCCCTTGATGTGTTGGGGCGGATCGTCGCAGCGCAAGTTGAAAAACAAATAGGGCAACCGGTAGTGATTGACAACCGAGGTGGCGCAAACGGTGTTATCGGCAGCGAAATCGTCGCCAAATCAGCGCCGGATGGATACACGTTGATGAATAATGGAGCTGCGCTTCTTGTCGCGCAAATTCTAAACCCCGCCTTGCCCTTCGATATCGAAAAAGACTTTACCCCCATCACCAGCATCGGCCATGGAACCGGCTATATGTTCGCGGTAAACGCCTCGAGTCCGGCCAAATCAGTGCAAGAGTTCGTCGCAATGGCAAGGAATGCCGCCACCCCCATCTCCTACGGTTCCGCGGGTGTCGGCAATCCCAACCACCTTGCTCCCGCTCTTTTCGCGGCACGCGCCGGCATTGACGCCACCCATGTGCCTTATCGCGGAACAGCACCATCAATCAATGCACTCATGTCGGGAGAAGTTCAATTTAACTTTTCGTCCCCGCCGGCCATTCTGCCGCAGGTTAAATCCGGTCGGTTGCGCATTCTTGCATTCACGGGCGTCACCCGCTCCGCAGCCCTGCCCAATGTGCCGACCATGATCGAAGCAGGCGTAAAAGGCTATGTCTTTGATGGTGGTTTTGTCGGTTGGCACGCCCCATCCGGCACTCCGGCGTCAGTCATTCGCAAACTCCAAACCGAAGTTCAAAAAGCCCTCCGGCTCACAGTCATCCGTGAAGCCATAGAAATCGGCGGCTATTTACCCGGCGGCGAAGCACCCGAGGAATTCGGAAAATTTATACGCACCCAGATGAGTATCTTTCAGGCCGCGGTAAAGGTGGCCAATCTTGAAAAGCAGTAGACTTTTCAGACCATTATTTGTGGTTGCATCAAGCATCATGGAGATGCCAATTGAATTTTTTGAAAAGATACTTTAAAAAATAACCAATTATTTCACTAATAATTTTCGGACTATTTGGCTTGGAGATGCAATGGAATTTACCTTTAACAAAGAACAACTGGCATGGCAAAAGAAAGCACGGGAATTTTCGAACGAGATTATCCGTCCCGCCTCTGTCGAACGCGACCTTATTGCAGATCCGGCAAAAACATTCGATTGGGAAATCATCCGTAAAGGATCACAACTAGGGTTTCGCACGCTCGCCGTTCCGAAGAAATGGGGCGGCCATGGACTCGACCTTGTGACCCAGGTTTTGGTGATGGTCGAATTGGCCAGGGGCGATGCGTCGATCTCAAAGACTTTTAGTCAATGCTGGAAATGGAGCCAACTTATCGCGGCGGTCTGTACCGACGAGCAGAAAGAACGTTTCCTGAAACCATTTATCGCAGACGAAACCTACCTGCTTGGCCTTGGCGCCAACGAACCTAGCGGCGGCTCAGACAACCGCATGCCGCCTGAAGACGCACCGACCGCCGGCATGCGACTGAAAGCGGAACGTCAGGGCGACGAATGGATTCTTAACGGCGAAAAGTGTTTTATCGCCAACGGCAATATCGCAAAGCTTTTGTTTATACGTGCACGCACCAATCCGGCGGTAAGCGTACGTTCAGGGACCACGTTATTTTTGGTTCCCCGCGACACTCCAGGCTTCAGGGTAGGACGGGTTTTCAACAAGAATGGCTGGCGCTTTTACCAAAATGCAGAGTTGATTTTTGAAAATGCACGAATCCCGCACTCCAATCTAGTCGGAAAGGTCAACGGTGGCGCGGAAGCGCGCGGAGGCGATCCATCGCAGTTCAGCGACCTCGAACTGGGTGCCAATGCTCTAGGCGTTTGTGATGCGGCAGTAGAAATGGCAATGCAGCGTATAAAACAACGCCATTACGGCGGACACCCTTTATTGGAACAGCAGACAATCCAGTTGAAATTATCCAGAATGCACATGCTCACCGAAGCGCTGCGATCTTTTATGTTGCGTGTTGCGTGGGAACGTGATCAGGCAGTCGCCGGAAATGCAGACTATCTTAAATCCGCAAACAATATGCTGGCATTAACCTTTTCAGCAGATACGGTACAGAGTGTCACCAACCTCAATATGGAAATACACGGGGCCTGTACGGGCGGTGCACATCCAGCCGCATACAAGCTTGTCAGGGATGCGATCATCTGGACCCATCTTGCCGGCGATTCCGTCAATCGCATAAAGGGAATCAAGAGTGTTATGAGCCATGCCCATTGATGGATGACAACCCCACATCTCTGTCGCAAATATTTTAAGAAAAATCAGTGTTCACTTTTCGTGTGGAACCCGGCTATCAAGTTTTGCGTTTACGCGCGCACCGCCATCGCGGCCGAGCGGTTCGCCAAGTTACATGCCGCCTCCAAATCCGTTTGAAACCGGTGCGGCCTTCCGCCAGATTCCAATTTGATCTATGGGGGTCTCGACGCAACGCCCTCCGCTGACGCAAAATAGATTCATTCAAGGAAAGATCCGCAGCGCGCGCTGCCATCTGCGAGGAGAAACACCATGGCCATCAGTCTGAAGGTCAACGGGACGACCCGTTCGGTCGATGCCGAGCCGGACACGCCGCTGCTCTACGTGCTGCGCAACGATCTCGAGCTGAACGGCGCCAAATACGGCTGCGCCCTGACGCAATGCGGCGCCTGCACGGTGCTGGTCAACGGCGCGGCGCGACGCTCCTGCGTGACGCCGGCCGGCTCGATCGAGGGCAACGAGGTGACCACGCTCGAAGGGCTCGGCACGCTCGACAAGCTGCACCCGCTGCAGAAGGCCTTCATCGACGAGCAGGCGGCGCAGTGCGGCTATTGCATCGGCGGCATGATCATGTCGGCAGCCGACCTGCTCAAGCGCAATCCGCAACCGCGCGAAGCAGAGGTGCGGGCGGCACTCGCCGACAATCTCTGCCGCTGCGGCACCCACAACCGGATCATCCGCGCCGTCCTGCGCGCCGCGCAAAACATGAGGGGCCAATGACCATGAACGCGCCCCGCCTGACGCGCCGCGAATTCACTGCCGCCCTCGGCGGCATCGTGCTCTCTTTCAGCCTCGCGCCGACAGTCGCGCTCGCGCAAAACCCGGCGCGGCTTCCCGGCAGCCTCGATACCAACCGCACGCTGGATGCCTGGCTGCGCATCAATGCCGACGGCAGCGTCACGGTGTTCACCGGCAAGGTCGAACTCGGGCAAGGCATCGTCACCGCACTCGCGCAAATCGCTGCCGAAGAGCTCGATGTGCCGCTCGCGCACATCCGCATGATCGCGGGCGACACCGGCCGCACGCCCAACGAGGGGCAAACCGCCGGCAGCCAGTCGATCGAGCAGAGCGGCACTGCGCTGCGCATGGCAGGTGCCGAGGTGCGCGCCATGCTCATCGATCTCGCTGCGAAAAAACTCGACGTCGCCGCGAACACGCTCAAGGTCAATGACGGCGTCATTCATGCGCCGGACGGCCGCAAGCTCGGCTACGGTGAACTCGCCGCGCAAGCGGACTTGAAGCGCGAGGCCACCGCCAAGGTGGCGCCAAAGCCGGCCGCACAGCACAAGATCGTCGGCAAGTCCGTACCGCGCATCGACATCCCGGGCAAGGTGACGGGTGCGGCCGCCTTCGTGCAGGACCTGCGGCTGCCCGGCATGCTGCACGGGCGCATCGTGCGTCCGCCGCGTTATGGCGCGAAGCTCGAGAGTTTCGACGAAGCCACCGTCAAGGCGATGCCGGGCGTCATCGCGGTGGTGCGTGACGGCAGCTTTCTCGGCGTGATCGCGCGGCGCGAGGAGCAGGCCATCAATGCGCGGCTCGTGCTGATGGAATTCGCCAAGTGGTCGGGCGGCCCCTTGCTGCCCGAGCCGGCGAAACTGTACGAGCAGCTCATGGCGCTGCGCAGTGAAGACCGGGTGATCAGCGAGAAAGACGCGCCCCTGCCGGCCGGCGCAACGATGATAGCGGCGACCTACCATCGGCCCTATCAGGCGCATGCCGCGATCGCACCCTCCTGCGCGTTGGCCGAATTCAAGGACGGCAAGCTGACGGTCTGGACCCACAGCCAGGGCGTTTATCCACTGCGCGCCACCATGGCAAAAGCGCTCGGCATGCAGCCGCGCGACATCCGCTGCATCCACGCCGAGGGCGCGGGCTGCTACGGCCACAACGGTGCCGATGACGTTGCCTTCGACGCCGCCATGCTGGCCCGCGCCGTCAACGGGCGGCCGGTGCGGCTGCAATGGATGCGCGACGACGAGTTCAAGTGGGAGCCCTACGGCCCGGCCATGACAATGAAGGTCAAGGGCGCTGTCGCCGGCGGCCGCGTGGTTGACTGGGCCTTCGACGTCTGGAGCCAGAGCCACAACATGCGGCCGGGTGACCCCGACGGCGTCAACCTGCTCGGCAGCTGGTACCTCGCCGATGCGAAGCGGCCCGGGCCGGCGCGCCATTCACCGCAGCCCAACGGTGCCGGCGATCGCAACGCCATCACGCTCTATGATTTCCCGCGCCAGCGCACCACGCACCATCTGATTATTGAAAATCTGGTGCGCACTTCGGCGCTGCGCACGCTCGGCGCTTATGCCAATGTATTTGCGATCGAGTCTTTCATCGACGAGCTCGCCGCAGCCGCCGGCATCGACCCGGTGGCATTCCGCCTCGCGCACATCAGGGACGAGCGCGAGCGCGCCGTGATCGAAGCCGTGGCAAAGGCCGCCGCCTGGAAACCCGGCGAAAGTTACCAGAGAGGCGACGGCCGGCGCGGCCGCGGCATCGGCTATGCGCGCTACAAGACGGTGGCCACCTACACTGCGGTGATCGCCGAGGTTGAAGTGAATCGCACCACAGGTGTCGTCAAGGTACCGCGCATCTGGGCTGCGGTCGACGCCGGACAGATCATCAATCCCGACGGCCTGATCAACCAGATCGAAGGCGGCGTCATCCAGTCGATGAGCTGGACGCTGCACGAGCACGTGCGCTTCGACCGCAACGGCATCATTTCCGAAGACTGGATGAACTATCCGATCCTGACCATGCCAGAGGCGCCCAAAGTCGAGACCGTGCTGATCAACCGGCCGAACGAACGTGCGCTCGGCGCCGGCGAGGCTGCACAAGGGCCGACGGCGGCCGCCATCGCCAATGCATTCGCCGCGGCAACCGGCCAGCGTATCCGCGAGCTGCCCTTGACGCCCGAGCGCGTGAAACAGGCGCTGGCTTCGCCGCTGGTTGGCAAGCCCTTGAATACAGTTCGTTACCCTATTGACGCTTCGGCTGACGTTGTCGAGAAGGGCCTCTAACGGATCGCGGGTTGGCACGGGCGCTCGCCAGACCCGGCAAGGCGGCCTATACTTTCATTCGCACTTGATTGCGTCGTGCGTTATTGATTAATGCAATCATCTTACAGGGAGGATCCAATGGATTTGGAAAAAAAGAGCCGTAGAGAGCTCCTCAAGGCCGGCGCCGCATTGGCTGGTGGTATCACGATGGCCGCAGTGGGCAAGGCCCAGGCACAGCACGACGGCCATGCGGCGACCCCAGGCAGCGAGAACGCTTCGCCGATGATTCACGGCAGCAAGGAGCAGATCGAATACGGTCAGCGTTCCAAGTATGTGACTTCGGTGCGCGTACAGCACCCCATCGGCGGCAGGCCGTCACCCGACGTGTTCGGCAAGGTGTTCCACGTCGCGTCGCCGCTGCAGGATTCTGTCGGCGTGATCACGCCGTCGTCGTTGCACTATATCGCGACGACCCGCGGCTCCTTCCTGCCGGACGTCGACCCCAAGCTGCACACGCTGACGATACACGGCGAAGTGGATCGGCCTCTGACCCTCACCATGGACGAATTGAAGCGCTTCCCGTCAGTCACCCGCCTGCATTTCATCGAGTGTGCGGGTAACCGGCACAACGGCAAGCAAAGGAACGTGCAGGATACGCACGGCATGACGAGCTGCTCCGAATGGACCGGCGTACTGATGTCGACGCTGCTCAAGGAATGCGGCCTGAAAAGCAGCGCGAAATGGTTCGTCGCTGAAGGTGCTGAAGAAGTAAAGGGTGCGTCGAGCATACCGATTGCCAAAGGGATGGACGACTGCATCATCGCCTACGGCCAGAACGGCGAGGCGTTGCGACCGCAGCAGGGGTTTCCGGTGCGCATCATGGTTCCCGGATTCGAGGGCATCTACCACACCAAGTTTCTGCGCCGCATCAAGGTCACCAAAGAGTTCTACATGAACTACAACGAATTCGGGCATCTGCGTCCGGAAGACAAAGAGCTTGCGCTCGGCGACCAGATCGGGCCCAAGTCCGTCATTACCTACCCGTCGGGCACACAGCGGCTGCCAGGCCCTGGACTCTACGAGATCAGCGGGCTGGCATGGTCGGGGGGCGGCGCCGTCAAGACCGTCGAAGTGTCCACCGATGGCGGCAAGACGTGGCACCGCGCCGAGTTCAAGAACACGCCGCAGCGCATGGCGCACGTCCGCTTCGCTTACCAATGGAAGTGGGATGGAACGGAGACCGTGATTATGTCGCGCACCACCGACGACATCGGGCAGCGGCAGGCGCTGCGCGAGGAGATCGCCGAGTGGTGGAAAGTGCCCTTCGAGCGCGACTACCGGGTGCCCGGGCTCGACAACAGCGTCATGCCCTGGAAAATCGCCAAGGACGGGATGGTGACCAATGGCCTCGCATAAAGTCGTCACGATTTCGCTGCTGCTGGGAAGCCTTCTGGCGAGCGCTGCGTTCGCGCAGTCGCCCACCTATGGCGTGGGGCGCACGCCGACCGCGGAAGAACTCCGCCGCATGGATATCTCGATCGGTTTCGCCGGCGAGGAACTGCCGCCCGGTCGCGGTACCGTCAAGGAAGGCGCACAACTCTACATGCAAAAGGCGTGCGTCGGCTGCCATGGCGTCGGCGGCATCGGCGGCTTGGCGCCAATTCTGGCGACGAAACAAGGCGCCGATGTTTCCGTCTGGAAAAAGGAACGCATCCTGCCACTGCGTGCACCAAACGCGACGATCGTATGGGATTTCATCAATCGCGGCATGCCACTCGGACTGGAGGGGACTCTGAAGCCCGATGAGGTCTACTCGTTGACGGCGTACCTGCTTTTCCTCAATAAGGTAATCCCGGAGGACCAGGTTCTCAACAAAGAGAATCTGGCGAAGGTCAAAATGCCGATCGGCGATGCTTACGGCAAGCCGCATGAGTTCAAGCTCAACGCGCCGCGGCTTGAGGGTTACCCCTACTAGTCCTGCTGCGTCACAACTCGAGCATAGCCCGCCGCGTGAGGCGGGCTATTTTTTTGCCCGCGTCTCGGCGGGTTCTTTTTCCAGTCCAACCCGTAGATACCGTTGTGATCGTCAAGCAACGCGTAGGGCGCAATAAGCGCAGCGCATTGCGCCGCATGCCAGTCATCATATCCCAACGCATCCGCCATGCCGCCCGCCCATTCCGGCGGATAAACCCCGGCTTTCACGAGCTTGTGAAATGTCGAATGCGGCCAATCGGCGACGCGTCTCACCAGCCATGCTTCACCGGATTGATTTGACATGCGGCAGTCCTGTCGCGGTTTACATGCGGCGCAATGCGCTGCGCTTATTGCGCCCTACCCGCGCTACAAGTTCGCCACAGTTCGTAGCCCGGAAGGAGCGCAGCGTATTCCGGGATTCTGCCTACGCCCGCCCCGGAATACGCGTTGCTCCTTCCGGATCTACAGACATAGCCATGCAACGGACCGTAGGATGGGTAGAGGCCGCAAGGCCGAAACCCATCAATTCGGGTTGCGCCCGTGGCGATGGGTTTCGCTACGCTCTACCCATCCTACAAGTTCGCCGCAGCACGCGTAGCGCGGATCAAGCGCGCAGCGCCGTAATCCGCCGAATGGGGGGGCGACACATACGGCGCAATGCGCTGCGCTTATTGCGCCCAGTGAAAGTAGGCAGATCGTAGCTCCGGAATTGGCGTTCAGGGCTGTTAACTATACCGGCATATTGATAACATCGATTTACGCCGGAAATACATCGAATCAAAAACAATATCTGGCAATAAATGCATGAACCGGGGGCAGAAGGTATCCTGATCCGTTAACCATCGATCCGGTCCCGCTACGCATACGCACAGTTTGATTGGGGAAGGATTTACATGGGACGGCTGAATGACAAGGTGGCAGTAATTACAGGTTCGGCGCGGGGCATTGGCAAGGAGATTGCGCTTTACATGGCCCGTGAAGGTGCCGACATCGTTCTCGACGATTTAAATGCAGGTGAGTTAGAGGACACATGCCGGGAGATAAAAGATCTGGGGCGCAGGGCTGTCCTTTCGAACGCAGACATTTCAACGCGCGCAGGCGCTGCCGCACTCATTAGAACGGCTCTCGACGCGTTCGACAAGGTGGACATCCTCGTAAACAACGCGGGCGTCCCCAGCCGCAGCACGCTGATGAATGTAACGGAAGAGGAATGGGATTCCGTTCACCGCGTGGATCTGAAAGGCGTATTTCTCTGTACGCAGGCAGTAGCCACTCACATGATGGAGAAAAAATCCGGAAAGATCATTAATATTTCTTCCACAACCGGGCTTAATGGCACCACGGGAGCGATCGCCTATGCCGCTGCCAAAGCCGGCGTCAATCAATTTACCCAGAGCAGCGCAAAAGAACTCGGGCCCTATGGCATAAACGTGAACGCCATCGCGCCGGGAAGAGTGATCACCGAAATGACCCGGATGGGCCGAAATCCGCAGGAAGTCGAGATAGCCATTGCGAGTCGGGCTGCTGCTGCCGCACTTAAAAGAACCGGCATTCCACGTGATATCGCCAATTTGGCTGTGTTCCTGGCATCCGACGAGTCATCTTTTATTTCGGGGCAGATTATTGCTTGCGATGGCGGAAGAATGGACAGGATGTAGAGTGAACTGACGACAGTGGATTGTCGCATTGCTTTTGCGGTTTGTGCGCCGACAGGGCGTTTTTAGGTACCGTACTCATTTAGAAAACAAGAGGGGGCACATTGAATCATTGCCATCGCGCAGCATTATTGCTTGCTGTGCTCGGTTTGCCAGTCGCGTCTTTCGCACAGGTCTACCCGACCAAAGTGGTTCGTGTACTGGTCGGTTTCCCCGCCGGTGGAGCCAACGATGTTGCGGCACGAATCGTGATGCAAAAGACATCGGAGATGCTAGGTCAGCAATTCATCATTGAGAATCGGGCTGGCGCCTCGGGCACTGCCGCTGCAGATTTTGTGGCAAAAAGCGCGCCGGATGGCTACACAATTCTGGCGCACTCCGTAACGCTCCTGATTAGCGCGCACCTCTACAAAAAACTGCCGTATGACACCTTGAATGATTTTGCCGGAATCGCCGCAATTGCAAATCAGGTGTTCGTTCTTGACGTGCCGGCATCGTTACCGGTGAAGTCCGTTAAAGAGTTCATCGCACTGGCGAAAAAACGTCCCGGGGAACTGACTTATGCGACCGCCGGAGATGGCAGCGGCGGACATCTCCAAATGGAACTGTTCAGCCGAATGGCGGGGATAAAACTGACTCACGTGCCATACAAAGGGGGCGCACTCCAGGCACTTTCTGTGGCCACCGGAGAGACCCAGGCAGCGTTTAACGTCATCACGGATATCCTGCCTTACGTAAAAACCAATCGCGTACGCTTATTGGGCGTGGGAACAGGCAAACGGCAAAAGGACTTTCCCGATTTGCCGGCGATAGGGGAATCGGTCCCGGGCTTCGATTATTCCGGCTGGACTGGCGGCGTATTCGCGCCTGCGGGCACACCGAAATCAATTATCGACAAGCTCAATGTCACCATCAATAAGGTGGTCGAAGATCCCGTGGTTTCTGCGAGGCTGGCGGCGCAAGCGCTTTCTCCTTTGAATTTGACACCGGACGAATTCGCCCAGCGCTTTAAGTCTGACTACGCCAAGCTCGGCAAGCTGATTCGGGAAATTGGTATAACGCTCGATTAGCTGGTGCAAGGCAGGAAAGGGGCGCACTTTTGCGCGGCAGAATGGCTGCGAGGCGCGGCGCTCATTACAATAGACCGGCCGCACGCTGACTCGCCGCGCCGGGCTTGCCCGCGCCAACCTAAACACTGTCGAGGAGATCACGCATGACGCACTCACGCACCGTCATCATTCTGAGCAGCCTGGCCCTCGCACTCTTCTGCGGCGCAACTCAGGCGCAACCGGCCGCACAGGGTGGCAAGGCGATGATCACCCTGCAAATGCCGGCCACGCCCGAACCGGCGCGCGTGACGCTCGACCCGAAAACCACCGCCTTGATCGTGCTCGATTACGTTGAAGATATCTGCGCCGCGCAGCCGACCTGCAAGGGCCAGATGCTGCCGGCGATGATTCCGTTTCTCGAGCGTGTGCGCAAAGCCGGCCTTGTCATTGCCTACGGCACGCGTGAACAGAACATGACGCATTGGCTGAAAGAAGTCGCCCCGCAGCCGGGCGACATCAAGATCACCAACACCGCGCAGGACCGCTTCTACAACACCGATCTCGACAAGCTGCTGAAGGCGAAGGGCATCAAGACACTCATCATGGTCGGCTGGAAGATCAGCGGTTCGGTGACCTACACCTCGGTCGCCGCGATAGCGCGCGAATACACAGTCGTCATTCCGATGGACACCACCTCGGCCGGCAGTCCCTATGAGACGACCATCGGTTTTTACAACGTGCTGAATTCGGGCAATGCGAATTTGGCGAACGAAGCGTTAAAGCCGAAAGCGGTGACGCTGACGCGCGCGGACTTGATCACTTTTCAATAGCACGCGCAGGGCGGATCAGGCGCACAGCGCCGCAATCCGCCGAATGGGGGGCGACACATACGGCGCAATGCGCTGCGCTTATTGCGCCCTAACGCGCTACATTGCCGTCGGCGACAAACCCGACGCCGTTGGCGATGGGCATCCACGCTGTTGTGTGGATCAGTCGATTGGATAGGGCAGCAAGCGGGCGTATTCGCGTTTCACCACCTGGTAGCACTCGCAAACGCGTTTTTCCAGTTTTTTCCGGTCGAGAATTTCGATGTGACCGCGCCTGTAATTGATAATGCCGTCTGCCTGCAAGTGGCCGGCGGCTTCCGTCACACCCTGCCGGCGCACGCCGAGCATGTTCGCGATCAGTTCCTGCGTCATCACCAGGTTATTGCCTTGCAAGCGGTCCAGGCTCAACAGCAACCAGCGGCACAATTGCTGATCCAGCGAATGATGGCGGTTGCACACCGCGGTCTGCGACATCTGCGTGATCAGCGCCTGGGTAAAGCGCAACACAAGATCATGTAAACCGCTACCGAGTGCGAATTCCCTTTTTAGAATACTCGCTTTGAGCCGAAAACTGCTGCCCGCACTTTGTACCACGGCCCGGTTCGGCGTGCTCTCGCCCCCCATGAACAGGGATATGCCGACCAGGCCACAGTTACCGGTGACGGCGATCTCGGCCGAGGTGCCGTTCTCCATGACATAGAGCAGAGAGACAATACAGGTGGTCGGGAAATAGACGTGACTCATTTTTTTGCCGGATTCGTAGACCGACCAGCCCAGCGGCATCGGCACCAGCTCAAGATCAGGCAGCAGACGCGCGTAATCGGCCGCGGAGAGTGCCGCGAGCAGGCGGTTTTGTTTGGGAAACTGCGTTGGTTGCGGTGGTAATGACATGGCACTGCTCCCCTACGGAATACGCCCGCCTAATCAAGGAAAAGTGTGCTTTGGGAAGCGCTTCAAAAAGCGCTTCGAGAAGCATACCGTTATGTCCGTTACCGGACAGAGCCTACTAAATAACTTAACATATATTATCAAACGTAATTAATTTAGGGTATGGGCTGCATGGATGCCGCATTCAAGGACCTGCCCCCAAATCCGAACATTCCTGCGCGTGAGCGGCGAAAGCGAAATCTTGTGCAGGCTCAATTTGAATTCATCATCAACGCCAGCGACGATGCAATCATCAGCAAAACAACGGATGGCCTCATTAAAACCTGGAACCCGGGGGCCGAAACAATCTTCGGCTTCACAGCCGATGAGGCCATCGGCAGGTCAATAGAAATGATTATTCCCGCCGATCGCGGCGATGAGCACGATGAAATTCTGATCAACCTGCTTAAGGGCCAGGGCACCACTCACTTTGAGACAGTGCGCCGGCACAAAGACGGGCATGTTGTTGAAATATCCGCAACCATGGCGGTAATGCGGGACTTAGACGGCCAAATTATCGGTTTCTCCAAGATTGCGAAAGACATCGGCGAACGTAAGCGCTTCGAATCCGCACAGAAATTACTCGAAGCGCAATTGCGCGAATCGCAGAAGATGGAAGCGATTGGCACGCTGGCCGGCGGCATCGCGCACGACTTCAACAACATAATCGCCACCATCCTGGGCAACACCGAGCTCGCGCGCCTGGAGACGGGCACTAACGTCGGCGCAATCCAGTGTCTCGAGGAAATCCGCAAGGCCGGGGAGCGTGGACGCAGTCTGGTAGGGCAAATCCTCGCCTTCAGCCGGCGCCAACCAACCGACCGCAACAGCCTGTTGCTGACCCCGGTTATCAACGAAACGGTTGCACTGCTGCGCGCCACGCTGCCGTCCCGCATAGCCATCACGCTTCACAGCGACGCGGATGAACCGGCGGTGTTTGCTGACGCCAGCCAGATTCAGCAAATCATCATAAATCTTGCCACTAACGCTATGTATGCCATATCCGGCGATGGGCAAATCACGGTCCGTTTTGATACGGCGACACTCAATCAGTCATTGCTAAGCGCCCATCCGCAATTGCAAACACTGTCTGCGCAGCATCATGGGGCGATGGCGCGACTCCGCGTCACGGACACGGGTGCTGGCATGGATGGGGCGGCGCAAAAGAGGATTTTCGAGCCGTTCTATACCACCAAGCCGATGGGTGAAGGCACGGGCCTCGGCCTTTCGGTCGTGCATGGCATCGTGCAAACACACGGCGGCGGGATTACCGTTGAGAGTAGGCCCGGCACAGGCACGACCTTCACAATCTACCTGCCGATTATGCAATCGGCGGGCGCCGCGCCGGCGGCTGAAGTGCATGCTGCGGCCAGCCCGTTAACGTTAAAACCGGTTAAAAATCGGCGCATT
The DNA here is from genome assembly GCA_943329075.2 of Chitinophaga pinensis. Lineage (GTDB taxonomy): Bacteria > Pseudomonadota > Gammaproteobacteria > Burkholderiales > SG8-41 > PALSA-1004. The sequence goes on along the minus strand of CALQCM020000055.1, from coordinate 7,368 downwards.
CTCTACCTCGATGACGATGAGGCGCTGAGTTATGTGGTTCATCGCCTGCTGATGCGGCGCGGTTACTGCGTCAGCAGCTTCACCGACCAACTGATGGCACTCGCGGCAGTGCGTGCCAATCCAGCGGACTTCGACGTGGTGCTGACAGACCATAACATGCCGGGAATGTCGGGCCTGGATGTGGCGCGGGAGCTGAAGGCCATCCGGCCTGATCTGCCGATCATATTGACCTCAGGATACATCGACGAGACGCTGCAGGCGCAGGCGGCAGAGGCCGGCATCCTTGGACTGGCGTATAAGGCGAACGGCATAGACGCGCTTTGCGATACCTTTGAGCAGTGCATTCAGGACGTCGCCGAAAAACCGGGCCGTTCTGACCGGATGCACGCCCCCGCTATCGATAGCACCACCGATGACGCACGGCCCCTTGCATCCAGCGGGCGATCAATCCAGGATTGTTAAACAGCAAGATCTTCGAAAGGAAACTGCCATGAACGATTTCAGTGCTGAACACGCTGCCGAGTTTTCGATGCTCATCGAGCGCGCGACGCAAGACCGCCTCAAAGATGAATATCTCAAAAAGGCCAGTGCCCTTTTAGAATCAGCCGAAAAGCATTTGGCGTTGCGAATTGGACGACACTTCTTTGACGAATCGACTAAAGCCGGGTTCACAAAAATTGGGGCGATTGCGTTAGCGCTGGAGCGGGAAGACGAGCAGATTAATGAGTGGCGTCAGAACTTGGCTCAGATTCGCGCCGAGTCTCAGAGTGAATCACACCAGACCCATTCGGTCCTGGCAGCAGCTTAATCAACGGCCGGACAACGCAAGCGCCGGGTTGCAAGATGCGGCAGTCACTGCGCCGGGCACCTCACGGGTGACCTCCGGTTCTGTAATCGCAATCTGTGTTTCCCGTCATAGTGGAGTGCACCGCCATGGAAAGTGAACCCCAAATCCTTGAAGAAGTGATCTTGTCGCTGCGGCAGGACTTTGAGATTTTCAAAGAACAACATTTGGTTGTTAACAAGCGATATCACAAGTCGCTGCAAACACTCTCCGGCCTGACGAGCAGCGCAAGTGCGGCCGCCAGCCGTGCCGCCAGATCGGCCCAACTCGCTTTGTCCGCCACGAACAGCGCATTCAATGCCGTCAAAGAAGCTGCGTTGCACGCACTGGAGCCGGCGATGCAGGCAGCCGCCAATGCGGCCTGGGCGTCTGCCGAATCTGCGGCGGAATCAGCGGCGGCGGCGGCGGAATCAGCAGCCGTCTGCGCGGCGGTCGTGGCACAGCATGCCGAAGAAATATCGGTGCAGGCCGCGTCCCAGTCTACCAAGGCGGCAGCGGCGGCAGCCGCCGCTGCTTCGCAAGCAGTATCGCTGTCGCGCCAGGCCGCCCTCATCGCATCGGCGCATAACCCCGGCGCGTGAACAACCCCGGGCGAGATGCCCTGAGTGCCGTTCTACACTGCAATGGATCGCGCAAGGTCAAAAACCGCACGCTAGAAACCCGGGCATCCCCTTCGCCGCGAAAGCGCAACGGGCGCCAATAACGCGCAAGACCCTCAATCAAATCGCAGCGGCGATTTTCTCCGCCGCCATGATCACCGGCAGATTGGTATTTCCCGCCATCACGTTGGGCATGATGGACGCATCGGCAACGCGCAGGCCGGCAACGCCGTAAACGCGCCCCGCGCTGTCGCACACCGCATCAACATCATCGGCGCGCCCCATACGACAAGTGCCGACCGGATGAAACACGCCGGCGACGTTGTCACGCAGGTGCGCGGCGAGCGCGTCGCGGTCTTTGATCAACAAGGGCAAATCGACACTGCGGCCGGTCAGCGTGCCCAGCGCGAAATCGCTGAGGCCGGGCACGATGTCGAGCAGCGTCGCAATCAGCTGCGCCTTCACCGCATTGCCGCGCCCGACTTCATTCATGCGCCGCAGCTGGTCGGTGAAGCGCACCGGAAACGGCCGCCCGCCGAGCGCGCGCAGCTGTTCGCTGCAAACAATATCCACCGCGCGGTCGAAGGCCATCATCATGCGTGTGAGATCGATGTCTGCGCCGAGGAAATTGAATTCGACATTCGGCAGCGCCGCCGGCGCCTTCGATTCCAGCCAGACGCGGCCCGTGGCCTTGGGCCGCAACAGCGTCGGCGCGATGTTGCCGATCTGTTCGCCCAGCGCGTTCCACGAGGTTTTGCTTTGCACGTTCACAAACAAATCGGACGGCGCACACCCGTCGAGCCCGCTGGAAAAACGCAGACTCACCACCGGCACCGTGCGCAGGGCCGCCGCCTGGCGCGCCGCGCGTTTCAGATGCATGCCGATGAAGAGCACCGGATGGTTCTGCAGATTGGCGCCCACACCGCGGCGGTCGGCAACGACGTCGATGCCGAGGGATTGCAACGCCGCCGCAGCGCCTATGCCCGAGCGCAGCAACAGCGTCGGTGAAAAAATCGCACCGGCGGTGACGATGATTTCGCGCGCGCGGAATTCTTTCACTGCACCATCGACGACCGCGCTGACACCAACGGCGCGTGTGCCTTCGAACAGAATCTTCGTCACCTGTGCATTTGCGGCGACGGTGAGATTGGCGCGACGGCGCGCCGCCGCATCGAGGTAAACGAACGACGCCGAGGCACGGCCGTTTTCCTGACGGCACATCGGCGCCGCACCGAGGCCATCGCGGAAATCAGCGTTCATGTCGTCGATGAACGGCAGGCCGTTGGCTGCGGCCCAGGCGGCGACCGCGCGCGCCTGCGGCGGCCAGGCATCGCGCGCGATGCGACGGATCGGCAGCGGGCCGTCTTTGCCGTGCGCTTCGCTGTGCAACCCGCCGCCGAAATCGCAATCCGTTTCGAGTTTGCGGAAAAACGGCAGCACGCCCGTCCAGTCCCAGCCTTCCGCCCCCGCGCGCGCCCAGTCGTCGTAATCGGCCGGCGTGCCGCGCAGCGCCACCATACCCATCACCGAACCACCACCGCCGAAGACGCGGGCCTGCGAGAAACCCGTGGCTGCGGAATTGTCACGCCTGCGCCAATGGCCTTTGAGGCCGTTCCAGAAATACGCCTTGTTGAAATACGACGCCGGATAGACGCTGGCGATATCAGCGGGCTCGGCGCCGGGCGGCACGTCGCGGCCCGCTTCGAGCAGCAGAACTGAATGCGCAGAACGTTCGCTCAGACGCGCGGCGAGCACGCAACCGGCGGTGCCGCCGCCGACGATGATGGTGTCGAAACTGGAAGTCATGCGGGTATTTTAACTGCTGACTCGCTTTGCGATTCCGGGCACTGCATAGGGTGGGCAACTGGATGCCCCCGCGAAATGCGAACGCCGGTTGAACGCGTGGGCAGCAAGCTGCCCACCCTACGAACTGAGCGCCCCCACCCTAACCCTCCCCCGCTACGCAGGGGAGGGAACAATATTTCGCGCATGCTTAGGCAGCGGATCTCTGTTCACCTTGCTAAAGAATTTGCATGTTTATCACACGGGCTTGAGCAGCAGGTCCCTGCCCCCGCCTGCGGGGGAAGGACAGGATGGGGGCGTGGCATTTGATACGCGACAGGTGCAAATATCGACTAAGCGCCCCCACCCTGCGCGCGGACACGTTACTGGCGAAGCCAGCCGCTTGCGGGTAGCGCGCATTGGCACTCGCTCCCGCCCCAGATCGCTTCGCGAACGCCGTGTCGCGAGTGCCCTCCCCCGCTACGCAGGGGAGGGCACAATATTTCGCGCATGCTTAGGCAGCGGATCTCTGTTCACCTTGCCAAAGAATTTGCTTGTTTATCGCACCGGCTTAGGCAGCAGGTCCCTGCCCCCGCTTGCGGGGGAAGGACAGGATGGGGGCGTGGCATTTGATACGCGACCGGTGCAAATATCGACTGAGCGCCTTCACCCTCACCCCCGCCCTCTCCCATCAAGGGAGAGGGGGGAAACCGGGAACACGCATGCGCCTCGGTCGCTTCAACGGGATTGCAGTAAACTGAACACAAACAAGACCGCGGTCAGCGCGGCCCGCGCGTGTTCTGGATCATTCCCTGCAACCAATGCAACTGGAGGAGTCATGCAGCGTATTGCTGTCCGTCATGCCTTGCGGCATCTGCTGTTGATTTCTGCCTGCGCGCTGATTGCAGTGCCGGGCTACGCGCAAACCTGGCCGGCCAAACCAATCCGCCTCGTCGTCCCACTCGCGCCCGGCGGCCCCAGCGATCTCTTGGCGCGCACGATGGCACAGCAACTCACGCCCGCGCTCGGTCAACCAATCGTCGTCGATAACCGCACCGGCGCCGGCGGCACCATCGGCGTCGATGCTGCGGCGAAATCACCGGCCGACGGTTATACGATGCTGCTGATCGCCTCTTCGACGTTCACCATTACCGCCAACCTCTATCCGAAACTGCCGTACGACGCGCGCAAAGACCTGACGCCGGTATCCATCCTCGCCGCCGGCCCCTATATGCTGACCGTGCATCCGTCGCTGCCGGCGCGTAATTTCAAAGAATTGCTCGCACTCGACAAGGCGCGGCCCAAAGACCTCAACTACGGTTCCGGCGGCACCGGCACCGGGACGCAAATGTCGATGGAGCTGCTGAAGCTGAAGACCGGCATGCACATCATGCATATTCCGTACAAAGGTACCGGCCCGATGCTGATCGACCACATGGCCGGCCATATCCAGGTTTCGCTGTCGAACCTGATTGCCGCGCTGCCGCAGGTGGAAACGAAGCGGCTGCGCGCATTGATCATTACGGGCGCCAAACGGGCGCCCAAGCTGCCCGAGGTGCCGACCTTCGAAGAGTCGGACATCAAGGGCTTCGACGACATCAGCGGCCACATGATACTGGTGCCCGCCGGCACGCCGAAAGACATCATCGCGCGCCTGCATCGCGAACTGGTCAAGGCGCTGCGCGCGCCCGAGGTGGTGGCGCGACTGGAAAACGAAGGCGCGGAAATCATCGGCAACACGCCCGAAGAAGCCGCCGCCATCGTGCGCGCCGATCTCGACAAGTGGGCCGATGTGATCAAACGCAGCGGCATCAAACCCGATTAAACGTGGTGGAAAGCAGGCAATGAAACAACGCTCCATCGGCAACACCGGCGTCACAGTTTCTGCACTCGGCCTCGGCTGCAACAACTTCGGACTGCGCATCGACGCCGACGCTTCGCGCGCGGTGATACACAAGGCGCTCGATCTGGGCATCACCTTCTGGGACACCGCCGACGTTTACGGCAAACGCGGCGGCTCGGAAACCTGTCTCGGTGAGAATCTCGGCCCGCGCCGCAAGGACATTTTTCTCGCCACCAAATTCGGCGGCCCGATGCATGCGCCCGAAGACAAGAACGGCAACATGAAAGGCTGTTCGCGCCGCTACATCATGCAGGCGGTCGAAGCGAGCCTGCGGCGACTGAAGACCGACTGGATCGACCTCTATCAGATGCACCGCTTCGACCAGCAGACACCGCTCGATGAAACCATGCGCGCGCTCGACGATCTCGTCAAACAGGGCAAGGTGCGTTTCCTCGGTTTCTCGACGCTGGTCGGCTGGCCGTTTGTCGACATGCAGTGGACGGCGCGCCAGCTCGGCAGCACGCCGCTGACCTGTTGCGAATCCGAATACAGCATACTCAAACGCGACGCTGAACGCGACCTCATTCCGGCGATGTTGAAACACGGCGCGCAACTGCTGCCCTACTACCCGCTGGCCGGCGGTTTTCTCACCGGCAAGTACAAACGCGGCGCACCACTACCGGAAGGCGCGCGCATCACCAAGGGCGAGCGCTATCAGGGCATGTTCATCAGCGACACCAACTGGACCATCCTCGAAAAACTCGAAGCCTTCTGCGCGGCACGCGGACGCACGCTGCTCGATCTCGCGTTTGGCTGGCTGCTCGCGCAACCGGTGATCGCCACGGTGATCGCCGGCGCGACCAAACCGGAACAGCTCGAAGCCAACGTCCGCGCCGTCGAATGGGCGCTGACGCCCGCCGAAGTGGCGGAAGTGAACGAAATTTCAAAGAAGGACTGAAAGCGCATCAATCGCAGGCAATCACAAATCCTACCGTCACTCCCGCGAAAGCGGGAGTCCAGGAGCACCACCCCAATCGCAATTGTGAACTACTGGATACCCGCTTTCGCGGGAATGACGAATTGTTAAAGTAATTGAATCAATCGACGGAGACAGTAATGGCAAAAAGCAACGCACTGGTTACCAGCATGAAAAAGAAATACGGCGCCAAAGCCATCAACAACGGCCTGCGCCTGAACCCGGCCGACTTCATGGAGATGCTGAAGTGGCGCGACGAACTCGATCCGCAATACGCCAAGCTGTGGCTCGACTACACCTACGGCGGCCTCTACAACCGCGGCGTGCTGACCGAACGCGCGCGCCTCCTGGTGGCGATTTCGCAGGCGGTGGCGATGGACGAAATGGAAACCCTCGAAAGCCACATCAAGAGCGCGCTGGTGCTCAAACTCAAGCCGCGCGAGATTCTCGAAGTGCTGCTGCAGATCACCGTCTATCTCGGCACACCGAAGGTCACGCGCGCCGTGCGCGTCTTCAAGAAGATCATGACCAAGGCCGGCCGCATGAAGGAGATCAAGGCCTCGCAACTGCCGCTCGACGGCGTGACGAAGAGCCGTTCGCTGGAAAAGGAACGCCCGACCTGGCGCGTGCCCGATTCAAAGTTCCCCGAGCGCGAGGCGATGATGCAGAAGTACGGCTGGCACGGCATCAGCGCCGGCATCCGCCTGCAACCGACACACCACGCCGAAACCGTGATCCAGTTCGACCGCCTCGACCAGAACTATCTGAAACTGTGGCTCGACTTCATCTACGCCGGCATGTACGTACGCGGCATTCTTGATGACAAGACGCGATTGCTGTGCATGGTCGGCGTCTGCGCAGTGCTCGACGAACAGATCCAGGGCGACAACCACCAGCGCGCCGCGCTGATGCTGGGCGCAACACCGCGTGAAGTGCTCGAAGTGTTGTGGCACTCGACGATCTACGCCGGCATGCCGCGCAGCCTGCGCGCCGTGCGCCAGTTCGACCGCATCCTCACCGAACTCGGTCGCGCACACGAGGCCTACGACACGCAATTACCGCTGGTGTTGTAGTCACGATACGCCACCGATTGCAGGAAATTTGCAGTTGTAGCCCGGAAGGAGCGCAGCGTATTCCGGGAAAACAATCGCAATCTGAACCCCGGAATATGCGTTGCGCCTTCCGGGCTACGGGGCAGCGCTCAATCGTCGGGCGCAATAAGCGCAGCGCATTGCGCCGCATGCATCTTCGATCACACGCCAGACGGTGGGTTACGGCGCTGCGCGCCTAACCCACCCTACGCACTGTAGTAACGATACGCAGC
>CALQCM020000054.1 GCA_943329075.2 Chitinophaga pinensis | reverse complement strand
TGCGCGCGAACTATCGATCATCACTTTGGCTAAACTATTGTGTACCCAGCATTCCCTTATATTGACCGACTTCGCCATGCAGGTGCTCAAGAAACGACTCGGATTACGAGCATGAAAAGCCGGGGAAACATCAGCCCCAACCCTCTCCCCGCGATTGCGGGGAGAGGGGGTATTTTTAAGAAGCCTCCTTTTTGTTTTATATGCCGTGTCGCTGACGTCGGCGCAAAACGCGGCTGCCGCCGAAAAAGCTACGACCGGCGATTACCCGAACCGCCCGATTCGTTTGATCACACCGGCACCGCCGGGCGGCTCGACGGATTTTCTCTCGCGCATCATCGCGCCGCGTCTGGCCGAAGCGTTCAAAGGCAGCATCGTCATCGATAACCGTGGCGGTGCGGGCGGTGTGGTCGCCGCCGAAATCACTGCCAGGGCGCCGGCCGACGGCTACACGCTGCTGATGGCCTATTCGTCGCATACGACCAACCCGAGTCTGAATCCAAAGGCCGGTTATCGCGCTGTTGATGATTACGCGCCGATCACCCAGGTGACGACAGCGCCGCTGGTGCTGGTGGTCAACCCGCAGTTGCCGGTGAATTCGGCCAAAGAGATCATCGCCTATGGCAAGGCGAATCCGAACAAACTTAATTTCGGTTCGGCGGGCAATGGCAGCGGCGCGCACATGTCACTCGAGTTGTTCAAATACATGACGGGGTTGCCGGCGCAGCATATCCCCTACAAAGGCATGGGCCCGGCGGTGATCGATCTGCTCGGCGGACAGATTCAGGCGATGTTCGCCGGCATGCTGCCGATCCAGTCGGTGTTGCGCGCCGGGCGCGTGCGCGCGCTGGCGGTGACGTCGTTGCAGCGCGTCTCGTCATTGCCCGAGGTGCCGACCATCGCTGAGACCGGTGTGCCCGGTTACGACGTCGCCACCTGGTACGGCGTGTTGGCACCCGCCGGCACGCCGAAGCCGGTCGTCGATCGTCTCAACCGCGAAATCGTCGCCATACTGAAAACGCCGGAGGTGCGGCAGAAACTGCAGGACGACGGCGCCGAAGTGGTGGCCGGCACGCCCGCTGCGTTTGAAAAGATGATGCGCGCCGAACTGGAGAAGTGGGCGCGCGTCGTCAAGGCGACCGGCGCGCGCCTCGACTGAACGGCATTTTGCGTGGCGGAAACGCGCGGCAGACTGCCGCAGCGCGTTAGAATCAACGCACAAACATAACAATTCTGTTTTCGAGGAGCCGCCATGCCGTACCTGACGCGCCCGGGCAAGCCGGCGCTGCATTACATCGTCGACGATTTCACCGACCCGTGGAAGAACGCACCGTATCTGGTGCTGCAGCATGGCTTTGCGCGCTCGCACAAGGTCTGGTACAGCTGGGTGCCGTACCTCGCGCGATTCTACAAGGTGGTGCGGCCGGACCTGCGCGGCCTTGGCTTGTCGTCGCGCGATTTCGATCTGCAAAAAGACGTCAATCTCGCCGCCTATCTGGATGATTTCAGCGCACTGGTCGGCACGCTCGGCGGCGGGCCCGTGCATTACTGCGGCGAGTCGCTGGGTGGCATCCTCGGCATGGCATTCGCCGCCGAACGCCCGGACCTGTTCCGCACGCTGACCATCGTCTCCTCGCCGATGCATCTGCATGGCAAGGATGAAAAGGCATCCATGTACGGTCATTCCTCGCGTGCTGAGGCGTTGCGCAAGATGGGGGCGCGGGGCTGGGCTGCAGCGTCGAATGCGGGGCGGCGTTTTCCCGCAGATGCGGATCCCGGCATGATGAAATGGTTCGTCGATGAGATGGGCGAGGCGGACGTCGAAGTGCTGGTCGCGACCTACAGTTATTCGCACGGCCTCGACCTGATGCCCTATCTGCCGCGGATCAAGACGCCGATGCTGGGGCTCTACCCGACGGCGGGGCCGATCGCGGGCGACGAGCAGATCGACTTGCTGAAAGCCAACGTGCCACATGCGCAGGTGGTGCGGCTGGCATCGCGTTTCCACGCCATCAACACTCTCGAGCCGGCGACCTGCGCAAGCACGCTGTTGCATTTTGCCGCGCAGCACGACGGCACGGCCTGCCGCGAGTAGGCCTGGCGTGCGCGCAACCGGCGTCGCACTGCTTTGCACGGCACTCGCAACGGGGGTGGCGTGTGCGCAGCCTTATCCGGCGAAGCCCGTGCGTATGCTCGCCTCCGGTGTCGGCGGCGCCGGCGATTTCACCGCGCGGGTCGTTGCCAACGGTCTCACCGCGCGCCTCGGCCAGCAGGTGATCGTCGACAACCGGCCGGGCGGACTGGTGCCGGGCGAACTGGTTGCCAAGGCGCAGCCCGACGGGCATACGCTGATGCTAGTCGGTGTCGTCATCTGGCTGTCGCCGTTCATGCGCGAGTCGATGCCGTTCGATCCGCTGCGCGATTTTGCACCGATAACGCTGGCGGCGACGGTGCCCAACGTGCTGGTCGTGCATCCCGCACTGCCGGTGAAATCGGTGCGCGAATTGATCGCACTGGCAAAAGAAAAACCCGGCGCGCTGAATTATGCAACTTCAGGTGCCGGCAATTCGAACCACATCGCCGGCGAGTTGTTCAAGGCAATGGCGGGGATCAATCTCGTGCAGGTAAATTACAAGGGGGCGGTACTGGCGCTCAACGACGTTGTCAGCGGGCGCGTCGAGGTGATGTTCGCCACCGCCACCTCGGCCGCACCGCATGTCGCCGCCGCACGCCTGCGCGCGCTGGCGGTCACCTCGGCGCAACCGTCGGCGGTGGTGCCGGGCCTGGCGACGGTCGCCGCCTCCGGTCTGCCGGGTTATGCGTCGGAGTCGACGCTCGGCCTGTTCGCGCCGGCGGCAACGCCGGCGGCGATCATCACCCGCCTCAACGCCGAGACGGTGGCGGTACTAACGGCGGCAGAAACGCGTGAGCGCCTGCTCAAATCCGGCATCGATGTCGTGACCAGTTCGCCCGCCGAATTCGCCGCCGCGATCAGGGCCGACATGGCGCGCAGCGGAAAAATCATTCGTGCGGCGGGTATCCGCACGGACTGATCATGACAGACGGAGGGCGAATTTTTTTATTCCGCGGTTCGAACAACCGTTCAATTCGCGCGCAGGCGCTGGCAATAACCGCGGCGGCGATAGTCTTTGCTGCCGCCTCGAGCCGGCGGCAGCAGTTGCCCGCGGTCAACTGAATTTTTGGAGAAACTTATGTCGAATCAATCGAACCTGCGGCAAGTGCTTGCTGCTGCGGCCCTGCTGACGTCGGCACTGGCGACAGTGCCCGTCACTTTCGCGCAGGCATTTCCCTCGAAGTCCGTCGAGTTCGTGGTGCACAGCGGTGCCGGCGGCGGACCCGACCAGTTCGCGCGCATCGTCAGCGACGTCATCACCCGCGACAAGCTGCTGTCGCAGCCGGTGGTGGTGACCAACCGCACGGGTGGCGGCGGCAGCATCGCCTTCAACTTCATCAAGAGCAAACACGGCGATCCGCATTTTGTGCTTGGTATCGGCACCGGCACGCTGCTGACCATCGCCTCGCGCACCGATCTTGATCTGGGGCTGGAGAACTACACACCGCTGGCGTTTTTCGGCCTCGATGCGCAGGTGGTGGCGGTGGCGGTGAATTCAAAATTCATCAGTGTGAAAGAACTGATTGAGGCCGGCAGGCGCGAGCCGAACCAGTATGCGGCCTCCCTCGCATCGGCCAACGGTTTCGGCCGTCAGGTGCTGTATCTGATGGAGCGGGACGCCGGCGCGCGTTTCAAGTTCGTGCCCTTCAAGAGCGGCGTCGACGCGGCATTGGCGGTGGCCGGCGGACATGTGTTGTTCACCACGGAAAACATCAGCGAAACGCAGGCGCTGGTCGAAGCGAAAAAGATCAAACTGCTGGCGACATCGGGCAACAAGCGGGCAGCCTTCGCGCCTGATGTGCCGACATTGAAAGAAGCCGGTTATCCGATCGTGCTTGGCACCGGGCGCGGCTTCGCCATGCCGGCGGGCGTGCCGAAAGAGGCCGCGGCGGCGATGGAGGCGGTGCTGCGGCGCGTGCATGACAGCGCGGCGTGGAAGGAATTCGTCGCGCGCAACGCCTACGAAGACGTCTACATGAACGGCGCCGAGTTCGCCGCCCATCTCGCGCGCAGCCGCGAGGAGATGGCGCAGTTCCTGATCGCCATCGGCGTCTCGCAGATCAGGAAGTAGGTTACTCATTCGGGGACGAATTACCCCATCCCCCTCCCGTCCTCCCCCTTGAAAGGGGAGGTGAGAAATGCGCGGTGCGTTAAATCAATCGCCGCCGACGACACCGGCCTTTTTCAGAGCGTCGATTTCGGCGTCGCTGAATTTAAAAATCTCGCGCAGAATTTCAGAGCTGTGCTGGCCGTGCAGCGGCGCCGGCGTGTCCGGCATCGGTGGCATTTTCGGCAGACGCAGCGGCGAGCGCACCTGCTTGACCTTGCCGGCTTGCGGATGATTGGTTTCGATCATCACGCCGCGCGCCTTCACCTGCGGATGCTCCATCACCTGTTCGATGTTGTTGATGGCGCCGATCGGAATATCGTTTTTGAGCAGCAGCGGTTCCCATTCCTCGTACGCTCTGGTCATGAAGATCGCCTGCAGCTTCGGCACCAGCGTGTCGCGGTTCTTCATGCGCAACGGCCCGGTGGCGTAGAGCGGATCGTCGGTCAGTTCAGGCGCGCCGATCACCGGGCAGAAAATCTTCCACAGCTTCTGGCCCGCGATGGCCAGTGCAAGGTCGCGCGTTTTTGTTTGAAAGGTTTGATACGGCACGACCACCGGGTAAGCGGTGCCCTGCGGTTTCGGCAGCTCGCCATTGGCGTAATAGTTGCCGATGGTGGTGCACAGGAGTGCCAACTGGCCTTCGAGCATCGAAACATCGACGTGCTGGCCTTCGCCGGTTTTTTCTTTCATGCGCAGTGCGAGCATCACGCCGTAGGCCGCGTTCATGCCGGCAGCGAGATCGGCAATCGACACACCGCAGCGCACGCCGTGGCCGCCGGCCTCGCCGGTGCAACTGATCATGCCGGACTCCGCCTGCAGAATGAGGTCGAGGGCGGCGCGTTCACGATAAGGACCGTCCTGACCGAAACCGGAGACGGAACAGTAGATGATGCCGGGATTGCGCTTCTTCGCTTCTTCGTAGCCGAGGCCGAGGCGGTTCAGGGCACCGACGCGGAAATTTTCCAGCACGACGTCGGCCTTCTCGACCAGCTTGAAGAACAGTGCCTTGCCCTCGGGTTTCTTCAGGTCGACGATGATGCTGCGCTTGTTCCGGTGCAGCGTCACGAAGTAGGCGTAGTCGGGGCCGGGCACCGGCGAACCCCAGACGCGCGCGAGGTCGCCCGCGCCCGGCGGTTCGAGTTTGATCACGTTGGCGCCGTAATCAGCGAGCATGGTGGAGCAATAAGGGCCGGCCAGCGCGTGGCTGAGGTCGATTACGGTGATGTCGTCTAACGGGCGTGCCATGATTACCTGCAAGAAAATTTCTGCAAAAAATGAAAAGGGCGGCGCGTGCCGCCCTGAATGGGCGCGCCGCGATCAGGCGTGGTGTGCGCCGCCCTTCGGCAGTTCCGCCAGTTCGATCAGACAACCTTCGGTCGCTTTCGGATCGATGAAGGCGATGCGGCAGCCGGCGTGGCCGGGGCGCGGCACTTCGTCGAGCAGCGGGATGCCTTTTTGTTTCAGTTCGGCCAGCGCTTCGTCGATGTTTTCGACTTCAAAGCACAGGTGGTTGATGCCGCCTTTGCCTTCAGCGACCATTTTCTGATGTTTGCTGTCGGGCGTGGTGCCGGCGATCAACTCGACCATCGATTCGCCGACCGGATAAATCGCCAGCTTGACCGGTTTGGTCGGATTGATCTCGACGCTGTCGAGCTTGATGCCGAAGCAGCCCTCCCACAGCGCGCGGCTTGCTTCGACATCCTTGACGACAACACCGACGTGTTCAATGCGTTTGATCTTCATTGTGTAATCTCCGATTGCGTTTTGTTGATCCGCAATCATGAAATGTTTTGCGGAAAGTTTTGCTCCCTCCCTTGCGCGCAGCGCGGGGGAGGGCCGGGGTGGGGGCGCGTTCGTTTGCCCCCATCCTGACCTTCCCCCGCAAGCAGGGGAAGGAACCTGCTGCTGATGCTTAATGCTTTCGATCGTTGCCGATTTTACTTCAGCCTTGCCTGAAATCCTGCACCGATTTCGCCAACGTGCCGTCTTTTGTTTGCAGCGCCCGCGTCACCGCTTGCGTGGCGCCGAAGGTGTGGATATAGGCGGAATGCTTGCCGGCGCCGCCGATGACGACGACGATGAGGTCCTCCGCGCGTTGCACCATCGGCACCAGGGCGTCGAGCGGCGCATTGGCGAAACGGTCGGCGATTTTGACGCGCAGGCGGCGCTCGATGTTCTCCTTCGAGAATTTACCGAGCGGCAACTGGCCGTGCGCCTGCAGAAATTTCTTCACGTCCATTTTCGACAGGCCGTCCTGCGCCACGGTTTTAGCGTGTTCGGGGCCGAGCACGGCGACCGGCTGCGCTTCGTAGCAGGGGTCGTTCGAGCCGGCGTCCAGCATGGTGCCGGCGATGGTGGTCAGAATGCCCTCGGCGGTGAGGCTTTCGTGATCGTTGACGTTGTGCGGACATTCGGCGCCGACCACGGTGACGGTGCTCGCCTCGCGCGGAAAGCCGCGCTCGACATGCAGCGGTTCCCACGGGCTTTCGTCTTCATTCTCGGCGACGAGGTAACTGTATTTCGCCGGCGAGCCGAAAGTGGACATGTCGCCGGTCTGCGGAATCGCGCCGCCGATGTTGACCAGTGCCAAGCGGATCGCGCGGCCGATGGTCGCGTTGCTCTGCGTGCCGGGGCCGAAGGCGTTGTGGCCGCCGTTGATGCCGAGTTCTTTCACGATCGGGCCGTTGACGATCACCAGCGGCGCGCACATATGCGTGGTCGCCTGTATGCCGTAAAGATTGAACTTCTCTTCGCACATCGCTTCGATGGCGAGCATGAAGAGCGGAAAGTATTCGGGTTTGCAGCCGGCCATCACCGCGTTGGCAGCCAGACGCAGCGGTGTGGCCTCGCCCCAGCGCGGTGGAATTTTCGCGATGGGTTCGTTCCACGGACGGTCGCAGTAGGTGAGCATTTTTTCCACGCGTGCCGTAGTCGGCGGCACGATCGGCAGGCCGTCGCTCCAGCCGCGTTCGAGATAGAGCGCGTTGATCGCCTCGAAATCGTCGTCGGCATCGATTCTGGCGCCGTCGTTTTTCAGCAAGTCGGTGAGCTTGCTCATAGGGAGCCTGTGCAACCAATGACAGAGTATTTTGTAGCCCGGAAGGAGCGCAGCGCATTCCGGGGTTCTGCATGCGATTGATTTCCCGGAATACGCTGCGTTCCTACCGGGCTCGGGGTTAGGCTCACGACAGATGGTCCTTGATGAGTTTGATCACCTGCGGAATGGCGACGAGCGCGCGGCCCTGCACCTGCTCGATCGACAGGCCGCCGAGCGGATGCGCAATCATCACCAGCGGCAGCGCCGGTACGCCCAGCACGCGCGCCTGCGTCGTGCCGAGGGTGCGGAACGGGTCGGAACAGATCACCGCGGCGAGCACGCCGCGTTTATGCATCTGGGTCATGTCGTGGACACTCCACGACGTGCACGCCCCTCAATCGGCCATCGCGCTGATGACCACGTCGGCTTCCGCCGCCAACTGATCCAGCACCTCCTTCGTTGCCGGGAAGGTGACGTGCGGTTTGCGCAGCGACACCACTGACTTCACCGCAATCTCGGCTCGCACGCCTTCGATAATCATGGCGAGCAAATGGTCGGCGTTGCCCTTGCTGTTGTCGAGCACGCCGAGGCGGATGCCTTTGGGGTCGAGCTTGCGGCGCACGACGTCCGGCGCGGCCAGGGGTTTGGGCGGCGGCGCATCGGGCGTCACCAAAGTGACTTTGCGGTTCATGGTTGCCTCGTCTGGATTTTCCGGCGCGCAGAATTGTGCGGCGCGGTTGACTGGATATACCCTGCGCTTAACAGCGGTGTCAATAACGCTTGCGTGGTTGCAATATCGCTCGAACCTGCCACCCAGGTTGGGTCAGCAGAAATGCACAGGCACCTTAGCCAAGCTGAGGCAGACGCCTGCGGCTTATTCGTATAACGATGACTGGATCTTAATTTGTTTGGAATGCGCTGTTGATATCAAATGCACGTCATTTTAATGATGTCTCCCGCGTGCTCTAATTCTTCAAATTGCCAGAGCTGCGTTAAGAGCTGCTCAACGCTTTCTGTAGCTAGGTGTCTACTTGCGAGCCCACGGAATTTTTCACTTAATTCGTCCGCGGTCATGGGGTTTTTCCAGTGGCCACGGTGATATTCGACGCGAGTTGTTTTCCGTTCTCCCGATTTGAGGACCAACTCAAGTTCGCAGAGATTGATTTCTTGATGCCTACGAGCTGCCTCTTCGGAGGGAATGGCCTTCACCTTTGCGACCAGATCGAGTAGATTGGAATCGTGAAGGTAGGGATCTTCATAGTAGTTTGCGTTGATCGTTCCGTACATCAGCACCACGCCGACCGAGTAGGGCATGCTGTGATCTGCGGTTTCGTGTGTTTGCGGGCGCCACTTGTCAGGACTGTCCGCCATGACATGGATTGCATTGCTGGATATGTGCACATTGATTTCAGCAATCTGCGTGGTGTCGCTGCAGAACGAACGTGCTTCCATTGCCGCTTGCGCAACTGTCTGCGCAAATTGCCCGAGCGCAAAACGCTTGGTGCTGGCGCGCATGATTCCAAACGGTGCATTCTTGCCACCGAATTGCGCTAGTTCAAACGGCTTTTTATTGATTACGTTGAAGAAACCGTCGCGACCTTCAAAAACCTCCCGCGGACCGGTCATGCCGGCCTGCGCCAGCTGCGCGGAGAAGGTCGCTTTACGGCATGCTTCTGCGCAGGCGTAAGATTTCCAGTTTGACAAAGTCCCCACGCGCCCCTGATTCAAGGCAGTATTGCCGCCAACAGTTATGCCGATCGCGTTGGCTAGTTGTTCCTTGCTCAAGCCCATCAACCTACCTGCGGCAATGACGGCAGCAAGGCCAAGGATTGTCGATTGGTCGAGACCTAACTCACGCATTTCGATGACGTCCGTGAACTTTGTGTAGACCTCGTACGCGATTACCAGGGCAACTAGAAGGTCGCGGCCGCTCCGGCCATAGATTTCTGCGGGTGTTAGAAGGGATGCGAGCGAATCGCTCGGATGGCCACCGCCACGACTGATAAAGCCGTCGTTGAAATCCAAATAACGGATCATGACGCCGTTGGCGAAGACCGCCATTTCGGGTGTCGTCTTGACGCCAGAGCACATCACTGTCGCAGGCTGTTTTGCGCTGACATTGGACGCTAGCCTCAATGCGATCTGCGCCGGACCTGCAGTATGGCCTCCGATTGCGCAGCCGATCGTGTCAAGCACAATACGTTTTGCTGTGAGTGCGACGTCGGCAGGGAGGTCTTCGTATTGCAGGGTCGTGGCGTAAGCCGAGAGTGTTTCTGAAAGAGTGAGTGCCTTTTTATTGGCCATGAAAATCCCCTGATGGTGTGTTCGGCCTCGCGGAGCAGTGCGATCAACGTGGGCTGGGCAACGTGAACGCGTCGCGAATTGGCAATGCGTAGCAGTGTATGCTGGTTGCAGCCCTACTTGGTTCGATCTACCTTTTCGGACGTGGCGCTTGTGCAACCGCTTGCGATCATTTCTCGAACTGCTCCGTCTGATGTCCGCCTGGCGCAGCCATGGTGATGACGATGTGAGAAAACTCCGAATCTTCAGTGGCGCCGTGCCAGTGTTTTTCCCCGGCTGGTATGCATATCATGTCGCCAGTAGTGACTAGTTTCTTTTCCTTGTCGGTTACGACGTAGCCCGTCCCCGCCGTGACGATTAGGAGTTGATCCACGCTGTGGGCGTGAAACTTGTTGCGGGTTCCCTTGCCAAAATTGACGATACCTGCTCGGAGTTCCTTGCTGTCGAGCGGGATATTTTGCCGTGTTAGGTCAGTGCTAGTGAACAGCGGTGCAACATGTTTCTCTCTTATTACCTCCGAAGTGCGGATAAATTTCATCTTGATCTCCTCTATGAATTCGGCTTTTGCCGTTATTAGATGTCGGGATAGGGTATGTCACGCGGTCATTTGGGTCAACGTAACCCTGCTGATGGCAGGTTGGCGTTGACTTTTTTTTTCGCGGGCGTTAACTTATTTACGCTTCTCTAGCGCAACACACTCCAGAAAAAAATCCATAACAATTTCGAGGACAGGCCATGACGATCGGTTGGCAGACAATTCAGTGCGAAGGTAAGGAAATGCGTGTTTACATGGGTGTGCCAGAAAGAAAAGGCCCACTGCCTGCTGTTGTTGTGGCGCAGCATGGGACTGGCGTTGACGCGCAAATGCAGGACGTTGTGAACCAACTCTACAAGGAAGGTTATGTTGCAGCCGCGCCCGAGTTTTTTCACCGACAGCCTAATTACATGACGCAGACGCCCGGGGCAATCGGTAAGGTTGACTATACCGACAAGGGTATTCTCGCCGACGTCAATGCAACGATTGCGCATCTGAAGTCGTTGCCCTGCAAGGGTGGGCCGATCGGCATCGTAGGATTTTGCATGGGCGGAAGGTTTTCTTACCTGGCCGCAACGGCAATCAAAGACCTTAAGTGTTCGGTCATGGCTTATGGCGCCGGGATAATGAAGGCGGCACCGGATGGACGGACTCCTTTTGAGCGCACCGCAGATATTCAGTGCCCGATATTGAGTCTTTCGGGAACTGAAGATATTAATTCGACTGTTGAGCAGATGAAGATTATTCAGGCGGAACTTACAAGACTTGGCAAGTGGAATGAATTTCACTTTTATCAAGATGCTCCGCATTCCTTTATGAATTTCGCCGATGCACGGTATCGGGCGCGCCCCGCCAGGGCTGCATGGACGGAAATTCTGTCGTTCATCGATGTGCATCTCAGGGGCGCGCCAGCCTGATCGTTTTTGCTACCCCCTTTGCCGGAATTTATTGCTTAGGATAAGAGGTGCGGTTCGCGTGCCGGCACGCATCTACCATTCGATGCGTGCCGGTGTTGCCTTAGTTACGCTTGCCACTTATAAATCTGCCTCGCTTGATTGTGCTTCGTTCTTTTGTTCGTGCATGGCTCCTTTCTTTTGGCGGATTACCACGTAATGCGGCAATTCTTATAACCGCTTTTCGACCTTGGCTCTCGGCCACTGTGGCGCGACCAGTTCAATAAAGCGATACATAAAGCCGTGAAGATAAGCATTCTTCCGCAGTAGCATCATGGTCGCCGACATCGGCACCAGATGAGATGCATCGACTGTGCGTATCCGCCGGTTCGACAAGCCCTCGAAAATCTGCTTTTGCAATATTGCGATGCCAATTCCTGCTTCGACATAAGCCATGACCGCTGTTGCATCGGTACCTGTAACTGCGATATTCGGTTCGACGCCTGCGTTGATAAATAGATTACGCAGCAATGCTCCGGTATGAGCGTCGTGATCGTAGTCAATGATCGGGTAGCGTGCTATATCCTTGATACTGGGCTTGCGCAGTTTGAGTATTGGGTGGCCGGTTGGCGCGATAATGCAACGATCAATCCGGTAGGCTTCGATTGCGACGATATTCGTTGGCAATTGTTGTGGGCGCGCGTTGATCCCGATGTCGACGCGTCCCGTTGACACCCATTGCGCGATTTGTGCGGGCGTGCCGTTCCGCATGTGCAGGGTAACGTTCGGATAAAGTACTTTGAAGTTCCGGATCGCGGGGACTAATCCGTAACTAGCTTGCGTGTGAGTCGTTGCGATGGTCATTTTTCCGTGATCGGCATTGTTTTTTTCAACGCTGATGCGCGAGATGTTTGAAATTTCGAGCATTACTTGGCGTGCGTGCGCGACAGCTTCTTCTCCCTCTGGACTCAGGCGAAGCATCGTCTTGCCGCGTCGCACCAAAAGATTTGCGCCAAGTTCGCGCTCGAGCGAACGGATCATTCGGCTGATTGCCGGTTGAGTTGTGTTTAGCGCCAAGGCCGTCCGCGAGAAGTTTAGGCCTCGCTCCGCCAGTTCGCATAACGCCCGAAGTTGCTGTAGTGTCATATATCCCAAAAGTAATAACGGTATAGAAACATATCATTTCTCTGTAATAAAAGGTAGGCGTAGGATCATGTCACGAACTTAGGTAAAGGATGCGAGCATGGACAAGTTTGACGTGGTCGTTGTAGGTAAGGGAAATGCGGCGCTCTGCGCAGCGCTTTCGGCGCGGGACACGGGGGTCAGTGTAGCGATGCTTGAGACCGCCTCAGTTGAGGAGTCTGGGGGCAACAGCCGCTTCGCTGGCGGCGTCATGCGCTTTGCCTACAGCTCGGTCGAAGACTTGCAGAAGATTACTGATATTCCCGAGGACGAGGCGAACAGCACTGACTGGGATAGCAACACTGTCGAGGAATTCTTCGATGACCTATATCGCGTTACTAATTTCAGAACTGATCCAGACCTCAGCGAAACGCTAATTACCAAGAGTCATGAGGGTATGGTTTGGGCGCGCGGCCAAGGGGCGAAGTTCATTCCTAATTACAGTGCGCAGTCGAAAATCATTAACGGCAAGCGTGTTTTCCATGGCCGCTTTCCTTTGACAGTCAACGGTGGCGGCGCCGGCCTCGTCGACGATCTGACGAAAACAGCTGAGAAAAAGGGCGTCAAGATTTTTTATGAAACGCGGGCGTTTGAACTGATTTATAACGGCAAGCAAGTGCAGGGGGTGCGTGCCAAGCAGAAGGGCGACGTTATCGAGTTTTACGCGAAGGCAGTAGTTCTTGCCTGTGGTGGATTTGAGTCTAATCCCGAGTGGCGAACCAAGTACATAGGCCCGGGCTGGGAGCTTGCAAAGGTGCGAGGCACCAAGCACAACATGGGTGAGGGGCTAAAGATGGCACTCGAGATTGGCGCCTGCCCCTACGGCAATTGGTCGGGGCGCCACGCCGTGTCGTGGGAGCGCCATGCGCCGGAATTCGGCGTGGTCGAGCGTTCGCACGATCCATATCGTCACAGTTATCCCCTGTCGCTCATGATAAACGCTGAGGGCAAACGTTTCGTCGACGAGGGTGAGGATTTCTATAACTACACCTATGCCAAGTACGGTGCTGAAGTGCTAAAGCAGTCGGGCCAGTTCGCTTGGCAGGTGTTCGACGCTAAGACCCGCTCGTTGCTGCGTCCGGAATACTCGGGCCGTCAGGTCACTAAGGCTATCGCCAATACGCTAGAAGAACTCGCCGAGAAGCTCGAAGGTGTGAATGCGAAAGCATTTCTGAAGACGGTGTGCGAATACAACGCCGCAGTGAGGAAGGACATACCCTTCAATGAAGGTCTGCGCGATGGCAAGTGCACCGAGGGCATCGAGCCGGTAAAGTCGAACTGGGCCAACACCCTCGATACGCCCCCCTACGAAGCTTTTGGCGTAACCTGTGGGATCACTTTTACCTTCGGGGGGCTACGCATTAATCACGAGAATGGTCAGGTGCTCGACGTCGGCTACGCACCTATTCCCGGTCTCTATGCGGCTGGTGAGATGGTAGGAGGTATTTTTTACTTCAACTACCCCGCTGGCACCGGGCTGGTTTCAGGCTTGGTGTTTGGCCGCATCGCTGGCACCGGCGCAGCGTTAGGTGCCAAAGGGGTGTAAGCCGAACCAAATGCGCTGCGCGTCTCCGCTTAAAAAATAGACTAGAAAGATACGTTTGTCAAAATCGTTTCTGTAATTGCCGGACCGTCAGAAGAGCCATCATTCACGCAATACCGGAGAAGCGATGAAAATGGGACGCAAGCGGAATTCATGGCGCAGTATCGTTTCAACCGACAAGCGCATAACAGTGGCGGTGGACGGGGTTCCCCTACTGTTCTCGCTGGGACTCTTGGCGGCTGCGCAGGCTGCATATGGCGCTGCGGCATTGGAGTTTCCCACAAAGCCTCTGCGCATTGTGGTATCGACGGCGGGCGGTGCGGGGCCCGATGTTATGGCGCGCGTGATCGGCGCCAAGCTAACAGAGATGTGGGGCCAAGGAATCGTCGTTGATCAGCGTCCGGGCGCCAGCGGCCTGATCGGTGCTGAAACGGTTGCCAAGGCGCAGCCAGACGGTTACACCATGTGGCTGGGCACCATGACCACACTTATCGGAACATTGATGCACAAGCGTTTTCAGATGGCCGAGGAATTCGCGCCTGTGTCGCAGGTCGCTTCGACCGTATCGGTGATCGCAGTTAACGCTACCCTTCCGGTGCAGAGTCTTAGAGATCTGATCAATTATGCCAAGGCTCGCCCTGGACAACTGCTCTACGGTACCTCGGGCGCTGGCACTACTGCTCATCTATGCATCGAGAGCTTCAATAGTCTCGCCGGAATCAGGATGGCGCACGTACCATACAAATCGCTAACCAACGTGATCACAGATTTAATGGCCGGCCAGGTCCAGGTGACATGTGCGTCAGCGCTTACGTGGCAATCTCTAAAAGGCGCGCGTGCGCGCGGACTTGGCGTTACTACAAGGGAGCGCTCGACGCTGGTTCCTGAATTGCCGCCTGCGGCTGAAACGCTGCCTGGTTTCGAGATGTTAAGCTGGCTGGGACTGCTCGCACCCAAGGCAACGCCTCAGCCGCTCGTTGATTACATCAGTGTTGCCGTGATGAAAGTGATGAGGATGCCAGACGTGCAGGAACGCCTTGTCACCCTCGGCGCGGAGGCGGTAGGCAGTTCGCCCGAACAATTTTCCGCTTTCCTGCGTAGCGAAACTGAAAAATGGGGGGCAGTGCTAATTGATGCTGACATCCGATCGAGCAGATGAACCTAGGCATAGAGCGTAAGATCGCCAGCCTAAATAATTGATTCGAGTTGCTGAAATATAAGTTTTATGGCGAAAGGTTGAGCAAAAGAAATTTCCTCTATGAAAGTGTAATGCGTGCTATGCAATTGGACTACTGAGAATTACAATCAAGCCAGCGTCGAATAACAATAAAAATAGGTGAAAACCGTAGACGCTATTTCTGTGAAATTACACCAAACGAAAGAGGAATCCCATGATTTACGAAGTCGTAACGACCAACCTGAAACCTGGCACAGTTGGAGAGTTCGAAAATCGGTTTGCGGAAGTTTATGAACATCGTAAGAAATATTCTGAACTAGCGGTTTTTTGGCACACCGAAATCGGCCCGCTGAACCAGACCATTGCCGTATGGCCATATGCAAGCCATGAGGAGCGTGCGCGTGTCCGGGCGGCAGTTCTGCAGGATCCGAATTGTGCGCCAAAGGGCAATGATCTTGTCGTCCGCGAATTCGGTGACATCGTAACTCCAACACCGTTTTCACCGGAACTCAAGCCCGGCAAAATGGGTCCGATATTTGAGATGCGCACCTACACGCTGCCCGCCGGCGAAGTTCCGCTGCTGCTTGAAAACTGGGCGTTTGCGATGCCCCGCCGCCTCACTTTTAGTCCGGTGTTCGCAGTGTGGTATACGGAACTCGGCGGTCTAAATAAGTGGTCCCACATCTGGCCTTACGAATCGTTGAACTCACGTGGCGAAGTGCGCGCAAAGGTTGCGGCTGCGCAGGCATGGCCACCATCGGCAATTGCTAAAAAAGAGGGCCGTAAACCGGAATCCTTTCTTGAGCAAGAAAATAAAATTCTAATGCCGGCAAAATTCTCACCAATTCAGTGATATCTAGTTTGCGATTGACGCAGCGGCTCATCGGCCGCTGGCAATCGCATTTTCAAGAATAAAAAAAAGACGCTATAAATTCGCGCAAAAAACCATTTGGCGTTTCGATTTTTGTCTGAGGGTTATGTCAGGTTTCAGATGGTTGGAGGGGAGGGCGCGGCTGTTGTTAATGACTGCAACGCTACCAGAGCAGATTGCCCCTTAACATAATTACGAGCACGCTCCTGTGGTCGCGTTTTCGATCAAAACGGGCTTGGTAAATAAAACGTATGTTCGTAAAAGAAAATGTGCCGGTCTTACAACTAACCAGAGTTTTAATTGCTGCGTACGAATTGAATCGGGTTCGAATGAGGGCTAACGCATGACCAAGGCTTCACGCGAATTTCAGGTAATGGTGAAGCCAATTGCAGCCGTATGCAATCTGGATTGCACCTACTGCTATTACCTTGAGAAGAAAGACCTTTACCCAAAGGCAAAGCTTTTCCGTATGCCGGACGATTTGCTCGAAAGTTACATTTCTCAACACATTGACGCGTCGCCAGGCGAAACAATCAGTTTTTCGTGGCATGGCGGCGAGGCCACACTACTTGGCCTAGATTATTTTCGACGTATTGTCGAGCTGCAACGTAAATATATGCCTGCAGAAAAATCCATTCGAAACGGCATGCAAACAAACGGCACTATGCTAGATGAAGAATGGTGCCTGTTTCTTGCGAAAGAGCGATTTGCTATAGGCTTGAGTATCGATGGTCCGCGGGAGTTGCACGATTGTTACCGTTATGCAAAGAACGGCAAGACGACGCACAGGCAGGTCATTCAGGCCTACCGAATGCTCCGCCGATACGGCGTGCAGACAGATGTGCTTTGTGTGGTGCACAACATTAATGTCAGGCAACCCGGTATTGTCTACCGTTTTTTCAAGGATCTTGGCGTCGAGTATCTTCAATTTCTACCGCTCATCGTGCGTGACGGTAAGGGGGGCGTTACGCCGGAAACAGTACCGGCGGAGGCATACGGGAAATTCCTTTCGACAATCTTCCATGAATGGATCAGGAACGATATCGGCCGTATCGTCGTGCAAAACTTCGACGAAGCCGCTCGACCATTTTTCGGGCAGGAACATACACTATGCATCTGGCGCGAAACCTGCGGCGACGTGGTGGTTGTCGAACACAATGGGGATTTTTATTCTTGCGATCACTTCGTGAATCGGGAACACCATTTAGGCAATGTGCGCGAAACGCCCTTGTCCGAGTTGTTGGAAAAGCCGGCATTGCGGGCGTTTGGAAACAACAAACGCGATACATTGCCCAAGTATTGCCGTGATTGTGAAGTGTTAAGTCTGTGCAACGGTGGGTGTCCAAAAGATCGATTCGTCAAAACGCCTGATGGTGAAGCGGGACTCAACTATCTCTGCGCTGGATTGAAGAAATATTTTTCATATACGGCTCCTTTTTTGAGGCGAATGGGTGAGATGTGGCGTGCCCAAGGTTCCATCGACGGACTTATGACGGAGTTAAAGAAGGGGGATGTCGAGTCCCAGCCGCAGGCGGGACGAAATGATGTCTGTCCATGTGGAAGCGGTAAAAAATATAAAAAATGCTGCCTGCAAAAGACATGAGTCTGTAAATCCATCCTCAATCAGGAATTTAGTGATGATTGAAAAAACTAATGCCCAGCGGCGCGTTGCATTCGTGACAGGAGCGTCGTCTGGTATCGGCGCGGCCATTGCGCTAGCTTTAGTCAAAGATAATTGGGACGTCGCAATTTCAGCAACGCGTGTTGAAAATTTGGAAAAAACAATTGCGAATATCAAAGATATTGGTGGCCACGCGTTTCCGGTCGCGCTGGATCTGCGGATTCAATCCAGTATCAAGCAATCGATAAAAAACGTTACTGACACGATGGGTCGACTGGATGTCCTAGTCAATAATGCAGCCGGCGTTTCGTATCGGAGTTCGGTTATCGACACCAAGCGCGAGGATTGGGATGCTGCAATCGCCACTCTTCTGACTGGCCCCTTCTTCATGTGTCAGCAAATAGGACGATATCTGATCGCGGCCAAGAGGCCTGGGTCTATTATCAATATCGCATCGACGCACGGACTGGTCGGTTTTCCCGGTCGTTCTGCCTACGGTATTTCAAAGGCTGGAATCATGCACATGACCCGAATGCTTGCAATAGAGTGGGCAGAGTTTGGAATTCGGGTGAACGCTGTGGCGCCGGGTTCCACGGCGACCGAAGCAAATGCGGCGCTCCAGGCGGATCCAAATATGCTGAATATGCTGCTGGCGCGCATTCCGGTGCGTCGCATAGGAACGGTTGACGAGATCGGCGCTGCAGTGAGGTACCTTGCCAGTCCAGAAGCCGCTTATGTTACGGGGCAGACACTTGTGTTGGACGGTGGTTTAACATCTTATTAAAGAGATTATGTTGGTTCGGGCGCGTGCGGGTATATATATATTTATGCCTAAAACAACCAACTGTCATTTCTTGTGTGTGACTGTTGCGCTTCAGTTGAAATAGATGTTACGAGGAATGGGCTTGAAAATCTGATATTGCTGTTGGGAAATCGATTCAACCTTAAAACCGTGCCAAAAAAGAAGCGCGGACTAAGAGTGTTAGATGACGCAGGACGTAAAGGATAAAAATAGAGATGTCCTGCAGCCATTTTGCTTTCAACAGTTTTCGATAAGAGGTGGCTGAGACGATCGGTAAATTCGATTGTTGAAACACCGCTTAGGCGTTGGCTATATCCAATAAACTCAGGAGGAGTAAGGATGATTTTTACCAATCGGCATTTGAAGTATGGTTTGAGAATAGTGGCGCTGACCGGCTTAGCGCTTAGTTACATAATCGGTTCCCTTTCCGCGAACGCACAAGAGCGGCCATACCCAAACAAACTTGCACGCATGGTGACGTCTCTTGGCGTTGGAAGCGGCGCAGACAGCATGACCCGTGTGGTTGCCGAGCAACTCACTCGCCGACTCAATCAATCATTTATTGTCGATGCGCGGCCAGGCGTTGCCGGAAACATCGCGGCGGAATTTGTAGCCAAAGCACCGCCCGATGGCTATACATTGTTTATGAGTTCGCTCGCAGCCAACGCAATCAATGCATCCTATTTCAAAACCCTCAATTACGATCTGCGTAAGGATTTTGTACCGATTTCCAAGTTTGCACATATTGCCAACGGCCTTTTTGTCGGGCCTGGAATGCAGGCTAATACCCTGGCGGATTTGACGGCCCTGGCAAAGGCATCGCCCGGAAAATATTCCTGTGCGTCCTCAGGAGCGGGCGGTCTTTTGCATATGACCTGCGAGATGTACAAAAAAGTCGCTGGTATCGACTTGCTACATGTGCCTTACAAAAGTTCCGTAATCTTCCTGCCGGAACTTACCGTTGGGAGTATCACCATGGTACTCGACAACATTCCCCTATATGTTCCTTTGGTCAAGGCAGGCAAGATGAAGGCCCTCGCTGTCACCACCACCGCACGCTCGCCGGTACTGCCCGACGTTCCTACTGCGATAGAATCAGGGTTTCAGATGGACGCGCGCGGCTTGTTTGGTTTGTTAGCTCCTGCGGGAACCCCCCCCCAAATCGTGCAATTGCTCAATCGCGAGGTCGTAGCGATACTTAGCGAAAAGGATCTGCGCGATAAATTGCTGCAGCAAGGCATCGAAGTCGAATCTAGTACTCCTGACGCGCTGCGCGAGATGATCAATCAGGAAATTGTAAAGTGGGCTCAGGTCGTGAAGGATGCGGGGGTACGAGCAGAATAAATGTTGAGTGGAGCGCCGAGTTTCCTC
Organism: Chitinophaga pinensis; assembly: GCA_943329075.2. Classification (GTDB taxonomy): domain Bacteria; phylum Pseudomonadota; class Gammaproteobacteria; order Burkholderiales; family SG8-41; genus PALSA-1004. Next base: position 9,982 of record CALQCM020000054.1, on the reverse strand, counting down.
GGTGCTGCCTTTCTGTAAGATACGCTAGGTGAGTGGGTGGGAAATATGTCGAAACCGCACAGCAATTACCGGTTTATGCTGATTCAGGCGTTTCGCCTGCCGGAAAACTCGCCGTATCGGCATGCGGCCTACGAGGGGCCGAAGGAAAAGTTGTTGATGAACTACGAGCAGATCAAGCATTTGCTTGCAGATGTCGAATGGGATCTTCATCCCGGCGCACCGACAACCTATGGCGACTGGCCGGTTGAAAACCAGGAGGAGTTTGCGCACTCTGCGGCCCAGCGCCTTCCCGTGGTCAAGGAGGCGTGTGAAAGTGGCAAGTACAACGCCGTAGTTCTACTCGGTGGCGGTGAACCGGGGTTTCATCCTTCTAGAGAAATCGGTCGGCGTTATCGGTTGCCGGTTACAGGATGCGCATTTTCACAAATGCATGTCGCGAGTCTCCTAGGCAACCGATTCAGCGTTATTGATCTTGCAGAGAACCACAGCAGTTATTACGCCAGTCTGGTACTGCAGCATCGTTATGCTGAACGTTGTGGATCAATCCGCAACCTGCATCTGCCACACGCGCGGCCCGGTCTTGACGCAGCCATCGATCTTTATACGCAGAAAAATCAGGTTATTGAGAGTGGCACCTCTGAAATGTTCGAGACGGCAGTCAGTGAGGCGGTAACCGCCATTGAAGAGGATGGCGCCGAGGTGATCATCTTTGGCTGCTCTGCACTATACTGGATGCAACCCTTCCTCGAAAAGCGACTCAATGAAATGGGATGGGAAATCCCAGTACTTGAGGGTTATCGTTGCGCAATCGAACTCGCCAAGTTACTGGTTGACCTCGGTCAGTCGGTCAGTGGTCTCGCATACCCAGGCGATCGACCGCAAAAATGGCGCCGTAAAAAATTCGTTTGATTCAGATAGGAATCGGGGGAGTATGAAAGCGCTCAGTCCCGTCCAGACGTTGATATTGTTCGTCGCTACAGCATTGGCCGCTTGCGCAGTGCGTGCGCAGCCGGTTGCTCAATACCCAATCCGCCCGGTGCGCTTGTTGATTCCGTTTGCGCCGGGCGGTTCCACCGATTTTGTCGCACGTGTCATGCAGATGCGCATGACAGAAGTGCTTGGACAGTCCGTCGTCATCGATAACCGAGCGGGCGCTTCTGGCAATATAGCAGTCGAAATAGCCGCTAACGCCCCTGGCGATGGCTACACTGTCCTTTTTGGCAATGTCGGAACGATTGCTATCAACCCCGTGTTGTTTCGCGATTTTTCCGTTGATACCGAGCGCGATTTGCAATGCGTAAGCGTGGTTGCCGACGTATCTTCGTTGCTGGTTGTTAACGCGACGATGCCTGCGTCGAGCTTTGATGAGTTTGTGCGCTATGCCAAGGGAAAACCCGGGCAATTGAACTTTGCGTCTTCGGGGGCAGGTAGCAATGGGCGCCTGACTATGGAGTTTTTTACTAGCCGTAGTGGTATCAGCCTCGGGCATATCGCTTACAAAGGGGCGTCAGGTGTTGTCAACGCAATGCTTTCCAACGAAACGCAGGTCGGTATCGGTGCGACTCCGGCCGTGCTACCCCACCTGCAGTCGGGGCGTTTAAAAGCACTCGCGATACTTAGCGCCACTCGGCTTTCATCGTTACCGCAAGTGCCTACCATGGGGGAGGCGGGTTTTCCGGAATTGACATCTAGTTCTTGGCAGGGACTCTATGTTCCAGCGAAAACGCCACCTGTGGTAATTGCAAAATTGCGCCTGGCTGTTGTTCGGTCGATCACGGATTCCAAGGCGGTTGATACTTTGCGTAATGGCGGAGCCAGTCCATTAGATCGAGCTTTGCTCGACGACTGCACGGCATTTACGAGACAACAGGTTCGGTTTTGGGCCGACCTTGTTAGGAAGGTCGGGTTAGCTGGGAAACAGTAGATACTGACAGGTATACTTGGCCAGCCAACGTTTTTCTTGCGCCGTATCGCAACGCACTTGCTGGCCAACAGGCTCGGTCCAAAAAAGGTGCTGGAGCTTTTGCATGCCGAAACTATAAGGCGTTGCCGAAACCCTCATTTGTAATAATGGCCAAGCGTGCCGTAAGTAGGCGCCCCGGAAATCGGCTGGTTTTTCTCTTAATTTCGATTAATAAGGATTGCAAAGATAAGTTATTTTGCGCTGCCGCTGACAGCGAGATGGTCTTTGCCTGCACCAGGACTTGCTCCGCATCCTTGTTTAAATGCAAATATTAGCTCTGCGGTTTTTGACGCCAAATGCGTGACCTCTTACCTCGCGAGTTGGTTTGTCCGCATTGTGCAAAGGGCATCGACTAAAAACCTTAGCTATTCACCTTTGATCCCTGTCACCTTGATCAGTGCAGCGAAGCGTGCGACGTCATTGCGCACGATGGTGTCGAATTGTTCCGGTGTCGACGGGCGCGGCGTGGCGCCGAGCGCGAGCAGGCGCTCCCGGGTGTCGGGCAGGGCGACAATGCGGGCGACTTCGACGGCCAATGCATTTTTCACGGCTGACGGTGTATTCGCGGGCGCAAGCAAACCGTACCAGGCGGTGAAATCAAAACCGGGCAGGCCGGCCTCCGCCATTGGCACGACCTCGGGCAATGCGGGCACACGTGCCTTGGTGCTGACGGCAAGTGCAACGAGCTTCTCCGATTTGACTAGCGCGACCGCCGCGCTGACCGAGGCGAACACGAACTGCACGCTGCCGCCGATGGTGTTGGTGAGAGCTTCCGGCATGCTCTTGAACGGCACGTGCTGTACTTTCACGCCGGCCGCCTGGTTAAACAGTTCGCCGTTGATGTGCGCGGCGCTGCCGATGCCGGCCGACGAAAAATTGAACTGCCCGGGCTTGGCCTTAATCGCGTCGATGAGTTCGCGCATGGTCCTGACCTTGAGCGACGGCGCGACTACGAGCACGTTGGGAATGTCGGCCACCGTCGATACGCCGGCGAAATCTTGCAGCGTGTCGTAGGGCAGCCTCGGCAGATAACTGGCGTTGAATGCGTGGCCCAGCGAAACGATCACCATGGTGTGGCCGTCGGGTGTCGCGCGCGCCAGCATCTCGGAGGCGATCACTGCGCCGGCGCCGGGCCGGTTGTCCACCACCACGCCCTGGCCCCAGTGATCGGCCATTTTGACCGCAACCTCGCGGGCAAGGATGTCGGTGCCGCTGCCGGGCCCGAAGCCGACCAGTATGCGCAGCGGACGCGACGGGAATTGTTCCTGCGCCGCGGCGATGCCGGCGCCCAACAGCATTGCAAATAATATAAGTTTGGCGCTCGTGGACATGTTGGTTCCCCCGTTGATTATGCTTCGCGACAGGCGGTGCCATCGTATTGTGCAGCGAAGTGCAATAGATGGGTGGCACAGGTGGCCGGATACAGCGTGAGGATTGCGTGCGACGCCGAGGGCAGGTGGATCAGGCGCAGGTCGCGGATGCCTTCGCGCAGCAGACGCTCCTGTTCGTTGCTGGTCAGCAGGCCGGCGGTTGGATAAAGGCCGAGCACCGGCGCCTGGATGCGCGGCAGCAAATCTTTCGCACTGGCGTGACGCAACAAACCGTTCAGGCCGCACAGCACTTCAGCATCGGTGCGCGCGATCTGGTCAACATACCAGTGGCGCAGGCCCGCGTCGGTGCCAGTCGGGAAAAAATCTGCCGCCCCGTAAATCTTCTCCGCCCATAGGCGTGTGCCGAGCGTGCGCAGCGCTTCTTCGCGTGTGGGAAAGCCCGCGGCGTAAACGTCCTGGCTTTTCTGGTCCTGAAAGACGGGTGATGAAATGAAGGTCAAGGTGCGCAGGCGTTCGGGATGTTCCGCCGCCACTGCCATGCCGATGATGCCGCCGAATGATTCGCCGCATTAGTGGACGTTGTCGAGTTTCAGTTCGTCGATGACCGCAATGACGTCGGCAACGTAATTCGCGATCGTGCTGTCTTTGAGCGTGTCGAAATCAACCGGTGAGCCGGCATGGCCGCGCAACTCAGGGCGTACGATTTTGTAGAAGCGCGACAGATAAGGAACCCACGCCTGCAGGAACTGCGACGAACGCGCATAACCATGCTGCAGGACGATAGTGGCGGCGTTTTTCCACGGGTCGGTGTGGTCGTCGACGCGATATTGCAGCGTGGCGTTGTTTTTGCGTGTGATTAGCGGCATGGCAGCGGCATTGTGAACGCGGTGGCGAAAAAGATAAAGGGCGCTTGTGCACAGCGGCGCTTGACGCCGCGGCCGGCCGGACAAATAATCGCACTCCGCGAAAAACAAAACCGAGGAGAAGCTGCAATGGCAATTTCGATGTTCAATATTTCCGTGCCCATTTTCATCCGCCACCTGAACGGCCTCGCCTTCTGCATGAAAAAGGCGCAGGCGGCCTACGCCGAGAAGAAATATGACGAAGGCACGCTGATGATCCAGCGCTTGTTTCCCGACATGTTCACCTTCGCGCGCCAGATCCAGCAGGCTACCGACCACGCGCGCAATTGCGCGGGTGCGCTGGCCGGCGTCGAGTCGCCGGCCTACGAAATGAATGAAAAGTCACTCGCCGAGTTGATCAGCCGTGTCGAAAAAACCCTGGCTTTCCTCAAGGGCCTGAGCGCGGCGCAGATCGACGGCACCGATACCAAGAAGCTGACCATCAAGGTGATGGGCAAGGACACCGACTTCGTCGGCATCGACCTGCTGCAAAACCGCGCGCTGCCGAATTTCTTTTTTCACGTCACCACTGCCTACGACATTCTGCGCGTCAACGGCATTGAAATCGGCAAACGCGATTTCATGGGCGCGACCGCGCAGTAAGGCGCGCCGGCGGAAAGCACCCACTGCGCTTTCCTGAATTTGCTGTCATGGTGATGGCCTGCAGACAACACACCCGGTGGCTTGCCGCCGCCGCGGTGCTGTTGGCGGGGCTTGCGGCTGCGCAGCCGTATTCATCTTATCCATCCAAAGTTGTGCGCATCCAGACCACCGAGGCCGGTGGTTATCCGGATGCGGTGGCGCGTTTGCTGGCGCAGGGCCTGAGCGCCAGCCTCGGCCAGCAGGTCATCGTCGAGAACCGCGCGATCGCCGCCGTCGAGCTGGTGGCGAAGGCGCCGCCCGACGGCTACACGCTGTTGTTTTACACCAGCGTGCTGTGGCTCTCGCCCTATCTGCGCGACGGTGTGACGTGGGACCCATTGCGCGATTTCGCGCCCGTCATGCTGGCGACCCATTCACCCAATATCATGGTCGTGCATCCGTCGCTGCCGGTGAAATCGGTGCGCGATCTGATTGCGCTGGCGAAAGCGCGGCCGGGCGAGCTTAACTACAGCACGAGTTCGCCGGGCTCGGGCAACCATCTCGCCGCCGAACTCTTTCGCGTCATGGCCGAGGTGAAAGTCGTGCGCATCAATTACAAGGGCACCGGCTCGGCTCTGAACAGTCTCGCTTCCGGTGAAGTGCAATTGAGTTTTCCGAGCGCGGGTTCGGTGCTGCCGCATCTGCGCGCGGGGCGCGTGCGCGCGCTGGCCGTCACCAGCGCGCAACCGTCGGCGCTGGCGCCCGAGCTGCCGACCGTTGCGGCGGCGGGCCTGCCCGGCTACGAAGCCAGCGCCTACAACGGGTTGCTGGCGCCGGCGAAAACATCGCCGGCTGTCATCGCGAAACTCAATCAGGACGCGCTACAAATCCTCCGCCGCATCGAGGTGAAAGAGCGCATCTTCAACGGCGGCGGCGAAGTGGTCGGCGGCACGCCGGATGAATTTGCCGCAGTCATGCGCCTTGAAATGGCAAAGTGGGGCAAGCTGATCCGCGAGGCCGGCATACGCGGCGAGTGAATGCGCAGCCCGGCGCTAATCGATGGCGCAGCTGCGGAACCCGGCGAAGATGTCGTTGCGCTCAGGCATGTAGAAGTTGCGCCAGGTGTTGCGGATCAGGCGTCGCGGCGTGGCGAAACTGCCGCCGCGCAGTTCCATATGCGTGCCGAACCAGGGTTGCGAATATTCCTGGTAAGGGTCGGCAACGAAACCCGGATAGGGATTGAATACATCCGCGGTCCATTCCCAGACGTTGCCGATCAACTGGCGGCAACCACCCGCGCTATCGCCGTCGGGTAGTGCATCGACGGCGGCGGGTCCGCGGCCTTCGAGATTGGCCCGTGCCGCGCTGGGGCTGGCGGCACCCCACGGGTAGTGTCGATTGCCGGTGCCCGCTGATTCATTGGCGGCGGCGAACTCCCATTCCGCGGCCGCTGGCAGGCGGCGGTTTGCAAAGCGGCAGTAGGCCTGCGCTTCGTGCCAGTTCACGTGCATGATCGGCTGATCGTCCGGCAGCGGCAGCGTCTGGTCGAACCAGTGCAGATGCCATGTTTTGTTTTGCCGGAGCCAGCGATGCGGCGCATCCAGACCGGTTTGCGTGCGCCATGCCCAGCCCGCCTCACTCCACCATGCGCGCTGCGCGTAACCGCCGGCATCGACGAACGCACGGTAATCGGCGTTGCTGACGGCGGTGCGTGCCATGCGGAACGGCGCGACTTCGATTTCATGCGCCCACTTTTCATTGTCGAAAACGAAACGGCCGTCGTCCATCGCGCCGAGTGTGCAGCGGCCGCCGGTGAATTCGGCGTCACCGCGTGCGGGTGTGCTGGCTGGCGTGGTGCCGGCGCTATTTTCAACGGGAAACGGATCGGCATAACCGAGCGTCTGCCGTGTGTAGTGAAAAGCTTCGGCATGCATGTCTTCGTGCAAGGTCGCCAGCCGCACAAAATACTGGAGCGCGGGATTTTCCGCTTCGCGCTCAAGACGGTGCAACACGCGTTCGAGCACGTCGGCCGCATAGTCGCGCGTTTGCCTGAGGTCCGGTAATGGTAGATGCCAGCGCGTGTCGTGCGCGACTTTGGCCGAATCATAGAGTGTGTCGGCGCCGGGCTGGATTGAAGGCGCGGGCTCATTGTCTTGCCGGTGGCGCAGGCACCAGAATTCGTGAAACCACGCGACATGCCCGATTTCCCACAACGGTGGATTGACGATGGCGAGCGAGGGGCCGAGCAGGCGTTCACCGTCGAGATCGGCCGTGATGTGGTTCGCGCGCGCACGCGCTGCGCGCAGATCGGCGGCGAGTACGGTCGGGTCGGTGAGTGCGGGGAATTTCATGTAACTTGGCGCCAGTCTACTATACTCATCACCGCCTGCTGAACGCACAATCCAATGAACATTCAAATCATCACGCCGGCCGGCGCGGACAAACGCAGCGGCAACCAGCACACCGCCCAGCGCTGGCGGGACTTTCTGCGTAGCGGCGGCCACCGCGTCACGGTATCCGCGAGCTGGGATGGTGCACCTGCCGACGTGTTGATTGCGCTGCACGCGCGCAAAAGCAGCGCGGCGGTCAAACAATTCCATCGCGCGCATCCTGAGCGTCCGGTGATCGTGGTGCTGACCGGCACCGATTTGTATCGCGACATTAAAACGCATGCGACGGCGCGGCACAGTATGGAACTGGCCTCAAGGCTGGTGGTCCTGCAGCCAGCGGGCGTGCGGGAACTGGCGCCGCACCTGCGCGCGAAGACGCGGGTGATCTATCAATCCGCCGCGACGCGCGCGCGCCATCAACCGGTGCGCAAGCATTTTCGTATCGCAGTCGTCGGGCATTTGCGCAATGAAAAAGATCCCTTTCGCGCGGCGCTCGCGCTCGGACATCTGCCCGGTTTTGAAAACATCGAACTGCTGCAACTCGGTGCAGCGTTAAGCGCAGACATGGCGCGCACGGCCCGGCGCTGGATGGGCGACGAGCCGCGTTATCACTGGCTCGGCAGCAAACCGCACGCCGAGACGCTGCGCCGCATGGCGACGAGCCATCTGCTGGTGGTCAGCTCTGTGATGGAGGGCGGTGCCAACGTGATTTGCGAGGCTGGCCGTCTGGGCCTGCCGGTGCTGGCATCGCACATCTCCGGCAACGTCGGCATGCTCGGCGCCGGTTATCCCGGCTACTATCCGCTCGGCGATGACGAGGCGCTGGCGCGGTTGATTGCGCGCGCTGCCGGCGACCGCACTTTCTACAAAAAAATCAAGCAGGCCGTGCAGGCAAGGCGGCCGCTGTTCGCGCCGGCGGCCGAACGCCGCGGCGTGCTCGCATTGCTGCGGGAATTCGGCTGAGCGCAGGGGCTCCATAGCCCGTAATCCCGCGGGGACATCCGGCGTGTTTGGTTGCGACTGTTCAGCGCCTGCGAAAGCCAGCATCCTCCGGCACCTTTTTCCTTTTCGCGCCACCGATCAAGCAACCGCAACCTTCATTCCCGCCAAAGACGCTGTGCTCGAAGCCACCATCGAGACCATGCAGGGCAGTGCCATACCCCCGACGCTGCTGGCGGCTTACGACAAGCGGTTTGCCGCAGCCTGATTGGCGCTGTCGGGATTTTTCCGCGGCTATTCCTCGGGTTGCAGGGCGCGGCCCGGCTGGCCGGATATTGCCCCGGTGCGCTCCCCGATACGGTGTGAAGCGCAGGCGTGCTCATTGACCCAAGTCAAAGTTTTCCTGCCGACCAAGAATAAATCGGATAACCGGATGCCCGCCATGCATATGGCATGGCTGTAAGCAACCGCTGCACCAGGATGTGGCGGCGAGGGAGAGTGCATGAACGCGCGTCCTTGCATCATTAACATCGAGGCCTCCGGCTTCGGGCCGTTCAGCTATCCCATCGCAGTCGACGTCGTGCTCGAACCCGGCCCCACCCCAGTACTGCAGCCTGATCGCACCCGAGCCGGGCTGGACGCATTGGGACGCTTCCGCCGAGCTGGTGCACTGCGTGCCGCGCGACATATTCGAAACCCATGGCAAGCCCGCGGTGCAGGTGGCGGAGAGCCTCAACGAACTGCTCGGCAACGGCACGGTCTACAGCGACGGCTGCGTGGTCGACTAGCCGTGGCTGATCCCGCTGTTCAGCCGCACGCGCGTGCCGCAGCAGTTTTCGATCGGTCCGCTCGAACTCATCCTCTCCGAAGAGCAGATGGCGGTGTGGCACGAGGTCATGGCGCAGGAGCACAACGCCGGTGTATCAGAGCGGATCGAAGCCCGCCGCTTTGAACGATAGCAATGATGCCGGCGTGGCAAGAAAATCGATGAACGTGCGCCCGGCCTGCGCCTGTGTCGACGCCTTGAACACGCCCGCCGAGAGCACGCTCATTTTCTGCAGTTCCGCCGGTAGCAGTGCGGCGACTTCGATGCCGGGCCCGGCGGCGAGGAGTTCCGGTACCTGCTGAATGGCGATGTCGGCGCGGCCGTCAAGCAATTGCTCGGCGCACAAACCGCCGGGCTGGCGGCTGGCTTTGGCGTTGACTGCCTCTGCGATGTCGAGGCGTTTGATCAATTCGGCGAAATAAATGCCGCTGGCGCCGTCGATGGTGCAGGCGATCGAGCGCGCATTGAGTAATGTGCGCTTGAAGGCATCGACCGTGCCGATGTCGGGTTTTGCTGCGCCGGCTTTGACGGCGATGCCGATGCCGTAGTGCGCGAACTCGCGGCGGCTTGTCGCGTCGAGGATGTTTTCGCTGATCATGCGTTCGATCGCCGGCAGGTTGCTGACGGCAACGTCGGCGGTTTCGCCGGCGGAGAGCCGCAGTTGTACGCGTTTGGCGGGGTCGTAGCTGGCGTCGATTTTGATGTGGTGCGCGCGTTCGAAGGCGGGGAGCAGGTCGCGGAAGACTGTGCGCAGGGCGTTGGAGGTCATTACTTTGAGGGTGATGGTGTTGGCCATGTGCGCTCCATTGATTGCAATGCGATCAGGTTAATCATTTCGTGTTGGTACGGGGTTTCAAATTCGCCGGGTCGTAGTCCGGTGCCTGCTTACTATTTCAGAATGTCTGACTAGCAGGTTCCCTCTCCCCTTGTGGGAGAGGGGCAGGGCTGATGTTTCCCCGGCTTTTAGAACTAAAGATCTTTACAAATCAATAGGTTGAATGTAAGGTGATGAGAAACGGCGTGTGCATGAACGGTTTTTTCTCTGTGTT
>CALQCM020000053.1 GCA_943329075.2 Chitinophaga pinensis | reverse complement strand
TGAAGCGTTCGAAATCGCTGCCTGATCTGCCGACGGTGGCGGAATCGGGCTTGCCCGGTTTTGAAGCGCCGGCATGGAACGGTGTGCTGGCGCCGGCCGGCACGCCGAACGCCATCATCATGAAGCTGCACGGCGAGATCTTGAAAAATCTCAAGCAGCAGGAGTTTCTCGACAAGATTGCCGTGCTTGGTTTTGAACCGGTCGGCAGCACGCCGGCGGAATTCGGCGACTTTGTGAAAGCGGAGCTGGCGAAGTGGGCGAAGGTGGCGAAGGACTCCGGTGCGAAAGCCGAGTAGTAAATTGGCGGCACGTTTGATCGCGTGCATGGCGTTTGCATTGGCGGCGGCGGTTGCATTCGCGCAGCCGGCATGGCGGCCGGACAAGGCGGTTGAAATCGTCACGCCGTCGGCGGCCGGCGGCAGCAACGATAAAGTTGCGCGCGTCGTGCAGAAAAGCATCCAGGACAGCAAACTCGTGCCGGTGCCGATCACCGTCGTCAACCGTCCCGGCGGCAACCAGACCCTCTCGCGTCTCTACGTCAGTCAGCATGCGGGCGACGCCCACTACTTCGACATCGCGACGCCGTCGCTGACCGGCAATTATGTGATGGGTGTGTCGCCGCTCAAACACAGCGACTTCACACCGATTGCGTTGCTGACCAACGAATACACGACGCTGACGGTGAAGGCCGACTCACCGATCCGTACGGTTGCCGACCTGCTGGAACGTTTGAAAAAAGATCCGGATTCAGTGTCGATCGGCGTCAGCAATCTCGGCGGTACCAGCCATTTGACGGTGGCGGTGGCGGCGAAAGCGGCTGGTGTTGATCCGAAGCGATTGAAGTTCGTCGTCTTCAAATCGGCGTCCGAGGCGATCACGGCGGTGCTCGGCGGCCATCTGACCATGGTGTCGGGCTCGATGCCCTCGGTCAATGCGGTGGTGCAGGCTGGCAGCGCGCGAGTACTTGCGATCAGCGCGCCGCGCCGCATGGGCGGCACACTGGCGACGATTCCCACGCTGCGCGAAAGCGGTGCGGCCAGCGCCGGCTCGAACTGGCGCGCAGTGATCGGCCCGCGCGGACTGAGTGCCGCGCAGGTGGCGTACTGGGAGGCCGTGTTTTCTCGCGCCGTGCAAAGCGATGTCTGGAAAAAAGCGGTCGAGGAGGAGGGCTGGGACGGCGCATTCATGGGCAGCCGCGAGTTCGCCAAATTCCTCGACGCCGAATATGCCGAATATCGCGCCATTCTGAGTGACCTCGGATTGGCGCGGCAATGAACGGCGACGCGGACGCGGTTACAATGCTGTCAAACACGGTCGATTACATGCGCAAAAGCAGCGACCGGTCTCTGGGAGGGGAATTAACATGCATCAGGTCCGATGGTTTGCCATTCTTTTTGCTGCGGTGGTGCTCATGATCGATATCTCGCAGGTGAAGGCGCAGGAGCGCACGCTCGACGAAGTTAAACAGGAAGTGCTGCGCCGCGCGCCGCGCATCAATCCGTTTGAAGGCATCAAGCGTGAAGACGCCGAAGCCATTGTCAAATCGCTGACCAGCACCGATCGCGATCACTGGGCCGAACAGTGGTGCAAGTACGGTCTCAAATACGAGACCGAGGGTGATGCGCTGGCGAAACAAAACGGCGATGCCAAAAAACTCGGCGAACTCTACGAGATGGCGTTCAATTATTGCCGTATCGGCCGTTATCCGGTGGCGAGCACGCCGGGCAAAAAAGAGGCCTACCGCAACTCGGTGCGCATGTATCTGAAGTTTGCGAAATACGCCGACCCGCCGATTCAGATCGTCGAGGTGCCGTTCGAAGGCGGCAAACTCACCGGTTATCTGCAGATTCCGCGCGGCGTGCAAAAGCCGCCGGTGGTGATGCACTGGGGTGGTGTCGATGGCTGGAAGGAAGACCGCCAGGGCGCGAGTGCCACGCTGCGCCGTCAGGGGTTGGCGTCACTTGCCGTCGATATGCCCGGCACCGGCGGCAATCCGGTGCTCTACACCGATCCAAAAGCCGAACGCACGCTGTCGGTGTTCATCGATCATTTGCTGACGCGCAGCGATGTGGATGGCACGCGCGTCGGCGTATGGGGCGGCAGTTACGGCGGTTACTGGGCGGCCAAAATGGCCTACGTCGAGGCCAAACGCATCAAGGGCGCGGTGTTCCACGGCGGCAACGTGCATCTTGGATTTCAAGAGAAGTGGCTGGTGCCGGCGTTGACGCAGACCGCTTCAACCTATCTGTTTGGGCCGGCGAGCCTGTTCGAAGCGCGCAGCCAGGCAATGGGCGTAAAGACGCTCGAAGAATTTCTCAAGGCCGCGCCGAAACTGTCGCTGGTGGCGCAGGGTTTGATCGACAAGCCGTCGGCACCCATACTGGGAGTTAACGGCAAAAAGGACGATCAGGCGCCGGTGGAAGACATCTATCTGCTGATGGAACACGGCACGCCGAAAGAAGCACGCATTTATCCGGATGGCGGGCACATGGGCCGCACGCCGGGCATGGACGCCGCCGAAATCGGCAACATGATCGCGGCGTGGCTGAAGCTGCGCTTGTCGCAATAGGGCATCGTGACCGTCGAAGAAAAAATCGCGGAGGTGATGGCTGGTGGCGCGCATTCTGCGGCTGCCACGACCGGCGTCAAAGCCGCAGTCCTCACGCTAGGCTTCCTCGCGCTGGCGATTGTAGTTGTCGCCGACTACATGACCTCCTTCGAACTGCGGTTGAGTGCGCTCTACATGCTGGTGATGATCGGCGTGGCCTGGTTCTGCGGGCCGTGGTGGGGCGGACTGTTCGCATTTTTATCCGCGTTCGCGCAGGTGCAGGTCGGACTGACGACCGGCACGACGTTTTCGGAACCGGTGTATTTCTACATCAGCAACGGCAATCGTTTGTTTGCATACCTGGTGATCGTGCTGCTCGTCGCGGCGGTGCGTTCAAATCACACGCGGTTGCAGCAGGCGGCGCGCATTGACTTTGTCACCGGTGTCGCCAATAGCACGGCATTCTATGAGAGGGTGGCGGTTGAAATGGCGCGCCACCGGCGCAGCAAACAGGCGTTTTCCGTGGTCTACCTCAGCTGCGATTATTTTCGCGTCGTCAATGAAGGCCTTGGCCGCAGCGAGGGCGACCGTGTGCTGCACGCAATCGGCGAAGTGGTAAGCAACAATCTGCGCGAAACCGATGTGGTGGCGCGACTTGGCGGCGACGAGTTCGCGCTGGTGTTGCCATATAGCGGCGAGACCGAGGCAACCCAGGTCGTGCGAAAACTGAGTATTGAGCTTGAAAAGGTGATGGTGAGGCACGAATGGCCGATCACTTTCAGCATCGGCGTCGGCGTCGGCGTATTTCCGGCGGTGCCTGCCAGCAGCGATCATGTGATCGGCTTTTGCGAAAGCGTGATGCGGCGCGTCAAGGCGTTGGGAAAAAACAAGGTAATGGTACGGACTTTCGATCCGGATGAAATCGATTCGATCCGCCGCACGCCGCTTCGTGTGGTGCGTTGAATTCGGCTACACTATGCCCCTTGCAGTCAAATCACTGGAAACCGGCGGGGACCCTATGAAAATCCAATTGTTTGCAGTAGCGGCACTGGCTGTTTTGAGCGCAGGCGCGCTGGCGGCCGAACCGAATGCGGGCGCCAACTGGTATCTCGGCGCCGGCGCCGGCCAGTCGAACGCGAAAATCGAGGATGGCACCTTCACCAGCGCGCTGAACGGCACCGGCGCCCGTATCGCGACGAATTCGCGCGACGAAAAAGAAACCAGCTACAAGTTTTTCCTCGGCTACCAGTACAACCCCTATCTCGCTTTCGAGGGCGGTATTTTTAACCTCGGCTCGTACACCTTCGCCGCGACGACCACGCCCGCGGCGACACTCAACGGGGCGATCAAAAACACCGTTGGTTCCAATTTCGACGTGCTGGGCACGCTGCCCCTCGGCGAGCGCTTTTCGCTGCTCGCCCGCCTCGGCGTGCAGTCCTCGAAAACGCGCGACCTGTTCACGTCGAACGGCCTGGCGTTGACCAACCCGACGCCGAGCAAAAACCTGATCAGCTACAAGGCCGGTGTCGGCGCGGGTTTTGATTTCACCCGCAACGTCGGCATGCGCGCGGACTGGGAGCGTTACCGCGTCGGCGACGGCTTTGGCGGCAAGATGAACGCCGACCTTTATACGCTGAACCTGCTCTACAAATTCTGAGCGGCGCAGGCCCGCAATAAGAGCCGGGGCAACCCGGCTTTTTGTTGCGCTTTTTACGGCGCGCTCGGGTCTGAATTGAGTGCGTGTAGAATCGCCCCACACCATTATGGCAACCAACACCATACGCCGGGCACGGCGCCGCAGTTCGCCGGCCGACCAGATGCATCTGCCGCTCGACGAGACGGACATCCGGCACAACAACAAACTGCTCGGCGTTTATCGCGACCACAATGCGCACCATGCGATCGTGGTCAAGATCGGCAAGACGCGCATTTCGTTTATCGAAATGAGAAAGGGGCAACTGACGACACGGTCGCTGCCCGACACCAAATTCTTCGGCCTGCGCGGCTTTGAGCGCATCGAATACCCGATCGAGCGCGCAGTGGAGAATTTTCTCAAACACGGCGGCGGCGTTTCCGATGCGGCACGGCGCTCGTTGCTGGCGCTGGCGCGCACGCAGAAGCCGGCCGCCCCTGAACAACTCGAACTGGGCAATGTGCCTGACCTTGGAGATGAACTGAAATGAAACCTGCAGTCGGTGTGATCGGTCTGGGCATCATGGGCGGCGCGATGGCGGAGGCACTGCTCGCCGCGGGCTACAAGGTTTGTGGTTTTGACCTCAACGCAAACGCCTGCAAACGCCTGAAGCGCGCCGGCGGCAAAGTGCTGGCCTCCGCCGCGGCGGTGGCGGGCAATGCGGACATCGTGATTTTTTCGCTGGCGACCGTGCGCGCACTCGATGCAGTGACGAATGAGGTGGCGGCGGCAAAATCAAAGCGCAAACCCGTTGTCATCGAAACCAGCACCCTGCCAATTGCCGACAAGGAGCGCGCGGCGGCGCTGCTGGCGAAGGCCGGCATGCAAACGCTGGACTGCCCGATCAGCGGCACCGCGGTGCGCCTGAAAGAAGGCAGCTGGACGATATTCGTCAGCGGCGCGCCGGCGGTGGCGCGCAAGGTTAAAGACCTCCTCGCCGTCTTTACGAAAAACGCGCCTTATGTCGGTGCCTTCGGCAATGGCATGCGCATGAAATTCATTGCCAACCACATGGTGGCGATCTACAACGTCGCGGTCGGCGAAACGATGACCTTCGCGCGCAAGATGGGACTCGACGCGCAGCAGGTCTGGGACCTGTTTGCAGCCAGCCCGGTGATCGGCCACGGCGTGTTCAAGCTGCGCGGTAAATTCATGGTCGACCGCAAATATCTGCCGGCAACGATGAAGGTCGAGGTCTGGCAGAAAGACATGCAGGTGATCGGCGACATGGCGAAGTCGGTCGATTGCCCGACGCCGCTGTTTTCCGCCTGCGTGCCGATATTCAACGCGGCGATGGCGCAGGGATTGAGTCAGCACGACACCGCGTCGGTGTGTGAGGTGCTCGACGCGATGGCGGGTGGCACCAAGCGCGGCCGGAAAAAGAAAACCTGAAAACCTGTAGGGCGCAATAACCAACGGGCATTGCGCCGGATGGAAACGCGTTCGGCGCAATGCGCTTCGTTTATTGCGCCCTACGAGCTGAGTCCTCTGTGTTGTCTGTGGCTAAAAGCTTTCAGCGCTTCTTCTTTGCGGCTTTCTCCAACTTCTCAATTTCCGGCAGCATCGCGCTGATGGCGTGAAACGCGTCAAGCGATGCCGGTCCGCCGCAATACAGAAACGAGTGCAGGCAAAGTTCGCTCAATTCCTTTTTTGTGATGCCGTTGCGGATGGCTCCGCGCAGATGCACGCGGATTTCGGCGGGGCGATTAAGCGCGATGACCTGCGCTAGCGTGACAAGGCTGCGGTCGCGCAGTGAGAGTCCCGGCCGGTTCCACACGCTGCCCCAGGCGAATTCCGTTGCCAGTTCCTGAAACGGCATTGAAAACGGATCGGCATTCTTGAACGAGCGTTCGACGTAATCAGGGCCGAGCACCTTCTTGCGCGTGGCGAGTCCTGCTTTGAAGGCTTTGCTGCGAACGGGTTTGCGAGTGGCCAAGAGTCCTCCTGATGTAAATGTTTGTGGTCGGGGCGCGGCTATAATCCGCATTCTGCCATTGAACGCCGAAAGCGAGTGTTGCCGTGAGCGAAAAAGAAAATGTGGGTCTGGTTGGATTGGGTCTGGTCGGCACCGCGCTGGCAAAGCGCCTGCTTGGCGCAGGGTTCAAGGTCACCGGGTTTGACATCGATGCCGCACGCCGCGAGGCGTTTGCTGCGCTGGGCGGCAGCGCGGTGGCAACGGTCGGCGAGGTCGCGCGTGTTTGTCCGCGCATCATCAGCGCGGTATTCAATACCGAACAGCTTGCGGATGTCATTGAGGCCGAGGGCGGTGTGCTCGACGCAGTGGCCGGTGCTTCGCGCATCGTGTTGAACGTGACGACCAGCGACCCGGACAAGGTGGCGGCACTCTCGGGGCGTATCGCGCCGAAAGGCGTGACGCTGCTCGAAGTGCCGATCTCCGGCACCAGCGAGCAGATCGTGCAGGGCGATGGCGTCGGTCTCATCGGCGGCGAGCGCGCTGCGTTCGAGGCCTGCGGCGACATACTCGACGCGATTTGTCCGAAGCGCTATTTCACCGGTGCGGTCGGCAATGGCGCCAAGACCAAGCTGGCGGTTAATCTGATTCTCGGGCTCAACCGCGCGGCGCTGGCCGAGGGGCTGGTGTTCGCCGAACGGCTTGGCCTCGATCCGCGCGCTTTCCTCGAAGTCGCGCGCGGCTCGGCCGCTTACTCGCAGATCATGGATGTGAAGGGCGAGAAGTACGTCAACCGCGATTACCATCCGCACGGCAAGATCGTCCAGCATCTGAAGGACGTGCACATGATGGTCGATTACGCGCACCGCGCCGGACAATCGTTGCCGTTGATGGAAGTTGTGCAGACGCTGCTCGAAGGCAACGTCGAGCACGGCGAGGGCGATTTCGATAATTGCGCCGTGATCGAGGAAGTGCGCCGGCGCACGCGTTAACGCAGTTGGTTCGTAGGATGGGTGGAGGCCGTAAGGCCGATACCCATCGGGTTTGAATTACGAGTATCGATGGGTATCGCTTCGCTCCACCCATCCTACTTACTGGATACCCGCTTTCGCGGGTATGACGTTTTTGAATATCTTTGTTACTCCGGTTTCATGCCGCTGGCCTTGACGACTTTCGCCCAGCGCGCGAGTTCCGTTTTGATCAGTGCTGCGAACTGTTCGGGCGATCCAGCGACGACTTCATTGCCATCCGCAGCGAGGCGTTCGATCACCGCCGGATTGCGCATGGCTTTGACGATGTGCGCATTCAATGCCGCGACGATCTCGGATGGCGTTCCCGCCGGCGCGAGCACGCCAACCCAACTGGTAAACGCATAGTCGGGGTAACCCGATTCCGCAATCGTCGTCACCTTCGGCAACAGCGTTGAACGCTGAGTGCTGGTGATGGCAATCGCACGCAGGCGGCCGGCATTCACCTGCGGCAGCACCGCGCCCAGCGACGGAAAGCTCAACGCTGCTTCGCCGGCGATCACCGCGGCGAGCGCCGGACCGCCGCCTTTATACGGTATGTGCAACAACTTGACGCCCGCCTGCAGCGCAAACAATTCGGCGGCAATGTGCAGATTGGTGCCGGAGCCGCCGGTCGAATAACTGAGCGCGCCGGGTTTCGCTTTTGCCAATGCGACGAGTTCCTTCACTGATTTTGCCGGCAGCGACGGGTGTGCCACCATCACATAGGGCGCGGACACCACCAGCGATACCGGCGCGAAATCGCGTTCGACGTTGAACGGCAGCTTCTCGAACAGAGCGGGATTGACCACCAGCGGCAGTGTGGCGGCGAGCAGCGTATAGCCGTCGGCCGGCGCGCGCGCGACGTATTCGGTGCCGATGTTGTTCGAGGCGCCGGCGCGGTTTTCGATCACCACGATCTGGCCGGTGACTTCGGTCAGCTTCTGGCCCGTCAGGCGCGAGACGATGTCGATGATGCCGCCCGGAGAGGTCGGCACGATCATGCGGATGGGTTTCGCTGGATAGGCTTGCGCTCCAGCGGCAAGGCAGAAGAAAACGGTAATTAACGCGATCGCGATGCGTGCATAAACAGTCATGGGGTTTCCTCCGAACCGGCAGTTTCGGCCAGCTGCCGTGCGATGGCAAGACTGCATGCTAAGATTTGCGCCCGGAGGATTGCATGCCCTATTTCGAACGCGCGGGCGAACCGCGCCTGTATTACGAACTCGACGACTACACCGACCCGTGGAAGAAGGCACCGACCATCCTCTTGCAGCACGGTTATGCGCGCTCAACCAAATTCTGGCGCGCCTGTGTGCCATACCTCGCCCGTTTCTATCGTGTGTTGCGGCTTGATCTGCGCGGCTTCGGTCAGTCGTCGACGGATTTCGATCTGAAGACCGGCCTCAATCTTGCCGCCTACGTGAAAGACTTCAACGACCTGTTTGATCATCTCGGCATCGACTCGGTGCATTACTGCGGTGAGTCGTCGGCCGGCACGCTGGGCATGGCGTTTGCGGCGGAGTGTCCAGAGCGCGTGCGCACGCTGACGGTGATTTCGTCGCCGGTGGCGATGACGGAAGAAGACAAGAAAAGCGCACTCGCAGGGCATCCCGATCGCGTCACGGCACTGACCAAAATGGGCACGCGCGGCTGGATTGAATCGTCGAACGCGGGGCGCCGCTTTCCGGCTGACGCTGATCCGCGCCTCCTGGCATGGACGCTCGACGAGATGGGCAAGTCCGACGTCAACGTGATGATTGCCAGTTTCATCTGGACCTCGAATGTGGATGCCGAACCGTACCTGCCGAAAATCAAGGCGCCGGTGCTGGCGATTTATCCGCAGTCCGGTGTGATCACGAAGGAAGAGCATATTGACCTGCTGCGCGCGAAAGTGCCGGACATCGACATCGTGCGCATCCCGCTCAACGCACACAGCCTGCAGATCATTGCGCCGGCGACCTGTGCTGAAGCGGTGCTGCATTTTATCGCGCGCCATGACGGCATTGCCTGCCGCGAACAATAGCTGTAGCCAGAGTCGTAATATTTCGCAAATTCAAAATAACAGGAGGAATCATGCGGAACATAATTAGTGCGCTGTTGATCATGTCGGTGGGAGCGGCCGTGGCTGATGCGGCAGAGGTGCGCGTATTGAGTGCGGGCGCGCCGGAACCCGGCGTACATGCGTTCGCCGCGCTGGCGAAACGCGAAACCGGGCACGATCTGAAAGTCCAGTACAACACGGCGCCGCAGATTGCCAAGCGGCTGGCTGCCAACGAGGTCTACGACATGCTGATTGCACCGCCGGCGGTGGTTGAGCAGGCGGGCAAAGAGGGTAAGGTGGTGGCGGATACGCGCGTGCCGGTTGGTCGCGTCGGCGTTGGCATCATCGTGCGCAGCGGTGTCGCCGCGCCCAACGTCGCCACCGTAGATGCATTGAAGCAGGCGCTGCTCGCCGCAGATACCCTGGTCTATAACTCCGCGTCGTCCGGGATCTATCTCGACAAGTTGTTCGCCGGCTGGGGCATCCTCGAGCCGCTGAAGGCGAAGAGCACGCGTTATGCCGACGGCGCCGCGGTGATGGAGCACGTGATCAAGGGCAGTGGCAACCAAATCGGCTTCGGCGCCATCACCGAGATAAAAATGTACGTGCCCAAAGGCCTGCAACTGGTCGGGCCGCTGCCGGCTGACGTGCAGAATTACACGTCCTACGAGGCGGTGGTGATGAGCGGCGCAACCGCTGCTGACGCCGCGCGCGCGGTGCTCAAACTGCTGGCGACGCCGGCGGGCAAGGCGGCGTTCGTTTCGGCGGGCGTCGAGTAGAGGTCGTGGCGCGTGTCGTGCGGTTTGTCGCCGGCCGCGTCGGCGCCGGTGTGGTGGCGCGCAACGGCGCGCCGCTGCATTGAAGCGTTCGCTGCTGGCGGCCGAACGTGTGGTGTGTAACCGCGCCTCCAGTGGTGTTTACATCGAATCGATGCTGAAGAAGCTCGGCGTCTACGACGAACTCGGCGCGAAGCTGGTGCGCTACGACGACGGCACCGCGGTGATGAACCACCTGATCAAGGGGCAGGGACGCGAATTCGGTTTCGGCGGCGTCACCGATATTCTGTTGTACTGCGACAAGGGTTTGCAACTGGTCGGGCCATTGCCGGAAGAAATCCAGAATTACACGGCGTATGCGACGGCGATGATTACGGCAACGACAGAGCGCGAAGCCGCGTTGGCGTTTCTGCGTTATCTTGCGTTGCCCGATGGCAGGGCGTTGTTCGCCGCCAGCGGCATTCGTTGACAGGTAGGGCGCAATAACCAACGGGCATTGCGCCGTTTGAATAGCATTCGCATGCGGCGCAATGCGCTGCGCTTATTGCGCCCTACGAATTGCGCGTCTGCGCACCACCATCCCGGAATACGCTTCGCTCCCTCCGGTCTACGGGCTAGTTTGAAAATGCCGTTGTGGCGCAGGCGACTCGCCTGCGCGAAGCGCCACGCTGTCCTCGTGCAGATGTGATTTGACGCAGGCGAGTCGCCTGCGCCACAAAGCCAAATGGCGCCGTGCCCGACATCGCGTTTTCTACGATTGGCCGAAGCCGTAGAGCTGCGCCGGATTGTTGACGAGGATTTTATTGCGCGTGGCTTCGTCGGGTACCCACGCAGCGAGCAGATCAGCGATGTCGCCGTCGTTCGGCATCGGGATGTTCCAATTGAGCATGATGTGGCCCCAGTCGCTGCCCCAGATGATGCGGTCGGCGTTGGCGGCGACCAGTGCGTGGGCGAACGCGTTGACGTCGGCGTGCGGCAGCGGATTGGGCGAAATGCGATAGGGCGCGGTGAGCTTGACCCAGGCCTTGCCGGTTTTCAGCAGCCGCAGCAGTGCCTGAAAGCCCGGCGTATCGATCGGCTTCTCGGTGCGCATGTAACCGAGGTGGCCGAAGCTGACGTCGACCGGAAAATCCTCCAGTGTGCGGTCGAGATCCGGAAACTCATCGACGTGCAGCAGAAACTCGACGTGCCAGCCGAAGGGCTTGATTTTGTTTGCTAGCGGCAGCAGCGTCGCCATTGGCAGCATGCCCTTGTTGTCCTTGGTATCGACGATATTCATGCGGATGCCGCGCACACCGGACTCATGCAGCCGGCGCAGTTCCGCTTCGGATACATCGGGTGCAACAACCGCAACACCGCGGTAACGCCCGTTGCCATTCTTCAGTGCTTCGAGCAACACGGTGTTGTCGCTGCCGTAGATGCTGCCCTGCACGAGTGCCGCGCGTTGGATGCCAATGGTGTCCAGCATGTGTTCGTAGTCGGGCAACAGCGTGTCGGCCGGCGTATAGATGCGGCGCTCGTAATAGGGGTAACGCGCAATCGGCCCGCAGATGTGGGCGTGGCTGTCGCAGGCCAACGGCGGAAACCGGATCTTTGGCTTGCGCGGGTTGAAATCCGGCGGGGCGACGACGGGTGGTTCAGGCGAAGTGGTGCTCATGTTTCTGGTGTTAATGAGTATTGCATTACCGTAAGATCAATATTCGTGGTCCCTGCGAAGGCAAGGGCGCAGTTCTTCCTTCTGGATTCCCGCCTTCGCGGGAATGACGTGGTAGCAAGAGTATACCCGCGGCGGTTGGCCGACTACGCGGGCGTTTGTTAGACTGCGGTGAACCAGTGCATTCAACGAGGAGCAGTCGCATGTCAAAGCAGTCGCGCATCAGCGTTTCAATATTCGCAGTGTTGGCGGGCGCGGCGTTTTCCGTTGCTGCCTTTGGACAGGAATATCCGGCGAAGGCGATCCGTTTCATCGCGCCCAACCTGCCAGCGGGGCCGACCGACATCCTTGCGCGCCTGCTGGGCCAGAAAATGTCCGAGGCCTTCGGCCAGCCGGTGGTGATCGAGAACCGTGCCGGCGCCGGCGGCAACATCGGCACCGAACTCGCGGCGAAAATGCCACCCGACGGCTACACACTGGTTACCGGCAACAACGCGACCTTCGGCGCCAATCCGAGCCTGTACAAGAAGCTGCCCTTCGATCCGATCAAGGACTTTGCGCCCATCGTGCTGGTGGCGACGCAACCGAACATCCTCGTCGTGCATCCGACACTGCCGGTGAAGAACGTGAAAGAACTGATCGCGCTGGCAAAGGCGCGGCCCGGCCAGTTGAACTATGCGAATTCCGGCACCGGCGCCAACGCGCATCTGGCGGCGGAACTTTTCAAGAGTATGACCGGCACCTCGATCGAGGCGATCGCCTACAAGAGTGCGGCGCCGGCGCTGATCGATCTGATGGCAGGGCAGACGCATATGATGTTTGCGACTTCTTTATCGGTGATGCAGCACATCCAGTCGGGCAAGCTGCGCGCACTCGGTGTGACGACGGACAAACGGGTCGCCGCGGTGAAAGACCTGCCGACCATCGCCGAGGCCGGCGTGCCGGGTTTTGAGGCGACGACCTGGCACGGCGTGCTGACCACCGCCGGCACGCCGGTGGCGATCATCAACAAACTGAATGCCGAAATCAACCGCGCGCTGCAGATGCCGGATGTGCGTGAAAAACTCGCCGGACTCGGCGCCGAAATCGTCGGCGGCACACCGAAGGAATTTGCCGATCACATCGCGCGCGAAATTCCGAAGTGGGCGAAGGTGGTGAAGGCGGCGAATGTGCATATCGAGTAGGTGGTTGCCCCGGAATACGCTGCGCTCCTTACGGGCTACGATGCTGATAGTGCAATAAAAAACGCGGGCATCAGCCCGCGTTTTTTATTTTGTTGCCTGGGTCGCTATTTGCGATTGAATTCCAGGATGTTGAACCCGGGTCCGCGATCGACGACGTAAATGATGCCGCGTTTGTCGACGTCGATGTCGTTGGTCTGCGGGCCCGCCTGGCCGTGCAGCGGTTCCGGAATGTAGTGGCCGACTTCCTGCGGTGCGGTTGGATCGGCGATATCGACGATCCGGAGGCCGCCGGCGAACCACGCACAGTAGACCAGCGTGTCGTCCATGCGCTCGTGGAACTGGTGGGCGCCGAAGCGGCCGGGAGTGGCGCGCGCGAACGGCGTATCAAGTTCGCTGACTTCGAAAATCGACAGCGGGAACATTTTCTTCGGGTCGGTGATGTCGAACACCCACAGGCAGCCGTGCGGGCGGCCGCGGCGGCGCGCCATCTCGGCGCCGTCGTGTGCGTGGTCTTCTTCATCGATGGCGAGTGCAATGCGGCGGCCGGCGACTTCGAAGGGCACATCCATAAAGGTGTGACTGGGTTCCGGGAACGGCGGGTGGTAGTTGTACTCGCCGATGGTGGTCGGCTTCTTGATGTCAGAGACATCGATGATGCGGACACCGCCGTGCCAGCAGCCGGCGAACAGGCGGTCGCCCGAACGCAGCGCATGGTGCAGGCGGTATTGGCGGCCCGGCCATGATTTGTGCTCGCCTTCCTTCTGGCCCGGCATCCACCACTTCGAAACTTCTTCGGGTTTGGCCGGATTCCTGATGTCATAGATGGCGAGGATATTGCCGATGTAGCCCGGCGCCTCGGTCGAGATGTAGGCGTAGTTGGCATCCATGTCGAAGCGGTGCACGCCGATGCCGTGGGTTTTTTGAAACGAGATCAGTTTCGGTTTGCTTTTGTCGGAAACGTCCCACAGCTTGAAGCCGCCCATGTTGTACGGGTTGCGCTGTGCTTCTTCCACCGCGGGGATGTCCGCGGCGCTGACGCCCAGCCGGTCGGCGAGTTCAGCGTGGTTCGGCTCGCGGCCGAGTTCGGCTGTGAGGCGCGTGCGCAGACCCGGCAACTCGTCGGCCTTGCGGCCGATCTTGGTCATATTGCGTTCGCTGTTGGTGATCATCAGGTCGCCGATCACGCGCGCCTTGTGGCTGTGCGAGGTCGGGTCTTCGAGATTGATCTGCGACACCACTTTGGGTTTGCGCGGATCGGAGATGTCGATGATGCTGGTGCCCAAGCCCTGCTTGTTCGGCAGGTGGCCGAGGTAGGCATAGTTGTCGTGCACATAGACCTGGCCGGAACCCGGCAGATCAAGGTGGCCGAGGCGGGTAACGTTGCGCGAGAGTGGCGTTGTGGTGCTCATGCGATCTCCTCCGTAATGAAGCGGACGATTCTACCGCAGCGACCGCACGCGTGGCGTTGGCCTGTGGCAGAATGACGGCGCCCAATACGAACGCGCGGAGGAATCGTGAGAGTCGTTACTGCTGGACTGGTTTTACTGCTGGCGCCGATGGTGGCAGCGGCGCAGGACGCTTCCAACAATTATCCGACCAAGACCGTGCGCATGATCATCCCGTTCGCGCCCGGCGGCGCTACCGATGTGCTCGGGCGCATCGTTGCGCAGAAGCTCTACGAGCGCTGGGGCCAGATCGTGGTTGCCGACAACCGCGTCGGCGCCAGCGGCAATATCGGTGCCGAGTTTGTGGCCAAACAGGCTTCGGCCGACGGCTACACGCTGCTGGTGGCCGGCGCGCCGCACGCGATCAACATGAGCCTGTTCAAGAATCTGCGCTACGACCTCGCGCGCGATCTGGCGCCGGTCACGAACATCGCGGCGTTTCCGAGTTTGATTGCGATCCATCCGTCGGTGCCGGTGAAATCGATCAAGGAACTCATCGCGCTGGCGAAAGCGCGCCCGGGCGAGTTGTTGTTCGGCTCGGCCGGCAACGGCTCGCCCAACCATCTGTCGATGGAGTTGTTCAAGACCATGGCGAAAGTCGATATGACGCACATTCCGTACAAAGGCGGTTCGGGGCAGATGGTCAGCGACCTGCTCGCCGGGCAGGTGCAAATGGCGTCGATGGGCCTGCCGCCGGCCATGCCCTATGTGAAGTCGGGGCGGCTGCGCGTCATCGGCGTGACCAGCCTCAAGCGTTCGCCGCTGCTGCCGGATGCGCCGACCGTCGCCGAGTCTGGCCTGCCCGGTTATGAAGTCAATTCCTGGTACGGCGTGTTCGCGCCGCTGGCGATCTCGAAAGAACTGGTGACGAAGATCAACGCCGACATCGTGGCGATCCTCGGCGGGACGGATATCAAGGAGCGATTGGCATCGCTCGGTGCCGAACCGCAGCCGATGAAGCCGGACGAGTTCGGCCATTTCGTGCGCGAAGATGTCGCCAAGTGGGCGAAGGTGGTTAAGGAATCCGGCGCCAAGGTGGATTAGCATTTCGTTTTTGAACCTGCGGACATAACCAATCCGTCATTCCCGCGAAAGCGGGAATCCAGATCTGGGCTCCCGCTTTCGCGGGAGCGACGGATGGGGCCGGCGGCGCCGAACGGGAATAGATGATGACTATTAAGCTTCCGCACCATGGACGTTATGACTATCTGCCGATCATCGAGCGCCAGGATTATTCCTGGCCGGGCGGCAAGCGCCTGGCGTTCTGTCTGACGACGAACATTGCGGTACACGCTTTCGGCAAGGGTCGTGGTCACGACAACGCCAAACACGGCGAGCCGCAGACCAACCGCAATTATTCATGGCGCGATTACGGCAACCGCATCGGCATCTGGCGCCTGTTCGATCTCGCCGACGAACTCGACATTCCGCTGGTGCACAACACCAACAGCCTGCTCTACGGTGAAGCGCCGCAGATCTTCGAGCGCATCCGCGCGCGCGGTGACGAAATCATCGCGCACGGTCGCACCAACGCCGAGAATCTCAACGATTTTCGCTGGGAGGAGGACGAGGCGCGTCTGATTCGCGAGGTGACTGAAACCTTCGCGCGCCACGAGGGGCGGCCGCCGCGCGGCTGGTTCTCCGGCGGCTCCTACGAGCATGCGTGGACGCTGGATCTGTTGAAGGAGGCGGGCTACGTCTATACCTCCGACTGGCCCTGCGATGACCAGCCGATGTGGCTGAAGACGCGCGCCGGCCCGCTGCTGTCGGTGCCTTATCCGGTCGAGCTCAATGATTCACCGCAGATCATCCATCGCCAGCACAGTGCGCGCGAATTCTGCGACATGCTGGTCGATCAGTTCGAGGAGATGGTCGAGCAGAGTGCAAAACATCCGCTGGTGTTCAATGTGTCTATCCATCCGCATACCTTCGGCTATCCATTTCGCCTGCGGCCGCTGCGGCGGGCGTTGCAGCATTGTTTTTCGAACAAGCTGATGGAACGGGTGTGGAAGTGCCGGCCGGGGGAGATTGCGGATTTTTGTTTGGCGCAGCCGGCAGGAATCATCCCGGGAAGCTGATTACGCGTGGCGCTTCTCGCAGGCGAGTCGCCTGCGCCACAAAAACGAAGTGCGGCGCGCCAAATACGGATTCCCCCTGAGAGCCGCCGAGTAGCGCAGGGGAGTCCGAAGTCCAGTAGGGCGCAATAACTGAAAGGCATTGCGCCGAATGTATTTCATCCGGCGCAATGCGCTACGCTTATTGCGCCCTACAAATTGTTGCCGCCGGCGAATTTAGAGGTTGCTTGTCAGGCGACGATGCGTACCTTCAGCACCGGCAGATCGCCGATGCCGGCCTCAACGATGTCCCCCACCTTCACCGGACCGATGCCACCCGGCGTGCCAGTCATGATGATGTCGCCGGGTTCGAGCGTGTAGTAGGACGACAGCCACTCGACGAGGTGCGGCGTGTCCAGAATCATCTGGCCGATGTCGGATTTCTGTTTGGTCACACCATTGCAGGTGAGCCACAGTGCGCCGCTGGTCGGATGGCCCATTTTCGAGGCGGGCACCACGGCGCCGACGGGCCCCGATTGTTCGACGTCCTTGCCGATTTCCCACGGCAGGCTGTTGTCCTTGGTCCACAGTTGCAGGTCGCGGCGCGTCATGTCGAGGCCAACCGCATAGCCCCACACGTAGTCGTTGGCCTGTGCTGCGGTCACGTTGGCGCAGGTCTTGCCGATGACGGCGGTGAGCTCGCATTCCCACTGGTAGTTGGTGGTCTTGCTTGGATATTTGATATCGGTGACGCGGTCGGGCTCGCAGCCGACGGCGTGCGGCGTGGCCTTGGTGAAGACGAAGGGCGGCACGTCGGTGGTGATGCCCATTTCTTTTTTGTGGTCGTGGTAGTTGAGGCCCATGCAGAAAATGCGGCGCACGGCGATGCGCTCACTGCTGCCGGCGACGGCCAATGTCGGAATGTCCCAGCCCGGGATTGCGAGTTTCATCAATCTAGCTCCTGCACGTGGTTGGCAAGTCCGCTATGCTACCGAGAAACGCGGCGCGTGTCGTGGACGCGTTGGCTTCGAAGGGAGAGCGAGTGATGTTTCAGTTTCCGCTGCAGACGGTCAGGGCCGAGGTGTTTTCGCGCATGCCCGACAAATTCCGCAAGCGTGGTGTGGTCACGCCGTGGGTCGAGGCGAACAGCGGCGGCGCGGATATCGATTCGTTTCTCGAGGGGCCGTCGTTCGACCGCAGCGGCGATCTGTACGTCACGGACATTCCGTTCGGTCGCGTGTTTCGCATTTCACCGGCCGGCGAGTGGACGCTGGTGACGGAATACGACGGCGAACCCAATGGTCTGAAGATCCACAAGGACGGCCGCATTTTTATCACGGACTACCGGCACGGCATCATGGTGCTCGATGCGGCGAGCGGGAAAATCGAGCCGTATCTGGGGCGGCGCAATTCCGAGAGTTTCAAGGGCGTCAACGACCTGTTCTTTGCCTCGAATGGTGATCTCTATTTCACCGATCAGGGGCAGACCGGCATGCACGACCCGACGGGACGCGTCTATCGCCTGTCGGCGGCGGGCAAGCTCGATTGCCTGATCAACACGGTGCCGAGTCCGAACGGCCTGGTGATGAACCCCGAGGAGAATGCGTTGTTCATCGCGGTGACGCGCGGCAATTGCATCTGGCGCGGGCCGCTGATGCAAGACGGTAGCCTGACCAAGGTCGGCGTGTTTTTTCAGCTCTACGGGCCGAGCGGGCCTGATGGCCTGGCGATGGATGTCGAAGGCAATCTCGCGGTGTCGCATGCGCGCAGCGGCAATGTGTTGCTGTTCAGCAAAAAAGGTGTGCCGCTTTTGCGCGTGGAAACCTGCGCCGGCGATATCAATACGAATCTGGCCTACGGCGGCACCGACCGCCGCGATCTCTACATTACCGAATCGGCGACCGGCACCGTGATGCGCGCGCGCATGCCGGTAGCCGGCTGTCCAATGTTTTCGCACCACTGATATTCTGAAAATCAATAAAACAACCGGAGGCGGATCATGAGCACATTAAATTTCGGCTTGTCGCGGCGTGAGTTGCTGCAGCGCGCCGTCGCCGGCGCCTGGCTGGCGGCCCTGGGGCCGATCGCCCGCGCGGCTGAAGGTGAGGCGCCGGTGGCCGGGCCGATTTCGCCGGTCATGCGGCGGGTTTCGCTGTATATCTCGCATGCGCTGCAGAATCCGCTGCCGGAAAATGTCATTGAGCATGCCAAGCACCATTTGCTCGATTCCCTGTCGGCGATGGTGTCGGGATCGCATTTATTGCCCGGGCAAAAAGCGCTGGCCTACGCAAAATCGCTCGGTGGCAAACCCGAGGCCTGTGTGGCCGGTTCGCGCCTGACGCTGTCGCTGGTGAATGCGGCGATGATCAACGGCATGCTCGCGCATTCCGACGAAACCGACGATTCGCATGCGCCTTCACTGACCCATCCAGGTTGCGCCATCGTGCCGGCAGCGCTGGCGATGGCTGAACGCATGCAATGCGACGGCATGACACTGTTGCGCGCGGTGACGCTGGGCTACGACATCGGCACGCGCGCTTCACTGGCGCTGGGCGGTTATGCAATGGCGGATGCAGGGCGCGATACCCACGCCATCGGCACCTCGTTTGGCGCGGCGGCTGCGGCCGCAGCGATTGCCGGCCTGTCCGAAACGCAGGTGCGCCATGTTCTGTCTTATACGGCGCAGCAGGCTTCGGGGCTGTCCAACTATGCGCGCGACCTGGAGCACGTCGAAAAGGCCTTTCTGTTCGGCGGCATGCCGGCGCGCAATGGTGCGACGGCTGCCGACATGGTGGCGTCGGGCATGACCGGCATCGACGATGTGTTCAGCGGCGAGCGCAATTTGTTCTTCGCCTTCGGGCCGAAGAGCAATCCGGACCAGTTTGTGCGTGGGCTCGGCGAAACCTATGAAATCGTTAACACCAACATCAAGCGCTGGACGGTCGGCAGCCCGATCCAGGCGCCGCTCGATTCGCTGTCGTATCTGCTCAAGAACAACAAGTTCAAGGCGGAGGACGTCGAGAAGGTGCTGGTGCGGGTTTCGCACCAGGGCGCACGCACCACCGACAACCGCAGCATGCCTGACATCAATATGCAGTATATGGTGGCGGTGATGCTGCTCGACGGCAGCGCCACATTGGAAGCAGCGCACGACGAGAAACGCATGAATGATCCGAAGGTGCTGGAAATGCGCCGCCGCATCGAACTCAAGGGTGATGACGAGTTGCAGAAGGCACTGCCACGCCGCGGCGGCATCGTCGAACTGACGCTGCGCGACGGCCGCACGCTGCGCCACCACACGCCGGATGTGCGCGGCACGCCGCAGAACCCGATGACGCGCGATGAGGTCGACGAGAAGTGTTATCTGCTGTGCGTGCCGGTGATCGGCAAGCGGCGCGCGCGCGAACTGGTCGATGCGATCTGGAACATCGAGAAGCTGCGCAATGTGCGCGCACTGCGCCATTTGCTGATGGCCTGACCGTGTATCTGCGCGGTGATACCGTTTATCGCCGCGCTGAACGGCATCTGCCGGCGCATGCGCTAGAATGAGTCGGCGCAATAACCAACGGACACAGAGAAAATATGTCTGCCTTGCAATCCGATTTCAGCGTCCCGGTCAGGGCGCCGCTGGTGATCCTGTTTGTCGAAACACGTGGCTTCACGCGCATTTCGGAAATGCTGGAGCCGGAGGTGGTGATCGCCCGCCTGTCCGAATTCTTCACGCTGGTGACGGCTGCTGTCGAACACCACGGCGGCGTGGTGATTGATGTGCTCAACGACAATCTGATTGCGGCCTTCGACGGCGAAAACGACTCGATGCGCGGGGTGCAGGCGGCGCAGGACATCCAGCGCAAGTTTACGGTGCTGGAAGAGTCCTGGAGCCTGCAATACGGCATCCGCGCCGCCACCTCGATGGGGTTGCATAGCGGCACCGCCGTGATCGGCAAGGCGACCAGCGGCAAAAACGCCGGGCAGCGCCATATCGTCGGCGATGCGGTCAGCGTTGCGGAACGGTTGCTGCACCGCGCACGCGCCGGCGAGATCGTCATGTCGAAGGCGGTGTTCGACGCACTGGTGCTGAGCAACCATGAAATCGAAGCAGAGGCACTGCCGCCGCTGGAAGTGCCGCGACGCGATTCGATTCCGCTGTGGGGCGTGCCGCTTGATACGCGGCTGGATTTCACCTAGCGACAGTTTTTCACAGATCGAAAAAAACGGGGGCGATGCCCCCTTTTTTTTCGGCCGCGCGTTTTACTTCTCTTCCATCACCCAGACGCCTTCCCAGGCGCCGGCGGGCGGGCGGGCCTTGAGCGTTTCGCAGCGCTCGATGTAAATCTCCGACAGTTTGTCTTTGGGATTGAGGTGGAGCGCCTCCTGAAAGGCCTTGATCGCGGCGTCCCAGCGCGCAGCGCGGTATTTGGCCACGCCGTCGTTGAACTGGTTGACGACATCCATCAGGTGCGGAAAGGATTCTTCGCTGTGGTAGTCGAGGATCTCGTAGACGCCCACCGGTTTGGTCTTGCCTTTGACCACGACGAGATCGATTTCGCGCATGCGGTAGGTGCCGCGCAGTTTTTTCTGTGTGAATTCGCTGATGAGGATGCGTGCGGCGTACTGCTTGCACGCCGATTCAAGTCGTGCCGCAAGATTCACACCGTCACCGATGATGGTGTAGTCCATGCGCTTCTTTGAGCCGATGTTGCCGGTGACCACGACGTCGCTGTTGAGGCCGATGCCGATGTTGACCGGCTTTTTGCCGTCGTTGACACGGGTCACGTTCCACGCTTCCAGGCTGCGGATCATGGCGATGGCCGCGCGCACGGCGCGGTCTTCGTCGTCGTCATGGCCGACCGGAATACCGAAGGCCGCCATGATGGCGTCGCCGATGAACTTGTCGAGCATGCCGCCTTCTTTCTGGATGCATTCGACCATGATCTCGAAATATTCGTTGAGCATGGTGACGGTGGCGTGCGGCCCGAGCTCCTCGGTCAGCGTCGTGAAGCCGCGGATGTCGGAGAACAGCACGGTCGCCGGCACGCTGCGGCCGCCCAGTGCCTCGGCACCGGCGGCGAGCATCTGCTCGGCGATTGACGGATCCATGTAGCGCGCCATCGTCGACTTGAGGCGTTTTTCGCTCGAGATGTCCTCGATCAGGATCATGCTGCCGATGCGTTTTTGATCGACGCTGATGAGCGGCGTGACGGTGACGTTGGCGGAGAGTTTCCCGCCGTCGAATTCCATGGCGCCGTCCATTGTCACTTCCTGCTGCTGGGTTTCGCCGACCAGCTTTATTTTTTCATGCAGCCAGGCATTGGCGCCGGTGAAGAAATCGGCGGCGTTTTTATTCATGACCGCGGCGGCGCCGGCGCGCAGGATGCGCAAACCGGACGCATTGCAGGTGACGATCTTGCCGGCATCGTCCAGCGTCAGCACGCCGCTCGACATCGATTCGAGCACCGACTCGTTATAGTTTTTCATGTTCTGTACGTCGGCGAACAATTTGGCGTTTTCGAGCGCGATCGAAATCTGCGCGGTGAACGCCTTGAGACGCGATTCGTCTTCGGCGGTGAAGGGGCCGCCGCGTTTGTTCAACACCTGGGTGACGCCGATGATGACGCCGCGCTGGTTGACGATCGGCACGCAAAGGATGGAGCGCGTGAAATAACCGGTCTTCTTGTCGAACGCGGGATTGAAGCGCAGGTCGGCGTAGGCGTACGGGATATTGATGGTCTTGCCCGAGGTAAACACCGCGCCGGCAATGCCGACGTGATTGGGCAGGCGGATCTGCATGGTGGACAGACCCTGGCCGACTTCCGACCACAACTCGCTGGTTTTTTCGTCGTTGAGGAACAGTGTCGAGCGCTCGGCGTTCAGCATGCGCGTTGCTTCGCCCATGACTTTCTGCAACAGCGAGCCGATCTTGATATCGGAGGTAACCTCGGAGACGATGTCGAGAAACTCGAGTTCCTGCTTGCGGATCGCTTTCATGCGCTCGATAAACTGCGCGCTTTGCAGCGCCAGCGTGCCCTGCGTGGTCATTGCGATCAAGAGGCTCATGTCGGCCTTGTTGAAGCGGCCGCCGGTCTTGTTCAGCACCTGCGCCACACCGATGGTCTCGCCTTTGGCGGTGATGATGGGCACGCAGAGGATGTTCTTGGTGATAAAGCCGGTCTGCTCGTCGATGGTGCGGTTGAAGCGCTCGTCGGCGTAGGCGTCGTCGATGATCACACCTGCGCCGGCAGTAAAGACGTGACCGGCGATACCGCTGTTGTTGA
Organism: Chitinophaga pinensis; assembly: GCA_943329075.2. Classification (GTDB taxonomy): domain Bacteria; phylum Pseudomonadota; class Gammaproteobacteria; order Burkholderiales; family SG8-41; genus PALSA-1004. The sequence goes on along the minus strand of CALQCM020000053.1, from coordinate 7,638 downwards.
GAAGGCGGATCTCGCGGTGCGAATTGCCCTGCGCTACGCGCGAATACAGTTCGTTGGTTTCGGCATCGTTGAGGAACAGCGTGCCGCGTTCGGCTTTCAGTTCGGCGGTGGTGACTTCAACGAGGCTGGTCAGCACTTCGTCGAGCGTGTCCATGCCCGACATTTTTTGCGAGATGCCGAGCAGCAGTTCGGCGAAACGCAGACGGCGGTCGTGGCTGGCGCGGACACCTGGCACGCTGATGCGTTTTCCACTGCGTTTGTCGGCTGCTGTGTCGCCGGACCTGGCGCCGCTTTTATTGCGCGCTGCCGGCGTGGCCTGTTTCGCGGGTTTAGCTGCCATGGCGTTTTTGTTCCACTGAATCGCGCAGGGCGGTGATGGTGGCCTTGAATTGCTGGATTTCGTCGGCGGCATCGCGCAGCGCGGCCTGCACGCTGCGCGCCTTGTCGGCGCGTTCCAGTTCGAGGCTGTCGCGCAACGCGCCGGCGGTCGAACGCAGTTGCACGATTTCATGGTTGGCGGCGACCACCGCGTCCTGCACGCTTTTATCGCGGTCGATCTGCGCCTGTTCCAGCGCTTCGCGCAATGCGGCGGCGGTGGCTTTCAACTGGGCGATTTCACTGCCGGCGGCCGCGAGCGCCGCTTGCACGGCTTTTTCGGATTCGATCTGTTCCTGTTCGAGCTTGTTGCGCAGTGCCGCGATCGTGTTCTTCAGGTCGCGCACCTCGGTCATCAGTGCGTAGTGTTCCTCGACACTGACGGAGCCTTCGACGGTGGCGGAATGGTTGGCGGGCATGGCGGTTGCGGATGTCTGTGCGAACAGGGGTACAGGATACCGTGTTTGTGCCGGTTTTAGGTTGCGTTTATGGCGTTGCCGGCGCGGTGAAAATCGCGCGCAGCACCTCGGCCAGCCGATGACCGGACAACGCCATGCGGCGGGCGGCGAGGGTGCGCGCGTTGTGTGCGTAATCCTCGGTAAGGCGCGGCGCGCCTTTCTTGTCCGCTGCGCCACGCACGCGCCCCTCGCGGTAGGCGTCGCTGATCGCCAGACGGTGGCTTTCTTCGCGCGTCCAGCGCTCGAAGCTGTCCGGCCCGGTGTAAGGACGGCTGCGCATTTCGTCCAGCGCTTCGGCTTGGTGGGCGGCGCCCAGTTGCGATGCGGTCTTTTCCACTTCCAGCATATTTTGCGAACGCTGAATGGCGCTGTCCCAGAAATAGTGCAGGCTGACAGCGTCGCCGCCATGCGGTTGCAATACCCAGGCCTGGGTGCCGTAACGGTCGCCGTCGGGATATTCCGCGCTGAAAAGGCTGATCGCGTGCAGGGGCTGGTGCAGGTCGCCGACCAGATGGAAGATCCAGCACAAGGCCACCGCGCGGTCGGCGGCGCTTGCCGCGGTGTCGGCGGCGATACGCGCGTTCTCGCGCAGCGCCGACAGCATGTTCTCGGCGGGGACTGGTGGTTCGCCTGCCGGGGAAAATCCGGGCACGAAATAGGGCAGGCCGATGGTGTGCCAGTTGCCGCGATGAAATTGTTTGAACGGGCCGCCACGTACTTCATCCGGCCATTGGGCGATTTCTGCGAACAGGCGTTCGAGCCGCGCGCGGGGATCGCTGCCGGCGTCGTTCATGCGGGTTTCAAACGCGGCGGCGGCCGGGTGCGATTGCATGATGAGCGCAATCGCCTCGGCAACGCGCGGTGCGGTACTTGCGAGCGTGCGTGCGGCAATCACGCCGGTGACGCGGTGTCCGCCCATGCTCCACGCCAGCGCCGCCGTGCTGCTGACGGCAGCCGAAGCGACGCCCGTAAGAATGATGGCGGCGTATTTCAGGCGTTGCAGGTTCATCGGGGTAAAAGTTTGGCTGGTGGCAGACCCTATAATAGGCGAAAGGCTGCCGCCACTGCGATGGTGTGCTGTGAGCGGGGCCCAATCAAGGGAGCGGGGAGTGAGCATGCTGAAAATCGGCATATTGCTGGGCGATGACATCGGACTTGAAGTCGTGCCCGAAACGGTCAAGGTGATGAAGGCGGCAGCGGCCAAAACAGGGCTTGCCATTGAATGGCATCCGTTGCCGATCGGGCGCGCTGCGCACGCCACGCACGGACATACGATGCCGGCGGAGACCGTCGAGGCGCTCAAGGGCATGCACGGCTGGCTGATGGGGCCGATCGGCCACAGTGCGTATCCGCAAAAAGACCCGACCTGGATCAATCCGAACCTGCGCAAGCAATTCGAATTGTTCGCCAGCGTAAAACCGGTGCGCTCCTATCCGAACCTGCCGTCGGTGCATAAAGGCATGGATGTGGTGTTCGTGCGCGAAACCACCGAGGGCCTGACGCGCGCAGGAACAATGGTGGCCGGCGCCGGTGAATTCCGGCCCAACGATGAAATCTCGATCGGCATGCGGGTGGTGACGCGGCGCGGCGCCAACCGCGTCGCGCGCGTGGCCTGTGAAATCGCGGCAACGCGGCCGCGCAAAAAAGTGGCGACGGTGCACAAGGCGCCGACCTTCAAGCTGGTCTGCGGCATGTTCGCCGAAGAATGCCACAAGGCGGCGCTGGATTTCCCCGATGTCACGATGGAAGACGTGTTGATCGACAGTTTCGCGTTGAAGCTGGCGATGAAGCCGCAGCAATACGACGTGGTGGTGACGACCAACACCTTCGGCGACATCCTGACCGACCTCGGTGCGGGTCTCGCCGGCGGGTTGGGGCTTGCCCCCGGCATGTGCGTGGGTGAAACGCAGGCGATGGCGCAGGCGACGCACGGATCGGCACCCGACATCGCCGGTAAGGGGCTGGCCAATCCGTACGCGATGATCATGTCGGGCAAGCTGATGCTCGAATGGCTCGGGCACAAACACGGCGACGCGCTGGCGGTGAAGGCAGCGCAAGCGATCGATGCGGCGGTCGAACGCGTCATCGCCGAGGGCAAGTATCTGACCGGCGACATCGGCGGTACTGCGAGCACTGCGCAGATGGGCGATGCGATTGCGGCGGCAGTTTGATTGATGCAACGGAGACAGGCGCCATGAGCGAACAGGTGTGGGACCGTTATCTGACCGAGCGCGACAAGCAGGTCTTCGCCAGCGGCGGCTTCGGCGCGCGGCAGGGCTACGGGCGGCGCCCGGCCTTGCTGGTCGTCGACGTGAATTACATTTTCTGCGGCGATAAGCCCGAGCCGATACTTGAATCGATCAAGCGCTGGCGCGCCTCCTGCGGCGAGGAAGCGTGGGCGGGTGTGGCGGCGATCGCGCGACTGCTCGCGGCGTGTCGCGACAAGGGGCTGCCCGTGTTCTACACCACGGGCAACCGCCGCTGCGATGGCTGGGATGCGGGCTCATGGGCGTGGAAGAATCCGCGGGTGACGGAAAAGCCGCGTACCGCTGATGGCGATCTCGATGGCAATACCATCGTGCAGGAAATCGCGCCCCAGCCGCGCGACATCGTTATTGCCAAACACAAGCCGAGCGCATTTTTCGGCACGCCGTTGCAGAGTTTTATGGTGCAGCACGGCGTCGACAGTCTGCTGCTGGTTGGCACTACCACCAGCGGGTGCGTGCGCGCCACGGCGGTCGATGCGTTTTCCAACAACTATCGCATCGCGGTGGTCGAGGAAGGTTGTTTCGATCGTTCGCAGGCGAGCCACGCGCTGAGCCTGTGCGATCTGCATGCGAAGTACGCCGACGTGGTCAAGCTTGACGATGCGCTGTCGTTCGTCAACACGCTGAACGCGGGGATGTTCGAGCTGCCACCCGGCTAGCGGTGATTGTATTAACGGCCGGCGAGCCAGTCTGCGCCGCGCGCGTACAATTGCTTTTGCGATTCAGTGCCGGTGCCCGGCAGATCGGGCGTGATGGTCGCGCCTTCGCTACATTGCAGATAAGCGAGGTAGCGATAGCCGAGCGGATAGAGCGCAAGTCGTGCCGCGTCGATTTTGATGCCGGCCGAAGGATCGACCGGGTCGAGGCGGTCTTTTTCATACATCGGCACGCGTTCGCGGATGCGCCATTGCCCGTCGGCGCAGCGCAGGAACATGTCGTAGGTGCGGCCGTAGTTGGTGACATCGACTTCAATGCCGTCGAGCATGCCGCGCACCAGCAAAGTCATGCGCGATTCGGCGATCGCGCGGTCGGCGTTGATGTCGACCATGGTCACGCCCAGCGAATGCATCGACTGGCGGCCGCCGCCTTTCTCCGCCATGCGTTGGCAATGGGCGACGAATTCGTCCGCGCTGGCGATGGTCCACGTCGTGGTCATGCGGCCGTCGGCGGTGTAGAGGTCGCGCAGTTTCGCCCAGTGGTGGCCGTCGCGGTAGAAGCCCCAGCGCCGCACGCAATCGGTGATGGCATCGCGGTCGAGCTGGGTTTGTATTTCCGGCATTGAAACAGTCATGACGATTTTCCGATTTTTCCGTCAGGGCGTGACGGCGCGCGCGACGTTTGCCGCGCGCGTGTCATTCCCGGAACAACTATTTGTCGAGGCCGGCGAGTTTGCGGAAATTCGGTTCGCCGTGCGGGATCGGCGGCAGCTCCCAGGTGCCGGTGCCGACCGGGCGGATCTCGCGGTCAACCGATACTTCGACCAGATAGGGTTTGTTGGACTTGATTGCGGTCTCGATCACACCCTCGAGATCGCTGGCGCGTTGCACGAGTTTGCCCTCAACCCCCATCGATTTCGCCAGCATGACGAAGTCGGTGCTGTGGGGTTTTTTCGTGCGTTCGATCTGGAAGCTGGTGGCGTGCTCCTGACCGAACATGCCGAGCTGCATGTCGCGGATCGAGCAGTAGCCGTAGTTGTTCCAGATCACCCACACCGCGGGGATTTCGTATTCGACGGCGGTGGCGAGGATATGCGGCGTCATCATGAACGAGCCGTCGCCGCAGACTGCGATCGCCGGGCTTTCCGGCTGCGCCAGCTTGGCACCGAGAATGCCGCAGGTGGCGAAACCCATCGAGGCGAAGCCCCATGATTGCAGCAGATGGCGCGGGCGCCGCGTTTTCCAAAGTTGCACGACCCAGTTGTGGTGCACGCCGACATCGCTGGCAAACAATGCGTTTTCCGGAATGACGTTGGAGAGACTTTGCAGCAGGCGCTCGGGGCGGACCGGTGTCGCGTCGGATTCGGTGAACGGCTTCTGGTAATCGTCCCAGATTTTTTTGCAGTCGCGCAGCCGCGTCATCCAGTCGTCATAGGTTTTCGGCGCTTTGACTTTTTCCTTGGCGCGACGGAGCATTACTTCAAGGCTGGCGCGGATGTCGCCGAGGATGCCGAGAAAGGGCGGGTAGTTACGGCCGATTTCCGACGGATCATTGTCGATCTGGATGAGTTTGGTTGGCGGTATGGTCAGCGTGTAACCGCTGATCCATGCGCTGGTGGTCCGGTCGTCGAAGCTGCAACCGAGGGCGAGCAGCACGTCTGCATTACGCGCGGCTTCGTTGGCGGCATAGGGACCGTTGCGGCCGATCGGGCCGAATGACAGTTCGCTGGTTTCATCAATCGTGCCTTTGCCGTTCGGGCTGGTGACGACGGGGATGCGCAGCAGTTTCAGGAATTCGAGCAATACTTCGGAGGCTTCACCGATGAGGCCGCCCTGCCCGACCAGAATGGTCGGGCGTTTTGCGTTGAGCAGGAGATCAAGCGCCTGATCGAGGGCGCCGAGATCGCCGGGAGAACCCTGCATCACCAAAGGATCTGGATCCGGCACTTCAACGTCGGCGGATTCCTGAAACACATTGAGCGGCACGTCAATGTTGACCGGGCCCGGGCGGCCGGTGCGCAGCAGGCCAAACGCCTGCTTCATCGCCAGCGGCAGCATCTCGACGCGTGTCGGTTGAAAAGATTTCTTGACCAGCGGCCGGATCACCGAGGGGAAGTCGCCCTGGAAGTAGCGACCGGTTTCCTGAAACGGCATGCGGTTGAACTGTGTGGTCGGTACGTTGCCGGTGATGGCGAGGAAGGACGACGAATCCATCATCGCGCCGGCAAGCGCGACCGGCATATTGCACGAGCCGGGGCCGCACGACGTGTAGGTCGCCACGGGCTGGTGTTTTACCTTGTAATAAGCGTCCGCCATGTAGCCGGCGGCCTGTTCATGATGCACGGAGATGGTCTTGATGCGGTCGGCCGCGTTGGCCGCGGCGTCGAGGAAGCCGATGTTGCCGTGGCCGCACACGCCGAACAGGTAAGGCACCTTTTCCTTGATCAGGTATTCGACCATGATTTCGGCGCCCTTCATGGTTTTGCGATTTGCGGAAGGTTTGGCGGGGGTATTGGTGCCGGATGCGTTGCCGGTGGTGTCCATGAATGTTTTCCTCAAATTCGTAGGCGTCGATTGCGACGTGGCAGGAGATTCTAGGTGCGCTTGTCGGTCAGCAGCAAGCGCTGCTGCATTATTCAGGACGAACGCCGGCGTCTTTCACGACTTTCGCCCACTTGTTGATTTCCTGCTTGATCATGGGCGCAAATTTTTCCGGTGGCAGACCGCCCGCTTCGGCGCCGAGCGCGGCCAGCCGTTGTCGTGTGTCCGCGGATAAAAGGGCGTCGGCCAGCGCGCGATAGAGGCGTGCGACGATGGCCGGGCTGGTTTTTGCCGCGGCAAACAGTCCATACCATGTCGTCACTTCATAGCCGGGAACCGATTCACCGATGGCAGCGACGTCAGGCAACACCGGCACGCGCTTTTCGCCGGTCACGCCCAGCCCTTTGAGTTTGCCGCCCCTAATGAATGGCAGCGTCGCGGAAACGCCGGTGAACATGACCTGCACCTGTCCAGCGACGAGTTCGGTCAGCGCGGGGGCGGCACCCTTATAAGGTATATGTACGAGATCGACGCCGGCGAGCCCCTTGAACAATTCTGCCGCCAGATGGGCGGAAGAGCCGCTGCCGGCGGAGGCGAAATTGATCGTGCCGGGCTTTGATTTGGCCAATTGGATCAATTCTTTAACAGTGTTCGGCGGGACTGAGGGGTGGGTCACCAGGATCAATGGGCTGGACGCCAGCAAAATGACGGGGGCGAGGTCGCGTAGCGGGTTGGCATTGAGCGAACGGTAGAGGTTGGGATTGATGGCGATCGAGCCATTGGAGCCAACCAGCAACGTGTAACCGTCAGGCGTGCTGTTAGCGACGATTTCGGTGGCGATATTGCCGTTCGCGCCAGCGCGGTTGTCAGCAACGACCTGTTGGCCGAGGGCTTCGGACAGTTTCAACCCTGCCAGGCGACCGACGATATCGACCGGTCCGCCGGCGGAATAAGAAATCACCAGACGAATCGGGCGTGATGGATATTGGTCGTCCGCCTGCGCACCCATGGCGCCAGGCAGGGCGGTTATAATTATCCCAAGCCAATGTTTTAAATTCATAAAAAATACTTTCTTGGAAAGAATTGTTCTTGTGGCGAGCGCAGGTCTGGAGGAATCTTCAAGGAATTAATGGTTAAATGCTGCGATGCAGCAACCGTTGGCGAGCGAGTATTTACTTTAACCGCATCGCAGTGGATTGCGCAAAGCACGCAATTTCTTTGCCAACTGTTTGACAGTAATAGAGGAAATCGCGATAATGCTGGGTTTCGTTCGGAGGGGTTCCCGAGCGGTCAAAGGGATCAGACTGTAAATCTGACGGCTCTGCCTTCGAAGGTTCGAAT
>CALQCM020000052.1 GCA_943329075.2 Chitinophaga pinensis | reverse complement strand
CCATGAAATAACCGATAATGAGGCCGCCGGGCGCATGAATAATGCTCGCGCTATTCTGTTTAAAACCATTTTTAACCGATCGAAAGCAGCTGCCTGAGCAAATTCAAATACCGCTTCGTTCAGACTCATACCTCGATTGGAATGTACTGGTTCTGGTCGGGGTTCCCTTGGCAGTGCGCGTTTGCGCGAGCGTTTCAGCCCTCGTAGCGCAGGCGAGTCGCCTGCGCTACGTAAAGCGCGTTCTAGGACGCGATCTTTTCCGGCCAGTAGAGCTGCGTCGGGTTGTCGACCAGGACGCGCCGCCGCACCGCCTCGTCGGTGATGGTCTGCGCGAAGAGGTCGACCTGCTCGCCGTCGTTGGGCATTTCTTTCACGTTCGGATGCGGGTAGTCGGTGCCCCACAGTACGCGGTCGGGTGCGGCTTCAACCAGCGCGCGCGCGTACGGCATCGCATCGTGGAAGGGCTTGCCGGTGGACGACACGCGTTCGAAGCCGCTGACCTTGGTCCAGACGCGTTCCTCTTTCATCAGGTCGAGCATCAGTTTGAACGGTTTTTGTTCGAGACCGTTCTTGGCGACGACACGGCCCATGTGGTCGATGATGAAGGGCATGTCGAGACCGAGCAGGAAATCGCGATAGGCCAGGATGTCCTGCGCGTCGAGATGCACCTGCAGATGCCAGCCCAGTGGTGCGATGCGTTTGACTACCGCCTTGATGACGTCGAGATCGGGCGCGCCGCCCAGATGCGCGACGAAATTGAAGCGCGCGCCGCGCACGCCGGCCGAGTGCAGCATTTCGAGTTCGGCGTCACTGATTTTGTCGTTGATCATGCAGACACCGCGCCATGCGCCCTTCGACCAGGTCAGCGCATCGACCAGCGCTGCGTTGTCAGTGCCGTGGCAGCTTGCCTGCACCAGTACCGCGCGCGAGAAGCCGAGGTGTTTATGCAATGCGGCGAGTTGTTCCTTCGGCGCATCGGGCGGCGTGTAGGTACGGTTTGCCGAATAGGGGAAACGCGCGCCGGGGCCGAAGACGTGGCAGTGCGCATCGCAGGCGCCCGCGGGCGGCGTGTATTTTGGTTTGACCGGATTGGGATCGGGGGCGAGGATGGTTTTTATCGTGCTCATGATTTTTGCAATTCCTGCAGTCTTGTAATCAATGCATTGCCGCCGCGCAATTCCGCAAGCGGCGCGAGTTCATTGTAGATGAGCGTCCAGTCGAGGTGGCCGGCCTGGCGCATTGCAATCGATTCGATGTCTGCCCAGTCACGTTCGCGCCCGGCGAAAGACTTGAAGACGACTAAATCTTCGGCGGAACATGTGAGAAGACGGACTTCACCGAAATCAAATTCGCTCGCCCGTTCAACAGCGCGTTCCTCGAACGGGATGCCGCCGAAAGCAATATCGATAGGAACGCCCGAGCTTGCGCGCAGCAGCAAAACGCGGTGCTGCAGGGCAAATTCGCGCGCATCCGGCATGCGCGGGGCAAAAATGGCGAGCAGGCGCTCGACTAAAGGCGATTCCGCGCCGTAAGGGCAGAGCAGCGTGAGATCGACGTCTCGCGTCAGTCGCGGTTCGCCCCAGCGCTGCAACGCAACGCCGCCGATGAAACAGAATTTCTCGCGCGCGCACTGCAGGCTGTTCTGGATTTCCGCCGCGGCGGCAAACAGCGCGTTCATGCGCGTTGGCGCAGGCTCGCAAACAAACGTTGTTGTTCGACCAGCCCGCAGGTCGTTCGCGCCAGCGCGTCGTCAGGTGGTGCGTTTGAGAAAATATCCGCGATGGCGCGCCGTGTATCGTCGTCGGTCATCGCCGCAAGTTCGCGGCGACGCAATGCGTCAAGCGCACGGCCTGCGTGCTCCCATCCGTCAACCCAGCGTTTGATGTTTGCGTCGCTCATGTCCGCATTCTACTCCCGAAGTGCGCCGGCACGCCGGGCGAGCCTGACTTACAGGCGTTGAATTTTGGTTTTGTCGATCAGCGCATTCCACTTGGCGATTTCCTCCACCAGCAGCTTGCGCATGCCTTCGGGCGTCGACAGGTTCTGGCTGACGCCGAGTTCCTGGAAGCGCTGCGCAATCAGCGGCGAGTTCACCGCGGCGTGAATTTCCTTGTTCAGGCGTTCGACGATGGCTTTCGGTGTTTTTGCTGCCACCGCGATGCCGTTCCACGAATTGACTTCGTAGCCGGGCAGGCCGCTCTCATTAAGTGTCGGCACGTTGGGCAGCATCGGCGAGCGCGTCAGCGAGGTCACGGCGATGGCGCGCAGTGTGTTGGCGCGGATCTGGCTGAGCACCGGCGGCAGGAATTCCATCGCCACCTGCAGGCTGTTGCCGCGCAATGCGGTGAGCACGCCGGCGGTGTTGTTGAAGGGCACGCCGGTGATGTCAAGCGCCGCCATCGATTTGAACAACTCAGCCGACAGATGCTGCGTGGTGCCGATGTTGATCGAACCGATGTTGAATTTGCCGCCGCTGGACTTCGCCTGCGCGATCAGTTCCTTGATGGTTTTTGCCGGTGAGTCAGGGCTGACCAGCACGACGATGCTGAAGCCGCCGATGGTCGACACCGTCTCGAAGTCCTTGACCGTGTCGTAGGGCAGCTTTTTGAACATCGCCGCGCTCACCGCGTTGGTGTTGTTCATCAGGTACAGCGTGTAACCATCGGGATCGGATTTGGCGACGGTTTCGGTGGCGACGATGCCGCCGGCGCTCGGCCGGTTGTCGATGATGATCTGCTGGCCGATGGATTCACTCATCTTCTGCATGACGGCGCGCGAGGTGATGTCGCCGACGCCGCCGGGGCCGAAAGGCACCAGCAGGCGGATCGGTTTCGACGGATAGGTTTGCGCAAACGACGAGAATGCGATGAGTGTGGTGATCAGGCCGGCTGCAAATTGACGTCTATGGATCATTATGGTTCTCCGCGAGTATTCAGCATTGCGAGGCTAAAAATACCGTCACTCCCGCGAAAGCGGGAGTCCAGTTACTGACATTGGCATCAATCGACATCCTCTCGATTCCCGCTTTCGCGGGAATGACGTATCAAAAAATAAACTGTGCGACGGGCACCGTCAGTGTTTTTTCGACGGCTCTTTGAGCGTGCGCACTTCGGTGTTCATCTTCACGTCCTTGCGCCGCCGCTTGGCGATCAGCTCACCGGTCTTGAAGTATTCGCTTTTCACCGCGAGTTCGGCCGCACGGTCGAACTCCGGCGACCATTCGCCGAGCGAATAGCCGAACCACGGCGATTGCGGTTTGAGTTTCGGCAGGCCGAGTTCCTCCCAGATTTTCTTCGCGTTCTCCATGAACTCGCGTTTGGGCAGCGAAATCGGCGGAAAATCTTCCTTTAACGTCGCATCGAACAGCACGGAGGCGTCCTGACCGCCGTTGCGGCTACTCCGCGGGCCGTGGCCCTGGTCGCGGTGGTTGAGGATCTGCAGGTCGAGCGCGGGATTACAGCGGTACGACATCGCCCACAGCAGCGCGTCGGCATTGTCCGGATCGATGTCCTCGTTGACGGCGATCACATACTTGCCGCCGGCGCGCAGGAAGGCCGCCGCGCCATAGAGCGCGCGCCAGACTTCAGTCGGTGGCGTTTTGCGGTCCATGATCAATACCAGCACCTTGCGCAAATTCGTCAGCGGTTCGTGCATCGACACTTTTTTCACGCCGTGAATACCGAGTTTGTTGCGCAGGTGGTCGTAGAACAGCGGTTCCATTGCCACACGCTTGATCAGGCTCGATTCACTCGGCGTGACCTGCGAAATGATGGAGGTCAGGATCGCGTTCTTGCGGCGCGTAATGCAGGTCACTTCCATGTAGGCGTTGTATTCCTGCAGGTTGACGTGGCCGTGCGATTCACCGAACGGCGCTTCGGGCTCGAGGAATTCGGTGTTGATATAACCCTCGATGACGATTTCGGCTTCGGCCGGTACCATCAGATCGACGGTCTTGGCTCTCACCACATTGATCGGGCAGCCGACGAGACCGCCGGCGACATGCAGTTCGTCCATCGTTTCCGGCAGTTTCTGCGCCGACGTGAATGCCACGCAGGGCGGGCAGCCGAGAATGACGGCGGCGGGCAGTTTCTTGTTGCCGCGCGCCTTCATTTTTTCCCAGTGCACGAATATCCCGGGCCGCAATTCCAGCGACGGGTTCATGCCGAGGCGGCGCTGCGCCTTGACCTGCCCGCGGTAGATGCCCATGTTCTGCACGCCCGTGTCCGGATCCTTGGTGATGTATTGCGAGAGCGTGGTGTACGGAGCGTTGTCCCAGCCCGGCGTTGAGATCGGCACCGGAATTCCGTCGAGGCCATTGCCGGGTTTATCCAGGTCTTTGCCCTGGATGACGATTTCCTGGCAAGGCGCGTCCTTGACGACCTTGGGCGGAATCGGGTTCGCCATCGCCTTGATCCAGGTCTCGTTGATCTTGTCGAGATCGCAGTTCATGCCGAGACGGTAGATCTCGCGGTTGGCGGCGAGCACGCCAACCACCACCGGGATGTCGAACTTGCGTTTCTTGCTGTCGGTGACGTTGGTGAACAAAAAGGCCTTGCGGTCTTTTTCCTCGATGCCGCCGCGGAACTGCCAGCGCACCAGCGGATGCATCTCGGTGTCTTTGTTGATCTTGCGCTTGACCGTGATCAGCAGCCCGGCTTTTTCGAGCGTCTTCAGGTGATCGTGCAGGTCGGGGTAGCCGCGCTGCGGCGGCGCTTTGCCTTTTGCTTTTGCCGCGGGTTTGGCTTTCGTGCTCGCGCGCTGCGTTTTCTTCACGGGAGTTTTTTTCTTGATTGCCACGTCGTTCACCTCTTCGTTATGTCTTTTTGTTTCTGTTCCAGAGACCTGCCGACTGCAAAATTCATTCGCCCTTGATGCCCGCCGCCTGCACCACCTGCAGCCAGCGCGCCACTTCGCGTTTCATGATGGCATCGAATTCTTCGGGTGTGGTGCCCACCGCTTCCGAGGCTTCGGTCGCCAGAATCGCCTTTACTTCGTTCGACTGCACGGCCTTGTTCGCCTCGGTATTGAGCCGCGCGATGATCGCCGGCGGTGTTTTGGCCGGCGCCAAGAGGCCGATCCACGATGAGTAGTCGTAGCCTTTGACACCGGCTTCGGCGATGGTCGGGACCTCGGGTGCGGCAGCGGCGCGTTTCGCGGTCGACACTGCCAGTGCGCGCAGGCGGCCTGTTTTAACGTGTTGCAGCGCCGTCGAAATGGTCGAGAAGTTGACCTGCGTTTCGCCGGCGATCAGCGCGTTGACGTTGAGCGAGCCGCCCTTGTATGGAATGTGCACCATCTTCATGCCGGTCATGTGCATCAGCAGTTCCATCGACAGATGCGTGCCGGTGGCCACACCGCTGGAGCCGAAATTCAACTGGCCCGGACGCGCTTTGACGAAGGCCAGCAGTTCCTGCACCGATTTCACCGGCAGCGACGGATGCACGACGAGTATGTTCGGCAGCGAAGTCAGCTGGCTGATCGGTGCCAGATCGCGCACCGGATCGAAGGGCAGCTTGTAGAGACTCGGACTCATCGTCACCGAGGCGGCGACCACCAGTAGCGTATAGCCGTCGGGCGCTGCCTTGGCAACCAGATCGGTGCCAATTACGCTGCCGGCACCGGGCCGGTTGTCTACGAGGACGGACTGGCCGAGCAACTGCGTCAGTTGCGCGGCGAGCGGACGCGCCACCAGATCGCTCGAACCGCCCGCACTTTGCGGCACGATGACGCGGATGGCTTTCGACGGATAGTTTTGCGCGTGCGTGGCGGCGGCGGCACACAGCAGTGCCGTCAGCCATGACAAGCGTAATCCGGTCGGTTTCATGTTGCGTCCTCCTCCGAGGCCTTGGAATTCTTTAAACGGCTAATTGGTCGTTACGCCGGCGGCTTTGACCAGCGCCGCGTTCGAGGTGATCTCTTTGCGTATATAGGCGTCGAATTCGGCCGGCTTCATCAGCATTGGTTCCGCACCGAGCTTGGCCAGACGTTCTTTGGTGTCCGGCGTTTGCAGGGCCGTGACGACATTTTTATGGAGCGTATCGACCACCGCGCGCGGCGTTTTCGACGGCAGCATCATGCCGACGTAGAAGTTGTAATCGGAATTCGGGATGCCGGCTTCGAGTGTGGTTAGCACCTCGGGCAGCGCCGAGGAACGTTTGCTGCTGCCGGCGGCGAGTGCCAGCAGCTTGCCGTCCTTGATGAACTGCAGCACCGAGATCACCGGACAGAAATAATAATCAACGCGACCAGTGAGAATTTCCGTCAGCGCCTCGGGCGTGCCTTTGAACGGCACATGCACGCCTTCAAAGCCGGCGCCAAGACGGAAGCGTTCGGCGTTGAGCTGCGTCGCGCTGCCGGCGCCCGCCGACGCATAAGTCAGCGTGCCGGGTTTGGCTTTTGCCGCAGCAACGAGGTCTTTCACCGAGCGGATATTGCGTGAGGGTGCGATCACCAGCACGTTGGGCAGGTTCGCCAGCGGTGTGATGCCGGAGAAATCGCGCAGCGTGTTGTACGAAGTGTTCGGATAGGTAGTCGGCGTCACGGTGAACGAGGACGAATGCACGAGGATCGAGTAGCCATCGGGTTCCGCTCGCGCGACGGTGCCGACGCCGATGGTGCCGCCCGCCCCCGGCCGGTTTTCGACGACCACGTTGTGGCCGAACTGCGCGCCGAGACGTTCGGAAACGATACGCGCGATGGTGTCGGTGGCGCTGGCGGCGGTGAACGGCACCACCACGCGCAGCGATTTTGTGGGCCAGTTTTGCGCCTGTGCCGGCAACGCGGCTGCAAACGCAAGGGCGACGGTGACGGCGGCTTTCATGATCAACTGCGCGTCCACGCGTCGGCGCGCACCTTGAACACCGTCTGCGCAGTGGCCGACAGGATGGTCTGTTTCTGCGCGTCGGTCAGTTTGGCATCCTTGAATACCTTCAATGGTTCCGGATCGCCGATCGGGAAGGGCGCGTCGGAGCCGAGCATGACGCGTTCGACGCCGGCCTTCTGCACCAGATAATCGAGCGAATCCGAATCGAACACGCAGGAATCGAAATACATGGCGGCGAAACCCTTGCGCGGGTCGGCGACTTTGCCGGCCTGCACGACGTGACTGCGCGCGAGGCGGCCGAGACCGTAGGGCAGCGCTGCGCCGCCGTGCGAGAGCATGAACTTCATGCCGCTGTATTTGAGAATGTGGCCGGAGAACAAGAGACGCGACACCGCAATCGATGAATCGACGAGACGCCCGATGCCGTTGACCAGATCGTAATCAGCCAGACGCGGTTCGCCGCAGACGAACATCGGGTGCATGACAACGGCTGCTTTGAGTTTCGACGCCGTTTCCCAGAACGGATCGAGCGAGGCGTCGTCGAGATTGCCGCCATGCTCGCCGTGCGGCAGCGTGCCGACCATCACACCGGCGAAACCCTTCGCCATCGATTCTTCGAGCACCTCGGCGGCGAGTTTGCCGTCCTGCAGCGGCACGGTGGCCAGCGGCGAGAAGCGGCGCTCGTCACGGAACTGTTCCCACATGCAATCGTTCAGAAAGCGCGACCACGCCGCGCCCTGGGCCGCCGGCAGTTCGTAACCGAAGCTGTCGAGCCAGCCGCCGATCACCTGATGGTCGATGCCGTTCTTGTCCATCCACGACTGGCGCTCGGCGAGGTCCGAGAGCTTGGGCATGATCGGCCGCGTCGGCGCGATGCCCGGAAACTGGATGGCAACACCCTTGTCGCTCTTCAGCAGTTTGACGTCGGGAAATTTTGTGGCGGAGCCGTCAAATTGCTCAATCAATAATTTCGGGGTGAAGTGCGCGTGTACGTCGATAACGATGGATTTCATGATGGTCTGTTTTATGGTTTGAAGGTTGGAGGAGCGGGAATTTTAACGGGAGCCGGTGCCGGCGGCGCTTGCTGCCGAAATGACGCGCCACAACACATCCTGGCTCATCGGCAGCGTTTCGATGCTGGCATTGAGCGGCGCCAGCGCATCGTTGATGGCATTGGCGATGGCGGCGGGCGCACCGAGATAACCGGCTTCGCCCGAGCCTTTCTGTCCGAACGTGGTCAAGGGCGACGGCGTGCAATGATCGACGATGTCGACCGACGGGATTTCCAGCGCGCTCGGCAGCAGGTAATCCATGAAGGTGCCGCTTTCGAGTTGGCCGTCTTCGCTGTAGGAAAACTTTTCGTAGAGTGCAGCACCGATGCCGTGGGCGATGCCGCCGTACGTCATGCCGTGCACGATGTCCGGGTTGATCATGACGCCGCAGTCGTGACCGCAGACGTAACGTTTCAATTCGGGTTTCGCAGTAGCGGGATCGATCTCGGTGTAAACGATGTGTGTCTCGAACGAATAGCAGGGATAGATCTGCGCTACGCCGTCGGGTGTCGGCAGCACGCCGCCGGTGGGCACTTCCCAGACGAATTTCGCCTGCAGGCCGGGTTCGAGGCCCTGCGGCATCAGATGGTATTTGCGGTGCGCGATGGCGACGAGTTCGTCCCACGACATTTTTTTGTCCGGGTGGCCGCGAACAGTGACGTTGCCGTCCTTGTATTCGATGGTTTCCATCGTGCAGTCGAGATTGTGCGCGGCGATTTCGATCAGGGTTTCCTTGATCTTGCGCGCCGCACCGGCGGCGGCGCCACCGAGCATGATGGCCATGCGGCTGCCGACCGGGCTGTTCGACGGCAGTGCGTTCAACGAATCAGCCCGCACCACACGAATCGATGCAGGATCGCGCTCGAGCACTTCGCCGATCACCGTCGAGACCAGCGTTTCGTGGCCCTGGCCCGAGGACGACGTGCCCATGATGCCGGTGATCGAACCCGAGAGGTCGACGCGCACCAGGCAGGAGTCCATCCACGTCGTGGTGTCGTTCTTCGGATTGAACAGCGGCTCGAAGGCCGAGTTGCCGCCCGACGGTTCAAGGCAGGTTGAAATGCCGATGCCGGCAAGTTTGCCGGTTTTGCGCGCGGCGTCGCGTTGCGCCACCAGCGCCGGGTAGTCGATCGCCTTCATCGCCTTGTCGAGGACCGTGTGGTAATCGCCGGAGTCATAGGTCGAGCCGCTCGGAATCAGATAAGGAAACTCTTCCTTCTTCAGCAGGTTCTTTTTGCGCAACTCGATGCGGTCCATGCCGAGATGGCGCGCGATGTGGTCGATCGTGCGCTCGATGGCGAAATTCGTCGGCGCCTGGCCGAAGCCGCGCACCGCTTCCTGCGGCGTTTTGTTGGTCATCACCGAGGTTGGTTCGTATTCGACGGCCTTGATGCGGTAGGGGCCGCAGATGGCCGACACCGGTTTGCCGAGTTGCAGCGGCGAACGACCGGCGTAGGCGCCGACGTCGTCGAGGGCGCGGATTTTCAGCGCGCGTATGCTGCCGTCGTTGTCGAAGGCGGCCTGCATGTCGAACAAACGATCTGGGCCGTGCATGTCGCCGCCGCGCATGTTCTCAAGGCGGTCTTCAAGAAAACGCACCGGCATGCCGAGTTTTCTGGCGAGATAGCTGACCAGCACCGTGTGCTTGATGCCGCGTTTCACGCCGTAGCTGCCGCCGACGTCGACGTCGTAATGCACGCGCACCGCATTGCCGGGCAGCCTGAGCGCGCGCGCAAGCTGGTCCGGAAACTTCGGCATCTGGATCGACGCCCAGACGTCGAGGATTTCGCGGCCGGCATCCCATTGCGCGGCAACACCAAAGGTTTCGATCGGCACCGTCGAGCTGCGGCCCCAGCGCACGCGCAGTTTGACTTTGTTCGGTGCCTTGTCGAAGGCTTCATCAACCGCGCCCCAGACGAAGCGGCGATGGAACAGCACGTTCGAGCCGTGCGCCGGATGTACCTGGTGACTGTCGGCATTGACGGCGATTTCCGGATCGACGACATGCGGCAGCGTTTCGTATTCGACTTCGATCAATTCGGCGGCGTCTTCGGCGAGTGCACGCGTATCGGCAACCACCGCCACCACCCATTCGCCGGCGTAACGCGCGACGTCTTTGGCCAGTGCATAGCGCGTGACTTTCGGCGTGTCGACGCCGATCGCCAGCGAATCGGTTTCGCGGCAGAATTCTTCGCCGGTCAATACATAATGCACGCCGGGTGCGGCGAGCGCGGCCTTGCTGTCGATCGAAACAATGCGCGCGCTGGCATGCGGCGAAGCGACGATGGCGACGTGTTTCATGCCGGGCAGCGCAATGTCGGCGACGAAACGGCCGCGGCCGGTGACGAAGCGCGGGTCTTCCTTGGTGCGGCGTTTCGCGCCGATGTAGCGGAAACCGTAGGGGCTTTTGGCGTCGGCCATGATTTATCGATCATGCAAGAATTCGCGATAGCGAATTCTTGCTGTTCTCACCCTCTCCCTGCGGGAGAGGGCTGGGGTGAGGGATGAACTGTGCAGGCGATTATTCATTTGATAATGCGCTGATTACTTTTGTTCGGCGAGGCGGCCGGCGGCCAACTTCACCGCATCGACGATCTGGCGGTAGCCGGTGCAGCGGCAGAGATTGCCGCCGATGGCGTCGCGGATCTGTTCTTCGCTCGGATTGGGCGTGGCATTGAGCAGTGCCTGTGAGGCGATCAGCATGCCGGGCGTACAGTAGCCGCATTGCAGGCCGTGCGCTTCGCAGAAGCTGTCCTGCAGCACGCTCAGTGTGCCGTCAGCGGGTGTCAGGCCTTCGACGGTGGTGATGCGGTGGCCGTCGGCCTGCACCGCAAACATCAGGCAGGAGCGCACCGGATCGCCGTCGAGCATGACCGAGCAGGCGCCGCAGATGCCGTGTTCGCAACCGACGTGGGTGCCGGTCAGGCGCAGTTCCTCGCGCAGAAAGTCCACCAGCGACAAGCGCGCCGGCACTTGCGCGCTGCGTGGTTTACCGTTGACCTCGATGGCGACCGGGTAGAGTTTTTCCATTGTCGATATTTCTCTGATTCGCGTCAGCGAATCAGAGCCTTTCTCACCCTCTCCCTTTGGGAGAGGGCTGGGGTGAGGGATTTGGAGCTAAAGTGAAATGAAATGCTCATTTGCAATTCGATGCATTTTCGTAGGCGGCACGCAGCATGCGTGTGGTGAGCACCGCGGCGAGTTGGCGGCGGTAATCGGGACTGGCGTGCAGATCGCCACCGGGATCGAATTCGGTCGCCGCGTCGTTGACCACACTTTCGACGATATCGTCTTCCAGTTTGCTGCCGACGAGGCGCGCGGCGAGTTTCGGAAACGCCATCGGAATGTAACCGCCACCGGCAAGACCAAAGTTCACGCGCGTGCAGCTGCCGTTTTCATCGACGGCGATTTGCGCGGCGGCCGCGACCAGCGCGAAATCACCATGACGGCGGCTGATTTCCGTAAAGGCCGACCCCATGCGTTTTTCAGACCACCGCGGCCAGCGGATTTCTTCAAGGCATTCATCGGCGCGCGTCGCTGTCGTCAGCGGGCCTTCAAAAAATTCAGCCGCAGCCACCGTGCGCGTGCCGGTATGCGAACGCAACACCATTTGCGCGCCGAGGATTTGCGCGACCAGCGGCATTTCGGCCGCCGGGTCGGCGTGCACGAGGCTGCCGCCGACAGTGCCGCGGTTGCGCGTTTGCACGTGGCCAACCCATTCGAGCGCTTGTTTAAGCAGCGGCACTGCGTTAGCGAGCGCGCCGTCACGTGCAATCACGCACTGGCGTGTGCAGGCGCCGGTGCGCGCATGGTCTTTTTCGACGGTGATGAATTTCAGCGCGTCGATTTCGTTGATGTTGATCAAGCGCGCCGGGCGCGTCAGGCGCATTGCCATCATCGGCACCAGGCTCTGGCCGCCGGCGATCAGTTTCGCGTCGTCACCGTCTTTGCGCAGCCAGTCGCAGACTTCGTCGAGCGAAGAGGCGCGCGCATATTCGAATGCAGCAGACTTCATTGGATTTCGTCGATTTAGTAGTTTGTGGCCGGTGCGGGCACGGGCGCTATGGCTTAAAATCAGCGACCGCTTATCACATCACTCGCCTGTCCCGCCGGCGGAGCGCGATTATCTCACACGTTGCTGGAGCCTTATTTATGAAAAGCGCGCCATGAAAAACACCCCCCGCGGCTACCCGGACCTGCACGAACACCTCGAAACGCTGAAGGCGCAGGGCCTGCTGCTGACGATCGATGAGCCGATCGACAAGGACGCCGAAATGCACGCACTGGTGCGCTGGCAGTTTGTCGGCGGCATGGAGGAAAAGGACCGCAAGGCTTTCCTGTTCACCAATATCCGCGACGGCCGCGGCCGCCAGTACGATATCCCGGTGGTGGTCGGTGCGATCGCCGCGAATCGCGCGATCTACAGCGTCGGCATGGGCGCGCCAGTCGAGCAGATCCAGGCGAGATGGGACCGTGCGATTGCGCATCCAATCAAGCCGGTGGTTGTCGATCAAGCCGCCTGTCATGACGTCGTGCACGAAGGCGCCGCATTGCAGGGCGAGGGCAATGGACTCGACAGGCTGCCGATTCCGATTTCGACGCCGGGTTTCGATTCGGCGCCGACGCTGACGGCAACCAACGTCATCACCCGCGATCCGGAAACCGGTGTCCAGAACATGGGCACCTACCGCGCCGCATTGAAGGCGCCCGACCGTCTGGTGGTGCGCATGGCCACACGCGTCGGCGGCGCCGGCGGTTACCAGCATTATCTGAAACATCAGAAGCGCGGCGACAAGTGGATGCCTTGCGCGATTGTGCTGGGCTGCCCGCCCTATGTGGCTTTCATGGGGCCGCAGAAACTGCCGATCGGCGTTGATGAACTTGATGTCGCCGGCGGGCTGGCCGGTGCGCCGATCAATATTGTCAAAGCAAAGACCGTTGATCTGATGGTGCCGGCCGAAGCCGAGATTGTCATCGAAGGTTTTATCGATACCGAAACTGTCGAGCCCGAGGCGCCGTTCGGTGAATCGCACGGCCACGTCGCGCTCGAAGAATTCAACATGCCGATGCGCATCACGGCCATTACGCACCGCGCCAAGCCGGTGATCCCGTCCTACATCAGCCAGGTTGCACCGAGCGAGTCGAGCGTAATCAAACGGGTTGCTTACGAACCGCTGTTCCTCGCGCATCTGCGCGATGCGCTGGGTATCCGCGGTGTCAAGCGCGTGCAACTGCACGAACCGCTCACCGGTTTGCTGCGCGTCACCATCATTACGATCGAGAAGGGCACGCCGCCGACCGAAATCTGGCGCGCGCTCTACGGCTCTGCCTACTTCAAGGGCGATTGCAGCAAAATCTGCATCGCGGTGAACGACGACATTGATGCCGACAACGCCGACACGCTGTTATGGGCGATGGCCTATCGCATGAATCCGGTGTCGGATGTGCAGACGCTGGCGCACCGCGGCCAGGGCCACGGCCCCAAGCGCGAATCCGACAACGAAGAAGATTCCACGCTGTTGATGGACGCGACGATGAAAGGCGGCATGCCGCCGCTGGCGTTGCCGAAGAAGGAATACATGGAGCGCGCGCGCGTCATCTGGGAAAAGCTCGGCCTGCCGGCACTGCGCCCGCAATCGCCGTGGTTCGGCTATTCGCTCGGTGACTGGATGCCGCAGTGGGATGCGGCGGCCAAACGCGCGGTCGAAGGCAACTATCTTGAAAACGGCCGCATCAGCGAGCAGCAACAGCAGAAGGGGCTCAAGCCGGAAACCAAGTTCCGGCCGGACTGAGCGGGATTACGCCGCCTGTATCGAACTGATATAGGTGTGCACGCGGCCGATTTCACGGCGCAGGGCCTCCACCTTGTCGGTGATCGCACGCCACTCGTTGTCGCGCGCTGCCGCTTGCAACTCGCGGCAGCAGTCGACGACGCCCAATGCCCCAACGATCTGGCTGGCCCCGGCGATACGGTGCGCATGGTTCATGATGTCCTGCAAATGAAATTTCTCCAGCGCGATTTTTAGCGCCAGCAGGTCCTTGTTGTTCGATTTTGCATATTCGAACAGCAAGGTCGCACTGTCGACCGGTTCGGCACCCCAGGTCGAACGGAACGCGGCGTGGTCAATCGGCGGCTGCAAAGTATCGGTCCGGCTGCCGTTCAAGGGCGCCATCAACGGAAATTGCGAATGATTGAATTGGAGTCATGCGCGATTATTGGCGGCCGGAATGGCAAATGGCAAGGCTTATCCCGTGCCCGCGGCTGGACCGCAACCGGATGAATCGACAGTAAAGTTCGTCTGCACAGTGGCGTGTTTTCGATTGCCGCAGTTAACGTGAACGGCGGTCGCGGTGCGGCAATAACGCATCAGCGTAGCGATGCGCGCGCGAGTTGCACCGACTTGAGGCAGAACCGCCGGGTGATGCACCTTGAACAGGCGTAAAACCACGCCATATCGCAATTGTAATATTTAACATCATGAATTGAATGGCTTTTGAACTTGGCACGTCGGTTGCTAATAACGGTGCATGACTCACACGAAGTCTACTTGTTGTTATTGCGGCGTTGGTTGCGGCGTGCTGATCGAAAGCGACGGCACGCGCATCACCGGCGTGGCCGGCGATCCGGATCATCCGGCGAATTTCGGCCGTCTGTGCACCAAGGGCGCGACGCTGCATCTGGCCGATGCCACTGACGCACGCGCGAAGTTTCCGCAGTTGCGCCGCGCGCGCTGCGGCGCGTGCGCGCGTCGGCTGGGATGATGCGCTGGACCACGCCGCGGCGCGTTTTGCCGAAATCATCCGCGCACACGGGCCGGACAGCGTGGCGTTTTACATCTCGGGCCAGTTGCTGACCGAAGACTATTACGTCTTCAATAAACTGGCGAAGGGACTGATTGGCACCAATAACGTCGATACCAATTCGCGGCTGTGCATGTCCTCGGCGGTGGCGGGTTACAAAATGACGCTGGGTGCCGACGCGCCGCCGGCCTGTTACGCCGACATCGACAGTGCTGGATGCCTGTTCATCGCCGGCTCGAATACCGCTTACGCGCATCCGATTCTGTTTCGCCGCATCGAGGCGGCCAAACAGGCGCGGCCGGAGCTGAAGATCATCGTTGTCGATCCGCGCCGCACCGATACCGCAGAGGCGGCCGATCTGTTTCTGCCGATACTCCCCGGTACTGACATCGCGCTCTACAACGCGATGCTGCACGTCATGTTGTCGGAAGGTTTGTGCAACGAGCCATACATCACCGCGCATACCGAGGGTTTCGATGCGTTGAAACAGGCGGTGCGCGAAACCACGCCGCAGGTGGCAGCGGCGATTTGCGGCGTCAGCGCGGACGACATTACGCAGGCGGCGCGCTGGTTCGGCGGCTCGGCGGCGACGTTGTCGATGTATTGCCAGGGGCTTAATCAATTCTCGCACGGCAGCGACAACAACGCCGCACTGATCAATCTGCATCTGGCCACCGGCCAGATCGGCCGAGCGGGGGCGGGACCGCTGTCGCTGACCGGCCAGCCCAACGCAATGGGCGGGCGCGAAGTCGGCGGCATGGCTAATCTGCTCTCGGCGCATCGCGATCTTGGCAATGCCGAACATCGCGCCGAGGTGGCGCGCCTGTGGGGCGTGGAGGATGTGCCGGCGCAAGCGGGCAAGACCGCGGTTGAAATGTTCGAGGCCATCGAGCGCGGCGAAATCAAGGCGGTGTGGATCGCCTGCACGAACCCGGCGCAGTCGATGCCGGATGTTACGCGCGTGCGCGCTGCACTCGAACGCGCCGAATTCGTGGTGGTGCAGGAGGCTTATCGCAATACTGATACCGCCGCCTATGCCGATCTTTTGCTGCCGGCGACAACCTGGGGCGAAAAAGAGGGCACGGTGACCAACTCCGAACGCCGCATCACGCGCGTGCGCGCGGCGGTGCCGGGCCCGGGCGAGGCGCGCGCCGACTGGGCGATTGCGGTGGATTTTGCGCGGCGCCTCGGCCGCGTGCTGGGTGACGCGCGCGCATCGCGGCTGTTTCCTTACACGCAGCCCGAACAGGTTTTCAACGAACACCGTGAAACGACGCGCGGCCGCGATCTTGATATCACCGGCCTGAGTTATGCCATGCTCGAAACCGCCGGCCCGCAGCAGTGGCCGCTACCCGAGGGCGCAACGGTGGGACGCGAGCGGCTGTATGCCGATGGCCGTTTCCCCACCGCGAGCGGGCGCGCGCATTTCGCCCTGGTCAAACACCGCGCGACGGCTGAAAAGATCGACGTGCGTTTCCCGCTGGCATTGAACACCGGCCGCTTGCGCGATCAGTGGCACGGCATGAGCCGCACCGGCACCATTGCGCGCCTCTTCAATCACGCCGGCGAACCGCGGCTGTCGATGCATGCGCGCGACATGACGCGCCGACGTTTGAAGGACGGCGACACCGCGCGTCTGAAAAGCCGTCGCGGCGAACTGATCGTGCGCGTCGAAGCCTCAGGGCAAATGCGCGCCGGGCAGGTCTTCATGCCGATGCACTGGGGCAGCCAGTTCATGCGCGGCGCCGGCGTCAATGCGCTGACTGTCGCCGCCGTCGATCCGGTGTCGAAACAACCCGAGCTCAAACATGCGGCGATTGAAGTCGAGGCCGTCGATTTGCCGCATCGCGTGGTGGCGATGCGCCTCATTGACGCCGCTGCGCTATCCGGCGTGCAGGCGCTACGCGACGCGTTGCAACCGCTGCTGTCCTCATTTGACTACGCGACCTTGACGCTGGGCGGGCGCGACAACCCGGTGGTCATGCTGCACGGCTATGCAGCCGCGCCGATTGCAGATGCGGTGCTCGACACGCTCGATCAACTGTTCGATCTTACCGACGCCGGACGCACCATGCGTTACATCGATGCGCGCCGTCGTGTGGAAAAATCGGCCCTGGTCGATGCCGGCATTGTGCAAAGCGTCTGTCTGTCGGGCGAAACCGTTGCCCAGGAATGGCTCAAGAACATGATGGTCGAGGGCGCGCCGGCCGAGGCGGTGCGCGCGTGGATACTGGCGCCGGTGGCGTCGCCGCCGCGCGGCAGCTTCAATCGCGGCAAGATTGTCTGCAATTGTCTGGACATTGCCGAATCGGAAATCCGCAGCGTGCTGGCGACCGGCGCCGGACTGGCGCAACTGCAGGAGCGCTTGAAGTGCGGCACCGAATGCGGCTCCTGCGTACCCGAACTCAAACGCCTGTGCGCGCAAGAGCAGGATTCAGGATCGAGGATTGAGGATACAGCGGCCGCAGTTTCGTCGCGCAGGGGCGACAGTGTTTCCTCAATCAATGAATCGGCACTGGCACCGAACTAGCCCAAATGCCCTGTATCTAATTTACTGAATCCTGAATTTATGTCCTACGCACAATATTTGAAAACCATCTGCTGCGGTGTTGACGCCGAAGCGGAACTCTCCGAGCGCGATGCCGAACTGCTGTTCGGCGCGATGATCGACGGTGGCGTGCCGGAACTCGAACTCGGCGCGCTGCTGGTGGCCTTGCAGATGAAACAAACCACGCTGATGGAACTGGCCGGCTATGCCAGTGCCATCAACGAGCGACTGTTTCGCCTGACGCCGCCGCCGGCCAAGGCGCAGCCGGTGGTGCTGCCCAGTTATGGCGGCGCGCGCGACCAGCCGAATCTGCTGCCGCTGCTGGCGTTGCTGCTGCAGCGTTTCGGCGTGCCGGTGCTGGTGCACGGCATGTTGAACGGCGACGGCAGTATCGCCAGCGCCTATGTGTTTCGCGAACTCGGCATCATGCCCTGCGCCAATCTCGCGCAGGCACAGGAGGTGCTGGTCAAACCCGGAGTGGCCTTCGTGCCCACCGCGGTGCTGGCGCCCGGGTTGGCAGAATTGCTCGCGCTGCGCGGGCGCCTCGGCGTGCGTTCCGTCGCGCACCGGGTGGCCCGCCTGATCGACCCGTTCGAAGGCGACAGCCTGCGCGTGGTCGGCGTCGGGCAGGAGTCCTCACTCGATCTGACGCGCGACTTTTTGCTGGCGACCGGCGCGCATGCCCTGCTGTTGCTGGGTGCACAGGGTGAACCCTACGCCGATCCGCTCAACCGGCCGCGCATTGAACATCTGACCGAAGGCAAGGCACAGATTTTGTTTGAGGCCGAAACGCCGGCCCTGAAAAAAATCGCGACGCTGCCGGACAGCACCAATGCCGCTGCTACCGCCGACTGGATACGCCGCGCGCTCGCCGGTGAAACGCCGGTGCCGCTGCCGATCGTCAACCAACTGGCGACCTGTTTGTTCGCTGCCGGATATACTACGGACATGAATCAGGCCAAGGCGATCGTCGCCGTGGAGACCGGCAGCCTCGCAGCGGCTTAATGTGCCTTTAAGGGCTGGGCAATGACGCTGAAGGTAATGATTGTTGACGATGTAGTGGAGCGTGCCGAGGTGCTGCAGCAAGCGCTCGCGCGCGCAGGGCACGAGGTGGTCGCCTATCTGCCGTCGACGTTCGATTTGCATCGTCAGGTCGGCGCGTTGAAACCCGATATCGTCATCATCGACACCGATTCGCCCGACCGCGACACACTGGAAAACCTCATCGTGCTGACGCGCGACGATCCGCGTCCGATCGTCATGTTCACGCACGACGGCGAGAGTGACAAGATCCGCGCGGCCACCCAGGCCGGCGTCAGCGCCTACGTCGTTGACGGCATGTCCGCTGACCGCATCGGCCCGATCATCGATGCGGCGGTGGCGCGTTTCGAGCAGTACTATGCGCTCAAACGCGAAGTCGAAGAGATCGAGGAAAAGCTCGCCGATCGCAAAGTGATCGAGCGTGCCAAGGGTCTTCTGATGAAGAGCCGCGGCTTTTCCGAGGACGACGCCTACCGCGCAATGCGCAAGCGCGCGATGGAAAACAACTCGCGCCTCGTTGATGTGGCGCGCCAGCTGATCGCGGTTTCCGACCTGATTGCCTGAGCGAAAAATTCGACTGTCGCTGGTAGTTCTTTGCACGGTGCTGCGCGAGCCGTGGTTTTGTGTTGCACCCCATTTCAATGCATAAGTTCTGATTGGTGCACTGCAACAGTGCGTCTGCGGGGTCGTCTTTGCCGTTCTGGTAAAGACTATTCTTTAATATAAAACAAATACATAAGAATAATTCAAAGGCATGGCACAGCGCTTGCTGATGTAACGGCATAACGCACCGCGCCCAATGGCGGGCCGGTGTTGGCAACGGACAACGGCGTCCTGTTCCTGCGGCATTTTTGCGGCAGGGAACAGACGCCGTTTTGCTTTTTTGGCCGCTGAAACGGCCGCCGTTGCGGAACCGCTTTTTTTTGACAGGAGTGAATCATGAGCGACGGAGCAAAAGATGACGTCCAAACCGGCATTCAAACCGACATTGCAGTCAACGCCGATCACGAGCGGCGCGAATTTCTGCGTCGCGGCAGCCTGCTCACGGGCGCGGCGATCATGAGCCTGGTGCCCGATGCGATACGCAACGCGGCGTGGGCCGCGGGTTCCGACGCGCCTGAAAAAACCGAAGTCAAAGTGGGTTTCATTCCGCTCACCGATTGCTCCAGTGTGGTGATGGCCTCGGTGATGGAGTTCGACAAGAAGTACGGCATCAAGATCGTGCCGACCAAGGAGGCCTCGTGGGCCTCGGTGCGCGACAAGCTGGTCAACGGCGAACTCGATGCGGCGCACGTGCTCTACGGCCTGATCTATGGCGTGCAGATGGGCATCGGCGGGCCGAAGAAAGACATGGCCGTGCTGATGAACCTCAATCACAACGGCCAGGCCATCACGCTGTCGAAAAAGCTTAATGAAAAAGGCGTCAAGGACGGTGCCACGCTGAAAGCCCTGATGGACAAGGAAAAACGCGAATACACGTTCGCGCAAACTTTTCCGACCGGCACGCATGCGATGTGGATTTATTACTGGATGGCGGCGCACGGCATCAACCCGTTCACCGATGCAAAAACGATCACGGTGCCGCCGCCGCAAATGGTCGCCAACATGCGCGTCGGCAACATGGACGGCTTCTGTGTCGGCGAGCCGTGGAACAACCGCGCGATCGTTGATGGCATTGGCTTCACCGCCGAAACGACGCAGGCGATCTGGAAAGATCACCCGGAGAAAACGCTGGGCACCACCGACGAGTGGGTGAAAAAGTACCCGAACACGGCACGCGCCATGACGGCCGCCATCCTCGATGCGGGCCGCTGGATCGACGCGTCCCTGTCGAACCGCCAGAAAACGGCGCAAACGGTGGCCGACAAATCCTACGTCAACACCGATTCCGACGTGATCCTCGCGCGCATGCTCGGCCGCTACGACAACGGTATCGGCAAGAAGTGGGACGAGCCGGACTACATGAAGTTTTACAACGATGGCGCGGTCAACTATCCGTACCTCTCCGACGGCATGTGGTTCCTGACGCAGCACCGCCGCTGGGGCCTCTTGAAGGAAGACCCCGACTATCTGGCGGTGGCGAAAAAGGTCAGCCGCATCGACATCTACAAGCAGGCAGCGACTGCGGCGCAGGTGCCGTTGCCGAAATCGGATTTCCGCACCTCGAAACTGATCGACGGCGTGGTGTGGGACGGCAAAGACCCGAAGAAATACGCCAGCAGTTTCAAAATCAAGGTGGCCTGAGATGACAGCGGCGATATTGAAGCACGAGAAGTTCGGCACGGCGCTACCGGCCGCGGCGCCAGCCGTGGTGGTGGCGCCGCCGGCGCCCG
The DNA here is from genome assembly GCA_943329075.2 of Chitinophaga pinensis. Classification (GTDB taxonomy): domain Bacteria; phylum Pseudomonadota; class Gammaproteobacteria; order Burkholderiales; family SG8-41; genus PALSA-1004. Next base: position 10,381 of record CALQCM020000052.1, on the reverse strand, counting down.
CAGCTGGAGATGACGATGCGCCGCCGGTGCGCCGACAGACACCGCTGGTGGAAAAATACGGCGACGAAATCGCCGCGTTTTTCCGCGCGGCGATCCCGGTGGTGTTTGGACTCGCCATGTTTGCCGCAGTATGGTCGATGCTGGCGGCGCACAGCACGCTGCCCGGCCCGCTCAAGACCTTTCATTCCGCGGTCGGCATCTTCAGCGATCCGTTTTATCGCAAGGGCCCCAACGACCAGGGCATCGGCTGGAACATTCTGATGTCGCTCGGGCGCGTCGGTATCGGCTTCGGCATGGCGGCCATTATCGGCATCCCGATGGGTTTCATGATCGGCCGCTTCCGTTTTCTCTCCGGCATGATGTCGCCCATCATCAGCCTGCTGCGGCCGGTGTCGCCGCTGGCCTGGCTGCCGATCGGCTTGCTCGTCTTCAAAGCCGCCAATCCGGCGGCGATCTGGGTGATCTTCATTTCGAGCATCTGGCCGATGATCGTCAACACCGCGGTCGGCGTGCGCGAAGTGCCGCAGGATTATCTGAACGTCGCCAAGGTGCTGAACCTCTCTGAATGGAAGGTGTTCACGCGCATCCTGTTCCCGGCGTCACTGCCCTTCGTGCTGACCGGCATCCGCCTGTCGATCGGGGTGGCCTGGCTGGTGATCGTCGCCGCCGAAATGCTCACTGGTGGCGTCGGCATCGGCTTCTGGGTGTGGGACGAGTGGAACAACCTCAATGTCGAACACATCATCATCGCGATCTTCGTCGTCGGCATCGTCGGCCTGCTGCTCGAACAGATGCTGATGCTGCTCGCACGCCGCTTCGAATACCGTTAAACGGGGGCTGTCATGGAAAAATTCGTACTCGTTGAGAACATCGACATGACTTTTAAAACGCCGCGCGGCAGCTTCGTTGCGCTGAAAGACATCAACCTCTCGATCGGCGAGGGCGAGTTCGTCACGCTGATCGGCCACTCGGGCTGCGGCAAATCGACACTGCTCAATCTGGTGGCGGGATTGCTGGTGCAAACCGCGGGTGTGTTGATCTGCGCCGGGCGCGAAATCGCCGGCCCCGGCCCCGACCGCGGCGTGGTGTTCCAGAACCACTCCCTGCTGCCGTGGCTGACCTGCGCGGAGAATATCTATCTGGCGGTAGAGCGCGTGTTCGGCGCCACTGAGTCAAAGGCGCAGTTGAAGGCGCGCACCCTGAAAGCGCTTGATCTGGTGCAGCTCGGCCACGCCGCCGACAAACGGCCGAACGAAATCTCGGGCGGCATGAAGCAGCGTGTCGGCATCGCACGCGCGCTGTCGATCGAGCCGAAGGTGCTGCTGCTCGACGAACCCTTCGGCGCGCTTGACGCGCTGACGCGCGCGCATCTGCAGGACGAACTGCTGAAGATTGTTGCCAAAACGAAGAGCACCGTGTTGATGGTGACCCACGATGTCGACGAGGCCGTGCTCCTGTCAGACCGCATCGTCATGATGACCAACGGACCGGCGGCGACCATCGGCGACATCGTCAACGTCGATCTGCCGCGGCCGCGTGATCGCCTCGCACTCGTCAACGACAGCCGTTATCACCACCTGCGCGGTCGTGTGCTTGAATTTCTGTATCAAAAACAGATGCGGCCGGCGGCTTAGAAGCAGGATCGAGGATTCGGGATTGAGGATTGAGCGAGCATGAGCGGTGAAAGCGGAAAAGTCTTTTTGATCGGCGCCGGACCGGGCGATCCGGAACTGCTGACATTGAAGGCGGTGCGCGCGCTGGCGGCGGCCGACGTCGTGCTGATCGACGACCTGGTTGACCGCCGCGTGCTGGAACACGCGCCGCATGCGCGCGTGGTGCCCGTCGGCAAGCGTGGTGGCTGCAAGTCGACGCCACAGGCCTTCATTGAAAAACTGATGATCCGCCTGGCGCGGCGCGGGTCCATCGTGGCGCGCGTCAAGGGCGGGGACCCTTTCGTCTTCGGGCGCGGTGGTGAAGAGGCGATTGCATTGGCTGAGGCGGGCATCGAATGCAGCGTGATACCGGGCATCACTGCGGGCGTGGGCGTGCCGGCCTCGCTTGGTATCCCGGTGACGCATCGTGAGGTTGCGCGCGGCGTGACCTTCGTCACCGCGCATGCGCGCGACGGCGGGGCGCCTGACTGGGCGGCTCTGGCGCGCACCGGCACGACGCTGGTAATTTACATGGGGCTGCAACGTATCAATGAAATCACCGCGGCGCTGGCGGCGGCCGGTAGCGGCGCTGTGCCGGCGGCGGTGATCGAGCGCGGCACAACAACAGAGGAGCGTTCAGTCGTCGGTACTGTGGCGACGATTGCGGCGCAAGCGGCTGCAGCAGGGCTCGGCAGTCCTGCATTGATCGTGGTGGGCGGGGTCGTGGCCTTGGCGAAACGCAGCCGTGCGGTGCTGCCGCAACGGCATTCGGCTTAAAGAAATTCTGGAGCAGGCACTCATGGAAAAAACAAAACTCGTGATGGTGGGCAACGGCATGGCCGGGGTCAGGGCACTCGAAGAATTGTTGAAACTCGCGCCCGACCTCTACGACATCACGGTGTTCGGTGCCGAGCCGCACGCGAACTACAACCGAATCCTGCTCTCGCCGGTACTGGCCGGGGAGATGACGCTGCAAGACATCATGCTGAACGATGTCGACTGGTATGCGGCCAACAATATCACGCTGCATCTGAACAAAAAAATCACAAAGATCGACCGTGTCGCGCGCAAAGTCGTCGCTGCCGACGGCATGGAAGTGCCGTACGACCGTCTGCTGCTGGCCACCGGTTCGAACCCGTTCATGCTGCCGGTGCCCGGCGTCAAACTCGACGGCGTGATCACCTATCGCGATATCCAGGACACCAACGCGATGATCGCCGCAGCGACCCAATACAAAAACGCCGTGGTGATCGGTGGCGGCCTGCTCGGCCTCGAAGCGGCCAATGGTCTCAAATTGCGCGGCATGAACGTCACCGTCGTGCACCTGATGGAATGGCTGATGGAGCGCCAGCTTGACCGCACGGCGGCCGGCATGCTGCAGAAGACGCTGGAAGCCAAGGGCCTCGAATTCAAACTCAAAACGCAAACGTCTGAGATTGTCGGCAGTGCAGAGGGGGGCAAGGCCGGGCGCGTGACCGCGCTACGTTTCAAGGATGGCAGTGAAATCCCGGCCGACCTCGTCGTAATGGCGGTGGGCATACGCCCGAACACCGATCTCGCCGAGGCGGCCGGGCTTTACTGTAATCGCGGCATTGTTGTCAGTGACACCATGCAGACCTACGATCCGCGCATTTACGCCGTGGGTGAATGCGTCGCTCATCGCGGCACGGCCTACGGCCTGGTCGCGCCGCTCTTCGATATGGCCAAGGTCTGTGCCAATCATCTGGCCAATTTCGGCATCGGCCGCTATCAGGGCTCGACGCTGTCGACCAAACTGAAGGTCACCGGCGTCGATCTGTTTTCCGCCGGCGATTTCAGTGGCGGCGGCGACACCGAGGAAATTCTCTTTAACGATGCGATCGGCGGCGTTTATAAAAAGCTGGTGCTGCGCGACGACAAACTGGTCGGTTGCGTGCTCTACGGCGACACCGTCGACGGCTCCTGGTATTTCCAGATGTTGCGCGACAAGCAGAACCTGCACGAACTGCGCGATCATCTGATGTTCGGTCAGAGCCACCTCGGCAATGCCGGGCACCAGGGCCAGAACAAGGCCGCGAGCATGGCCGACAGCGCCGAGGTCTGCGGTTGCAACGGTGTGTGCAAGGGCACTATCGTCAAGGCGATCAAGGAACAGGGCCTGTTCACGCTGGATGACGTCAGAAAGCACACCAAGGCGTCGAGTTCCTGCGGTTCGTGCACGGGGCTGGTCGAACAGATTCTGTCGTCGACGGTAGGCGGCGCCTATCAGCCGGCGGAAGCGAAGAACAAGCCGATGTGCGCCTGCACCGATCACACGCACGAAGAAACGCGCAAGGTGCTCGTTGAACAGAAACTGAAGACGATCCCGGCAGTCATGGCCTTTATGGAGTGGAAAACGCCGAACGGTTGCGCCTCCTGCCGGCCCGCGCTCAATTACTACCTGCTCTGCGCGTGGCCGCGCGAATACAAGGATGACGGGCAGTCGCGCTTCATCAACGAACGCGCGCATGCCAATATCCAGAAGGACGGCACCTATTCAGTCATTCCGCGCCTGTGGGGCGGTTCGACGTCTTCGGCCGAACTGCGGCGCATCGCGGACGTCGTCGATAAATACAAGATCCCGACGGTCAAAGTGACCGGCGGCCAGCGCATCGATCTGCTCGGGGTGAAGAAAGAGGATCTGCCCGGCGTGTGGCGCGATCTCGATATGCCGTCGGGTCACGCCTATGCCAAGGCGCTGCGCACGGTGAAAACCTGCGTCGGTTCCGAATGGTGCCGCTTCGGCGTGCAGGACTCGACGCAGATGGGCATTGATCTGGAGAAGGATTTGTGGCGCATGTACGCGCCGCACAAGGTCAAGCTGGCGGTGTCGGGCTGTCCGCGCAACTGCGCCGAATCCGGCATCAAGGACGTTGGCGTCATCGGTGTTGAATCGGGCTGGGAAATTTATATCGCCGGCAACGGGGGCATCAAGACCGAGGTCGCGCAGTTTCTGTGCAAGGTGAAAACGCGCGAGGAGGTGCTCGAGTACGCCGGCGCCTTTCTGCAACTCTACCGCGAAGAGGCGCGTTACCTCGATCGCACCGTGCATTACGTCGCGCGCGTCGGCCTCGACTACGTCAAGAGCAATATTGTTGACGATGCCGGAAAGCGCAAAGAGTTGTATGCGCGACTGCGTTTTTCCCTGCAAGGGGAGCCCGACCCGTGGCGTGAACGCGCGGCAGGCGTCGAAGCGCGCGAATTTGAAATGCTGGAGGCCTGATGAGTGCCGTCATGAAACCGGAACGAACAGCGGTGTGGACGCGCGTCTGCCGTCTTGAGGAAATCCCGCAGCTTGGCGCGCGCGTGGTCAAAAGCGCGCATGGCAACATCGCGGTGTTCCGCAACGCCGCGGACGAGGTGTTCGCTCTGCTCGACAAATGTCCGCACAAGGGCGGCCCGCTGTCGCAGGGCATCGTCTTCGGGCGCAAAGTGGCCTGCCCGCTGCACAACTGGAACATCGGACTCGACGACGGCAATGCAGTCGCGCCCGATCACGGTTGCGCACGCACATTCGCATCGAAGCTTGAGGACGGCAGCGTATTTATTGATTTTGAATAAGGTACATCTGCCGGCAATACCCATGATTCAGTTGCGGTATTACGCCTCCTGCGGCAGTGCCGCCCTGTGCTAAGATGCGCGCGGAGCAGCAGTTCCAACCAACAAATAAAAGGAGAGGGACCATGGCAGCTTTTTTTTCGTCACTCGGTAAGACGATCATCGCCGGCATTATTTTGCTGGCCGTCATTTTCGGCATTTTTGGTGACGTCGGAGCAAAACTCGGCGATCACGCGTGGTGGGCATTCGTCATGCGCTGGCTGCATGTGTTGTCCGGCGTGATGTGGATCGGTCTGCTTTGGTACTTCAACTTCGTGCAGACGCCGTCGATGCCGAAGATTCCGGACGAGCAGAAACCCGCCGTCAGCAAAGTCATCGCGCCGACCGCGCTGTTCTGGTTCCGCTGGGCCGCGCTGTCAACGATGGTGACCGGCCTGCTGGTCGCCGGCATGAATGGTTACCTCGGCAACGCGCTCGCGCTGGCCAAACCGTTCCAGCCCATCGGCATCGGCATGTGGCTTGGCTTGATCATGGCGTTTAACGTCTGGTTCATCATCTGGCCGAATCAGAAGAAGGCGCTGGGTATCGTCACGGTTACACCGGAAGAGAAGGCCGCCGCGGCCAAGCTTGCCGGCATGACCTCGCGCATCAACACGATGCTGTCGATCCCGATGCTGTTCTGCATGGTGGCACAGCAGAACGCCGGGTTCTGACCGGTCGGCCTTATCCTTATCCGCGCCTGGCGCGGGAAGAAAAAACGCACGGGTTTGCCCGTGCGTTTTTTTTGGTAGTTGCAAAAACCGTTTTATTGGGCGGGTGGTGACTTGTCGATGCCTTCGACTTTCGCGCCGGCCTTGATGCCGCGTTTGGCAAACCAGCCCTGGTTCATTTCCAGCGCATAGCGCGCCGGCCGCGATGACGGATGCGGATCGGTGGTCTGCGGTTTCATGTCGGTGATGTTGATGATCACGCCGGCTTCGTCGAGATAGGCGATGCTCAGCGGGATGAACGTATTCATCATCCAGAAGCTCAACGCTGTGGTGTAGGGAAACACGAACAGCATGCCGCGATTCTCCGGCAGCATGCGCCGGTGCATGAGGCCGATGGTGCGGCTGTTGTCGTTGGCGGCAACCTCGGCGATCAGTGTTTGCTTGTTGATCGTGAGATTGATCTCGGGCAGTCCCGTATTTTCGGCGGCGGATGCCGGTCCGGCAGCGAGCAGCAGGACGAAGAGCAGGGAACGAAGCGGTGTTTTCATGATGTTCCGATCGGTTGTCCGGGTTTGACGCATCAGCGCGGCAATGCGCCGACCAGCCAGTCGGCGATCGCGTTCAAAATGGTTTCGACGTCGCCCACCGCCGGTAACACGGTGATTTCGACACCGGCGTGCACAGCGCGGATCGAGTCGAGGAGTTTCGGCAGATCGTTGCGCAGATGCCCGCCCTGCGCCATGAACAGCGGCGCGATGGTGATGCGGCGGTGACCGTCGGCGACCAGTTGATTGATCGCATCGGCCAGCGCCGGCTGCATCAATTCGAGAAACGCCAGTTCAACAACGGCACCATTGCGGCGCGCGCGGATTGCGGCCTGAATGCGTTTGAAAGGTTCGGCCCACTGCGGATCGCGCGCGCCATGCGCAAACAACACCAGTGCGGGTTCGGTGGCGGCGTTCAAGGCGCAGTCAATCGTTGGCTCAATGTTTGCCGGTGCTGCCGAAGCCGCCGGCGCCGCGCGTGCTGCCGGCGAAATCTTCGACGACGTTCCACTCGACCTGTGCCACCGGCACCACCACCAGCTGGGCGAGGCGTTCCATCGGGTTTAACACAAAGGCGCTGTTGCCGCGGTTCCAGGTCGAAATGAAGATTTGTCCCTGATAGTCGGAATCGATCAAACCGACCAGATTGCCGAGCACGATGCCGTGTTTGTGGCCGAGGCCCGAGCGCGGCAGGATGATGGCGGCGTAACCCGGATCGTCGAGATGAATGGCGATGCCGGTCGGCACCAGTTCGGTCTGGCCCGGCGCCAGCGTGATTGCCGTGTCGATACAGGCGCGCAGGTCGAGGCCGGCCGAGCCCGGCGTGGCATATTGCGGTAGTTGCCCGCGCATGCGCGGATCGAGAATTTTGACGTCGAGTTTTTTCATATTTTTCTATTTGCCACGAAGGGCACAGAGAACACAGAGACAACGGCCGGATTGTAAATCCGCGTTTCGTCGGCAGTTCGATTATTGACGATTACATGCCCGCATGACGCTGCTCCACTTCGTCATTCCCGCGAAGGCGGGAATCCAGAATGAAACCCCGGGTCCCCGCTTTCGCGGGGACGACGCATATTTTGCCTTTGTCGGCAGGATAGGCAATGCTTAATGAGGCTTGTTTTTTTTGCGTGGCGTCACGAGCGCGGCAAGGTGCGCGACGATCTGTTTTGCCACCACCGTTTTCGGCGCACGCGGCAGCTTGTGCAGACCGGCGTCGTCGAGCAGTGTGACTTCGTTGTCGTCGGCGCCGATGGCGTGTTGCGCAAGGTTGGCCACCATCAGCTGCACTTTCTTGCGGCGGCGCTTGGCATCGGCGAATTCGTTGAGCTTCTGGCTCTCGGCGGCGAAGCCGACGGTGAACGGCGCCTTCGCCTGCGCGGCCACCCACGCCAGTATGTCCGGGTTCTGGATCAGGCGCAGCGGCATGTCACCATCGGTCTTCTTGATCTTCTGCGTGCTGACGCGTTCCGGGCGGTAGTCGGCCACGGCAGCGACGCCGATGAAGATGTCCGCCGACTTCACATGTTTTTTCACCGCAGCGAACATTTCCGCGGCGCTATCGACGCGTTCGACGCGCGCCGACACCGGCGGGTCGAGATGCACCGGGCCCGAGATCAGGGTGACTTTCGCACCGGCATCGAGCGCGGCGCGCGCGATGGCATACCCCATCTTGCCGGAACTGCGGTTGGTAATGCCGCGCACCGGATCGAGTGCTTCGAACGTCGGGCCGGCGGTAATCAGCACGTTTTTGCCGGCGAGCAGTTTGGGGGCGAGCTGTGATTGAATTTCTTCGAAGATTTGTCCGGCTTCGAGCATGCGGCCGGGCCCCGTTTCGCCGCAGGCCTGTTCGCCGCTGGCGGGGCCGAGCAGCGCCACACCATCGCGCGCGAGCGTTGCCACATTGCGTTGCGTCGCCTTGTTCTCCCACATCTGCCGGTTCATCGCCGGCGCCAGCATCAGCGGGCATTCGCGCGCAAGGCACAGCGTGGAGAGCAGATCGTCGGCGAGGCCGTTGGCGACCTTGGCCATGAAGTCCGCCGAAGCCGGGGCGACAACAATCGCATCAACGCCGCGTGACAACGTGATGTGTGCCATGCCGTCGGTGACGCGGCCGTCCCACAGGTTGGTGTAGACCGGTTTGCCGGAGAGCGCCTGCAAGGTCGCCGGCGTGATGAAGCCGCAGGCTGCCTCTGTCATCACGACTTGCACGTCGGTGCCGTTTTTAACCAGCAGGCGCACCAGTTCGGCGGCCTTGTAGGCAGCGATGCCGCCGGTGATGCCGAGGACGATGCGTTTGTCGGTGGTTTGTGCCATGAGTTCAGACCGTCACATGCAAACAGGGCCACAAGTGTAAACCAATTGGGGCGACCCTGATGTCACGCCCGCGCGGCGGGCGGCGGCGGACTAGGCCCTAGGATTGACGGCGTTGCCGCTCACGGCTGCGTTTTCTCTTCATCCAATGGGACAGCGGGAGGCGCGCATGACCATCGCAGACTGGCCGGTCGATGACCGGCCGCGGGAGAAACTGCTGACGAAAGGGCCGGCAGCATTGTCGGATGCCGAGCTGCTGGCAATTTTTCTGCGCATCGGTGTCAGCGGCCGCAGCGCGGTCGATCTCGCGCGCGACCTGCTGATCGAATTCGGTTCGCTGTCGGCACTCTGCGCGGCGGGCGAACAGGAGTTTTGCCGTTTGCCCGGCGTCGGCCGCGCGAAGTTCGCGCAACTGCAGGCGGTGGTCGAAATGGCGCGCCGCGCGCTGCGCGAAAAACTCTCCGCCGGCAACGCGCTCAACTCGCCTTCCGCGGTGCGCGATTATCTGCGTCTGAAAATGCAAAGCCTGCCGCACGAGGTGTTTGTCGCGATGTTCCTCGATGCGCAAAACCGCGTGATCGAAACCGAGGAGCTGTTCCGCGGCACGCTGACGCAGACCAGCGTCTATCCGCGCGAGGTGGTCAAACGCGCGCTGCATTACAACGCGGGCGCTGTGATCCTCGCGCACAACCATCCGTCGGGCGTCGCAGAACCCAGCCATGCCGACGAAACGCTGACGCAGGCCTTGAAGCAGGCGTTGGCACTCGTGGACATCCGCGTGCTCGATCACTTCATCGTCGCCGGCAGCGGCGTGTTGTCGTTTGCGGAGCGGGGGTTGTTGTGAACCCGCTTGCCCGAGTAGGGCGCAATAAGCGCAGCGCATTGCGCCGCTTGCCTTCGACTGCGCTCACGCCGGATGTCTAATTACCGTCGCGCCTGGCATGCTGGTGGAACCTATTTCTTTACCGTTAATCTGTTGCGGCGGCGAGGTAATGACCTGCTTACGCGGCATATCGAGCTGTTGCGCCGCGTCGTGCACTTGGTGCGTGCGCGCCACCCGTTCCATATTCACGGCTGGGTGGTGTTGCCAGAACACCTGCATTGCGTAATCGAACTGCCGCCCGGCGAAGCGGATTTCGCAACGCGCTGGCGGTTAGTCAAATTGGAATTTTCAAAGGCGCTGCCGACGGACGAACACTTGTCGCCGGTGCGCGCGATCCGCGGTGAGCGTGGCATCTGGCAGCGGCGTTATTGGGAGCATCTGACTCGTGATGACGAAGACATGCAGGCGCACATGGACTACGTGCATTTCAATCCGGTGAAGCACGGTATGGTCAGTCGCGTGGTTGATTGGCCGTATTCGACTTTTCACAAGCGGGTTGAACTGGGGATATATTCATCGGATTGGGCGTGCGGCATGGCGGACACGTCGGGATATGATGACTGACATGCGGCGCAATGCGCTGCGCTTATTGCGCCCTACGGCGCTGTACAATCAGGAGGTTGCGATCTTGAGGTCACAAACCGTGACCTCAAGTTGGGGCGGTCGCCGCAGCATTCCCTGCGCTTTTACGGAGTAGGGCGT
>CALQCM020000051.1 GCA_943329075.2 Chitinophaga pinensis | reverse complement strand
GCGTGCGTGTGCATGATCGATCTCCGTGTTGGTTGGTCCCAACACAGAGAAAAAACCGTTCATGCACACGCCGTTTCTCATCACCTTACATTCAACCTATTGATTTGTAAAGATCTTTAGTTCTAAAAGCCGGGGAAACATCAGCCCTACCCCTCTCCCCCTTGTCAGGGGGCGAGGGAATATTGGAAACCGGGCTTGCCTGCAAGAGGATGCATAAATGAAAGTCTACGAAGCCATCGCCAACGCCTTTGTCAAAGAAGGCACCACCACCATCTTCGGCCTCTTGGGCGATGGCAACATGAACTGGGCGGCGGTGATGTCGAAAATGCCCGGCATCAAAAACATCGATGCGCGCGACGAAGGTGCGGCACTGACCATGGCCGAAGGCTGGGCGCGCGCCACCGGCAAAATCGGCATCTGCAGCGTCACGCACGGCCCCGGCATCACGCGCATGATGACTTCGCTGGTCAGCGTCACGCGCTGCCAGATCCCGGTGGTGATCTGCACCAGCGCCACCGAACTCAACAATGATCTGATCAACCAGGCGATCGACCAGCGGCGCCTCGTAACGGCCACCGGGGCCGGTTACGTCGAAGTGCTGAAACCGGGTTATGCCGAAAGCGCCGTCAGACTGGCCTTTCATATGGCACGCACCGAACTGCGGCCCGTCGTCCTCGCGGTGCCGATGGACGTGCAGAAAATGGAATGCGACGCCGATGGCGCCGACTACGAACCGTCCACCACGCTCTACAACGGCCAGCAGAAAATCCGTCCGGCTGTTGACCGTTTGAACAAAGCCGTCGACATCATCCGCGCCAGCAAGAAGTGTGTGGTCATCGCCGGTCGCGGCGCCATCAAATCCGGCGCACTCGACGCCGCGGCGAAACTCGCCAAACGCCTAGGCGCGCTGACCGCCACCACACTCGTGGCCAAAGGCAGCTTTGGCCATGGTGACGACAGCGAGTTTCACGCCGGCATCGCCGGCATGTTTTCGACGCGCACCGTGATGCAACTCTTCGAGGAAGCCGACTGCGCGATCGCCATCGGCGCCAGCCTCAATCCGCACACCATTGAAGGCGGCTATCTGTTCCCGCAGGGAAAAATCATCCACATCGACGCCGAACCCGGCGTGGTGATGGGCAACGGCCGCGTCGCCGATTGTTATATACAGGGCGACGCCGCAGTGACCGTGCAGATGATCGACGACCTGCTCGCACAGGCGAATTTTTCGCCGGCCGGTTATCGCACCGCCGCGGTGAAGAAACTGCTGGCCGCTGCCGACCGCGATCCGGCCGAATACGAAATCGAAGCCGGCACCGTCGATCCGCGCGAAGCCTGCCGCATCGTCGATGAGCATCTGCCGGCGGAGATCGGCGTTGCCATCGGCGTCGGCCACTCGTTCGCATTTCCCGTGATGATCATGAAGAAGCCGCGCCCGTTGCAGATTTTCTCCAACGGTTTCGGCTCGATCGGGCAAACGTTCGCGACCGCCATCGGCGCCGCGGTGGCGTTAAACGGCAAACCCTTTGTTGCCATCGAAGGCGACGGCGGCGCCATGCAGAACATTCAAGAACTCGATACCCTGCGCCGCAGCGGCGCGAAACTCCTGTTCATCATCATGAACGACGAAACACTGGGCGCCGAATATCACAAACTCAAGGCCGCCAAACTCGAGCCCGCGTTGGCCAATGTGGAGTCACCTGACTTTGCCGCCGTCGCGCGCGGCTTCGGCGTGCGCGGTGTCACTGCGCGCACACTGGATGAAGTCGCGGCAGGTGTTGATGAGTTTTTGCAAGGCGACGGGCCGCTGGTGATGGACATGCGCATCTCGCGGAATGTCCTGAACATCACTTATCGGCGCATGTTGTATGGCGAGGATGTCTGAGCGCCGGCGTCGGTAACTGAGCAGAGGACGCAGATCGACGACAGCACTGCATCAGTACGGGGGCAGCTACTTGCCCGCCAGCCCCATTTCCTGAATATATTGCGCCATGCGCGGCTGCTCGGCCGCAAGGTGGCGGCCAAACTCGCTGCCGTTCATATAGACCTCTTCATACGAATTGCGCTTCATATAGTCCTTCCACGTCTGGCTGCGGTAAACCTTCGCCAGTGTGGATTCGAGCAGCGCCGCCGCCTCAGGCGGTATGCCGGCAGGCGCGACAAAGCCGCGACCGCCGCCGATGTGCAGGTCGTACCCCTGTTCCTTTAACGTTGGCACATCCGGCATGCCCGCCAGACGTTGCTGCGATGCGACCGCGAGGATACGCAGCTTTTTGCCTGCGATGAGCTCGGTCATCTCCGCCAGCTGTTCGGTCGTCGCCTGCACGTGGCCGCCCATCACCGCCAGCACTGCTTCGCTGCCGCTTTTCATCGATACCATGTTGAAGCGCGCGCCGCTCATCTTCTCCAGCATATACGGCAGATAGTGGCTGGCGCCGCCAATCGCGCCGAGCCCGAGGCTAATCGTTTTCGGGTTGGCACGCGCCGCCTCAATGAGTTCCTTTGCACTTTTGAACGGCGAATCAGGCCGCACCGCAATGCAGTTGATATCGAAGCCGAGCAGGCCCAGCGGCTGAAACTTGTCGAGGCCGATATCCATCTGCGAACGGATGGGAATCGCCACCATCAGCGACGCGACCACGGCATATACCGTGTAGGGATCAGCGCGCTTGCCGGCCACGTAATTTTGCGCGATCACGCCGCCACCGCCGGCGCGGTTCATGATCACGAGGGGCTGGGATAACAGTTTCTCGCGCGCAATGATATCGGCCACCGTGCGCGAAAACAGGTCCGAGCCGCCACCCGGCCCGGTATGCACCACAATTTCGATGGGTTTCGACGGAAAGGTCTGCGCGTGGATTGGTGCGGCCGTCAGAAACAATGCGGCTGTCAGAACGTGAAACTGCCGGCACAATGAGGTGGCGTTCATCAATATTTCCTTAATTAAACCGCAAGACAATCATCCGCGGCTTCTAGCCATTCAGCTCGAGCATACCGAGCACATCACCGATCGACGCGCAGCGCTCGAAGCGGCCCACTGCTTCAATGATCTGCTGCGCACGCGCGCGGGCAATAACGCCGTCGGTGAGTTCAAACAATTTTCGCTCGACATCCGCATCGGTCATTTGATTTTTCGGATGGCCCGGCGGATAGGGATATATGCGCTGCAATTCCCTGCCGTCGCGCAACCTGACCACCACCCCGCCGCCGGACGAGGCCGGGTAAAGGGCTGTCAGATCCGCATCGACTTCCAGAGTAGTCACTGCAATCACATCGCGAATGTCCTGCGCGGCAATCCGCGCATCCTCAAACTGCGCCGGCCCGCAGGCACCGTCGAGCAATGCAGCGGCGATGCAATAATGGTAGCTGTGATCCGCCGTCTCTTTGTCGCGCGGATAGTTCTTGCGCGGATCCGTGGCCTTCTTGACGGCGTGCGCATGCAGCTTGATGGTCACGCTCGCGATGTCCGCGGTCCGCAATTTTTCCTGCTTGGCCAGATCGATCGCTGCGCGGATCGGCGCCATCGCGCCGGCAACGGCCGCATAGGGCTTCAGGCAGGTATCGAGAAGGCGATAGCGCCCATACATCGGCGCCGTCAGTGCCTCAAAATCCACCGTGCCGGCCACCATTGCGGCCCACCCTGCAACGCCTTCGAATACTTCATCAGGCCCGGTCAGTCCGCCCGCCGCCAAGAGCGCCGCTTCGACGCCACCTTTCGCGATGGTGGCCTCAGCGGTGGCTTTCATCAGCGGGATATGTCCGCGCTGCGATTGCGCCAGCATATTGTTGTGGCTGCCTGCAATCGCCAGCGCATGGGCCGTCACTGCGGGATCGTCGCTGAGCAAGCGACCGGCCAGCGCCGCACTGGAGAACTGTGTATGCGTGCCCGTATGCCAGCCGCGCGCCGAGATGCCGGGCGCACTAACGCAATCGCACAAGCGGATCTGGATTTCATACGCGGCAACCAGCGCGGCAATGACATCGGCGCCGCTGCGCCCGGCTTTTTCTGCAACCGCCAGTGCCGGCGCCAGATTGCCGCTGGGATGCCCCGAGTCAAGGCCGAAGTAATAGTCGTTGTTGTCCAGATAACGCATCAACGTGCCGTTGACCAGCGTCGCCAGAACACAGGAAGTTTTGCCGCCGCCGATCAGCGTGGCTTCCGGATTGCCACCGAGCTGATGCGCCACGCCGCGCACGATCGCCGCGGGTTCGCTGCGCAGAGCACCCGCCGCGCACGCCAGCGTATCGAGTATCACCCGCTTGGTGGCCTGCACAACTTCCGGCGGCAGATCCTGATAACGGATGCTGTGAACCAGCTCTGCAAGGCGGTCCTTGACGAATCGTGCCACGCTAAACCTATCTGAAAAAAAGGACCGTCACCCACCAACCGCCGTGCATTGCCACTGCGACTTTAGCCGCCGCAACCTTAAAACGCGAAGAACCTCGCGCCCCCGTCGAACGCAATGATGTTGCCCGTGATGTAACTGGCGCGCGGCGATGCCAGGAACACGGCCAGATCGGCCATTTCATGCGGCTCGCCCATGCGCTCCATCGGCACTTCTTTTTTCGCCCACTCGCGACGCAGCTCGTCGGTCGGCCAGCGCTTGTCGATCTGCTCGCTGCGCAGCTTGCCGGGCTGAATGCAATTGACGGTGACGCCGTCTTTGGCGACCACTTTCGAAAGTCCCTTGGACCACACATGCACGGCGGCTTTTGCTGCATGCGCCGCATTCAGATTGCGCGGCTCGCGCGTGCCGGTCAGATTGATCACGCGGCCAAACCCGTTGGCCTGCATGCTGCCGACCAACGCTTCGGTCAATTCACGCAGCCGGAAAAAATTCAGCGTCAGCCCTTCCATCCATTGCTCTTTCGGCGCATTCACCGGCAACGGACGGCTGCCACCGGCCGCGTTGACCAGAACATCCACGTGGCCCAGCGCTTTGAGCGCGCGCTCGGCGATACTTTCCGCGGCGCCCTCCGGATACAAATCGGCCTGTATGAGCACAGGTTCCGCGCCGCCCGCTTTCAGAATTTCGGCGTGCAGCCCTTCGAGCAAATCCATGCGGCGCGCAACTGCGGCAACCTTGAGTCCTTCAGCAGCCATGCCGAGCGCAATCGCGCGACCGAGCCCTTGACTGGCACCTGTGACGAGCGCGGTGCGCCCTTTTAATTGAAGATCCATGCGATGAAACTCCGTCGGTTCTGGTAAAGTAAAAAGTGTAACTCAAAACGCCGTCGCGGCACACTTCAGTTCCCATCATGCCAATTAGATCTTGTATTTTCCGGAAAATATTTTTTTCAATCATCGCGTGCGTAGCGATGTTCCTCGAATGTTCTCCGCTTTCGTTCGCGCAGGGATTTCCCGTTCAGCCGGTGCGCATCGTCGCCGCGACACCGCCCGGCGGCGCTGCCGACATCAACGCGCGCCGTCTTGCCGACCGCTTGAGCAGAATGTGGAAGCAACCCGTAGTCGTGCAGAATCTGTCCGGCGGCGCAGGCAATGTCGCCGCAGTCGCCATTGCCGAGGCAACCCCGAACGGTTATTCGATGCTGTTCGTGGCGCACCCGGTGCTGGCCGTCAATCCGATGCTCTACGAGCGCCTGCCGTTCAATGTGGAGCGCGATTTCACGCCGGTCATATTGTTGAGCAAAATGCCGCACGTTCTTCTGACCAGCATGTCATTGTCTGCGACCACCGTGCCGGAACTCATCGCGCTGTGCAAAGCGCGTCCGGGCAGCCTGAATTTCGCGTCGGGCGGTGCCGGCACTTCGATCCATCTTGCCGGTGAGTTGCTGATGGATGCGGCGGGCATCGACATCCGTCATGTGCCGTACCGCGGCGGCGCACCCGCCGTCACCGCGCTGATGAGTGGCGAAGTGCAGTTGCTGTTTGATGCCACCGCAACCGCGATCGGCAACCTGCGCAGCGGTCGCCTGCGCGGCATGGCCATCGCGAGCCTGACGCGCTCGCCCGTGCTGCCCGACATTCCCACCTTTGACCAAGGCGGCCTGCGCGGCTTTGAGTCTGTCATCGCGCACGGCATCCTGGTGCCGGCAAAAACGCCGGCGGCGATGGTGGCAACCCTGAACCGGGCCATCAATGAAACATTGAACGACCCGGAATATCAAAAGCAGATGGCGGATTTCGGCGCCGAGCTGATCGGCGGGCCCGCCTCGAAGTTCAGCACATTTCTCGCTGCAGAGAAAACCAAGTGGGCGGCGCTGATCAAGAAGAAGGGTATCAAGGCCAATTAGCGGCCTGATGAAAAACTCCTGTCGCTCCCGCGAAAGCGGGAGCCGAGGAATTGGGCCCCTTGGCGCATCATTGACTTGCTGGATTCCCGCTTTCGCGGGAATGACGATTCAAATTCGCCTGATGCAGTTTTCAACAACCTGCCAGAAGTTTAATTGGTTTTCAGACCAATTTCCTTCACCACCTTGCTCCACTTCGCGAAATCATCGCGAATGACGGTTGCAAACTGCTCCGGCGTGGTCGTGTAAACCTCCGCAGCCTGCGCGGCGTAGCGTTCGGTCATCTCCTGGGTCCGCGCGATTTTAGTGATCGCCGCATTCAATGTGTTCACAATGGCACGCGGCGTCGCAACCGGCGCCAGCACGCCGTTCCAGGTCGAGACGATGAGGCCGGGCAATCCCGACTCATTGGCATCCGGCACGCCGGGCAGGGCTGCTTCGCGCTTCCGGCTCGTCACCATCAATGCTTTCAGTTTGCCGCCGGTGATATAACTCACCGCCGACGGCACCGTCGCAAACATTCCATCGACATGACCACCCATCACGTCAATCAGCGCCGGTCCGCCGCCTTTGTAAGGCACGTGGATATTGCGCGTCTTGGTGAGCATCTGAAATAACGCCGCCGTCAGGTGATTGGTGCTGCCATCGCCGGACGACGCAAACCTCAGCGTGTCCGGCCGCGCTTTAGCCAGATCAATCAGTTCCGCGACCGTATTCGCCCGCACTGCCGGATGCACCACCAGCACGTTGTGAAAAATGATCACCGGTGTGATCGCCGCGTAGTCGTTGGTTGGCGGCGCGGTCGCGTACAACGCCGTGCCCATGCACAGGGTATTGGTCGAACCCCATAACAGCGTGTAGCCATCGGGGGCTGCTTTCGCCGCCAGCCCGAGGCCGATCGCGCCCGTCGCACCGGGCCGATGATCGAGCACGACCGGTTGACCGAGATCCTGCGAGAGCCTCTGCGCAAGCGGCCGCGCGATGATATCGGCGACGCCACCCGGCGGCACCGGCAGAATCAACCTGATTGGTTTTTGTGGATAACCCTGACCGTATGCAGACGTGGCGAAGGCAATCGCCAGAAGAAAAAACGTTTGTTGCAAAATCCCGCTGCGCATTACTGCGATTCCTTCCTCAATTTTCAGAATTACTTTATTGCATGGCGAATCTTTGCTCGACTTCGTCATTCCCGCGAAAGCGGGTATCCCCTTCCCCCGCTTGCGGGGGAAGGTAGGATGGGGGAAACAAATTTCTGGGTCCCCGCGTTCGCGGGGACGACGAGTATTCCTTCATGATCCCATGCAGTATTCAAAAAGCGTTCATTTTTAGATGACGCCTTCGAAAAACCCGCTCATATCGTTTACACGCTCGATGTCATTCACGCGTTGCACGAGGCGCTGTCTGCGCACCGCCGTCAGCGGGTTGACGCCTTCACTAAAGCACGCGTCGAGTTTCTCCTGCAAGGCCGCTTCGGTCGGCGGGTCCTCCGGGCTCCAGGGGAACGTTTCCGTGGTGCGGCTGATTGTGCCGTGCTGTCGCGTCGTCATCGTGACCGACGCCGGCGCGCGATTGCTGGTCCATGAATCTTCGACAACGACGCGTATGCGTTCGGCAATCGGCCGGATCGCCGGGTCGAATATCGCGCCCTCCTGGATATCGGCGACACTCATCCGGCGCCGCAACAGCGCGCACGCGACCGTATATTGCGCACTGAACTGCGCCGAGACCTGCGGATTGTCGCCCGGCTTGAACGGTGATCCGACCAGGCGATGCATGAACGGCGAGTGGCGGACTTCGATCGCCGTC
Source organism: Chitinophaga pinensis (assembly GCA_943329075.2). Lineage (GTDB taxonomy): Bacteria > Pseudomonadota > Gammaproteobacteria > Burkholderiales > SG8-41 > PALSA-1004. The sequence continues at coordinate 25,870 of CALQCM020000051.1, read as the reverse complement.
ACATCCTCCGGCTTCAAATCGTAATCACGCACCAGCCCCAGCGCGGCTTCAACCGAGGCGTGAGTACAGGCGCAGCACGGATATTTCTTGATCGCAGTGTTCTCGTGCTCGAAGGTTTTCCCGAGGTTCTCGATGATCTTGAACGGGTCACCCTCCTGGTACAGCGCGAACATACCGAACCGCCCTTCGATCGCTTCGCGCGGCGCGCTGATGCCCTTTTGCGCCAGCAGTGCCGAGAACACTCCGGCACGCGCCGCAAACGCCGGCTGCAGGCGCTTGCTCAGCGTCTGCTCGATGTTCGACTGTTGCGTGCCGGCCGCCTGGCTCAGACAGAGGCCCAGCGCGTGGCGCGTCGCCGTCACATCGAGCCCAAGCAGTTTGGCCGCGGTTGCCGCGGCGCCGAACGCGCCATAGATCGAAGTCGTGTACCAGCCCTTGTGCGCGCCCGTGATCGCGCCGCCGAAGCGCGAACACAAATCGCTGCCGATCACATAGGCTGCGAGAAATTCCCTGCCGCTCGCGTGCTCGCGTTCGGCCAATGCCAGCGCCGCCGGCAGCGTGACAACTGCGCCGTGCACACAATCGACACCGTCGTAATCGAGCGCGGCGCCGGCAATGCTGTTGATAAAGGTCGCCGAAGTGGCCGGCAGTTTCCCGCCGAAACCCCACACCGTGCTGTCGGCACGCCCGCCTTCATCCACAAGCAACGCCCGCGCTTCGGGCGCACCCGGCGCAGACGTCCCGCTCCAGGCAACGGCGAGCGTATCGAGCACCAGCATCTTGGCCGCGCGCACCGCACTGGCAGGCAGCGCGGAATAATCGCAGGCCATGACGTGCTCTGCGATGATCTGTGATATCGAACTGGCGGCTGCGGCAGAATTCGACCGCACTGGTTTGAAGACGGTAGACATTGTGATTCCGACTATTTTTGATCTTCCCGGGTCGTTATTTTAACGCCCCTTGTTTCAAACGCATTGACCCTATTCACCCGCAGACATGGATATATCCGAATCAATATTTTTTGGCGCCATGACGAAAATCCAGGTATGCCGCACGCTGCGGCGCACCGGCAAAATGCTGCTCATCATCATGAACGAGGACACGCTGCACTCTGGACACGCCGCTGGCAGAACCTGGTTCGCGGGCAATGGGGCGTGACCGCATTTCGGACAAGCTGGATAACTCATCGTCAAACTACTCTTCTTTGATTCCCGCCGACTTCACCACCTTCGCCCATTTCGCCATCTCCGACTTCAGCATCGCGCCGAATTCCTCCGGCGTGGCATTCGGTGTCGGTTCAGCGCCATCGTCGTTCAATCGTTTGCGCACGCCCGGGTCCTGCAGACCGCGCAACATGGCAGCGTGCATTTTCATGACGATGTCGCGCGGCAGATTGGCCGGGCCGACGAGGCTGTACCACTGCACGGCTTCGTAACCTTTGAGGCCCATCTCGGCAATAGTCGGCAGTTCCGGCGCGGCGCTTGAACGCGCAGCACTCGTCACGCCATAGGCGCGCAGACGGCCGCTGCGCACATGCGGCACGGCAACAAGGATGTTCGACATCATCAGGGGCACATGGCCGGCGATAACGTCGGTGACTCCGCTCGGCGTCGAGCGGTACGGCACGTGCACCATGGTGAGACCCGTGGTGTTGAGAAACAGCACCATCGAGAGATGCGCATTGCTGCCGACACCTGATGTGGCATATTGCAACTGGTCGGGGCGCGTCTTCGCAAAAGCCACCAGCTCTTTCACGTTCTTCGCCGGCAGCGATGGATGCGAAAACAGAATGTTCGCCATCGTCACCGCATTGGTGATCGGCGTGAAATCCCGCACAATGTCGAAGGGTACGTTTTTCATCACCGCCACGTTGCTGGTGTGCGAGGAGAACAGCGTGCCCAGCGTATAACCGTCGGGCGTGGCACGCGCAATCGCCTCGGCGCCGATATTGCCGCTGACACCGGCGCGGTTTTCGACGATGACCTGCTGGCCGAGATATTCGGTGAGTCTGGGCGCGAGCACACGGAAGGTGGTGTCGCTGCCGCCGCCCGGCTGCGAAGTGACGATGATGCGCACCGGGCGCTCGGGCCACGTTGCGGCAAACGCACCCGTGACTGCGACGGCCAGCAGCAGCGCGCCCATTGCGCGCAACCCAAACGACATCATGATGTTCTCCTCCGGCTTTCTTGTCCGTCCATGATGCCACAGGCGGCTGGACGCCGCGCGCCGCCTGTGTTTACACTCGGACGGCGATTGCACCGGTGCGATCGCCGCCACGGAACAGGCCCATGCTGACATTGATACGACCGATTTTCTGCGCGCTCGCACTGCTTGCAACCGCATCCGCGCCCGCGCAAAACTATCCGGCGCGCCCGCTGCGCCTGGTCGTGCCAACCGGCGCCGGTGGTGTGACCGACATTCTCGCGCGCTACATCGCGCCGCGGCTCTCCGCAAGTCTCGGCCAGCAGGTCGTCATCGACAACCGGCCTGGTGCGAGCGGCGTGGTCGGCTCGCAACTCGTTGCCGCAGCGCCGCCCGACGGTTACACGCTGCTGATGGTGTTCCCGGCGCATCCGGTCAATCCGAGTCTTTTCAAATCGCTGCCCTATGACACGGTGAAATCGTTCGCACCGATCACGGTGGTCTCCACCGTGTCCACCGTGCTGATCGTCGGCAACGATTCGCCGGTGAAATCCACACAGGAGGCGATCGCGCTGGCGAAAGCCAAACCGGGCGCGCTCAACTACGGCTCGGTCGGCAGCGGCAGCCTCGGTCATCTCGCCGCCGAATTGATGCGCTCGATGGCGCGTTTGCAGATCACGCATGTGCCCTACAAGGCCAGCCCGCAGGTGTTGACCGCGCTGGTGTCCGGCGAGATCCAGCTGTATTTCATCGCCTCGGCCGGCACCGTCGTGCCGCAGGAAAAGGCCGGCCGCATCCGCTCACTCGGTGTGAGCACCAGACACCGCCTGCCGGTCCTGCCGCACGTGCCGCCGATCGCCGACGCACTGCCCGGCTACGAAGCCGTCGGCTGGAACGGCATTCTGGCCCCCGCCGGCACGCCGAAGGCCATCATCGAGCGCCTGCATAGCGAAATTGCGAAGATCGTGCGCTCACCGGAATTCAGCCAGCAACTCACCGGTGAAGGCGCCACTGCGGTGGGCAACACGCCGGCGGAATTCGACACGATGATCCGCGCCGACATGCGCAAATGGGCCGACGTTGTCCGCGACGCCGGCATCCAGCGCGAATAGTGCGTCATTCAGACAGCCTGTATTGACGATGCGCAAGCGCGTGGCTTGCATGCCCGTCGCCCTTGTTGCAGACTACAGCACGTTATTTTTATCAAGCCGCAGTAGCTTTAGGGACACCTGAGGCCGCCTGTGGATATTGAGGAGAAACCCATGAAAACGTCCGTTGCCGCCATTGGCGCATGCCTGTCGCTCGCGCTGTCCGCAGTCCAGATTGCCAGTGCCGCCGAAAGCGGCGCCTACCCGACGAAGCCGATCCGCCTGATCGCGCCGTTCCCGGCCGGCGGCACCTCCGACACCATTGCGCGCACACTCGGCCAGAAGCTCACCGAGGCGTGGAAGCAGGGCGTGGTGGTCGACAACCGCGGCGGCGTCGGCGGCATCGTCGGCACCACCATGGCGGCGCGCGCGCCGGCGGACGGCTACACGCTGCTGGTCGGCAACGTCGGGCCGGTGGCGATCAACGGCAGCCTCTACAAGGGGCTCGAATACGATGCGGTGCGCGATTTCGTGCCGGTCACGATGGCGGCGGCCGGCCCCAACATCGTCGTCGTCAACCCGTCGGTTAAAGCGGCCAACATCAAGGAGCTCGTCGCCTACATCAAGGGCGGCGGCAAGATCGACTTCGGTACCAGCGGCGCGGGCAGCATCTCGCACCTCGCCGCGGAGATGTTCATGAACATGACCGGCACGAAGTTGCTGCATGTGCCGTACAAGGGCTCGGCGCTGATCATCAACGATCTGCTCGGCGGCCAGATCCAGATATCGTTCTCCGACATGCCGGTAGCACTGCCGCACGTCAAAGCCAACAAGCTGCGCGCGCTCGCCGTGACCGGCGCCAAATCCACGCCGCTTGTGCCCGGTGTGCCGAGTGTGGCCGAAGCCGGCATTGCCGGTTACGCCATCGAAAGCTGGTGGGGCGTGCTGGTACCGACCGGAACGCCGAAGGACATCACGGCGAAACTCAACAGCGAACTCGTGCGCATTCTCAACACGCAGGAGGTCAAGGACCGCTTCGCCGCGCTCGGCGTCGAAGCGGTGCCGAGCACGCAGGCGCAGTTCGGACAGACCATCAACACCGAGATCGCCAAGTTCGCCAAACTCATCAAGGACGTCGGCATCAAGATCGAATAAGCACGCGGACGCGTGCGCCCTGTTTATGTGCAGGCGAATTCGCGCGCGCGGTTAATGAGCGCGCGAACGCCCGTGTCCCGATTAATTTCCGCACAATAAATCTCCCATGACAAGCACGCCAACGTTGCGCGCCGCGCCGCGCCCCTTTGCCGAACTCACCGCGTGGCACGCCGCCTATCGCGAAGACATCCTCGAACCGGCGCTGCCGATCGTCGATCCGCACCACCACGCCTGGCTCGATGGGCGCGGGCGTTATCTCTTCGATGATCTCGCCGCCGATGTGAACAGCGGCCACAACGTGCTCGCCACCGTCTTCGTGCAAAGCGGCGAGAACATGTACCGCACCAATGGGCCGGCCGAGATGAAATCGGTGGGCGAGGTCGAATTCGTCAACGGCATCGCCGCCATGGCGGCGAGCGGGCGCCTTGGCAAGGCCCAGTTGTGCGCGGGCATCGTCGGCTTCGCCGATCTGGCATTCGGCGACAAAGTGCAACCGGTGCTCGACGCACTGATCGCCGCCGGCAACGGACGCCTGCGCGGCATCCGCCACAACATGGCGTGGGATGAAAGCCCGGCCACTGCCGATCACAGCAGCATCAACAAACACAATCCGCGCGCGCGCGAACTGTGCCTGAACGCGGACTTCCAGAAAGGCGTGGCGCGCCTCGCCCAATGCGGCCTGTCGTTTGATGCGTGGATGTTCTTTCCGCAACTGCCGGAACTGATCGATCTGCTGCGCCGGAATTCGGAAACCCGTGTGATCCTCAACCACGTCGGCGGCATCCTCGGCATCGGCCCGTATCAGGGCAAACGCGATGAAATCTTCGCTACATGGAAGGGCTACATGCGCGAACTCGCCGCCTTTCCGAATCTGACCGTCAAAGTCGGCGGCTTCGGCATGCCGCGTTGCGGCTGGGATTTTCATCTGCGCGACACGCACGCCACTTCAGAAGAACTCGCCGCGGCGTGGAAGCCCTATGTCGAAACGACGATCGAACTGTTCGGCCCGTCACGCTGCATGCTGGAGAGCAACTTCCCGGTCGATAAATTCACCTGCGGCTATGCAGTGCTGTGGAATGCGTTCAAGCGCCTGACGAAAAATTATTCGGCGGCGGACAAGGCGGCGCTGTATAAAGATACCGCGGTGCAGGCCTACCAACTGAAGGATCTGCCGGCGGCCTAGTTACTGCTTCGCCATCCCCAGATCCTGCAGCACGCCGCGCAGTTGTTCGTTCTGCGCGTTGAGATACTTGCGCGTGTCTTCGCTGCCCATGAAAAACGGTGCCAGCGAATTCTGCGATAAATCCTGCAGCCACTCGTCGGTGGCGACAACTTTGGCAACGAGCCCCTCCCAATACGCAACCTGTTCGGCAGTCATGCCACGTGCGCCGAGCATGGCACGCCAACTGCCGAACACGACGTCGACGCCCTGCTCGCGCAGCGTCGGCGCCTGCGCCAGCGGCCCCGCAATGCGTTCGCGCGACGCCACCGCCAGCACGCGCAGTTTGCCCGCCTGCACATGCGGGCCCAGCAGGCCCGCGGTGGTCACCGCCATGTCGGTGTGACCGCCGAGCACCGCGGTGATCGACTCGCCGCTGGAATTGAACACCGCGATCTTGAAACGCTTCGGATCAGCCCCCGCCGCCTTAGCCGCGAGGCTGATTGCAATGTGGCTGGCATTGCCGAGTGCCGCCGCCAGCGCGATGCTCACCGACGACGGGTCGGCCTTCAGCCGTGCCAGCAGATCGCGCGCGTTCTTCAGCGGCGAATTCGCATTGACGACAAATGCGATGTGCTCGTCGGCCAGCATCGCGATCGGCGTGAAGTCCTGATAATTGAGCGGATTGGTGCCGGTGATTTTGTTGGTGATGACGGTAAAGGGCGTCGCAATCAGATAGTGCGGATCGTTGGCGTGCGCGGCGAGATAGGCAAAGCCCACTGCATTGCCGCCGCCGGCCTTGTTGATGACACTGATATTGGCTTTGGCGAGTTGCCTGACCTGCACCACGCGCTGGAAGATGCGCGCGATGGCATCCATGCCGCTGCCCGCCGCGGAGGGCGCGATGAGTTCGACGTTTTTCGACGGTTGCCATTGCGCGTGCGCCGGCGCAGCAAGTGCAAACACGAATAACCATGTTGTTGCGATGATCTGCCGGATACCCATGCACATCCCCCGTCCTCACAATGCCGTCACTCCCGCGAAAGCGGGAGTCCAGCTCCTGATTCTCCGTGCTACAAAAGCTGGATTCCCGCTTTCGCGGGAATGACACCTCAACCAAGTATCGAAATTCGTAGGGTGCGCCCCGCGCACCATCCACCGCCTGCTCCGCGTGCGCGTTGCGCACCCTACCGGTTACTTCGTATTCTTATGCAGAAAGTCTAGCACGCCGATACAGCCACCCCCGCCCCACGGTAGAATCAATCGCATCACGCGACGCCCGATCGCGCACCATTATTCAGGAGGAGCCCCATGCCGTTTCTCGATCTGCCGCCGGATCTCACCATGTATTACACCATCGACGATCACACCGATGCGTGGGTTGAACCCGAAACCGTGGTCTTCGTGCACGGCTTCACTGAATGCACCGAAGCGTGGCATTCGTGGGTGCCGCATTTTTCGCGAAAATACCGCGTTGTGCGCTACGACCAGCGCGGCTTCGGCCAGAGCGGCGCGGTGGCGGAAAATTTCGATTTCAGCACCGAACTCTTTGCCGACGACATGGCGCGCCTGATTCAGGCGGTTTCGCCGCACAAACCGGTACATCTGATCGGCGGCAAAAGCGGCGGCATGCCGGTGCTGAAAGCCGCCATGCTCTATCCGCATCTGGTGAAGACCGTCACCCTCGTCTGCTCGCCGGTGAAAGGGCCGACGGTGCCGGGCTGGGTCGATCACATGACGAAGTACGGCATGCGCAGCTGGGCGCGCTGGACCATGGGCGGCCGCCTTGGTTCGAAAATGCCGCCGCGCGGCGTCGACTGGTGGGTCGATCTGATGGGCAAGACCGCCGTCTCGACCGGCCTCGCCTACGTGCGCTGGGTCGGCGGCGTCGATCTCAATGCGGAATTGAAAGACGTGCAGGCACCGACACTGGTCATCGCCAACGACACCGCACGACGCAGCATCAAGGAGTTCGAGGCCTATCAGAAAAAAATCCCGGATTCCGAACTCGTCAATATTCCGGTCGACGGTTATCACACCGCCGCGGTCGCGCCCGACGAGTGCGCGAAGGTCACGCTGAGGTTTCTTGCCAAGCACAAGATTCGCTGAACACGACGACACGCATGCCACGGTAGGCGCGAAGAATTACTGCGCTTGCCGCGCAGGTTTGCTATTACATTCCTTCCCCCGCCTGCGGGGGAAGGTTAGGATCGGGGCATAAGGAGTTCGCATGCAAACGATAGGCCGCATTGCCCCCACCCCAACCCGCCCCCGCGCTGCGCGCAAGGGAGGGGGTCACAATAACCGCGCGCTAGGATGCTTGGCCAGCACCTTGCTTCTCACGGCCTGCGTAACCAACACGTTCGCCCAAACCTATCCGACCAAAGCCATCCGCTTCATCGTCGGTTTCGCTGCCGGCGGCTCTAACGACGTTGTTGCGCGCGCACTCGCCATCAAACTCTCGGAAATCATCGGCCAGCCGGTGGTGGTTGAAAACCGCGGCGGCGCCAACACTTCCATCGCCACCGAAATCGTCTCGCGCGCGGCGCCCGACGGCTACACGATTTTGCTCAACGCGCCGGGCCACGCCACCAACGCGGCGCTGATGAAACTGAATTTCGATCCGGCGCGTGACTTCAGCTTCATCTCCAAAGCCTCGGAAGCGCAGAACGTCGTGGTCGTGCATCCGTCATTTCCGCCGCGCACGATCAAACAACTGATCGCATTTTCGAAAACGCGGCCCAACACCATCAACTTCGCGTCATCCGGCACCGGCACGACCGTGCATCTATCGGCGGAGCTGTTTCAGTTCATGACCGGCGTGAAATGGGTGCACGTACCGTACAAAGGCGGCGGCCCGGCGGCCATCGAATTGATCGCCGGGCAGACGTCGATCATGTTCGCCAACATGCCCACCGCCATCGACTACGCGCGCAACGGCCGCCTGCGCGCGCTGGCGGTCACCGGCGCACAGCGCGCCCCCGCCGTGCCCGATCTGCCCACCGTCGCCGAATCGGGCGTGCCCGGCTTCGAAGTCACTACATGGACCGGCGTCTCGGCGCCGGCAAAAACACCGCGCGCCATCATCGACAAACTCAACGCCGACATCAACCGCGCGCTAAAGTCACCCGATCTCAACGCGCAACTCACCTCGCAGGGCGCCGACCCCGTCGGCAGCACACCCGAGCAATACACGGCCTTTGTGCTGGAAGAGATTGTGAAGTGGGGAAAGGTGATACGGGCAGCGGGAATCAAGGGGGATCAGCAGTAGGCAAATGGCCGGAGCCACAAGACCATGGCAAGCGTAGCGCCGTAGGGCACAATAACTGAAAGGCATTGCGCCGGATGTTTTGTGGGGTAACGTCGTTTGGCGCAATGCGCTTCGCTTATTGCGCCCTACGGGGTTGTTGGTCGACGATCGCGTTGCCATTTCTTGGCGCCACCCCGGAATACGCTGCGCTCCTTCCGGGCTACCACTTCACTCCGCCTTCAAATCCACCGCCCTCACCACCTCGCCCCACTTGCGGATCTCGCTGTTCATAAACGCCCCGAACTGCGCGCTCGTGCCGTTCATCGCCTCGGCGGCCTGATTGCGCAGTACCGTAGGGCGCAATAACTGAAAGGCATTGCGCCGGATGTTTTGTGGGGTGACGTCGTTCGGCGCAATGCGCTTCGCTTATTGCGCCCTACGCGATTGTTGATGGGCAATCGCTTCGCAATTGTTTAGCGCCACCCCGGAATACGCTGCGCTCCTTCCGGGCTACAACTTCACTCCGCCCGCAAATCCACCGCCCTCACCACCTCGCCCCATTTGCGGATCTCGCTGTTCATAAACGCACCGAATTGCGCGCTCGTGCCGTTCATCGGTTCCGCACCCTGATTGCGCAGTTGCTCGACTAAATCCGCCTGCGTCATCGACGCCTGCACCGCGGCGTGCACACGTTCGATCACCGCGGGCGGCGTGCCGGTCGGCGCGGCGATACCGTACCAACCGAGCGCCTCGAAACCCGGCAGCGTTTCGGCGATGGCCGGCGCCTCGGGGGCGAGTTTGCTGCGCGTGAGCGTGGTGACGCCGAGCGCGCGCAGACGTTGGCTGCGCACGAAGGACATCACCGCCGGCAGCGATGAAAACGCGAAGTGCAGCTGGCCGGCGGCAACATCGCTCAAGGCCGGCGTGATGCCCTTGTACGGCACGTGCGTGAATTGCAGCTTGGCCGCGGCGCGAAACATTTCGGCGCAGAGATGCGGCGGCGTGCCGGCACCGCCGCTGCCGAGCAGCAGTTCATTCGGGCGCGCCTTGATCAGCGCGATCAACGCCGAGACCGACTTGGCTGGCAGTTGCGGATGCGTCACCAGCAGCGACGGCGTCGAAGCGATGGCGGCAATCGGCGCAAGGTCGCGCGCGAGGTCGTAACTGAGATTCCTGTAGAGCGTCATGCCGATGGCGTGGCTCGACATCGCCAGCAGCAGCGTATAGCCATCGGGCGTGGCGCGCGCCACTGCTTCGGCGCCGAGATTGCCGCCAACACCGGCACGGTTCTCCACCACCACCTGCTGCCCCAAACGCTCGGTGAGTTTTTGCGCGAGCAGGCGCGCGACGACATCGGGGCTGGAACCCGGCGTGCTGGCGACGACGATGCGCACGGCGCGCTGCGGATAGTTTTGCGCGTGCGCGAAAGAAATTGCGCTCGCAATTGCGGCTGCAAATGCAATATTGAAAAGCTGCTTCATGATACTCCCTCGCCCCGCTTCAGCGGGGAGAGGGTTGGGGTGAGGGGCGGGTCGCAATATTCTGATGCAGCCCCCTCACCCTCCCCTCTCCCCCGTTTCCGGGGGAGAGGGGATATCCAAACCAACCCCGCACAATCCAACACGACACCGCATTACTTTTTCTTTTCCCTGTCGGACGCGCCAGTTTCGGCTCTGCTACCGACGAGCGTCAAGCACGCGTTGCAATACAGTAGAATCGAAGATTCAGCCTGGAGGAGGCGTTATGAAAAAAATACTATTTGCGTTGCTGGCCTGCGCCTGCGCGTCTGCTTTTACGTTCAGCGCGCACGCGCAGACCTGGCCGGACAAACCGGTCCGCTTGATCGTGCCGTGGCCACCCGGCGGCATCACTGATGTGATCGCGCGCGCCATCGGCCAGCGCCTGTCGGAAACACTCGGCCAGCAATTCATTATTGATAACCGCGCCGGTGCCGGCGGTACGGTGGGTGCGGCGGTGGTGGCGAAATCGCCGGCCGACGGCTACACGCTGCTTGTGAATGACATGGGCGGCCACAGCAGCGCGCCGTCGCTGTATTCGAAACTGCCCTACGACGCGATCAAGGATTTCGCACCGGTGATGATGGTGGCCGGCTCACCGATGGTGTTGATCGCCAACCCCGTGCACAACGTGCGTTCGCTGCCGCAGTTGATCGAACTCGCCAAAAGCAAGCCCGGCTCGCTCAACTACGCCTCGTCGGGCAGCGGCGCGATCACGCATCTGGGCATGGTGCGCGTGATGCGCATGACCAATATCGACATGGCGCATGTGCCATTCAAGGGCAGCGTGCCGGCCACCTCGTCGGTAATCGCCGGCGAAACCGCGGTGGCGTTCTCGACCGTGCCGGCGGCGGTGCCGCAGGCCAAGGCCGGGCGCCTGCATCTGCTGGCGATTTCGTTTCCGAAGCGCTCAGCGCAGCTGCCCGAGGTGCCGACCATCGCCGAGACCGTCGGCGAATTCGACCTCGGCCTCTACTCAGGCCTGTGGGCGCCGGCCGGCACGCCGCGCGCCATCATCAGCAGGCTCTACAGCGAGTTCAACGCAGCGATGGAACAAGCGAAGATCAAGGAAGTGCTCGCCGCCAATTCCGCCGAGGTCAGCCGCATGACCACGGCGCAGTTCGGCGAATACGTCGCGCATGAAATCAGCGTGTGGGGCGAGATTATCCGCGCTGCGGGCATCAAAATCGATTAACCGACTTATCAACCCAGGAGCATCAGCATGGATCTAGGCATCAAGGGCCGCGTTGCCATCGTTACCGGCGGCAGCCGCGGCATCGGCCGCGAAACCGCACGTCAATTCCTCGAAGAAGGCGTGCGCGTCATGATCAGCGGCCGCAACGCGGAATCGATCGAAAAAACGCGCGACGACCTCGCCAAACAAACCGGCGGCGATATTAAGTGCGTGGTCGCCGACATGACGAAGGAAGCCGACATCAAGAAGCTCGTCGATGAAACCGTCAAGCAGTTCGGCACCGTGGACATCCTCGTCAACAACGCCGGCCAGATGTACTCGGGCCGCTACGCAGTGATGACCGACGACGGCTTGAAGGAACAGTTGGAGACGAAGCTCTTCGGCTTCATCCGCGCGATCCGCCTCGTTTACCCGATCATGAAGGCGAAAAAATGGGGCCGCATCGTCAACACCATCGGCGGCGCCGGCAAGGAACCGGATCCCTACATGTTCGGCAGCGGCATCACCAACAGCGCTCTCCTGAACATCACCAAATCGCTGTCAACCGAATTCGGCGAAGACGGCGTGCACGTCAACGCCATCTGCCCGGGCTGGGTGGACACCAACCTGTGGCAGCGCAACGCGCAGGGCCTGAAGGCCGAACTGAACGCCAAGGATGAATCTGAAGCGCGCAAACTCGCCGCGCGCCGCAACGCGCTCAACCGTTTCGGCAAACCCGAAGAACTCGCCAACGCGACGGTCTTCCTCTGCTCCGAACGCGCGAGCTATATCACCGGCGTTTCGCTGAATCTGGACGGCGGACGGCTGAAGGGGCTTTGGTAAAAACGTAGCCCGGAAGGAGCGCAGCGTATTCCGGGTAAATGCGGTTGCTGGTCACGAGGCAATACGCAAACCCAATGACCAAGAGTCACACCGATCGCGAACAACAAGCGCCGGCACGGCCCCGGAATACGCTGCGCTCCTTCCGGGCTACTTCTCTGTTCGCCGCGCTGCTTGCGCTTTTCCCGTTCGCGAACGCCGCCGACGTCCGCGTCGTCAGCAGCGGCGGCTATTTGCTCAACGTCTTCGCGCAGCTCGGCTGCGCCGACATCATGCAGCCGAAGATCACCTCCCGCAATGCGATCGAAGGCGGCATCAACCTCCTGCGCGACGGCGAAATTGAAACCGGTCTGTACCTCGCCACCGATATCCTGCCGGCCAAAGGCGTGCGCCTCGCCGGCACGCTGCCGGCAGCGCTGCAGGGCTACATCGTTTAAGTCGCTGCCGTTGCCCCGGGTCTCGGCGCAGGCGGTGCGGCAACGCAGTTTGTCAAATTCCTGTCCGGACCTGCGATGCTGGAACAGTGGCGGAACGCCGGCTTTGATACGCCCGGCAGCCATTGAGCGCCCCGGGGATACAACGCGCTCCTTCCGGGCCGCACCCGCCAATCCGCGTTGATGTTAAATTCGGGCTTCACGTTAGCCGAAGCGTCGCATTTCGGCGGCGCGAAACAACCATCAACCGACAGAATGCATTTCCATGGATGAACTCAAAAAAACCCGATTAGTCGCCGCATGGATCCTGGCGCAGGAAGAAGAAGACGATGATGCGCATGCGATCCAGGCGTTTGCGCTGCTGCCGAATGACAACCCCGATCTTTGCTGGGAACTCATCCTGCGCATCCATGCCGAACCGATCTCCAAAAGCGTGCGCGCCATTCTGGCCGCCAGCCCGCTCGAAGACCTGCTCGTCTACCACGGCAAGGAATTTTTCCGGAAGGTCAAAGCCGTGGCGCTGAAAGACCCGCTGTTCCGCCAGATGCTGGGCGAGGTCTGGCTCGATAAAAAGAAGTCGCCGATCTGGCACGAGTTTTACGAACTGGCGGGCGTGACACCGAAGTTTTCCTGAGTTCGTCCAGATATGCCCTACCCCGGAATACGCTGCGCTCCTTCCGGGCTACGGGGCCGGCGGTACTAATCCGCCTTGATGTTCATTTCGCGGATCAGCTTGCTCCATAATGCGGTGTCCGCAGCCCCGTAGGGCGCAATAACTGAAAGGCATTGCGCCGGCTTTTTGTCGTGAACGTCTCGTTCGGCGCAATGCGCTTCGCTTATTGCGCCCTACACGCGACCGGTACTAATCTGCCTTGATATTCATTTCGCGGATCACCTTGCTCCATAACGCGGTGTCCGCAGCGATAGTGGCCTTGAATGCCTCCGGCGAACCCGCCACCACATCGGCGCCTTCACGCGTGACGCGCTCCGTCACTTCCGGCGAGCGCGCGGCTTTGACGGCGTGTTCATTCAACAGCTTGATCAGCGCTGGCGGCGTGGCCGCGGGCGCCAGCACGCCGACCCAGGTGTTGAACTCATAACCCGGCACGCCCGATTCGGCGATGGTCGGCACGTTAGGGATCGCACCGAGGCGCTTCTTGCTCGTCACCGCCAACGCGCGCAGCCGGCCCGACGTGATGTAACCGCCGGTGGACACCAGCGTCTGCATGGAAAGATCACATTCGCCGGAGATCAGCGCGATCATCGCCGGGCCGCCGCCTTTGTAGGCGACGTGCACGAGATCGATTTTGGTCATGTAGCGCAACAGCTCGGTGGCGAGGTGCGGCAGCGTGCCGGCCCCCGACGAGGTGAACTTCAGCGTGCCGGGACGCGCTTTGGCCAGTGCAACGAGTTCCTTCACGTTTTTTGCCGGCACCGACGGATGCACGAAGAGAATGCTTGCGCCGTCCACCACCATTGAAACCGGCGCGAAGTCGCGCTGCGGATTGAACGTGATGTTCGGAAACAGGCTCGGATTGGCGACGATCGGCACGGTGTTGATGAGCAGCGTGTAACCGTCAGGCGCGGCGCGCGCCACCGCTTCCATGCCGATGTTGCTTGAGGCACCGGCGCGGTTGTCGATGATGACACTCTGGCCCAGCGACTCGGACATTTTTGGCGCAATCAAACGTGCCACGGTGTCGACGCTGCCGCCGGGCGGAAATGGCACGACCATGCGGATCGGTTTTGACGGGAACTGCTGCGCCATCGTTACGGCGCTCATCGTGCACAGCAACGCAACGGCTGCGCGCGGGAATCGGGTTTGCATGCGTGCTCCTCCAGAAAATTGCCGTGCGGCGCGTGGCGTCGCCGCTTTGATTACTTGATTCTACTGCGATGCGGCCCGCGCCTCATTGGACGCGCGCACAGCGCGTTACAATGCGGCCTTCCAGGAGGACTTACATGCAACACATGAACAAAACAATGCTGGCGGCGACGCTGCTGGCCATCGCATCAGGGGCGAACGCACAACAATATCCCACAAAACCCCTGCGCATCATCGTCATGAACACGCCGGGCTCGGGCGCCGACATCGTCACGCGCCTCGTCGCCGCGAAGATGTCCGAATCACTCGGCCAGCAGGTAGTGGTGGACAACCGCGCCGGTGCGAGCGGCAACATCGGCTCTGAAATCGCCGCGCACGCCGCCCCCGACGGCTACACGCTGGCGATGATCACCTCGCAGCAGCCCAACGTCGTCGCGTTGTTCGACAAGCTGCCCTACGATCTGGTCGATGATTTCGCGCCGATCAGCCTGCTCGCCGCGGCGCCCTATTTTCTGATCGTCAATCCTGCGGTCGCCGCCGCCAGCGTGAAAGAACTCATCGCGCTCGCCAAGAGCAAACCGGGCTCGTTGAGCTACGGTTCGGCCGGTTCGGGCTCGGCGCCGCATCTGGCGACTGAAGTGTTCAAGAGCATGACCGGCATCAACCTGCTGCATGTGCCGTATAAGGGCACGACACCGGCGCTCACCGACACTATGGCCGGACAAATTCAATTAACGGTGCTGGTCGCACCGCTGGTGCTGCCTGCGGTGAAAGCCGGCAAGGTGCGCGCGCTTGGCGTCACCAGCAGCAAACGCACCGCACTTGCCCCCGAGATTCCGACGGTGGCCGAGACAGTGCCGGGTTATGAATGGTCGGGCTGGTACGGCTTGGTGGCGCCGGCAAAAACGCCGGCCGCCATCATTGCGCAGCTCAACGCCCAGCAAAACCAGGCGATCAAGGGCGCGGAATTCAAGGAGCGCCTCGCCGGCGTCGGCGCCGAACCGATCGGCAGCACGCCGCAGGAATACGGCGCCCATATCAAGGCACAGCTCGCCAAGATGAAGCTCGCCATCAAGCTGGCGGGCGTGAAGGTCGATTAGCCGCGTCGGATGATGGGTATCGCTGCGCTCCACCCATCCTACGAGCCGTTGGTAACCCGCCAATTTGTAGGATGGGTAGAGGCCTGTAGGGCCGAAACCCATCGCCTCCCGAACGCCAGCCGGGGCCATGCACAATCTTTATCGCGAGGCCAATTCGACATCGCGTCGCCATATCCCACTTGCATTTTCAGGCCGCATGCGTAGCATGATCCCCCTGCCACCGGAAAATCCGGGGCGGCCGATCATATCGATCAACCACGGAGGGGAACCATGCTGAAATTTTCACGTTTGCTCATCGCCATCGCCATGCTGTCGCTGGGCCTCACGCCGGTTGCGTGCGCCGCGGACAGCGACACCGCCTACATCGTCACTTATTTTGACACCAACTTCGCCGACAAGGACAAGGTGCGCCCGCTCGCCAAAAAACTCAGCGACGCCAGCATGAAGGAAGCAGGCAATCTGCGTTTCGAAGTGCTGCAGCGCATCGGCCAGCCTGACCAGTTCGTGATTCTGGAAGCCTGGAAAGACAAAGCCGCCTTGACGGCCCACGCAGAAGCCGCACACACCAAAGAATTCCGCGAAAAACTTACAGGCCTGCTGCGCAGCGCCTATGATGAGCGCCCGCACTCGGCGCTCGGGATCGGCGCGGTAAACACACCGGCGGCGCTGAGCAAAGGCGGGATTTTCGCGGTAACCCACGTCGATATCGTGCCGACCGAAAAAGAACGCGGCATCAACCTCGTCAAGGACATGACCGCCAACAGCCGCAGCGACGCTGGTGCCATCCGCTTCGAGGTACTGACGCAAATCAGCCGCCCGAACCATGTGACGGTGGTTGAGATCTGGAAAAACAAGGCGGCCAGCGACGCCGGCGAAGCGGCACCGCACAAGGTGAAGTTCCGCGAAACACTGGCGCCGATGAGCGGCAGCCTCTACGACGAGCGCTTCTACCGCTCGATCAACTAGCAGCGGCTCGACCACGCCCCGCACTGCGCAATCGCGCAGCGGGGCGCGCATTGGCAGCCGGTTTGATTCCCGTTTGCAACAACAGCCGCGCACGCGGCCTGTGCTAACATTTTCAATTTCCCTGTGCATTTTTGAAAGGCAATCATGGCCGGTTCGCATACTGCCCCGCCCGAAACACTCGATCGCGATCTCGATGTCGGTCCGGAGGATTTCAGGGAACGTGATTTTTACCAGTTGATGACGGGCATGGTGATCCCGCGTCCGATCGGCTGGATCTCGACCATTTCGGAACAAGGCGTGCCCAACGTCTCGCCCTATTCATATTTCAACCTGATGGGCAGCGACCCGTTTTATTGCGCCTTCGGTTCCACCGGCGAAAAGGACAACGTCAGCAATCTGCGCAAGATCCCGGAGTTCGTCGTCAATATCGTGTCGATGGATTTGATCGAGCAGATGAATTTTTCCTCGGGTGATTTTCCGCATGAGGAAAGCGAATTCGAATGGGCCGGGCTCACCACGGTGCCGTCGGCCAAAGTGCGGCCGCCGCGCGTCGGCGAGGCGAAGGCGCACCTCGAGTGCAAGGTCATGCAGATCGTCGACGACAACAACACCCACATCGTGCTGGCGCGCATCGTGCACGCACACGTCAGCAAGGCGGTATGGAAAAACGGGCGCATCGATCCGCGCCTGCTCGACCCGGCCTGCCGTTTGTCCGGCTCGGCCTATGCGCAGCTCGGTGAAATCGTCAATGTCGCACGTCCGGCGTGGGCGGACCTCAAAGGCACGCCGAAGGGTACGGCCAAAATGCCGCGTATTGTCAGACGCAAATAGGGTGCGCCCCCTGCTCCGTCATTCCCGCGAAAGCGGGAACCCAGCAGTTCGGGAAAAGTAAAAAACTGGACTCCCGCTTTCGCGGGAGAGACGGATTTGAAATTGGTCAGCCAATGATGAAACACGCGAGGAGAAACTCAATGCACAGAATTTTGTTCGTAGTTGCGATGGCAACGCTTGCGGCATCAACCAGCGCGCCATCATTCGCGCAACAATACCCGAACAAACCGATCCGCCTGATCGTGCCCTTCCCGCCCGGCGGCGGCAACGACATCGTCGCGCGCGTCATCAACGTCAAGCTGCCGTCGCTGCTGGGCCAGAACCTGATCATCGACAACCGTGCCGGCGCCGGCGGTAACCTCGGCGCAGAACTCGCGGCGAAGGCGCCGGCCGACGGCTCTACGCTGTTCATCGCCAACAATTCGCTGACCACCAACCTCAGCCTCTACGCGAAGCTGCCCTACGATCCGTTCAGGGACTTCGCGCCGATCGCGATGGGCGCCACTTCGCCGAACATGATCGTCGTGCATCCGGCGCTGCCGGCGCGCAACGTGAAGGAACTGATCGCGCTGGCGAAAGCCAAACCGGGCCAGATGACCTTCGCCACGCCCGGCCCCGGCACGCCGACGCATCTGGCCGGCGAACTCTTCCGCGCGCGCACCGGCACCGATGTGCTGACTGTGCATTACAAGGGTGCGGGCCCTTTGATGGTCGACCAGATCGGCGGCCACGTCATGGTCAGCTTCACTGCGCCCATCGTCTCCAAACCGCATGTCGATTCCGGCAAGCTACGCGCCATCGCCATCACTACCGAGAAGCGCTGGTCCGGCATGCCGAACCTGCCGAGTGTGGCCGAATCCGGTTATCCGGGCTTCGATGTCTTTGCGTGGTTTGCCTTCTTCGCACCGGCCAATACGCCACGCGAGATCATCAGCCGCCTCGCTTCCGACATCGCCAAAGTGCAGCAGATGCCCGAGATCAAGGACCGTCTCGCCAGTCAGGGCATCGACACCGGCGCCACCGGCACCCCCGAGGCACTGGCCGCCTTCCTGAAAAAAGATTTCGAGTTGTGGGACAAGCTGATCAAGCAGCAGGGGATACGGATCGAGTAGCGGGGCATTCGATGCCTGCTGATGGGTTTCGCTTCGCTCTACCCATCCTACAAGACTCTTGCTTGCGTGATTCGCCGTAGGGTTTCGTTTCGCTTCGCTCTACCTATCCTACAGGGCTCTTGCTTGCGCGATTAGCCGTAGGATGGGTAGAGGCCGCAAGGCCGAAACCCATCATCCATCGCCTCGACACACCACTATCCACCTATATCCACAGGCGGATTTAGCAATGTCATTGCCCCGGTTACGCTGGCTCGATGACAAACTATCGTCGCAGCCGTATCGCTGGCGCCACTTATTTTTTCACTGTAAATCTTGCATCGCGCTCGCAAGCCCTCCTGATTGAAAACGTTGCGGCGCTTTACACATCGTTCTCGCATGTGCAGGCACACCACCCTTACTCCATCGAAGCCTTTGTCGTCCTGCCCGACCATTTACATGCCATCTGGACGCTGCCTGCAAACGACAATGACTTTGCGATGCGTTGGCGACAAATAAAATCTGAATTCTCGCGAAAGTTTTCACCGATCGAACTGCGATCGGACAGCCGCCGATCAAAAAACGAGCGTGGCATCTGGCAGCGCCGTTACTGGGAGCACTTGATTCGCGACGATACTGACTTTGCTCGACATGTCGATTACATTCACATCAATCCGGTCAAACATGGATTGGTCACGCGCGTCGCCGATTGGCCGCATTCCTCCTTCCACCATTTCGTCAAAGATGGCATTTTGCCGGGGGATTGGGCAGGCGGCGCGGTGGATACCGCGTTGCCGCGTGGCGAACGTCGATGATGGGTTTCGCTGCGCTCTACCCATCCTACAAACCATCAACTACGCGACACCCCGTAGGATGGGTAGAGGCCGTAAGGCCGAAACCCATCAACAGCGCGGCCGCTACTTGAACAGCAACGGTATCCCGCAAATAAACAACGTCACACACACCATCTTGCGAAACGACTGCTCGCTGATATTCACCTGAATGCGGTCACCGACATAGATGCCGACGAGCATCAGCGGAAACGCCACCGCGAACATGAGCCACGCATCAAGCGTGAATTCACCGACGGCGTAATAACCAACGCCGCGCGCGATGCAGAGGAGCAGCAGCATCGCCGAAGTCGTGGCGCGGAAGGCATCCTTGGCGACGGCGCGCGCATCGAGATACATGGCGAAGAAGACGCTACCCATTGAGCCGAACATGGTGCCGACACCGCCTGACAATATCCCCGCAACCGGTTCGATCACGCGCCGCAACCAGCGCGGCGGTGCGCCCCGCACTACCCCGACCAGCGATTGAACCGCGTAGAGCAACACCACGACGCCGAGCCCGCGCGTGAGCATGCGCGCATCGAGCGACTTGAAGAAATAAAGCCCCACGGCGATGCCCACCGCACACCACGGCATAAAGGCGATCATCGCGCGGTAATCGACGTGCTTGCGGTCGCGGCCGAGAATGGCCACCGACGAGGCGAAACCCAACAGCGTCCACACCGGCACCAGCACCTTGATCGGCAGCACCAGTGCCAGCAGCGGCATGCCGAGCGCACCGCCGAAGCCGGTGCTGCCGCGCAGCCCGTAGGCGAGCAGCATGACGAACACGCAGTAGGCGATCTCTAGAGCGCTGAGATCAGCCATCGACGGCCAGCTTGTAGGTGCGGATCAGTTTACCGAGTCGTTCGACTTCCGATTTGACGTAGGCCTGAAAAACTTCTGGCGCGTCGCCGACGGCGATATAGCCGAGATCGTTAAGACGGCGCAGCACTTCGGGGTTACGCAGCGAAGCGACGGTGGCGGCGTGCAGTATCGAAACGATCTCTTTGGGCGTTTTCGCCGGCGCCATCACGCCGTACCAGGTGCCGAACTCATAACCGGGCACACCGGCCTCGGCGACTGTCGGATATTCCGGAAACGACGGTACGCGTTTCGCCGTCGATACCGCCAGCGCGCGCAGCCGGCCCTGCCGCGCCTGCGGCAGGGCGGTGGCGAGCGGCAGAAAACTCACCGAGGTCTCACCCGACACCACTGCGGTCACCGCTTCGGCGCCGCCGCGGTACGGCACGTGCACGATGTTGATACCGGCCATGCCCTTGAAAAATTCGAACGACAGATAAATCGTCGATCCCGCGCCCGACGATGAATAATTGATCGCGCCAGGCTTGGCCTTTGCCAGCGCGATCAGTTCCTTCACCGATTTCGCCGGCAGCGACGGATGCACCACCAGCATGTTCGGCGACTGCACGAGCTGCGACACCGCGGCAAAGTCGCGCGACAGCTCGTACGACAGGTTCTTGTAGAGGCTCATATTGGCGGCCAGCGGCATACCGGCCTGCATCAGCGTGTAGCCATCGGCCGGCGCGCGTGCGGCGAACTCGGCGCCGATGTTGCCGGCCGCCCCGCCGCGATTGTCGACAATCACCTGCTGACCGAGCACCTGTCCCATGCCCGGCACAATAATGCGCGCCAGCGTGTCAGCACCGCTGCCGCCGGTGAAGGGCACGACATAACGCACCACCTTGGTCGGGAAATTCTGCGCAAACGCATTGCACACTGTAAACGCGCATGCCACAAAGCCGAGTAAGCACCAGCCCGTAACCCGGAAGTCCGTAGCCCGGAAGGAGCGCAGCGTATTCCGGGATTCCCGCGCATCATGGCGACCCGACGATGCCCGGATTGCGCACAGCCTCGACATCGCCATCACTGCACGTTCTGCAACAGCAGAAACAACCCGCCGAGAATGGCCGTGTTGTTGAGCAGCATGATGCGCCCGATATTGCGCCGCATCGGATCGGCGACCTGCCAGAAGCGGTGGAAAATCGCCGTCGCCGCGATGGTAAACACAATCAGAAACCAGACGCCAACATCGGCATGCCAACCGGTGAGTATCAGCGCGCAACCGGAAAATTGCAGGAAAATGCCGAACCAAAAGGCCAGCGCCGGCAGCGGCGTATGTGCCGCCGCCATGCGGTCGATATGGTCCTTGATTTTCTGTGGCGTCATATTGCCCAGCCCCGCCGCCAGAAAAAACAACACAATCAGCAGCCGTCCTGCCAGATCGAGCACCGTTGTGTCCTGAAACATGCCTGCTTCCCCCCTCGATTTTCCCGTGCCCCAAATATCGCGGGCGCTTATAGACCCCGCCCCCCTGTTACAAAAGTTTACATCTTGCACGGGCCTGAAACCGCCCCCCGCGCGTTAAATAGTCACGGCTGCGTGTTTTTCGCGCGGCGGAACCCGGGAGGCGAACATGAAAAACATTATCCTCGCATCGGCAACGCTGCTGACACTGGCCGGCTGCGCCGACGTGCCGATGTACGATCAATCGTCTGAGTATTACCGCCCCTCGCGTGTTTCGGTCTATGCACAGCCGATGGACAACTACTACCGCACCGCCCCCGCTTATTACGAACCTGCGCCCGTCTACATCGCGCGTACCACCGTGGTGCAGCCCACGCGCATCATCCGCGAGCCGGTGATCGTGCGCGAACCGGTCTTCGTGCGTGAACCCGTGCGCGTCGCGCAGGAAACGCCGCGCTTCGGTCGCGAGCCCTTCCGCATCAACCAGGAAGCACCGCGGTTCAATCAGGAGCCGCATCGCCTGAACCAGAACGCACCACGCATCAACCAGGAGCCGCCACACGTGAATCAGGAAGCCCCGCGCATCCGGCAGGAGCCGTCGCGCATCACGCAGGAAGCCCCACGCGTCACCAATGTGCCGATGCGCGTAGCGAATACGCCACCGCCAAACCCCGCCACCGTGAACGCGCGCCGCACCGACGCGGATCGCGACCGCTCACACAGCGATCGTCACTGATCACTTAACCCCCGAAAACCGGGACGGGTTGCGCCGCGGAACACGCACGCAACCTGTTTCCTATTCAGCGCGGATGCCGCGCTCCTTGATCACCTTGCCCCACTTTTCCATCTCGCGCTTCAGATGCGCGCCGGCTTCTTCAGGCGTGGAGGCAATGACATCGATACCCTTCTGCGCAAACTGCTGGGTCTCCTCGGGCGTGTTCAGAATCTTGCGCAGGCGCTCGTTGAGCAGCGTAACCACCGGCCGTGGCGTACCCTTCGGCGCCATGATGACGTGCCAGGTCAGGAACTCGTAACCGGGCAGGCTTTCCGCCACCGTCGGCAGATCGGGCAGATTGGCGCGCCGCTTCAGGCTGGTGATGCCGAGCGCGCGCAAACGCTTCATGTCGACGTAAGGCATGGTTTCCGGCGTGTTGGCAAAACTCACCGTGACTTCGCCGCTGATCGCCGCGACGAGGCTGGGGCCGCCACCCTTGTAGTGCACGGCGACGATGTTGGTCTTGCCGAGATAGTTGAACAACTCGCCGGCGATATGCGGATTGGTGCCGATGCCGGCGGTGCCGTAGTTGAGCGTGCCGCGTTTGGAGCGCGCCAGATCCAGGAGTTCTTTGGTCGTGCGCACCGGCAGCGACGGATGCACGGCGAGAATGGCCGACGACGATGAGAGCAGAATCACCGGCTCGAAATCGCTCTGCACATCGTAGGGCACGCGACTCATGATGAACATGTTCGTCACGAAGGGCAGTGTGTTGATCAGCAGCGTGTAGCCGTCGGCCGGCGCGCGGGCCGCCAGTTCGTTGCCGATGTTGCCCGAAGCGCCGGTGCGATTGTCCACCACCACCTGTTTGCCCAGCAATTCGGCGAGTTTCGGCGCGAGCAGGCGCGCAATCACATCAACGCTGCCACCGGGCGGAAACGGCGTAATCAGGCGCACCGCTTTGGTCGGATAGGCATCGGACTGTGCCGCGGCAATGGCGGGCAAGAGCAGCGCGCCGCACAGCAGCGCGGCTATTCGTGGTTTCAACATAGGAGCCTCCGTGGAGGCGGAACTATACCGCATCGTTTGGGCGTTGCGATGCGGTAGATTGTTTGCGACCGGGAGCGCAGATCCATCTTCGGATTGGCGACGACAGGGTGTTGCGTTATGCTGGGAACATGCATTTTTACGAGATAACCGCTGGTTACGAGCAGGCAGAATGCAACGCAGCTTTTTGGAAACCTGATACACGTTAGCGCCGTAGAGCGCAATAACTGAAAGGCATTGCGCCGTATGGAAGGTAACACGAACCATGCGGCGCAATGCGCTACGCTTATTGCGCCCTACGAACTACAAAACCGAAAAGTATGAAAAGAACATTTCCCGCCTTGCCCATTTTTGTCGGGATCATCGCGATTCTGCCCGCGGCGTTGATCATCTGGCTCAGGTTGTTCGTCTTTGATGAGCCGTTTGCACTGTCGTGGGGCTTCGTCATCTGGGCAGTCCTGTATACGCTGTTCGTAGTCTGCGTCGTTTCAGCCGCGATCCATGCAAGCGATCCCGCGCGCCGCAAGTGGCCGAAGGAGGACCGTCCGCATTGGCGCACTGCGCACCGCGCCGTTTCGCCGAACGGATTGCTCGTCGCTGAAATCGCCAAGGCGATGGAACACTCGATGAGCAACCCGACGGTCGGCACCTTGCGGATTTCCGATGGTCTTGAACTGCAGCAATGCAGCCCCGCGTTTATCTGGTCGGACGATTCGCGTTATCTGGCGATTCCCCGGTGGGTTCGGAATTTCGCCTCGGGCCGGCGTCAACGCCTCGTCATCGTCGACGTTGAGCAGCGAAAGGTCTACACGTCGCCGTTCTCGCGGTTATTGCTGCTGCCAGTAACCTTCGAGCGCGGCAAGGTCGAGGTGCTGATGTGCAAGAGTTTCGGCCTCACATTTGGCTGGAAGAAAATTCCACTGATCGTCGAGATTCCGCGTGACCTGCAAACGTTTGAGAGCACCGGATACCAGTGATGACCATAGCTGCGACTAATGAGAACTGCCGCACAGCGCCGTAGGGCGCAATAACTGAAAGGCATTGCGCCGTATGAAAGGCAAGACGAACCATGCGGCGCAATGCGCTACGCTTATTGCGCCCTACGAAACTGATGCGTCGGACAAGTAGCTCAAAGAATATGGTGCCGCATGACTAAAACTCTCCTACTAGCTATTTTCTGCCTGCTCACCTTCAGCGCCGTAGGGCGCAATAACTGAAAGGCATTGCGCCGTATGGAAGGCAACACGAACCATGCGGCGCAATGCGCTGCGCGCGCTGCGCTTATTGCACCCTACGAATCCACGCGGGCGGTCAGCGCGCGAGATTGACCGGCTGGCCGCTCTGCATCGACTGCACGATGGCTTCGAAGGCCGCGACGGTTTCCACCATCTGCAGCGGCGTGATCGGATACGGCGCCACACCCGCCGCCGCATCGGCAAAGGCTTCGAGTTCGCCGCGCAAGCCATCGGCCGCAGCGAACGTCATGTGCACCGGCGGCACGCCGCCCGTTTTGCGCAGCACGAGTTCGGTTGCGCCGAGCGCTTCGGCCGAGCCTTGGCTGCCGAACACATGCGCGCGCCAGTAGAGCGGCGTGGCGCGTATGCTGCTCAGCGTGCCGGAAACATCGTTGTCAAATGCGAACAGCACCGACACTGTATCGAGCACTTCCGGCGGCGGACGCCGGACCAGCAACTGCGCCTGCACGCGTTTTACCGGCCCGATCAAACCGACGAAGGCATCGACCATGTGGATGCCGGTGCCGGTCATGCCGCCGCCCGGCGATTCTTCCGGCGAGGCGCGCCACGAGGCGAAGGCGGTGCGTGAGGTTTCGTTGCTGTTGTGGCCTTCGATGTGCAGGATTTCGCCGAGCTCGCCGCCGGCAACGATGCTTGTAAGCGCCTGCATCGACGGCCAGAAACGTTTGTCGTGCCCCACCGCGAGCACGACGCCGGCTTTGGCGCAGGCTTCGACGACGCGCTGCGCATCGGCGCGTTTCAGCGCGAGCGGCTTTTCACAATAAACGGGTTTGCCGACCGCGGCCACAGCAATGATCTGCTCGGCGTGCAGGGAATGCGGCGTCGCCAGCACGATGGCATCAATCGCCGGGTCAGCGAGCGCCGCCGCAAAATCGTCCGACAGCTCTATGGAATGTTCTGCGGCAAAATCGCGCGCCGCCGCAGGATTGCGCACTACCGCGCGCACGAAGCGCAGGCGCTCGCTCTTACCTTGCACCGAGGTGACGAGTTTGCGCCCCCAGTTGCCAAGACCAACGATGGCCGCATTTAACATGAGATGGTCCGGGAATGACTGCCTCGCTCCGCGAGAGCGGGGAGAGCGAAGCGAGGGGCCGGGTTGGGGCGAGGGACAATCGGTAGCCAAGAAATATCCGCCCCCTCACCCCTGCCCCTGATGTTTCCCCGGCTTTTAGAACTAAAGATCTT
>CALQCM020000050.1 GCA_943329075.2 Chitinophaga pinensis | reverse complement strand
TCGGGCGCTGTTGACGCAGGCGAGTCGCCTGCGCCACAAAAGCGAACTCGCGCGGCGGCCTTGCTCTTCGTGGCGCAGGCGCCCCGCCTGCGAGAAGCCCCGCGTCAGTTGGTAGAGATAGGCGCTCTGCAGTGAACGAACGATGCCTGGCTGCGCCAACGGTTTGTCGGGCGCTGTTGATGCAGGCGAGTCGCCTGCGCTACAAAAGCGAACGGGAGCGGCGGCCTTGCCCTTCGTAGCGCAGGCGCCCCGCCTGCAAGAAGCGCCGCGTCATTTTGTAGAGATAGGCGCTCTGCAGTGAACGAACGATGCCTGGCTGCGCCGACTGTTTTTCGGGCGCTGTTGATGCAGGCGAGTCGCCTGCGCCACAAAAGCGAACTTGCGCGGCGGCCTTGCTCTTCGTGGCGCAGGCGCCCCGCCTGCAAGAAGCCCCGCGCTTGACCGCAGCCGTGTGCTTGAACGGCTACAACGCGTCCCAGAATTTAACGATGCGCTGGCGCATCGCCGCATCCGGCATTACGCCGCGGCCGGCTTTCAGATTGTCGATCATGTATTCGGGCTTGTCGGTGCCGGGAATCACCGCCGTCACCGCCGGATGCGACAAAATGAATTTCAGAAAAAACTGCGCCCAGCTCGTCGCGCCGCATTCGGCGGCGAAATCCGGCAAGGGTTTGCCGGCTGATTTTTTGAATAACGAATTGCGCCCGAACGGCAGGTTGATCAGCACCGCCGCACCGGCGTCGCGTGCCATCGGCAACAGCCGTTCCTCGGCCTCGCGGTCGCCGAGTGAATAGTTGATCTGGAAAAAATCCGGCTTCTCGCGCGCCAGTACTTTGGCGATCGCCTCATACGATCGCGTCTGGCTGATGGTCATGCCGGTATAGCGGCAGAGGCCCTGGCGCTGCCATTCGCGCAGCAGGCCGAGATCATAGTTTTCGTCGGCAACGTTCCAGGCTTGCATCAAATCGACATTTTTTGTCTTCAGGCGGCGCAGCGAATTCTGCATCGATTCGGTCGCCGCCGCGCGGCTGTCGCCATAGGAAAATTTCGTCGCCAGAAATAATTTCTCGCGCACGCCGAGATCGGCCACCAGTTCGCCGACGCGGTCCTCCGCACGGCCGTACGCATGCGCGGTGTCGATCAGCTTGCCACCGCCGGCGACCAGCGTCTGCATGACCTGGCGGCGCTCCGCAAACTTCGTCGCGTCGTTTGCAAAATCAAAAATCACCGCGGTGCCGATGCCGATTACCGGCAGGCGTTCGCCGCTTTGCGGAATCGGCCGCGTCTGCAAGGCGTCATCAGTCGCGACTGCCCGCGCGCGCGGGAGCGCGGCGGCAAGTGTGGCAGCGGCAGTGCCGGCAAGCAGGTGGCGGCGCAGCGGATCGGTCAATGGGCGCATGTAAAAAATTCTACCGCAAGCGGTGCGGCAGCGCACCGGTGTTTGTAATAAGAGCGGTCAACCCGCGTCCATCGGTCTGGCCATGCCCGCACCGGTGGCTATGGTGAAACTTACGCACGGTGCGCAAACATGGGCACGCCCGAGTTTGGCATGCGCGCGGTCAAAATCTGCCCGCTGCCCGCTGCCCGCTGCCCGCTGCCCGATTCCGTGATGTAGAGCGTTTTGCGGTCGGTGCCGGCAGCCGGCCTACTGCAGTTTCAGTCCGGCGTCTTTGACGAGCCGGCGCCATTTACCGACTTCGGCGGCGATGTGCGCCGTGAATTCGCGCGGAGCGCTGCTCACGGCCTCGACGCCGTCTGAGGACAGGCGCTGCGCGAGTTCGGGATCGCGCGCGGCGGCGGCAAACGCGTCGGCCAGCACTTTCACTGTCGCCGGCGGCGTTTGTGCCGAGGTGATGACGCCGTACCACTGCGTGACGTCGAAGCCTTTGACGCCGGCTTCGGCAATGGTCGGAATGTCGGGCAGCGCGTTGTTGCGTCGGGCCGAGGTCACCGCCAGCGCGCGCAGCTTGCCGGCGCTGAGATGCGGTGCCGCGTTCAACGGCGAGGAGAACTGCAACTGTGTCTGGCCGCCGAGCAGGTCGGTGATGGCGGCGGCTTCACCGCGATAGGGAATGTGCATCATTTCGATCCGCGCCAGATGCGCGAACATGGCGCCGGCCAGATGCGTGATGCCGCCGGTGCCGGATGAGCCGTAATTGAGTTTGCCGCGATTGGCCTGCGCGTAATCAACCAGTTCGCGCACCGACTGCGCCGGAAAGCCGGGCCTGACGACGAGCACGAAAAACGCCGCGGTGATCTGGCTGACGCCCTGCACGTCGCGCGTCAGGTCGTAGGTCAGGGCGGTGTTGACTGCCGAATTCACCGTGTTTGAGGCGGAGATGATGCAGATCGTGCGACCGTCGGCCGGCGCGCGCGCCGTCAGTTCAACGCCGACTGCGCCGGAGGCACCCGGGCGATTGTCGACGACCATATTGCGGCCTAAACGCTTCGACAGATTGGCGGCGTAAAGCCGCGCCGCGATGTCGGTGCCGCCACCGGCGGCGAATGGAACGATGAAGCGGATCGGTTGGGTGGAGGCGGGCTGGCTCCAGGCGGGCGTGGTTGCAGCAAATGCCAGCGCGGCAGAAACGCCGAGACGACGCAAGCGCCGGACAAACAATGCTGTCTGGTGGATGAACAATGCAGTGCGATTCATGTGTGGGTGGTTTCAGTTTCTGGAAATGGGCGCCGTGACAGTGGTCTGATCTGCGCGGCGGGGAATTGCTGCATTGTTTATCACGGGCCGACGGTGGAGACAAGCCGCCTGCCGCTGCGGCGTGATTGCGGTGGGGCGCTGCTACAATCTATCCACTCCCGTCCCGCCGCAAATCAGAACATGCAATTCATCGCCCACCTCGACATGGATGCGTTTTACGCCTCGGTGGAATTGCTGCGTTATCCGGAGCTGCGCGGCAAACCGGTGGTGATCGGCGGGCGGCGGCGGGTTGCCGACGCGCCGCTGGAAACGACGTATCGCACGCTGCGCGATTACACCGGCCGCGGCGTGATCACGACTTCAACTTATGAAGCGCGCGCGCTCGGCGTGTTTTCCGGCATGGGGCTGATGAAGTCGGCCAAGCTGGCGCCCGACGCGGTGCTGCTGCCGGCGGATTTTGACGAGTACCGGCATTACTCGCACATGTTCAAGGAAGCGGTGCGCGCGCTGGCGCCGGAGATCGAAGACCGCGGCATCGACGAAATTTATATCGACCTCACGGCACTGGTGATGACGGAGGCGCCCGGCGCGGCGCTCGACCCGTGGCAGCGCGCGCGCGAAGTGGCGGCGCGCATCCAGCAGGCGGTGTTCGAGGCGACGGGCCTGTCGTGTTCGATCGGCGTCACGCCCAACAAACTGCTGTCGAAAATCGCCTCCGATCTGGAAAAACCCGCGGGGCTGACGATTCTGCGCGAGGCTGATGTGGCCACCCGCATCTGGCCGCTGGCGGTGCGCAAGATCAACGGCATCGGGCCGAAGGCCGGGACGAAACTGGAGGCGCTGGGTATACACACGATCGGCGAACTGGCGCAGGCCGCGCCGGCGCGGCTGGTCGAAGAGTTCGGCACGAGCTACGGCGCGTGGTTGCACGAAGCCGCGCACGGCCGCGACGCGCGTGCCGTCGTGACTTATCGCGAACCGAAATCGATCAGTCGCGAAACCACTTTTGAAAATGATCTGCACCCGGTGCGCGACCGCGAGCGCCTGTCGAAAATTTTCACCGATTTGTGCGTGCGTGTGGCGGGGGACCTCGAGCGCAAGGGTTTCGTCGGGCGCACCATCGGTTTGAAGCTGCGCTACGATAATTTTTCGACGGTGACGCGCGACTGCACGCTGGAAGAAGCGACGTGCGATGCGCAGGCGATCCGGCGTGCCGCGGGGAGCTGTCTCAAGCGCGTGCCGCTCGATCGCCGGATACGCTTGCTCGGCGTGCGCGTCGGCGCGTTGACGCGGCCGCTGGCAGCTGCGCTGGCGGCACCGCAGAAGCGCAGTTTGTTCGATTATTGAATATTACATAACCCGCATGCAGAGTTTCGTCGTCCCCGCGACGGCGGGGACCCAGGTTTTTGCATCTGGATTCCCGCTTTCGCGGGAATGACGAAGTTTGGTAAAGGCTTGTCGCGCAATTATGTAATCTTCCATAAAGCGTGCGCGGTGGCGCACAAGCCGTGATTACTTGCCCCACTGCTCGATGAGCCGCCGACAGTTCTCCGACTGCGGGTCGCGGTTGCATGCTTCGCGGATGAAGCTGCAGCGGTTCTCGGCTTGCGCGCGCGCCGATTTTTCGAGCATGGCCGCCATTTCTTTCGGCAGCAGGTCCTTGCTGCCGGAGCGCGCCTGTTTATAGGCGGCCTCTGCGCATTTGGAGAACACGCGCTCGACCGACGGTCCTCAGCCGCCGAGCAGCGCCACACAGGCGATCAGGGCCGCGTGACGGATAACGCCGCTTAAAGGGCGTCGCATACTGCGCTGGTGACGATTTCGGTGGTGGCTTCGCCGCCGAGGTCGGGCGTGTGGATTTTTTTCGCGGTGACGGCCTCGACCGCCTGCATCAGATGGACGGCCGCTTCTTTTTCGCCGAGATGTTCGAGCATCATCGCCGCCGTCCAGAAAGTGGCGACCGGATTGGCGATGCCTTTACCGGTGATGTCAAAGGCGGAACCGTGGATTGGTTCGAACATCGACGGAAACGTGCGTTCCGGATTGAGGTTGGCGGTCGGCGCGATGCCGAGGCTGCCCGAAAGTGCTGCAGCCAGGTCGGAGAGAATGTCGGCGTGCAGATTGCTCGCCACCATGACGTCGATGCTCCAGGGCTTCAACACCATCAGCGTGGTCATCGCGTCGACAAGGATGCGCTGCGTTTCGACCTGTGGATAATCCTTCGCCACCTCGTAGAAAATTTCGTCCCACATCACCATGCCGTGGCGCTGTGCGTTCGACTTGGTGACCAGCGTCAGATGCTTGCGCGGGCGCTTGGCGGCGAGCTCGAAGGCGAAGCGGTGGATACGCGCGCAGCCGTGGCGCGTGAATATCGAGGTTTCAGTCGCCAACTCTTCCGGCAGGCCGCGATGCACGCGGCCGCCGCTGCCCGAGTATTCGCCCTCGGAATTTTCGCGGATGACGACCCAGTCGATTTTTTCGCCGCCGGCCAGCGGGCTGGTGATGCCGGGCAGCACGCGTGCCGGCCGCACGTTGGCGTATTGGTCGAAGCCCTGGCAGATCGGCAGCCTGAGACCCCACAGCGAAATGTGATCGGGCACGTCGGGTGCGCCGACCGCGCCGAAGAAAATGGCGTCGAAGGTCTTCAGCCGTTCGAGGCCGCCGTCCGGAATGTAATAACCGTGTTTCTTGTAATACGCGCTGCTCCACGGGAATTCCTCGACCGTCAGTTTGAAGCCGCCGTCGCGCTGGCCCAGCACTGCGAGCGCCTGCAGGCCGGCCGCGATGACCTCGGCGCCGATGCCGTCGCCGGGAATCGCCGCTATCTTGTATTCACGCATGGGAATGGTCCGCTTGATTTTGCAAGAAGCGAAGCGTAGCGGCCTGCCGGCGTTTTGTCATCCTCGGGGGCGCCGGCTGCGGGTAAAATTGCGTTTTGTATGGCCATTGTCATTCCGTGAACATCCTTGCACTTGAAGCATCGACCGAACTGTGTTCTGCCGCGTTGTGGCGCGACGGCCGCGTCGACGCGCGCGAAGCGCTCGAGGGCCAGCGCAACTCCGAGGTGCTGCTGCCGATGGTCGATGCGTTGCTGGCGGCCTACGGCGTCAAGCGCGGCGATCTGAACGGCATTGCCTTCGGCGCAGGGCCCGGCGCGTTTACCGGCCTGCGCATCGCCTGCGGCGTGGCGCAGGGCATTGCCTTTGGCGGCGGTCTGCCGGTCGCCGGCGTGGTGACGCTACGCGCGCTGGCGGAAGCGGCACAGGCGCCGCGCGTCGTCTGCTGTCTCGACGCGCGCATGGGCGAGATTTATCACGCGGCGTACGAAAAGGACGGCGACGACTGGCGCGAGGTCTGCGCGCCCGGCCTGTGCAAGCCGGATGCCGCTCCCGAATTGAACGGTGACGGCTGGGCCGGTTGCGGCAGCGGCTTTGCGGCGTTTCGCGATGGGCTGTTGCGGCGCTACGGTCGTCAACTCGAACGCGTTATCGACGGCGTGGTGCCGCATGCGCGTGAAGTCGCCGTGCTGGCGGCGCGCGCGTTTGCGCGCGGTGAGGCGGTGGCGGCGGAATTCGCCGCGCCGCTCTATGTGCGCAACAAGGTGGCGCTGAAGGTGGATGAACGATGAGTGTGGCCATGGCGCACGCGCGTGTCAGCACGGGAGTCTTAACATGAGCGCCAACTGTTTATTTGCCCGTGCGAAGACACGGGCCCAGTCGCTTCCTTCCCCCGCAGCGCGGGGGAAGGAATGTGGATGGGGGCACGAATGAGCGCACTTTTGCGCGCAGCGCCGCAGTTCCGCCGCATGGTTGCCGCTGACCTCGACGCCGTGATGGCGATCGAGAACGTCGTCTACCCGCACCCGTGGACGCGCGGCAACTTCAGCGATTCGCTCAAAGAGGGCTACCACTGCTGGGCGCTGGAGTTGGGCGGCGAACTGATCGGCTACAGTGTGGTCGCCATTGCGGCGGGCGAGGCACATTTGCTCAACCTGAGTATTGCGACAGCGTGGCAGCGGCACGGTTACGGGCGCAAGTTGCTCGAATTCGTCATCGGGCTGGCGCGCGATTTCAGGGCGGGCAATATGTACCTCGAGGTGCGGCCATCGAACGAGGCAGGCCGTTGCCTCTATGCCGGCGCAAAGTTTCGCGAGATCGGGCGCCGCCGCGGGTATTATCCGGACCAGGGCAAACCCGAGGACGCCGTTGTCATGGAGCTTGAACTGGCATGAGCGCATCGCGCGAAGACATACTGCAGGAACTGGGCCTGTGGCCGCAGTGGCGGCGCCGCGACGCGCCTGCTTCTGGTGGCGCAGGCGACCCGCCTGCGGCCTTAGCGGCGGCCGACGCGGTAAATTCGCCTGCCAGTCGCGGCCTGATACAGGGGGTTCATGCGCGCGGGTACTTGCCACACGTGAAAGCGGAGGGCGGGCAATATTTTGTCACCTTCAGGCTCGTCGACAGCCTGCCTGCCGGGGTGCTTAAACAACTGGCGACGGTTCCGGAAAAACAACGATCGAAAAAGGTCGAGGAGTTTCTTGATGCAGCGCACGGCGAGTGCTGGCTTGGTAAGAGCAATGTGGCGGAGGTAATGCGGCAGACACTGCTGAAATTTCATGGGGAACGCTACCATCTGCATGCATGGGTGATCATGCCGAACCATGTGCATTTGCTGATCGAGCCTGTCGGAAACAACGCACTTTCGGATATTTTGCAGGGGATCAAATCGGTCAGTGCGCATCAGGCGAATGCGCTGCTGGCGCGTGAAGGGGAGTTTTGGCAGTCGGAAAGTTATGACCATCTGATTCGCGATGATGATGATCGCGCACGTTGTGCCGATTACATTGCGCAAAATCCGGTGAAAGCGGGGCTTGCGAAGAATGCGGCTGAATTTGAATTTTCGAGCGCATATCCGGCCGCTGTTGACGCAGGCGAGTCGCCTGCGCCACAAAAGCGCGTAACAATACCGCCGGTCATCGCGCCGGGGCTGCCGCTCGATGCGCGCGCCGCGGAAATCGCCGGCATGGACTGGTCGCAACTGAGGGACAGCGTCGCCGGCTGTAGCGCCTGTCCGTTGCACAAGACGCGTAACAAAACCGTGTTCGGCGTCGGCGACGAAGAGGCCAACTGGTTGTTCGTCGGCGAAGGCCCCGGCGCCGATGAGGACGTGAAGGGCGAGCCCTTCGTTGGTCAGGCCGGCAAGCTGCTCGACAATATGCTCGCCGCGATCAAACTGAAACGCGGTGAAAATGTTTACATCGCCAATGTCGTCAAATGCCGGCCGCCGAACAACCGCAATCCGGAGGCCGCGGAGGTGGCGCAATGCGAACCTTATCTGCAGCGCCAGATCGCGCTGATCCAGCCGAAGCTGATCATTGCGCTGGGCAAGGTCGCCGCCGTCAGTCTGCTCAAACACGAAGCGTCGGTCATCAGCATGCGCGGCAAGGTGCACGCTTACCGCGGCACGCCGATGATTGTGACCTATCACCCAGCCTATTTGCTGCGCAGCCTGCCGGAGAAGGCGCGGGCCTGGGAAGACCTGTGTTTTGCGGTCGAAACAATGCAGGGCTTGCAATCCGCAGAGACCATCCCAACTTAGACGCTGCAGTCCATCCTTTTGAGGAGAAGTTGATGAAAAGAACATTCGTGTCGGTTTTGTTGCTGGTGGCGACGCTGGGTCTGGGTGGTTGCGGCTATAACACCATGCAGGCGGGCGACCAGCAGATCAAAGCGGCCTGGGCCGAGGTGGTCAACCAGTATCAACGCCGCGCCGATCTGGTGCCCAACCTCGTCAACACTGTGAAGGGCTTTGCGCAGCAGGAAAAAGACGTGCTGCTCGGCGTTACCAATGCGCGCGCCAAGGTCGGCAGCGTCCAGGCCACACCCGAACTCGTCAATGATGCCGCGGCGCTGAAAAAGTTTTCCGCCGCGCAGGGCGAGCTGTCGTCGGCATTGTCGCGGCTGCTGGTGGTGACTGAAAACTATCCGCAATTGAAGTCCGACGCGAATTTCCGCGAACTGCAGGCACAGCTCGAAGGCACGGAAAACCGCATCACCGTGGCGCGCAACCGTTACATCAAGGCGGTGCAGGAGTACAACACCGCGGTGGTGCAGTTCCCTGGCAACCTGACGGCGATGATTTTCGGCTTCAAGGAAAAGGCCCAGTTCGCGGTCGAGAATGAAAAAGAAATTTCGGCTGCGCCGAAGGTCGATTTCAACGCGCCGAAGGAAGCGCCGACAGGCAGCCCGCCGAACGAGTATTCGGTTCCGGCGACGAAGTAACGCCGCAGCGCAAACACGATGGCCGCCTTGGGCGCCGGTGCCGGCAGGCTGCTGCGATCGTTGCTGATCGCTGCATTGCTACTGGTTCCCTCATTGGCAACGGCGGATGTCGCGGTGCCGCCGCTCAAGGCGCGCGTCACCGATCTCACCGGCACGCTCGACGCTGCGCAAAAATCCGCGCTCGAACAGACGCTGGCCGCATTCGAGAAGCGCAAGGGCGCGCAGGTTGCGGTGCTGATGCTGCCCACGACCCAGCCTGAAACCGTCGAGCAGTATGCGGTGCGCGTCGAGGAAACCTGGAAGCTCGGCCGCAAGGGCGTCGATGACGGCGTGCTGCTGCTGATCGCCAAGGACGACCGCAAGCTGCGCATCGAAGTCGGTTACGGCCTCGAAGGCGTGCTGCCTGATGCAATTGCCAAGCGCATCATTGCCGGCGAGATCGTGCCGCGTTTCAAGCAGGGCGATTTCTACGGCGGGGTTGCGGCGGGCGTGGCGCGGATTACCGGCGTGATCGACGGTGAAGCACTGCCGGCGCCGCGGGAGCAGGCGTCTGGTGGCGGCAATGACTGGAACAATCTGCTGGCGATCGGCTTCGTGCTGGTCTTCATCGTTGGTGGCATCCTGCGCGCCGTCTTCGGGCGTGTGCTGGGTGCGGGCATCATCAGCGGCGTCGTCGGGTTTGTGGCGTGGGGCGTTGCCGGCTCGCTGCTGATTGCCGTGTTTGCAGCAATATTGGCCTTCGTTTTCGGCTTGATGGGCAATACGGGCGGCGGTTGGAGCAGCGGCGGGGGCAGTTTCGGCGGCGGCTCCAGCGGCAGCGGCGGATTCAGCGGCGGGGGCGGCAGTTCAGGGGGCGGCGGCTCTTCGGGGAGCTGGTGAGATGAACGCAAAACGCATACTCAAACATCTGTTCGCACCGCACTGGATCGTCAACCGCGCGTTCCCGAAAAGCGTGCTGGCGGCGATTGAAGCGGCCATCGCCGCCTCGGAAACGTTACACGACGGCGAACTGCGCTTTGCGGTCGAGGCGGGCCTGCATCCGCAGCCCTTGTGGCACGGACAGACGGCGCGCCGGCGCGCTGAAGAATTGTTTGCCTCGTTGCGGGTATGGGACACCGCACACAACAGCGGCGTGCTGATTTACGTGCAGCTGGTCGACCGGCGCATCGAAATCGTCGCTGACCGCGGCATCAGCGCGCTGGCCGGGCAGGCACAATGGGATGCCATCTGCCGGCGCATGGAGGCGGCGTTTCGCCAGCGGCGATTCGAAGCGGGCGCACTGGCCGCAATCAACGAAATCACCGCGCTGCTCAAAGCGCATTTTCCGCCGTTGGGCGAAAACCCCAACGAACTGTCGGACAAGCCGGTCGTGCTTTAGACGGCTGCGGGCGTTTGCCCGTGTGAGCGACCGGTCCACGCCTTACGCCCCCGCGCCACTGCTGCTAAAATGCCGGTGTTGGCGGCCGCATTGCACCTGGTGCACATGGGGTTTCCGAAGAATCCCGGGTTTCCCTCGAAAATCTGTGCCCCTAGTGGCTGAAGTGGAATAGTGATGACAACTGCTGCCAAACGCGTGCGTGGCGTCGAGCACGATATCCTGCAAATGCCGCAGGCGAGCGACGTCGCTCCTTATTACGAACCGCAGGCCAACGAAGTCGCCATTTTCGAGGCTGCTTATCGCAAGCGCCTGCCGATCATGCTGAAGGGCCCGACCGGCTGCGGCAAGACGCGCTTTCTCGAATACATGGCTTACCAGCTGAAGCGTCCCCTGGTGACCGTGTCCTGCCATGAGGATCTGACCAGTTCCGACCTCGTCGGCCGTTTCCTCATCGAGGGCGCCGAAACCGTCTGGCACGACGGCCCGCTGACACGTTCGGTGAAGGCCGGCGCAATTTGTTACCTCGATGAAATCGTCGAGGCGCGCACCGATTCGACCGTGGTGATCCACGCCTTGACCGACCACCGCCGCAAACTGTCGATCGAAAAGAAGGGCCAGGAAATCGACGCGCACGAGGATTTCCTGCTCGTCATTTCGTACAACCCCGGTTATCAGACCGTGTTGAAAGACCTGAAGCCGTCGACCAAGCAGCGCTTCATCGCCATCAATTTCGATTTTCCGGCTGAAGAGACCGAGCGCAAGATTGTTGCCAACGAAGTGCCGGGTGTTGCGCCCGAACTGGTGGCGAAGCTGGTCGCCGCGGGCCGCAAGGCGCGCCTGCTGAAAGACCACGGCCTCGAAGAGGCGACCTCGACGCGCGCGCTGGTCTACGCGGCCTACATGATCAGTGCCGGCCTCGATCCGATCACCGCCTGCCAGGTCGCAATGGTGAACCCGCTGACCGACGATATCGAGCTGTCCGAGGCGATGCTCGAAATCGTCAAGGCACATTTCCCCGCTTGATCACGCGCGAAACACCGGCGTGACAGGCAATTCCAGTTCGGTCGACAAGGCGCTCGATGCAATCGCGGCGCTGAGCGGGCGTTCGCACCGCGAAGCAATGGAAATTCTGCCGACCATCCGGCGGCACGGCGAACAGACACTGAACGCCTGGCTGACGGCGGCACGCCGCCTGCTGGAATACGACATCGATGCCGGCGGCGCCTTTGTGCAGGGCACGCGCGAGGCCGAGCGTATTTCCGAAACCGTGATGCCGTGGACGGCGCAGGCGCTGCGTTTTCTGCAATGGCCGGCGGCCACCGCGGCACTCGACGGCTTCATGAAAAATCTGCCGCGCGCGTTCGGCGTGCTTGGCCACGCCGGCGAGCCGCGCTGGGCGGAAATCGGCCTCAACTGGTACGGCCGCCACGCCGAGAGCGGGCGCATGTATTTCAATACGCCGGTGCTTGATCTCGCTGGTCGTCAGGGCATCGCCGGCATCGAGCAGTTGTGCGAACCGATCGAAGAAATGTTCGAGGGCCGCAAGCTGATGCTGGCGACCTATCTGCCCGGCGCGGTGCGCGTGCGCAATCTGCTTGGCGCGCAGGCGATACTGCCGTGGGCAACGCGCGGCGCTGACATCATGCAGGCCGGCCGCGTGCGCGGTGAGTCGTACTTCCGGCTTGAAAGCGAAGAAAGCCTCTCTGCCTTGATCGACCATCTGCCGGGTTTCCGCATGGCCGACCGCAATCACCTGCTGGGACTGCTGCTCGAGATCTGGTTCGAGCGAAAAATCGATCTGAAGGAAGGCGCGTGGTCGCCGGAGAAAGGCCGGCCTTTCGTCGAGACCGACGGCCGCAGCCTGTTCCTGCCGGCGGTGATGCCCGACCGCGAAGAGGCGATACTCGCCGTGCTGCACTCCGCCGGCCGCATCGTCTACGGCAGCTTCGAGCGTGCCGCGCTCGACACCATATTCCGCGAAACCGGCCTCGACCTGCCGGGCAACGGCGCAATCTCGTGGGCGCCGCTCTACGAACGTTACGGCGAAGACCTGTTGCGCTTCCAGTTGTTGTTCGATCTTT
Source organism: Chitinophaga pinensis (assembly GCA_943329075.2). Taxonomy (GTDB): domain Bacteria; phylum Pseudomonadota; class Gammaproteobacteria; order Burkholderiales; family SG8-41; genus PALSA-1004. Next base: position 21,669 of record CALQCM020000050.1, on the reverse strand, counting down.
GCGACGATTTGCGCATCGATTGCCGCGTGCAAAGCGTGGTGCCGAACTTTCTCAGCCGCCTGTACGCAACGGGCGTCGAGCACCGCGTGCGTCTGCTGGATGCGCGGCCCTATTACGAAGCGGCGCTGACTTCGGTGCGCGGCGCATTGGCGCATTTCCGCGGCGAGGTTATCGATCTTCCTGCTTTCGATCAACGGCTGACGCCATTGTTCGAACCGAGCGCGACGCTGGCCGACGCCTTCCGCATCGCCAATGAACTCTACGCGAGCACGATACTTCCGCCGGTGATCGATCCCGAGGTGTTTCGCAGTTGTTATCTGCCGGGCCGCGCGCCGAACGCCGCGCGCGCGGTGCATGCGCAGGAGGGCGACGACCAGCCGCAGCAGACCAAGGCCGGCGCCGACAGCGAACAGGAAAAAAGCGACGGCGAAGAGAGCAAGGAAGACGAACAGAACGCCGAGAGCGGCGGCGAGCAAAGCGCGGCGCAGGAAAAAACCGTCGCCTCCGACGGCAAGAGCAGCGGTTCGAGCCGGCAGACCATGCAGCGCACGCAGACGCCAACCGGCGATGAAAAAGGCGGCGCGAAGGGCAAACCCTATCCCGAATGGGATTATCGCGAGGGTCGCTACAAGCGCAACTGGTGCTGGGTGCAGGAAAAGCCGCTGACCGATTCGAACGCCTCCGAGGCCGAACGCCTGATGGCGCAATACTCGATGGCGTTGAAGCGGTTGAAGAAGGCGATCCAGGCGCAGAAGCCGACACGCCTGGCGCCGAAGGTGCGCCAGTTCGACGGCGACGACATCGATCTGAACGCAGCGATCACTTATGCGGCCGAGCGTCTGGCCGGCATGTCGCCCGAGCCATCGATTTACCGCCGGCGTGAAATCCGCCAGCGCGATGTCTCGGTCACCTTGCTGGCCGACATGTCGACCTCGATCATGCAGCATCTGCCCGAGGGCGGCGGGCGCCTCGTCGACCGCATTCGCGCAGGCGTGTTGTTGTTCGCCGAGAGCATGGAAGAGGTTGGCGACGCCTACAGCATCGCCGGCTTCTGTTCGAAGTATCGCGACAACGTCAGTTATTACACGATCAAGGAATTCGACCAGCCCTACACGAACGAGGTGAAAAGCGTGATTGGCGGCATGTCGGGGCGGCTGGCCACGCGCATGGGGGCGGCCATCCGCCACGCCACCGCGCGATTCGACAAGGTGCAGAGCCGCCGGCGTTTATTGTTGTTGTTGTCCGACGGTCGTCCCGAGGATTATGACGACGGCGGTGACCGCCGGTATCTGCACGAAGACACGCGCATGGCGGTGAAGGAGGCGGTGGCCTGCGGTATTCATCCGTACTGCATCACCGTCGACACCATGGCCAACCAGTATCTGCCGCAGATCTTCGGGGCGGGGCATTACATGGTGCTCGACCATATCAACAGCCTGCCCAACAAGCTGCCCGAGATTTATCTGCGCCTGCGGCGCTAGAGCCGCGCCGGCGGTTGCCTTGTCTGCAACTTACTTTTTCAACTCGGTCGGGATTTGCGGCAGCGGGCCTTCGCGCAGATTCATGTAGTGTTGCTCGCGCACCAGCGTCATCGCCGACGACAGGAAGAGGCCGAACAGCGCGATCACGGTATAGATCGAAAACTCCATCTTGATCAGCAGCGCATAGACGCCGAGCATGACGAGGATGCTCAGGTTCTCGTTGAAATTCTGCACCGCGATCGAGTGCCCGGCGCCCATCAGCAGATGGCCGCGGTGTTGCAGCAGGGCGTTCATCGGCACAACGAAGAAACCGGCCAGCCCGCCAACGACGGTCATCAGCAGCATGGCGAGATAAACGTCTTTGACGAAGAGCATGAAGATGACGATGATGCCCATCGTGATGCCCACCGGCAGCACGCTGACGGCGCGGTGCAGCGGCACGATGCGTGCCGCAAGGATGGCGCCGGCGGCGATGCCGACCGCGGTGATGCCCTGCAGAATGGTCGCCTGTGCCAGCGTGTAGCCGAGTGCCACCTGCGCCCATTTCAGCACGATGAACTGCAGCGTTGCGCCAGCGCCCCAGAACAGCGTGGTGGTGGCGAGCGAAATCTGGCCGAGTTTGTCTTGCCACAGCAGGCGCAGGCCGCGCGCAAAATCGCGCACCAGAAAAACCGGATTGCGCTCGACCGGCCGGTGTACGAAGCCGGTCAGCGGCACGTAGACGTTGAAGATGGCGGCGATCGCGTAAAAAATGATGATCAGCGAGATCGCCACTTCGGCGGCGTTGTCGATGCCGGTGTCGATCAGCGGGAAATCGAATACCAGCAGACGTGAAGACAGTGTTTCACTGACGAGCGCGCCGCCCAGCACGGTGCCCAGAATGATGGAGCAGACGGTGAGCCCTTCGATCCAGCCGTTGGCAACGACCAGTTTCGGGTGCGGCAGATATTCTGTGAGGATGCCGTATTTGGCCGGCGAGTAGGCCGCGGCGCCGAGGCCGACCACGCCGTAGGCGAGCAGCGGGTGCAGGCCGAACAGCATCAGCAGGCAGCCGGCGACCTTGATGCCGTTGGAGATCAGCATCACCTTGCCCTTGGGCATCGAATCGGCGAAGGCGCCGACGAACGGCGCCAGCAGCACATACGAAATGGTGAAGAACAGCTTCAGCATCGGCGTCAGCCATGCCGGCGAATCGAGCATCGCAAGCGTGGCGATGGCGGCGACGAGGAGCGCGTTGTCGGCGAGCGACGAAAAAAACTGCGCCGCCATGATGATGTAGAAACCGAATGGCATGAATACGGCGGGCCCTCTGCGGGGCGTAATGAGGTGCGTCTTTATACCATAGTTCGATTTGTGCGGCGCGCCGCAAAGGTGCGCTAGGTTCATGACTCCGCGGCAGAAATGTGGTTGAATAGCGACCCGAATTCAAGCAAGGAACAGGCGCGGAATGCGGCAGGAGCGGGCGGCGAATTTTGACCGCGCGCCGCGCCGGCCGCCGCCGCGTCACCCCATGGCCGACCGCAGATTGCAGGTGTTCTACACCGTTGCCAGACAGCTGAGCTTCACGCGGGCGGCCGAACAACTGTGCATGACGCAGCCGGCGGTGACGTTCCAGATCAAGCAGCTCGAAGAACACTTCGACGCGCGCCTGTTCGAGCGCGCCCGCGGCGGCATTGTGCTGACGCCGACCGGCGAAATTGTCCTGCAATACGCCGAACGCATCCTTGAACTGGGCGACGAACTCGACAAGCGCGTCGGCGAAATGCACGGTTCGATCAGCGGCCCGCTGCTGCTGGGTTGCAGCATGACGATCGCCGAATTCATTCTGCCGCGCGTGCTCGGCGAGTTCAAGGCGCTGCATCCGCAGGTGCAGCCGCATATGACGGTGGCCAATTCGGAAACGATTGAAAACCGCGTTGCCGACCACACCATCGATCTCGGCCTGATCGAATCGCCGGCGCACCTGCCCGGCCTGCACACCGAGGTCTGCTGCGACGACGAACTGGTGATGATCTGCGCGCCGGATTATCCGCTGGCGAAACAGAAATCGGTGACGCCGCTGCAGATCGTCGGCGAACCTTATGTGAGCCGCGAGACGGGTTCGGGCACGCGCGAATTTTCCGACCAGTACCTGCAGGCCGCCGGTGTCGCCGCTGACGACCTCAACATCGTGATGGAGCTTGGCAGCCCGGAGGCGATCAAGGGTGTCGTCGAGACCGGCATCGGGATCGCCATCATGTCGCGCGCCTCGGTGGCGAAGGAGTTGAAGCTCGGCAGTCTGGTTGCGCTGCCGCTGAAGCCGCGCCTCATACGCAAGCTGTCGCTGGTCTATCCGCAGAAAAATTTCCGTTCGCGCCTGCTGGCAACTTTTGTCGAGTTCGCCACGCTGCGCATGCGCGCGATGGCGTGCAAGGCCTGAACATGCGTCCGCTCACCGCCACCATCGACAGCGCCGCGTTCGCGCACAATCTCGGCGTGGTGCGCGCGCATGCCGGCGGCGCGCGCGTGCTGGCAGTGGTCAAGGCCAACGCCTATGGCCACGGGCTCGCACGCGCAGCGCGTGCACTCGGCGCTGCCGACGGCTTAGGCTTGATCGAGATCGACGCCGCGGTGCGTTTGCGCGAGGGTGGTTACGCCAAGCGGCTGGTGCTGCTCGAAGGTCTGTTCGAAACCGGCGAACTGGCAGCGGCGGCGCGCAGCGATCTATCCATCGTCGTGCATGGCGAGGAACAGCTGCGCATGCTCGATGAGGCGCCGGCCAACGCCCGTTTTGACGTGCTGCTCAAATTGAATACCGGCATGAACCGCCTCGGCTTCCCGCTCGGGCAGGCGGCCGCTGCGCTGGCGGCGTTGCGCGCCCATCGCGCCGTGCGCGAGGTCACGCTGATGACACATTTCGCTGCCGCCGATGAAGCGCGCGGCGTCGACTGGCAGTTCGAGTCGTTCAGCGCGCTGGCCGCCGGCCACGGCCTGCCCGGCACGCTGGCGAATTCGGCCGCGGTGCTGCGCCATCCGCAGACGCATGTCGACTGGGTGCGGCCGGGCATCATGCTCTACGGCTGTTCACCGTTTGCCGATGCCACTGCTGCCGCGTTCGGACTCAAACCGGTGATGACGCTGGCGAGCCGCATTCTTGCGGTGCAGGAGATCGCCGCCGGCGACAGCGTCGGTTACGGCTCGGCCTTCGTCGCGCCGGGCCCGATGCGCATCGGGGTGGCGGCCTGCGGTTATGCCGACGGCTATCCGCGCCACGCGCCGACCGGCACGCCGCTGCTGGTGGCGGGACGGCGCACGCGCACAGTCGGCCGCATTGCCATGGATCTGCTGTGCTGCGATTTGACGGCGCTGCCCGCAGCGGGGGTCGGCGCTCCGGTGGTGCTGTGGGGCGCGGGCATGCCGGCCGACGAGGTCGCCGCCGCCGCCGGCACCGTCAGCTACGAGTTGTTGTGTGCGCTGGCACCGCGCGTGCCGGTGATCGAGCGCTGAACCCCGCTGCCCGGGTGTATCATTCCGCCATGCTGCGCGACGAAAACATCGTTCCCTACAAACACGGCGAGTGGCCCTTCCGGCGTTCGCGCGTACTGCGTTATTCGATCGCCGTGCTGGCGGTGCTGCTGGCGTTTTCGGTGCGCTACGTGATCTACGGCGATTTGCAGAACCGGCTGGCCTTCACCTTCTTCGTGCCGGCGGCGATCGTTGCGGTCTGGTTCGGCGGCCTCGGTCCCGGCATTGCGGCCACCCTGCTGGGCGTGGTGCTCGGTGAATACATATTCATTTCCACGCGCGGCTCGTTGTTGCCGCTCGGCATCCATGAATCGATGAGTCTGGGCGTGTTCGGTGTGACGACGCTGGTCTGCGTCATGCTGTGTGAAAACCTGCACCGCACGATACGCCGTCTTGAACATCTGCTGTCGCAGGCGCGCAACGCCTGGCAGTTGCACGGCGACGGACCGGCGCTGAACGCCGATGCGCTGGTGTTGAACGGCGGTTATTTGCAGCGCAGTCTGGCACAACGCTACGGCCTGACCGCGCTGGCGGTGCTGCTGGCGTTCGGCCTGCACCACTGGTTGTTCGGCGCGCCGGAAACGCGTTTCCCCTTCATTTTCTTCGTGCCGGCGGCAATGATTGCGGCCTGGTATGGCGGCCTCGGGCCTGGGTTGCTTGCCACCGCGGCGGGACTGGTGCTCGGTGATTATTTCTTTCTCTCGCGGCATGAGGCGCTGGGCGCGGTCAGCGATATCGAGCGTCTCTCGATCGGCCTCTATGCGGTTTCATCGACGATGTGCGTGCTGCTCTTCGAAATTCTGCACGATCACATCCTGCGGCTTGAACACGCGATCGAACGCGCCGAGCAGCACCACCACAGCGTGCATTTGCAACTGGTGGACGGCGAACCGGCAGGCGCCTGAGTTTTACGCGGCGCCGCCCGCGCAGCGTGACTGAAGCAAAGACCCATGGCTAAAGCAAAAACCATCCACAGCTGCAGCGAATGCGGCGGCCAGACCGTGAAGTGGCAGGGCCAGTGCCCGCACTGCAACGCATGGAACTCACTGGTCGAAGCGGTCGCTGAAACCGCGCTGCCGTCGGCCAACCGTTTTAGTGCCCTCTCCGGCGTTGGTAAGCTGATGCGTCTCTCCGAAATCGAGGCGCGCGAAGAATCCCGCATCACCACCGGCGTGCCGGAATTCGACCGCGTGCTGGGCGGCGGACTGGTGCGCGGCGGCGTGGTACTGATCGGCGGTGACCCGGGCATCGGCAAATCAACGCTGTTATTGCAGGCGCTGTGCACGATGGGTTCGGCGCACAAGGTGCTCTACGTCAGCGGTGAAGAATCCGCACAGCAGATCGCGCTGCGTTCCAAGCGGCTCGCACTCGATGCCTCATCGCTCGATCTGCTGGCCGAGATCAATCTTGAAAAAATCCAGATGCAGTTGCAGGCTGAAAAACCGGCCGTCGCGGTGATCGATTCGATCCAGACCGTGTATTCCGAGCAACTCACCTCGGCGCCGGGTTCGGTGGCACAGGTGCGCGAATGCGCGGCGCAACTCACGCGGCTGGCCAAAGGCAGCGGGATCACGATCGTGATGGTCGGCCACGTCACGAAAGAGGGCGCGCTGGCGGGGCCGCGCGTGCTCGAACATATCGTCGACACCGTGTTGTATTTCGAGGGCGACACGCATTCGAGCTTCCGTCTGGTCCGTGCCTTTAAGAACCGCTTCGGTGCCGTCAACGAGCTCGGCGTGTTCGCGATGACGGAAAAAGGCCTCAAGGGCGTGTCGAATCCGTCGGCGATGTTTCTCTCGCAACACAGCGAACCGGTGGCCGGTTCCTGCGTGCTCGTCACGCAGGAGGGCACGCGGCCGCTGCTGGTGGAAATCCAGGCGCTGGTTGACGATGCGCATGCGCCGAACCCGCGCCGGCTCGGCGTCGGTCTTGAGCAGAACCGTCTCGCAATGCTGCTGGCGGTACTGCACCGCCACGCCGGCATTGCCTGTTTCGATCAGGATGTATTCATCAACGCGGTCGGTGGCATGAAGATCGCCGAGCCGGCGGCGGACCTTGCCGTGATGATGGCGATCGTCTCATCGCTGACGAACAAACCGCTGCCGGAAAAACTTGTGGTGTTCGGTGAAGTCGGGCTGGCCGGTGAAGTGCGCCCGGTGCAGCGCGGGCAGGAGCGCTTGAAAGAAGCCGCCAAGCTCGGTTTCACGCATGCGCTGATTCCCGAGGCGAACAAACCGAAGCAGGCGATTGCCGGATTGAAAGTGATCGCCGTGCGGCGCGTTGCCGATGCGGTGGCCCAGATGCGCAACGGACTGGCCGGATAAGAGCAAGTTCTGCGCAGTCGAAGCGGCCGTTAATGAGTGGGGAGGAATGATGCCGACGGTGAACAAGTACCGGGCCGGACTCAACCGGAATGCCGCCAATTACGCGCCGCTGTCGCCGTTGTCATTGCTGGCGCGTTCGGCCTATGTTTATCCCGACCGCGCGGCGGTGGTTTACGGCGCACGCCGGCTGACGTGGGCCGCTGTTTATGCGCGCTGCCGTCGGCTGGCCTCGGCCCTGCAAAACGCGGGGGTCGGCCCCGGCGATACGGTGGCCACCATGCTGCCCAACGTGCCGGCCATGTACGAAGCGCATTTCGGCGTGGCGATGGCGGGGGCGGTGCTCAATACGCTGAATACGCGGCTCGACGCCGCCACCATTGCCTTCATGCTGGATCACGCCGAAACCCGCGTGCTGCTGACTGACCGCGAATACGCCGACACCGTGGCCGCAGCACTCGTCAACGTCAAACACAAACCGCTGGTGATCGACGTCGATGATCCGGCCTTCGAGGGCGGAAAAAGTTCTCGGCGACAGCGAATACGAACAGTTCATCGCCGGCGGCGACGCCGGCTTCGAATGGACGCTGCCCGCAGACGAGTGGGATGCGATTTCACTCAATTACACTTCGGGCACTACCGGCAATCCGAAGGGCGTGGTTTATCATCATCGCGGCGCCTATCTCAATGCGATTTCGAACATCGTGAGCTGGGGCATGCCGCAGCATGCGGTCTATCTGTGGACGCTGCCGATGTTTCATTGCAATGGCTGGTGTTTTGCCTGGACGATGGCGGCCAACGCCGGCACCAACGTTTGTCTGCGCAAAGTCGAGGCGAAAATAATTTTCGATTTGATCCGCGAACACCGCGTCACGCATTACTGCGGCGCACCCATCGTGCACGGCGCCCTGATCAATGCGCCCGACGAATTGAAGAAGGGCATCGATCACACGGTGCATTGCCTGGTTGCCGGCGCGGCGCCGCCCGGCGCCTTGATCGAGGGCATGCAGAAAATGGGTTTCAATCTGACGCACGTCTACGGTCTCAGTGAAACCTACGGGCCGGCGGCGGTCTGCGCGAAACATCCGGAGTGGGACGAACTGCCGCTCGACGAACAGGTGCGCCTCAACGGCCGCCAGGGTGTCTGCTATCACCTGCAGGAGGGCATGACGGTGATGGACCCGGCGAGCATGCAGCCGGTGCCGCGCGACGGCGAAACCATGGGTGAAGTGATGTTCCGCGGCAACATCACGATGAAGGGCTATCTGAAAAATCCGGACGCTACCGCGGCAGCCTTCGCCGGCGGCTGGTTTCACACCGGCGACCTCGCCGTGATGCAGGCCGACGGTTACGTCAAGATCAAGGACCGCTCGAAAGACGTCATCATTTCCGGCGGCGAAAACATTTCGTCGCTCGAAATCGAGGACGTGATCTACCGGCATCCGGCGGTGCTGGCGGCCGCGGTGGTGGCGCGGCCCGATCCGAAATGGGGCGAGACGCCCTGTGCGTTTGTGGAACTGAAAACCGGCGCCGTGGCGGACGAGCAGGAACTCATCGCGTTTTGCCGTGAGCGTATGGCGCATTTCAAGGCGCCGAAGAAATTCGTCTTCGGCGTGCTGCCGAAGACTTCGACCGGCAAGATCCAGAAATTCGTACTGCGCGAGCAGGCGAAGTCTGCCTCGGCGATCGACTGAAAGGCAGGATTGAGGAATCAGGATTCAGGATTGAGCGATCAGTGATGAGTGACGACTTCATTCTCGAGACGCGCGAGCTCGTAAAAGAGTTCAAGGGTTTCGTCGCCGTTAACGGCGTCAACCTGCGTGTCAGGCGCGGCAGCATCCATGCGCTGATCGGGCCCAACGGCGCGGGCAAGACCACCTGTTTCAATCTATTGACGAAATTTCGCTAGAGATGCACTGAACAAGGGGGCTCGCCACCTTGTCTATCCCCCGAAATTCGAAGCGGCGCGAATCGGACAATGGACCTAACTAATCAGCGCTGCCGCAGGCGTCCTCGGCAAAAACATATCGCGCGGCGGGCGCGGCGCGGCTAATCCGGCATCAACAGCGAGCCCGGCCTGGCGCGCGCCGCCAGGCTGGCGCTGGTTTTTAGCACAGCCACGCCGTCGCTCAGTATGTGGACGGCTTCGTTCAGCAAAACGTCCTTGGCATTTTTCCGCGCTTTTTCAGCCGCCAGTTCGTTGGTGAGATTGCGTTCGTCGGCCTGCAGACCGTCATCGCGACGCGATCCGCTGTTCGCACGCAGCGGCCCTTTGCCGTCCGCATCGCCGGCCGCGCCTTTATCGGCGTCGCGCCGTGCTTCGCGCAACTTGAGCCGCGCATCCTGGGTGTCACGTTCCTCGCGTCGCGCGGTTTCGTTCAGAGAGACCTGGTTTTTCTTGCGCTGAAGTTTGAATTCTGCGATTTCCTCCTGCAGAGACTGGAAATCGAGGTCCTTTTTCACGCGCGCCTGATGCATCGTCAACAGCACGGGCAGCAGACCTTTCAAGTCACCGACCGGTGCATAGTCCGCCGCCTTGATTTGCACCCACGGCAGCGCGTTGCCGAAACTGGATTCGCCAAAATTCTCCGCATCGGCCATGGCTGGAAACAGGATATCCGGCGTGACGCCGCGCAATTGCGTGGTGCCGCCGTTGATGCGGAAAAACTGTGCAACAGTCATTTTCAGTTCGCCGAAGCGCGGTTTGTCGTTTCTGGCGATCTGGTCGAGACTGATCATGGATTGCACGGTGCCTTTGCCAAAACTCGGTTCACCGATAATCAGGCCGCGGCCATAGTCCTGAATGGCAGCGGCGAAGATCTCCGACGCCGATGCGGAACCCCGGTTGATCAACACGCCCAGCGGGCCGTCCCACGCGACGCCGGCCTGTGTGTCGCTGCCCACGGTGATTTCACCGCCCGCACCGCGTTGCTGCACCACCGGCCCCTTATCGATAAACAATCCGGTCAGTTCAATCGCTTCCGTCAGGGAGCCGCCGCCGTTGTTGCGCAAGTCGATCAGCACACTCTCGACTTTTTCCTTGCGCAGTTCGCCGAGCAGGCGCGCCACGTCGCGCGTCGCGCTTTTGAAATCGGCAAGGCCTTTTTGCCGGGCCGCGAAATCCTCATAGAAGGTGGGCACGGCGATCACGCCGATCCGGCGGGTGGTCTTGCCGTCGACGATGGTCTGCACGGATTTCTTCGCCGCCTGTTCCTCAAGACTGATTTTTTTCCGCACCAGTGAAACCAGCTTGTGTTTGGCATCCGGCCCGGCCTCCGCGGGCAGCACATCGAGCTGGACGACCGTGTCGGCGGTGCCGCGAATCAGCGCCACGGTGTCGTCAAGCCGCCAGCCCATGACGTCCGTCATCGGGCCGCCTTCGCCCTGCGCAACGCCGACAATGCGGTCGCCGATTTTCAGTTTCTCCGAAAGGCTGGCCGGCCCGCCGGCGACCAGTTCGCGTATCGTCGTGAATTCATCGATCTCTGCGAGCACCGCGCCGATTCCGACCAGGGAGAGCCGCATCGAAATGTCGAAATCTTCCGCCGCCCGCGGCCCCATGTAATTGGTGTGCGGTTCGATGGCCATGGTGTAGGCGTTCATGTAGGTCTGAAACGCGTCAGTACTCTTGATCCGGCCGATGCGCTTGAGGAAATTGCCGTAACGCTTGTCCAGAACTTCGGCGGTGTTCTTGTCATCCTTGCCGGCCAGCTTGAGCCGGAGCCAGTCGTTCTTGACCCGCCGGCGCCACAGGTCGCGCATTTCCGCTTCGGTTTTCGGCCAGGCTTCCTTGTCGCGTGTAATCTGGAAGCTTTCGTTTGCCTGAAAATCAAAACGGCCTTGGAGCAGCGTGCGGGCGTAGGCAAAACGCTCGACGACGCGCTGCTCGTAAAGATTAAACATGGCGAATGGAATCGTCAGGTCTTCCTGCAGGATGGCGTCGTCGAGTTTGGTGCGATAACCCGCAAAGCGGTCGATGTCGGCTTGCACGAAGAAGAGCTTCTCGGCATCCAGGGATTTCAGATATTGGTCGAAGATCCGCTCCGACAGCGCATCGTCGAGCGGCACTTTCTTGTAGTGGAAACGGGTGAGCAATTCCGCCGCCAGGTGCGCCGCCTGTGCCTCGTGCTTTGCCGGTTTTAATTCCGGCAGCGACGAGGTTTCCGCGGCGAGCGACGCGCCCTGCGCAGCCGTTATCAGGACAAAGATCAACCACAGCAGTTTCTGTTTCATGCGTGCTCCATTTCAAGGCGCCCGGTTGCGCCGCGGCGATTGCCATTCCGCACCCGGGCCGTCAGGCGTGTGGCGTGATACTAGCATTGGCATCCGGCGGCGACGCCGGATGAAATTTAAAAGCCACCGGGAGGTCCCGCGTGGACTGAAAACGCAGGTTTGCCAGGCGCCGACGGTGCGCCTGAGCGCAGTTGGATGCGCTCAGCGCCCGCAAGTTCAATGCATTCGTCCCGCCGCTCTCTAGTGGATGGTTTGTCATAGATCAAACCCCGCCGCGCCGCCGCCATTTCGTGGTGGCGTCGATTCCGCTAAAATAGCCATCTTTTGCGGCCCCGGCCGCATTTTTCCGCGGCACTCGCCGCGGTGTCCGAGCGAGAGGAAACGATGAAAGTCCTGGTAGGTGTTAAACGTGTAGTCGACCCCAACGTCAAGGTGCGCGTCAAAGCAGACGGCTCCGGCGTTGAAACCGCCAATATCAAGATGGCGATCAATCCGTTTTGCGAAATTGCCGTCGAGCAGGCGGTGCGCATGAAGGAAGCCGGCTTGGTCACCGAAATCGTTGTCGTCTCGGTGGGCCTGCCGCAGTGCCAGGAAACCATCCGCACCGCGATGGCGATGGGTGCGGACCGCGGCATCCTCGTCGATACCGACGTTGATGTGCAGCCCCTGGCCGTAGCCAAGGTGATGCAGGCGATCATCGCCAAAGAAAATCCGCAGCTCGTCATCATGGGCAAGCAGGCGGTCGATAACGACTGCAACCAGACCGGGCAGATGTTGTCGGCCTTGCTGGGCTGGCCGCAGGCTGCGTTCTGCTCGAAGATCGAACCGGCCGGTGACCACGCCGAAGTGACGCGTGAAATGGACGGCGGCCTCGAGAAGCTGACGATCAAGCTGCCGGCGGTGGTGACCGCCGATCTGCGTTTGAACGAACCGCGCTACGTCACGCTGCCCAACATCATGAAGGCGAAGAAGAAGCCGCTCGAAGTGATCAAGCCCGACGCACTGGGTGTCGATGTTGCGCCGCGCCTGATCACGCTGAAAGTTGTCGAGCCCGCCAAACGCGGCTCCGGCGTCAAACTGGCGGACGTGGCCGAACTTGTGAGCAAACTCAAGAATGAAGCGAAGGTGATTTAAATGGCTATCCTCGTTATCGCAGAACACGACAACAAACAACTCAAGACCGGCACCACCAACACGATCGCCGCCGCGACCAAACTCGGCGCTGATGTCAGCGTGCTGGTGGCTGGCCATCAATGTGCGGACGCCGCCGCCGCGGCTGCCAAAGTGCCGGGCGTGACCAAGGTCCTGGTCGCCGATGCCGCGCATTACGCGGTGCCGATCGCCGAGAACATGTCGGCGCTGGTGGTCTCGATTGCCGACAAGTTCACGCACATCCTCGCGCCTGCCACCGGCTTCGGTAAAAACTTCATGCCGCGCGTGGCGGCACTGCTCGACGTTGCGCAGATCTCCGATATCGTTGGCATCGAATCGGTCGACACCTTCGTGCGGCCGATCTACGCCGGCAACGTGCTGGCGACCGTGCAGTCGAAAGACAAAATCAAGGTCATCACGGTGCGTATCACCGGGTTCGACCCTGCCGAGGGCGCGGGTTCGGCAGCGACGGAAAACGTTGCGGCAGTCGCCGACAGCGGCCTCACGCAGTTCAAGGGCCAGGAAGTCACCAAATCGGCACGTCCCGAACTCACCGCGGCGCGCGTCATCGTCTCGGGTGGTCGCGGCATGGGCAACGGTGAGAACTTCAAGCTGCTTGAGGCGCTGGCCGACAAACTCGGTGCGGCCGTCGGCGCCTCGCGCGCGGCGGTCGATTCGGGCTTTGTCACCAACGACTATCAGGTTGGTCAGACCGGCAAGATCGTGGCGCCCGAACTGTACATCGCCGTCGGCATCTCGGGTGCGATTCAGCATCTGGCCGGCATGAAAGACAGCAAGGTGATCGTCGCCATTAACAAGGACGCCGAAGCGCCGATTTTCTCGGTGGCCAACTACTGGCTGGTGGATGATCTGTTCAAGGCGGTGCCGGAGATGACCGCGGCGCTGTAAGCGCGAGCATCCGGCTGCAACAAAGCGGGGCGTCAGGGCTTTTAATCGGGCACTGACGCCCTTATGCTGTACGACTGTCCAGTTGCCGTCAACCGAGGAGTCACCATGTCCACCTACGCCGCGCCCCTGAAGGACATGCAGTTCGTCATCGAAGAACTGGTCGGTCTGGCCGACATCACGGCGATGCCGGCCTGCGCTGACGTGACGTCCGATCTCGTCGAGGCGGTACTGGGTGAGGCCGGCAAGTTCGCCGCCGAAGTGCTCGATCCCCTGAACGGTGTCGGTGACAAACAAGGCGCGCAGTGGGCCGACGGCAAAGTCACGCCGCCGGCGGGTTTTGGCGCAGCTTATAAAAAATTCACGGATGCGGGCTGGAACGGCCTGTCGGGCCCCACTGATTTTGGCGGGCAGGGCCTGCCGCACATCGTGGCGATGGCGGTGCAGGAAATGTGGAACAGCGCCAACATGGCGTTCTGCCTGTGCCCGATGCTGACCTCCGGCGTGATCGAAGCGCTGAAGCTGCGCGGTTCAGCGGCACAGAAACAGCAGTTCATGGAAAAACTCGTCAGCGGCGAGTGGAGCGGCACCATGAACCTCACCGAGCCGCAGGCCGGCTCCGATCTCTCGGCGGTGCGCACGCAGGCGGTGCCCGAGGGCGATCATTACAAAATCAAGGGCACCAAGATCTTCATCACCTGGGGCGAGCACGACATGGCGCAGAACATCGTGCATCTGGTGCTGGCGCGCACGCCCAACGCACCCGAGGGCGTGAAAGGCATATCGCTCTTCATCGTGCCGAAATTCATTCTTAACGCCGACGGCACGCCGGGCGCGCGCAACGACGTGCAGTGCGTGTCGATCGAACACAAGATGGGCATCCACGCGAGCCCGACCTGCGTGATGTCGTACGGTGAAGACGGCGGCGCCACGGGTTATATGGTGGGCGAAGAAAACCGCGGCCTCGAGTACATGTTCATCATGATGAACCACGCGCGGCTCGGTGTCGGCCTCGAAGGCGTGGCGATTGCCGAACGCGCCTGGCAGCACGCACTTGATTACGCAAAGACGCGCGTGCAGGGCCGCGCCATCGGGCAGAAGGGCGGCGACCGCGTCACCATCATCAACCATCCCGACGTGCGGCGCATGCTGCTCTCGATGAAATCGCAGGTCGAGGCGATGCGCGCGCTGGCTTACACCGCGTCGGCCGCACTCGACAAAGCCAAACACCATCCCGACGATAACGAACGCAAACGCAACCAGGCTTATGTCGATCTGTTGATTCCAATTGTGAAGGGTTGGTGTACCGAGCAGGCGATCGAAGTCGCCTCGACCGGCGTGCAGATCCACGGCGGCATGGGTTTCATCGAAGCGACGGGGGTGGCGCAGTATCTGCGCGATGCGCGCATCACGGCCATCTATGAAGGCACCACCGGCATCCAGGCTGCTGATCTGGTCGGCCGCAAGATCGGTTATGAAAAAGGCGCCACCGCAGCAGTGGTGATCGCGCAGATGCGCAAAGAGGCGTCGGGGCTGAAACAAAATTCCAATGCCGACGTCGCCGCCCAGCATGACGCATTGGTGCGCAGCATCGACGCGCTGGCGCACGCGACGAAATGGGTGGTCGAGCATTTTCAGCAGGACCCCAACGCGGTGGCCGCGGTGTCAGTGCCTTATCTCAAGCTGTGGGGCATCGTCGCCGGCGGCTGGCTGATGGCGCGCGCTGCGGAAATCGCCGCCGCAAAACTCGCGGCTGGCGCGGGCGATGCGGCATTCTGCACAACCAAGATCGCCACCGCGCGCTTTTATGTCGAACACATCCTGCCGCAGGCGCCGGCACTCGCCGAAGAAATTACCGGCGGCGCGGCCAGCGTGCTCGCGTTCGACAGCGCCGCGTTCTGATCCGCCGTTATTCGGCGGTGATGCCCGCTTCCTTAACGACGGCGGCGTAGCGCTGGAATTCGCTCTTGATGTAGCTGCCGAATTCCTCCGGTGTGGCGGTCGTAAAAACGACGATGCCGAGGCCGGCCAGACGTTCTTTCACATCCGGTTGCAGCAGGGCGGCGCCGATATCGCGGTGTATGCCGGTCGCCAGCGCGCGCGGCATGCCGGCGGGGCCGACGATGCCGTACCAGTTATCGACCGCAAAGCCCGGCAGGCCGCTCTCGGCGATGGTTGGAATGTCGGGGAAATATTCCGAGCGTTTCGCCGACGTCATGCCGAGCGGGCGGATCTTGCCGGTTTTCACATGCGTGATGGCCGTCGAGACGGTGGCGAAGATCAGCTGGATGTTGCCGGCGAGCAGATCGATCATCGCCGGCGCGCCGCCCTTGTACGGAATGTGCTGCATGTTCACACCCGCGGCGCGGCTGAAAATCACGCCGGCGAGATGGTCAGCGCGCCCCGCGCCGGATGAGCCGTAGTTGGTTTTTGCGCCCGGCGTTTTCGCATAGGCAATGAGTTCCTTCACCGAGTGCACCGGCAGCGACGGATGCACCACCAGCAAATTGAGCGCGCTGGCGGTGCGCGCCAGCGGCGTGAAATCCTTCACCGGATCGTAGGGCGGCTTCGCATAGAGGCTGGGCGCGACCGCCACCGGCCCGATCGAACCAAGCACCATGGTGTAACCGTCGGGCGGTGCCTTCGCCGTGATTTCCATGCCGATCACGCCGCCGGCACCGCTGCGGTTGTCGACGATCACGTTCTGTCCCCATTTGTCGGTCAGTTTTTGTGCGATGGCGCGCGCCGTGATATCAGAGCCGCCACCGGGCGGCGACAGCACCAGCAGTCGCACTGCCTTGTCGGGATAGGCCTTTGCCGGCGCGGCGTTGCCGATTACGGGCACTGTGGCGATACATAGCAGTGCAATGGACGGTGCAATTCGGTGCATAAAGACCTCGTGGTTGCGGTTGAGCGACATTGTCCGCGTTATCTAGCAATTAGGGTACCACCGGATGCCGGCTGCTGTGCAGCCGGTTTGTTCTTTGGCGGACAGGCACGTATAGTCTCGCCGACACGGCGCATGCAGAAACAATAAGAGCCGCTGCCGGCAATTCCGCCGGTGTAGCCGCGCCGTTCATTACATGGAGGAGTTTATGTTGTTCAAACCTAATTCCGTATTTGCATGCATGGCCGCAGGCGTGGCGGCGCTCGGTCTCGGCGGCTGCGCCACACCCGGCAGCGATCTGCCGTCGATGGGCAATGCGTTTTCGCTGACTTCATCGGCGTTTCGCGATGGCGGCATGATGCCGGTGAGATTCGCCGGCAACATCAAGACCAATCCGAACTGCATCGGTGAAAATATTTCGCCGCCGCTCGCATGGTCGAACGTGCCCGCCGGCACCAAGAGCTTCGCGCTGATCATGGTCGATCCGGAAGGCCGCGCCGGTCTTGGTGTCGATCACTGGAACGCCTATGGCATTCCGGTCTCGCGCAGCGGCTTTGCCGAAGGTGAAACCAGCGCGCTCAACGACAAATACGTCGGCGGCAAAGGCACCGCGGGTGTCGGCCACTACCTCGGGCCCTGCACGCCGCCCGGCACGGGCCTGCATCACTACACCTTCACGCTGGTCGCCACCGATCTCGAACCGAACGCGCTGCCGGCCGGACTCACGCGTGCCGAGTTGCTGGCCAAGTTGAACGGTCACGCCAAGGGATCGGCTGGGCTGGTGGGCTTGTTCGGAAGGGCGGCGAACTAGGTTGTCCGCTTAACGCTTTCGACTTTCCGGAAGCGCAGTAAAAAAGCCGTTGCAGAAATGTCGCGGCTTTTTTTATTCTCTCGGTGTTGTGGGGCGCAACAAGCGCAGCGCATTGCGCCGCATGTCGATCACCATATCCAAGCGTCTCCGCTATGCCGCTCGCCCAGTCCGGCGAATATATCCCCGCTTCAACCAGCTTTAAAAATATCGAATACGGCCAATCAACTGTTCGATTGACCAGGCCTTGCTTCACTGGATGGAAATGCACGTAATCCATGTGCGCATGCATGCCAGGCGTATAGATAGTTGGGCGTGTGGGAAGTATTGAGTCAGCTCCATGCGGCGCAATGCGCTGCGCTTATTGCGCCCTACGGCTATGGAGGCCACAATTAGCAGGTCCCTGCCCCCGCGTGCGGGGGAAGCAATCGCGACACGGCGTTCGCGTAGCGATCCGGAGCGGGAGCGATTGCAAGGCGCGCTACCCGCAAGCGGCCGGCTTCGCCGGTAACGTGTCCGCGCGCCAGGATGGGGGCGTTTAGCCAGTAGAAAACTAAACGCCACCCGCCACAAAATAAAAGACGACCCGCAGCAGCAAGCCCATCACAAACACCACCCCACACAAAATCGCGATATGTGACTTCGGCCCGCGCGGCGGCTCCTTCGGCGCGATATGGTCGATGTGATATTCCGTGGCAACTTTGCCAACACCGAAAAAAAGCAATGCCGAGACCACCGCCACCGTCAGCCAGTGCGCATCAAAATTCTGGAACAGAAAAGCCGGCCACACCCAGAAAGTCAGGGCGCTCATGAAGCCGGCGGCGTAGTAGGGGTTCATGCGGTTGGTTCCAAAGCAATCAGAAAATTTAGCCCGGAAGGAGCGTAGCGTATTCCGGGGATGTTCATAGCGCTCTAACGTAAATTGGTTGACAGATTATTAGATGACTTATTAGTTGACACTTTTTCCCTCTGCAATCTTTTCATTCCCGCGTTAGTTGACAGCATTGGTTGACACAAAGTCGGCGAATACGGGGAAATTCCTTTGACATAAATCGGATTGGGCAGTCGTTCCGGTACATTATGCCGGTAAGGGGCGTCAAGGCAAACTGCTGTGCACAGTAACGAGTTGGAATAGGTTGTCCGCCCCGTAGGTCCCGGATGCTATCCCGGAATACCCTGCGCTCCTTCCGGGCTACACGCCGCGGGATTCAAGGCTGCACACACATCAGCCGTAACTGCCGTTACCCGCACGCCGCGCCGCCATTCATGCTGCGCGTATAATCATTTTCGGCGTCATGTCACGGGGAGGCGGTCATGGTCGGTTGGTGGTTATTGGCGCTGTTTGTCGTTTGCGGGGCGTTGGCCTATCACCGTGCCAATGCGTGGGCGTGGTCGGGCTGTCTCGCTGTCTTGCTGGTGTGGCTGCACGGCAGTGCCGCGGTCAGCGCGCAGGCGACGAACGCGCTGTGGATCGCTTTTGCGGTGATTACTGCGCTGACGCTGCCGACGCCGCTGCGCCGGACGCTGATCGGCGTGCCGCTGCTGGTACTGTTCCGCAAAATTCTGCCGCAGGTCTCGCAAACCGAGCAGGAAGCGCTCGACGCCGGCACGGTGTGGTGGGACGGCGAACTCTTCAGCGGCAACCCCGACTGGAACAAACTGCTGGCGTATCCAAAGCCGACGCTGAGTGCCGAAGAGCGCGCTTTTGTCCATGGTCCGGTTGAAGAATTGTGCGCCATGCTCGACGACTGGCAGATCACCAATGAATTGCACGATCTGCCGCCGGTGGCGTGGCAGTTCATCAAGGACAACGGCTTTCTCGGCATGATTATTCCGAAGTCGTTTGGCGGCAAAGGTTTCTCTGCGCTGGCGCATTCGGAAGTGGTGACCAAACTCTCGACGCGTAGCGGCACCGCGGCGGTGTCAGTGATGGTGCCTAATTCGCTGGGGCCGGCGGAACTCTTGTTGCACTACGGCACCGATGCGCAGAAAAACCATTATCTGCCGCGGCTCGCCAAAGGCCTCGAGATGCCGTGCTTCGCACTGACGAGCCCCGAGGCCGGTTCGGATGCCGGCGGCATTCCGGATTTCGGCGTCGTTTGCCGCGGCGAGTGGAAGGGCGAACAGGTCATCGGCATCAAGCTGACCTGGGAGAAGCGCTACATCACGCTGGGACCGATTGCGACGCTGCTCGGCCTTGCCTTCCGTTTGTACGATCCCGATCATCTGATCGGTGCGCGCGACGACATCGGCATCACGCTCGGTTTGATCCCGACCGATACGCCAGGCGTGCATATCGGCCGCCGCCATCTGCCGCTGAACGCCGTCTTCATGAACGGCCCAAACTGGGGCAAGGATGTGTTCATTCCGATGGACTACATCATCGGTGGCCAGGACTACGTCGGGCAGGGCTGGAAGATGTTGATGAACTGCCTTGCCGCGGGGCGCTCGATTTCGCTGCCGGCCAACGGTGTCGGCATGGCCAAGCTGTGCGCGCTGACCACCGGGGCCTACGGCCACGTGCGCACGCAGTTCAAGATGGCGGTCGGGCGTTTCGAAGGCGTCGAAGAAGCGATTGCGCGCATCGGCGGCAACGCCTACATCATGGACGCGGCGCGCGTGATGACGGCGGGCGCCATTGATCTCGGCGAGAAGCCGTCGGTGGTGTCGGCCATCGTCAAATACCATCTGACCGAACGTGCGCGCGGTGTCGTCAACGATGCGATGGACGTGCACGGCGGCAAGGGCATCTGCATGGGGCCGAACAACTACCTTGCGCGCGCCTACCAGCAGATCCCGATCGGCATTACGGTCGAGGGCGCAAATATTCTGACGCGCTCGATGATCATCTTCGGTCAGGGCGCGATCCGCGGCCATCCGTACGTGCTGAAAGAAATCAATGCCACGCGCGAAAAAGATCCGGCGAAGGCGCTGTGCGATTTCGATGCAGCGTTTTTCGGTCACGCCGCGTTTGTGATCGGTAATTTCGTGCGCGCGATTGTTCTCGGCTTCACGCGTGCTTACTTCGTCGGCGCGCCGGGCGATGCGCACACCAGGCGCTATTACCAGAAGCTGACGCGCTTCTCGACCGGCTTTGCGTTGCTCGCCGACGCGGCGATGTTCGTGCTCGGCGGTTCGTTGAAGCGCCGCGAGCGGTTGTCAGCGCGGCTCGGCGATATTCTGAGCCAGTTGTATCTGGCGTCATGCGCGCTCAAACGCTACGAGGACAGCGGAAGACAGGCCGGCGATCTGCCGCTGCTGCACTGGGCGATGCAGGACGCCTTGCTGCGCACGCAGGAGGCGTTCTACGGCCTTTTCGACAATCTGCCGAACCGTTTGGTCGCGCTGGTGATGAAACATTCGATCTTCACCTACGGCGCTGAATGCACGGCACCGAGCGACCGGCTCGGCCAGCAGGTGGTGCGCACCTTGATGGAGCCGGGCGCGGCGCGCGACCGCGTCACCGCCGGCGTGTTCATTCCGAAGAACGAGGACGAGCCGGTCGGCGCGCTCGAAGCGGCACTGGTGGCGGTGATTGCCGCCGAGCCGGTGGAAGCGAAGATACGCGGCGCGGTGAAGACGGGGACCCTGCGGGGCCGCAGTGAAACGCTGGCGGCCAAAGCGGTGATGGCGGGTGTGATCAGCGCCGCCGAATCGGCCATGCTCGAGCGCGCGCAGCTGCTGCGCCGGCGCGTCATCATGGTGGACGACTTTCCGCTTGACCTCGGCAAGTCGGAGATTTTTCAGACCACGCAGGCCGTCAGCTTCGAGGCGCTGCACCGCGCATGAGCCAGTCGTAAGCCGATTCGCATGGCGTATCGCTTATATACGCGGTCGATGGCGCGCTTGCCACCATTGCCTTCGACCGTCGGCAGGTGATGAATGCACCTCATGGCGCCACGATTACCGCTCTGCGCGACGCCTGGCGGCGGACAAGGCGCTGGTGAACCAGTCATTCGAAACGCCGCTGGCGCAGCAGGTTTTGTGGTGCAAGCGACTCGCCTGCAGCTGTTGAGGCACCGGCGGTGGCGAGTAAGACGCGTGGTGCTTCTCGCAGGCGGGGCGCCTGCGCTACGCATTGGCAGGGCGCAGCGGGTTTTGTAGCGCAGGCGACTCGCCTGCAGCCGTTGAAGCGCCGGCGGTGGTGAGTAAGATGCGTGGTGCTTCGCGCAGGCGGGGCGCCTGCGCCACGCAAGGGCAAGGCGCAGCGGGTTTTGTAGCGCAGGCGACTCGCCTGCAGCTGTTGAAGCACCGGCGGTGGTGAGTAAGATGCGTGGTGCTTCTCGCAGGCGGGGCGCCTGCGCCACGCAAGGGCAAGGCGCAGCGGGTTTTGTGGTGCAGGCGACTCGCCTGCAGCCGTTGAAGCACCGGCGGTGG
>CALQCM020000049.1 GCA_943329075.2 Chitinophaga pinensis | reverse complement strand
GAGGCGAACGCCTGGTCGGTGTTCGATTGCGCGGGCGTCAATTCGGGAAGCCGAGGCTTCTTCGGCGCGATATGCGATGGCCGGCATCTGTTTCTTGTGCCGCATTGTCGCGGCGTCGGCGCCTATCACGGTCAACTCACGCGCCATGAACTGGCCATGGATTTTAATGACGCGGCAAGCTGGTCGTTCTGCGATCTTGCCCGCGTCGAGCCCGCTTGCCGCGGTTTCATGGGCGGCGCTGTACATGCCGGAAAGCTCTATCTGGCGCCTTATGAAATCGATGCGGGTCGCCACAGTGGGCTCGCGGTTCGCATCGACTTAGATCGGGAAGATATCTGGACAGTTCCCGGCACCGTTAATCCGTTTTTCCCTGGAGCAGATCGAGCATGACGATTCAACAGAAGGCGAACCTTATAGCCGATCGTATGGCCATCGAAGGTCTTTTGCGTGAGTTCATGGCCAAGGCGCTGCCTAGCGCACCCAGTGAGGCCGATATCCACATACCGTTTCTGGAGATGGGGGCCAATTCGCTGGTGTTGATGGAGGTGCAGCGCGTGGTGGAGGCCCGCTTTGGCATTAGCATAGCCATACCGCAGTTTTTTGCGGAGTTGACCACCATGGATGCGCTGGCGAACTACATCGTGGAGCACCAGGTGGTGGCCCCCGAAGCGCCGGTAGCGCCGCGCGTGGTGCTCACCCCAGCAGCGTCGTTGGTAGCTCTACCCGCTCCCGCTGGGATACGAGTGGATTTGAGCGCCGCCGTAGAGGGCGAACTGGAGGCCATATTTAGGCAGCAGATTGAAACCGCCTCGCAGGCCATCAATCAAGTGGTTGCGCAGCAGTTGGCGTTTCTCAATGGGCTCGGAACGCGCGGATCGCCTGCGTCAACCGCGCAAGCGGCATCAACAGCGCAAGCCTCACCATCGGCGCATGCATCTGCTGCTGGCCCGCCCAAGACAGCTCCTGTGCCCGTTACCGTCGCGGTGCAGCCGGTTCGTGTTTCGGCGGCATTACCGGGGGCAGCAACACCTTCCTCGGCTGCGGTCAGTCATCGCATGCTCTCGCCCCTGGAGATTCGCGCACGTGGACTTAGCGATCAACAAAGCCGGCATCTTGAGGCGCTGATCGGCCGGTATACCTCTAAAACGCGGCGCTCCAAGGAATTGGCCACGCGCTATCGAGGCGTTCTCGCCGATAGCCGCGCGGCGGTGGGTTTTCGTTTTACGACTAAGGAGATGCTCTACCCGATCACCGGGCAACGCGCACAAGGCGCCAAGCTCTGGGATATCGATGGCAACCAGTACATCGATATCACCATGGGTCAAGGGGTAACTCTATTTGGTCACCACCCCAAATTCATCGAAGAGGCCTTGGCCGATCCGCACAACGATATCCTGATGCTCGGGGCCCGTGCGTCCCAGGCCGGTGAGGCCGCGGAACTGCTGTGCCAGATGACCGGGATGGAACGGGTCACCTTCACCAACACCGGTACCGAGGCGGTGATGGCGGCGTTGCGCTTGGCGCGCGCGGCAACACGGCGCGACAAGATCGTCATGTTTGAGGGCTCCTATCACGGCCATGCCGACAACGTCATGGGGCGTCCGGTTTGGCAAGACTCGATGCTCAGCAGTGTTCCGGTTGCACCCGGCATCACGCAAGGCTCGGTGGATGATCTTTGGCTGCTTGATTACGGCAGCGATGCCGCGCTGGAATTCATCCGCGCGCACGCCAACGAATTGGCCGCGGTGGTGGTCGAACCGGTGCAAAGCCGTCGCCCCGATCTTCAGCCGCGCGAATTCTTAACAGAAATCAGACGTATCACCGAAGAGGCCGGTGCGCTCTTGATCTTCGATGAAATGATCACCGGGTTTCGCCTTCATCAAGGCGGGGCCCAGGCCTGGTTTGGCGTGAAGGCCGATATCGCTACCTACGGCAAGGTGCTGGCCGGTGGAATACCCATAGGCGTGGTGGCAGGCGCTGCGCGCTACATGGATGCCATTGATGGCGGGATGTGGAATTACGGGGATGCCTCCTATCCATTAGCCGATCGCACTATCTTCGGGGGCACCTTCTGCCAGCACCCGACCGCCATGATTGCTTTATTGGCGACCCTGAGATACCTCAAAGCCGAAGGACCGGCGCTGCAGGAGGCGCTCAACCGGCGAACGCAAACACTTGCGGCAGAGCTGAACGACTTTTTTGACCTCGAACAAGTATCGATTCGCGTAGTGCATTTTGGGTCGCTGTTCCGATTCTCGTTCTCGAGCAATCTGGAACTGCTCTTCTATCACATGATGGAGAAGGGCATATTCATCTGGGAATGGCGTAACTATTTCCTATCCACCGAACACACTGATGCCGATGTGGCGCGCATTGTGCAAGTGGTAAAAGAATGCGTCGCTGAACTCAGAGCGGGGGGCTTTCTACCCGAGCGCACGCCAAGCTTGGCCGATGCCAGCGCCTATCCCTTGAGTGAAGCGCAACGCCAGCTCTCGGTATTGGCACAAATCACCCCCGCAGGCTCGATGGCCTATCACGTCAGTCCTCTATTGCAATTGAAGGGGCATGTAGAACTGGCCGCGCTGCGCATGGCTGTGCGCGAACTCATGCGGCGCCACGAGGCGCTGCGCACCGTTATCGCGGGTGATGAGCAGCGCGTGCTCTGCCTTGATCAGTTGCCTGACGCGGGGCTGACATTGACCGATTTGAGTTTGTTAAATCCTGCCGATAATGCCGTGGCCGCAGCGCTTGCCGTGCATGCGTGCCGGCCCTTTGATTTATCGCGAGGCCCCTTGTTCGAGGCACATCTGCTGCGTGTGGCTCCTGACGAGCACCTGTTGCTGCTCAAGGCCCACCATATCGTGGTCGATGGTCTATCGCTTAACCTGGTGGTCAAAGAACTGGCGGAGTTGTATTCGGCGACGCTAAATGGGGTCGCGGCGAATCTGCCCGAACCCTTGCAGTTCCGGGAATACAACCAGTGGCGCGCTACGACGAAATTCCCCAAGCAGGAGGCTTACTGGTTGGGGCAACTGGAGGGTGAGCTGCCGGTGCTGGATCTGCCTGCGGATAGGCTCGAGCCTCGGGTTAGAAGCTTCCAAGGCGCACGCCATACCCGGGCGGTGCCGGCCTCTTTACTCGCGCGTGTGCGCGCGCTCAGTCGCGCCCAGGGTTGCACCGATTTCATGACCTTGTTCGCCGCCTACGCACTTTGGCTGCACCGCATGTGCGCAACTGACGATCTTTTAGTTGGCATGCCGGTGGCCGGGCGCAATCTGAAGGGCGGTGAGCAACTGGTGGGCTATTGCACCCATCTCATCCCGATCCGCAGCCGGGTGCGCTGGGACCAGTCCTTCGCCGAGTATCTGCGGGGCATACGCGACACCTTGTTGCAGGGCTACCAGAATCAGGATTACCCGTTTGCCGAGCTGATCAATCATCCTGCCATGAAGACGAGGCGTGGCAATTTAATCTCAGCCGTATTCAACCTGGATCGTCCCGGCACGGCCCCGGTCATGGCGGGGCTGAAGGTCAACTGGCGCTCGCAGCCCATCGATCACACCGCGTTCGCGCTAACTATGAACCTCACCGAGGTGAATGATGAGATGGTGCTCGAATGCGATTTCAGCCGCGATCTGTTTGATGAGTCGAGCATCGCTAGGTATGTGGGGAATTTTTTAACCTTGCTCGAGGCAATTACAATTGATCCCGGTCAGAGCGTGGCAAATCTGCCACTGCTTGACACCGCTGAGCGCGAGCAACTGCTCATTGAGTGGAACGATACTGCCAGGGACTACCCGCGCGGATCCTGTGTGCATCAATTGTTTGAGGCGCAGGTGGAGCGCACACCGGATGCCATTGCCTTGCGCTGTGGTGAGATGGATATAAGCTATGCCGACCTCAATGCCAAGGCTAATCGCCTAGCCCATTGGTTGCGTGCGCAGGGCGTAGGGCCCGAGGTAGTGGTCGGACTATGCGCTGAGCGTTCGCCAGAGTTAGTGGTTGGCTTGATCGCCATTTTGAAGGCTGGTGGCGCTTACCTGCCAATAGATCCAGGCTATCCTGCGGCGCGTATTGGCTTCATGATAGAGGATGCTGGGATTGCCATGCTGCTCACGCAAGCGGCTTTGCACTCTCGTTTGAATCTGCCCGCCGGGGTGCGAGCGGTGAGCCTGGATACGCAGCATGATCTGTATGCCAACCATCCAATCGCTGATTTACATAACTCTGCGAACCCGACCAATCTTGCCTATCTGATCTATACCTCTGGCACCACTGGCAAGCCTAAGGGGGCCATGATCGAGCATCGCGGACTAGTCAATTATCTGTGTTGGGCGGTGCATCGTTATGAAGTGGCGCAGGGTGAGGGCTCGCCCCTGCATTCCTCCATCAGCTTTGATGCCACCATCACCTGTTTGTACGCCCCATTGATTGCGGGTCGGCGCTTGACGTTGCTGCCGGAAGGCGGTCATGAGATCGATACTATTCGCGCCGCACTGCAGTCGGGCCAAGACTGGAGTTTGCTCAAGTTCACGCCAGCGCACCTCGAATTGATCAACGCAATGATTCCCGTGGAGCAACTCGCCGGCCTCACGCACTTTGTGGTGATGGGCGGCGAGGCCTTGCTTGCGCGCCATGTGGCGCCTTGGTTTTTTCATGCGCCGGACACCCGTCTCATCAACGAATATGGCCCTACGGAAACCGTGGTCGGTTGTTGCGTCCATGAGGTGAATGCCGGCGACATGGCGGCCGACGGCCGCTCAGCGGTGTCGTTGCCTATTGGTCGCCCGATAGCCAACACGCAACTCTACGTGCTGGACGCCAATCGTCAACCGGTGCCGGTTGGTGTCAAAGGTGAGTTGTATATCGGCGGCGATGGTGTGGCGCGCGGCTATCATCGTCGCCCGGAATTGACCGCCGAGCGGTTTGTGAGTATCGACGAGACCGGTGTGTCGCTCGGCGCCTCCGTGCAGGGGCGGGGAGCGCGTCTGTATCGCAGCGGCGACATTGTTCGCTATTTGGCGGACGGCACGCTTGTCTATCTGGGGCGCATCGACAATCAAATCAAGTTGCGCGGATACCGCGTCGAGCTTGGAGAGATAGAAATCGTTCTCGCAAGTCAGCCGGGGGTAGGCGAAGCCGTGGTGCTCGCGCATCGCCGCTCAGATCAGGATGTGCGATTGATCGCCTACGCGAGCGCCGAGTCCGGTGCTTCTCTGGATGAGCGGACGTTGCGCCGCTCATTGGCGCAGGTCCTGCCCGAACATATGCTGCCGGGCACGATCATGCTGCTCGATGCATTGCCATTGACGCCTAGTGGCAAGGTCGATCGCGGGGCACTGCCGCTGCCGGATAGCATTTCCAGGCACTCTGTTGCGGCGTTTGTCGAACCCGGTGGCCATGCTGAAAAGCGCATTGCCGCCGTGTGGAGCGAACTGCTGCAAATCGCTCGCGTCGGAGCGGATGACAATTTCTTCGATCTTGGCGGTCATTCACTGCTGGTTCTGCCGCTGCGTGAGCGACTGCAATCTCTGTTCGATCGGCCGGTAACGCCGGTGGACATTTTTCGCTTTCCCAGCATCGCGGCGCAAGCGCGTTTTTTGACTCAGCCGGAGGACTCACCGATGCCAAACCAGAATGATGCTCAGGAACTCGCAAAGCGACGGCGCACGGCATTCCGTCAGCAAAGAGAGCAGAGGCGCAATCTTGGCTGATGCAGATTTGAACGGCGTTTCATCCGTTCACGGCGATGAGGAGTTCTCGGATTCCATCGACGCTGTGGCGATTGTCGGAATGGCCTTGCGATTACCCGGTGCATTGAGTCTCGATGAATTCTGGAACAATTTGCGCGAAGGCGTCGAATCGACGACGTTTTTCAGCGATGATCAATTACGCGCTGCGGGAGTGCCTGAATCGAGCCTCTGCGATCCCTCCTATGTCAAAGCCTTTGGCGTGCTGCAAGGGGCGGATCTTTTCGACGCGGGTTTTTTTGATATGCCGCCGCGCGAGGCGCAGATTCTGGACCCGCAGCATCGGCAATTGCTGGAATGCGCCTGGGAATCACTCGAACACGCGGGCTATGCGCCCGGATCCGCCAGTATCGGCGCGGCGGGCAGGGTTGGCGTGCTGGCCGGCGTCGGGCTTAACAGCTACCTGTTGCAGAATTTAATCAGCCAAAGCGATTTGATTCAGACCTTGGGCGGCTGGCAGATTACCTTGGGCAACGATAAGGATTTTGCCGCGACCCGGTTGGCCTACAAGCTCGATTTGCGCGGCGCGGCGATCAATGTCAGCACCGCCTGCTCGACCTCTCTGGTTGCCGTTGCCATGGGCTGCCAGAGTTTGTTGTCTTTTCAATGTGACATGGTATTGGCCGGAGGCTGCTCGATTCACCTGCCGCAGGACCAGGGCTATTGGCATCATCCAGGCGGAACCTTGTCCCCGGATGGTCGCTGTCGGGCATTCGATGCCAAGGCGCAGGGGACGCTGGATGGCAACGGCGTGGCGATGCTGGTGCTGCGTCGTCTGGAGGATGCGAAGAAGGATGGCGATACTATTTATGCGGTTATTCGCGGCTTTGCCATTAACAACGACGGCGCGCTTAAGGTCGGCTATACCGCGCCCAGTGTCGAGGGGCAGTCGGCCGTCATCCGCGAGGCTCAGGCGATGGCGGGGGTCGATGCCGACACCATAGGCTACGTTGAAACTCACGGCACCGGCACCGATCTGGGAGACTTGGTAGAGATCACCGCCCTCACTGATGCGTTTCGCAGCGCGGGCGTGAGCTCGATGCAACAATGCGCGCTGGGTTCCGTAAAAACCAATCTGGGACATCTTGATACGGCCGCGGGCGCCGCGAGTTTGATCAAGACAGTATTGAGCCTGCGCCATGCGCAAATTCCACCGACGCTGCATTTCAGTGAGCCCAACCCCAAGCTCGATCTCGAGCGCAGCCCCTTCTACGTTAATGCGGTGTTGCGCGACTGGCCGCGTCTCAAGGGCGCGCCGCGGCGTGCGGGCGTGAGTTCATTTGGCATCGGCGGTACCAATGCCCACCTGGTGGTGGAGGAAGCGCAGAGTGAGGTGGCGTGCGCCGCCGCGCGGGTATGGCATCTACTGCCGATTTCGGCACGCAGCGCTGCCGCCCTGCGACGCAATTGCCTGCGTCTTGCCGCGCATTTGCGCGCACATGGCGATGTGCCGCTCGCCGATGTGGCCTACACCTTGCAGCTCGGACGGCGCGGATTCGCGCATCGAAAAATTATTCTGGCGCGGGATCACCGCGAGGCCATCGCCGCGCTGGAAGCCGATATAGGTGAATTGGTATTCGCCGGCATCGTTCCCGAACATCGTCGTTCGGTGGTGTTCCTGTTCCCCGGACAGGATGCCTCGTACGCGGGCATGGGGCAAACACTGTATCGTGATGAACCATTGTTTCGCAAGGAAGTGGATCGCTGCGCAGAGAGCGTGCGTCGCCTGCACGGCGTCAATCTGAACGAGAGAATGTTTTTGCCCGAGGGTAGCAATGCGATGGCGTCTGCGGTCGATCCTTTGCCGCTGTTTGTTCTGGAGTACGCGTTGGCCCATTTTTGGAAGGCTTTGGGCGTGCAGCCGTGTGCCATGTTGGGTTACAGCCTGGGGGAGTACGTGTGTGCATGCCTTGCCGGCGTGATGAGCCTGGATGACGCGCTGTCTCTGGCAATCAAAGGTGGTAGCTTGCTTTCCCTGGTTGAGCCGGGGACCTTGCTCGCGGTGTCACTGCCGGAGAGCGATCTTCGCCCACTGATCGGTGCGGGGCTGGGCATCGCCATGATCAGTGCGCCGCGGCAATGTGTGGTCGGTGGCCGCCCCGAAGCCGTGGCGAAACTGAAGCAAACCCTCACGGCTATGGGCGCCTCGTTTGTGGTCATTCCTCTGGGCCTGCCGTTTCACACCGAACTTATGGCGCCGTTTCTCGCCGCTTATCGAACCGAGCTGCGCAAGCTGCGTTTCAGCCCTCCCCAAATTCCTTACGTCTCTTGCGTTAGCGGCGATTGGATAAGTGCTGAAGAGGCTACCGATCCAGAGCATTACCTTCGCTTGGCCAGTGAGACTGTTCGACTGGCGCAGGGGTTTGAAACAATGTTTTCCGGGCCGGATGCCTTGATGCTGGAAGTGGGCCCTGGTCAGGTTCTGTCCAGTTTTGCGCTGTTACAAAAGGTCCGCCCCGCGAATTCTGAGGTTCTTTCCAGCTTACGCGATCCTCGTTACGCCGCTGTCACCCAGCAAGGGGACATCGAGGGCGATCTTCCTGCTCTGCTCACGGCACTCGCCAGAGTCTGGGTGGCCGGTGTGGCGATCGACTGGTCAGCGTTATACAAGGATGAACGCCGCCAGCGCGTGCCCTTGCCGACATACGCTTTCGAACACCAGCGATTTTGGGTTGACGCGCAGCCTGCGCAGCAGTTGCCCGAAGTAAATGGCGATCGCATAAATAGCGAGCTCATTAAACAGGCGAATCCGGACCGATGGTTTTACCGGCCCACCTGGCGCGAGTTACCACCACTGGCGAGGGTCCCATTGAATGGACGATGGCTGGTGGTTGGTGCGAGCGCCGGACTGGCGCCGTCGCTGGCCGTCGCTTTGAATGCGGCAGGGGCCGAAGTTACGTTCGCCGAGGTGAAAAAGTCAATCGCCACAGGCCGCATGGACGCTGCGATTTCAGAAACCAATTTGGAATGTAGCAGCGCGGCGAGCTGGGACGCCTTGTTTAACACTATGGAACCGGCAGGTAAGCCATTCGATCATATCGTCTATCTAGGACTGCTCGATTGCGCGCCCGATTGCCCAGATGAAACATTGCTCGATGCGGGATTTTATTCACTGCTCGCTTTGGGCCAGTCGCTGGGTCGGCGCGTGTTCTCTGAGTCGGTAAGCCTCACCGTGATTGCCGATGGCATTTTCCCGTTGGGCGACGCGGTTCTGGCACCTGCCAAGGCTGCAATTTTGGGCCCGCTTCATGTACTGCCTCAGGAATATCCCAATCTGCACTGCCGCATTATCGACGCGAGCGTTCCCGATTTGGCTTGGCAGCGCATGCGTCTACTGGATACTCTGATCGCTGAATGTGCTGGTGATGCACGCGCTATAGTGTTCGGTTCGGGGCGTCGCTGGGTGGAAAAGTTCGAACCCTATGAGCTGTCCGGCGCGAGTGAAAGCGTCGCAACGGCGCCCAGTGCAGGGGCTTTCAAAGATCACGGCCTCTACCTGATCACTGGTGGCCTTGGCAACATCGGCCTTACGCTTGCCAAGCTTATTGCACAATCGGCCGCGGGCGTGCATCTGGTGCTGACTACGCGGCAGCCCCTTCACGCGCTTTCCGCAGCGCGGCTTCAACAGGTTCGCGAACTGGAATCCTTGGGCGCCAAGGTGCGGGTGGCATGCGCCGACGTCAGCGACGAACATGTCATGGCAGCGCTGGTGGCTGATATCGAGAAAACGATTGGACCGCTGAATGGCGTCATTCATGCGGCCGGTATCGTCGGGCAGGATTCGTTTGCGACGGTGGGGGAGAGCACGCGTGCTTTCTGTGAAGCGCAGTTCAATCCCAAACTCGCCGGTGCACGCGTATTGGAAAAGGTGCTCGCCCTGCGTTCGCTGGATTTCTGCATGCTGTGCTCCTCGTTATCGCCGATATTGGGTGGGCTGGGGTTTGCCGCTTATGCCGCCGCCAACGCCTGCCTGGATTCCCTGGCCGTTGAGCACAATCTGCGACATCCCACGCGCTGGATCAGCGTCAATTGGGAAGGTTGGCGGTTTAACGAACAGCCAGAGGGCAAGCAGATCGGCGCGGCACAGATGGAGTTGGGCCTGTTGCCTTCTGAGGGAAGCAATGTGTTTGCGCGCATTCTGGCGATGCCGCCCAATGACCGCATGCTTATCTCGACAGGGGATCTTCCGCATCGTCTCAGGCAGTGGGTGGATATGACGCCACCGGCCGCCCAGGTGACAGCAAGCTACCGGCATGCCCGACCTGCCATGCTGGGCGCATACGTGAAACCCTCCGGGCCGATCGAGACGCAAGTCGCAGAGTTTTGGGAGTGCTTGCTCGGAATCGAGGGTATTGGCGCCCAGGACAGTTTTTTTGAACTAGGGGGCAATTCTTTGTTGTTGACGCAATTGCTGGCGCAAGTTCGAAAATATTTCCGGCTGGAGCTTTCCCTGGCCGCGTTATTCGAGCGTCCTACCATCGCGGACATCGCCCTGTTGATAAAGTCGAGGCGAGCGCTGCAACAAACGCACACCCTAGAAGGTGAGCGAGAAGAGGGATTTTTGTAATAATTCGTCGCGCAGGTGGTCGTCGATGAGCGACCGGTCGAGCGGAGGTGCAGAAGTAATTCTCTGGACAGCTGGCATTTTTATACGCAGCGTAAGGTCAAAAAACCAATCTGCGCTAATTCTCGGAAAAACCAACATGGGTGAGGATTTCGCGCACCATCTGGTTTGAATTTTCCAGGTTCGTTCGTAGCAGCAAGTCTGGTTTGAGTGGCGCTTCGTACGGGCTATTGATCCCGGTCATGTTGGGGAGTTGCCCGCAGCGTGCTTTTTTGTAGAGCCCCTTGGGGTCGCGCTGTTCGCAAACCTCAAGCGGGGTATCAACGAAGACTTCCACAAAGTTCTCAGCACCAATCAGCTCGCGTGCCATTTCGCGTTCCTGTCGAAACGGTGAAATGAACGCTGTCATGACGATTAGCCCAGCATCCATCATCAACTTAGCCACTTCTGCAATGCGCCGGATGTTTTCGACGCGGTCAGCGTCGGTAAAGCCCAGGTCTTTGTTTAGGCCCTGCCGGACGTTGTCGCCATCCAGGATGTAGGTGCGTTTTCCCTGGGCATGCAACTGCAGTTCCAGCGCATTGGCGAGGGTCGATTTGCCCGAGCCCGAGAGCCCCGTAAACCAGATGACCTTGCCTTGATGGCCGTTGAGCTGTTCGCGCTCGGTGCGGCTGATGGAGAGTGCCTGCCGGTGCACGTTCAGTGAACGCCGCAGGCTGTGGCGAATCATCCCGACGCCGACGGTGGCATGGGTGTAGCGATCCACAAGAATAAAGCCGCCCAGTGTTTTGGAGTGTTCGTAACTGTCGAAGACCAACGGCTTGTTGGTGGCGATGTTGCATACGCTGATGTCGTTGAGTTGCAGTTGTTTGCTCGCCTCGTGCGCCAGTGTGTTGATGTCAACCCGGTGCTTGATGGTGGTAATCGAAGCCGTGGTCCATTGCGTGGCCAGTTTGATCTGGTAGCTGCGGCCGGTGTGACCGGATTCATCAGACATCCATACCAGCGTGGCTTCAAACTGATCCGTGGTCTCAAGCGGGCTGCTAGCGAGTGACAACACATCGCCGCGCGAGGCATCGATTTCCTTGTCCAGCCGAAGGGTGACCGGAGTGCCCGACAGCGCCTCGGATAATGCGCCGTCCAGCGTAACGATCTCTGCCACGCGGGCGGTTTGCCCGGAGGCCGTAACACGAATGTCGTCGCCGACCTGTACGCGACCCTGTGCCACGGTGCCGCTAAACCCTCTAAAGCTTGAGTCGGGCCGGTTGACCCATTGAACAGGAAAAACGAGCGTGTTATTCAGGGTGGGTGCGAAGTCTACGGTTTCCAGATAGCCCATTAGCGTCGGGCCGTTATACCAAGGGGTTCGCGCTGAGCGCTGGGTGATGTTATCGCCGTTGAGTGCTGAGAGGGGAATGGTACTGATACTCTCAAAACCCAGTGGCTTGGCAAATTGCTCGAACGCCTCCTTGATGCGGGTGAAGGTGGCTGCATCAAAGTTGATCAAATCCATTTTATTGATCGCCAGCGCCACGTGCCGGATGCCCATAAGCGACACCAGGTAGGCGTGCCGCCGGGTCTGCGTCAGCAGCCCTTGCTTGGCATCGACCAGCAGCACGGCGACATCGGCCGTTGAGGCGCCGGTCACCATGTTGCGGGTGTATTGCTCATGGCCCGGCGTATCGGCCACGATGAACTTGCGTCGGGGGCTGGCAAAAAAGCGGTAGGCTACATCAATGGTGATGCCTTGCTCACGCTCGGCCGCCAGACCGTCGACTAGTAAGGCGAAGTCGATCTCGTCGCCCTGGGTGCCATATTTTTTGGATTCGGTTTCGAGTGCGGCCAGCTGATCGTCAAAAATTTGTTGTGACTCCCACAACAAGCGACCGATTAGGGTGCTTTTGCCGTCGTCTACGCTGCCGCAGGTAATGAAGCGCAGCAGATCCTGGTTTTGCTGTTGCTCCAAAAAGGCTTGTACGGTTGCCGGCCCTGCGACGGGCTCTTGGCGAACGAAGGTGGCTTTTTTACGTGCGTTCTGGCGTGCCATCAGAAGTAGCCCTCCTGTTTTTTCTTTTCCATGCTGGCAGCCGCATCGGTATCGATCTTGCGGCCCTGGCGTTCCGAGCTGCGGGCGTTGACCAGTTCCAGAATGATGTCTTCCAGCGTTTCGGCCTCTGACTCCACCGCGCCGGTGAGCGGGTAGCAGCCGAGCGTGCGAAAGCGCACCTTGAGATTCTGAATAACCTCTCCGGGCAACAAACGGCAGCGGTCGTCATCCACCAGCATGATCATGCCGTTGCGCACCACCACCGGGCGGTGCCTGGCAAAATACAGTGGCACCACGGGGATGCCTTCCTGGTAGATGTACTGCCAGATGTCGAGTTCAGTCCAGTTGGATAGCGGAAAAACGCGAATGCTTTCGCCTTCGTTCTTGCGGGTGTTGTAGAGATTCCAAAGCTCCGGCCGCTGGTTCTTTGGGTCCCAGCGGTGGGTGGCTGTGCGGAAGGAGAAGATGCGCTCCTTGGCGCGGGATTTTTCTTCATCGCGCCGGGCGCCCCCAAAGACCATGTCGAACTTGTATTTGTCCAGGGCTTGCTTCAGACCCTCGGTTTTGGTGATGTCCGTGTGCAGGGCCGAGCCATGGTCAAAGGGGTTGATGTCCTTGGCGATGGCTTCGGGGTTGATGTGCACCAGGATGTCCATGCCGCTGACTTTGGCCATGTGCTCACGGAACAGATACATTTCCTGAAATTTCCAGCGAGTATCCACATGCATCAGCGGGAATGGCGGTGGAGCAGGATAAAAGGCCTTGCGTGCCAGGTGCAGCATGACCGAGCTGTCTTTGCCGACGGAGTAGAGCATCACCGGGTTTTCGCCCTCGGCGACTGCCTCACGGATAATGTGGATGCATTCGGCTTCCAGGCGTTTGAGGTGTGGTGTGCAGGTTTTGCCTTGCTTGGTGCAGTGGGCCTGCTGACTCAAGTCCAGCACAGGCGGGTAGGCCAATAGGCTGAGGTTGTTGAGCGGCGCTACCTGGCGACATAAGGCCACCAGCCGATCATGCGGGAACACGGCGATGTCTTTGCCGATGTGCGATTGAAGTTGCTGGAGTGCGGTGGCTACATGCTGAGGAGTAAGCAGAGCGGGCTCCAACGGTATCCAGTAGCGCGCTCCTCGGCCGTCGTTGGCGTGCAGGCATTCACGCCCCCCAGGTAAGGGGTAAAGCTGGGCGAATAGCACCAGTTTGCGTTTGCTGCGCGCCCTTTCGAGTTCCTGATCGAGCACCAGTTGCAGGGGGCGGCGGCCAATTTCGTCCTGCAGACTGTCTGCGTTGAGTTCGAGGGGCAGAATCGCCAAGTCGTGCAGGCGCCGCTCGGCCGTGCGCTTGGTTTCTGCGTGGTCAGTGGCTTGCAAGTGCTGAAAAGCACGTTCTGTGTCCCATACTTGGCAGGTATCGAGTCCGAGAAGGTTGTTCTTTGTCATCGGGCGGAATTGCGTAATATGTAATAATGTCAGAGTTGTATGTAATATTATCTTAAAATTACGCAAAATACATCATATAATTAGATAATAGCATATTACGACAAATAGCTATTCTTTTGTGCCTGACCTGATGCGCGGCGTCCAGGCGCAGGTAGCCGGGTCGGTAGTTCGGCGCGGGGGCGCGACACTCGCCTATGGCAATACAGTAACCCAAGGTTGCTACGCGAGAAGATTTACAAGATCACGGATAAAGGTGCCGTGTTCAGTCCTTGGGTTTTTACGCCGATAGATCGGCAGATTAATTCGATCGATGACAGTTCTGAGCTTGCCCGTGCAAAGCGTAGTTCTTAACTCTGGACCCGGAGTTGATCGCCACGCCAGCCTACAAGAAGTTTTTTGAGGTTCGCCGTGAACGAATCGCTCAACAGCTAAACGTGTTCATCGCTTGCTGACTGACCCAAACCACACCCCACCACTAACTTCCGTTCCCAAGGTGCGGGGGCGTTTTTGCCGAAAACAGAAAACCCACACCGCCGTACTAAACCCGAAAAAGTCAGGAGGTTTTGAGATAAACGGGGGTTGAGACGGTTTTTGCGGAAAAATGCCGCAACCGCAGTCAGGAGCTTTTGGCGCTACGCCTCACAGGAAGCGGGGCTTCCACGCCGCTTGAGCGGGTTTGTGGTCTAGGTACTGGCGGAGAGGGAGGGATTCGAACCCTCGGTACGTATTGCTACGTACACACGCTTTCCAGGCGTGCGACTTAAACCGCTCATCCACCTCTCCGGGGAGGCGAATTCTAACAGATCAACACCTTTGCCGAAGAGCGGGGCGGGATCTTACTGGATGCCTTCTTTCAGTTGCTGAAGAATGGCCGGATTTTCAAGTGTCGATATGTCCTGCGTAATTTCCTCGCCCTTGGCGATCGAGCGCAGCAGGCGCCGCATGATTTTGCCGGAGCGTGTCTTCGGCAGATTGTCGCCAAAGCGGATGTCTTTTGGTTTGGCGATGGCGCCAATTTCCTTTGCGACCCAGTCCTGCAGTTGTTTGACGATTTTCCTTGCCTCTTCACCGCTCGGGCGTGCCTGTTTGAGCACAACGAAGGCACAGATCGCCTCACCGGTCAGATCGTCCGGGCGACCGACTACCGCGGCCTCGGCGACGATCGGGTTGGATACCAGCGCCGATTCGATTTCCATGGTACCGAGGCGATGTCCGGAAACGTTCAAGACGTCGTCGATGCGGCCCATGATCCAGAAATAACCGTCGAGATCGCGATTGGCGCCATCGCCGGCCAGATAATATTTGCCCTGGAAGTCCTCGGGGTAATAGGATTTTTTGAAGCGCTCGGGGTCGCCCCAGATGGTGCGGATCATCGACGGCCACGGGCGTTTGATGACGAGGAAGCCGCCTTTGCCTTTTTCTACATCGTGGCCGGCTTCATCAACGATCGCAGCCATAATGCCGGGCAGGGGCAGGGTGCAGGAACCGGGTTTGGTGCTCACCACGCCCGGCAGCGGCGTGATCATGTGGCCACCCGTTTCGGTCTGCCACCAGGTATCGACAATCGGGCAGCGTTTCTGTCCGACGGTTTCGTGGTACCACATCCAGGCCTCGGGATTGATCGGCTCGCCAACCGTGCCGAGCAGGCGCAACGACGACAGATCGAATTGTTTCGGCAGGTCGGCGCCGAGTTTGATCAGCGAGCGGATCGCGGTCGGCGCGGTGTAGAAAACGCTGACCTTGTGGTCCTGGATCATTTTCCAGAAGCGCGTCGAATCAGGGTAGGTCGGCACACCTTCAAAAATGATTTCGGTGGCACCGACCGCGAGCGGACCGTAACAGACATAGGTGTGGCCGGTGACCCAGCCGACGTCCGCCGTGCACCAGAACACATCGCTGTCTTTGTAATCGAAGGTCCACTTCATGGTCAGGATGGCGTGCAGCAGGTAACCGCCGGTCGAATGCTGCACGCCCTTGGGTTTGCCGGTCGAGCCGGAAGTGTAGAGAATGAACAGCGGATGCTCGGCTTCGACCCATTCCGGTTCGCAGGTTTCCGCCTGGTTTTTCAGCAGATCGTGCAGCCAGACATCGCGCTTGTCGTCCCACTGTACTTTGCCGCCGGTGCGTTGAAAAACCACCACCGTCTTCAGGAAGTCGCAACCGCCGAGGGCCAGTGCTTCGTCAACGGCCGCCTTAAGGGCGATAGCGCGGCCGCCGCGCATTTGCTCGTCGGCAGTCAATACGGCGACTGCGCCGGCGTCGATGATGCGCTCATGCACGCTTTTCGCCGAGAAGCCGCCGAACACCACCGAGTGGATGGCGCCGATGCGCGCGCAGGCCTGCATTGCCACCACGGCCTCGATCGACATCGGCATGTAGATGAGAACGCGGTCGCCTTTTTTGATGCCGCGGCCTTTCAGGCCGTTGGCCATCATGCAGACGCGCTTGTGCAATTCGCGGTAGTTGATTTTTGTGAGTTTGCCGTCATCCGCCTCGAAAATGATCGCAATCTTTTCGGGCTGCGTGTTCAGGTGGCGGTCGAGGCAGTTGTACGAGGCGTTGAGTTTCCCGTCGGCAAACCACTTGAAGAATGGCGCGTTCGATTCATCAAGTATCTGTGTGAACGGCTTCTGCCACAACACGTGCTCACGCGCCTGTTTCGCCCAGAAACCGGTGAAATCCTTCTCCGCCTCGGCACACAGGGCGTTATAGGCAGCCATGCC
Organism: Chitinophaga pinensis; assembly: GCA_943329075.2. GTDB lineage: Bacteria > Pseudomonadota > Gammaproteobacteria > Burkholderiales > SG8-41 > PALSA-1004. Next base: position 18,555 of record CALQCM020000049.1, on the reverse strand, counting down.
CGAAATATTGGCTTGTTTGACGAAGGCGGCGTCCGGCGCAAAGGTGCGCGTCTCATTCAGAACGGATTCGATGGTCTGGGTCGACATACAGTCCTCCGCGATGGTTGTGTTTATTGTGTTTGAAAAAATTGTATCACGCGCCCCGTGGTTCACCGGTTTGGCATTGGAAGTTCTCGCCGTGTCCGGCGGCAACAGGCATAATGCCAGTTGCAACACCATGGCGGGCCCCCCCGCATTGCAAGGTAGTGAACCTGGTCAGGTCCGGAAGGAAGCAGCCACAGCTATTTATTGCAAGTGCCGGGGACAAGGCTCGCCTCCCCATTTCTTTTGCGATATCATTGCACTATCGCAAATTTGCCCGCCGAGTTGAGGACGCCATGCACAAGATTCGCTTACTGATTGCCGCAGTCCTGCTCGCCGCCAGCCCGGCCGCTTTTGCCGTCGATGGCTACTCCTTCGAATATGGCAAATCGGACTCCGGGAATGCCAGCGTCAATCTCTACCGCCTCGGAATGCAATGGGACTGGAACAAGAAACTGGTCGAGTTTGGCGACTGGCACCTCGGCGGCTTCTGGGATGTCAACGTTGGTTATTGGGACAATAAGAGCCCGTTCCAGACCGGCGGTTACTCGACATCGAGCATCGCGGAAATCGGTGTGACGCCAACCTTCCGCGTGCAGCAGAACACGATCTCTGGAATTGCGCCCTACGCTGAACTGGCCGTAGGTTTCCATTTCCTGTCGAAGACCTTTGTCGGCGCGCAACGACAGTTCGGCAGCAGTTTCCAGTTCGGCGACCACGTCGGCGCCGGCGTCCGTTTCGGCGACAAGGGGCAGTTCGACATCGGCTACCGTTACCAGCACCTGTCGAATGGCGGCATCAAAGCGCCGAACCAGGGCATCAACTACAACATCGTCCGTCTGCAGTATCACTTCTGACGCGACGGGAGTGCGGCCGGCGGCGCATTCTGGCGCACCGGCTGATCCTCCCAGAATAGAACCATCGTGACCCAAGTCCTCGCCCGCAAATGGCGGCCAAAATCGTTTGCTGAATTGGTCGGGCAGGAGCACGTCGTCAAGGCGCTCACCAACGCGCTCACCCAGCAACGCCTGCATCACGCTTATCTCTTTACCGGCACACGCGGCGTTGGCAAGACAACGCTGGCGCGCATCATTGCAAAGGCATTGAATTGCGAAACCGGGGTCACCGCCACGCCTTGCGGCACGTGTAGAACGTGCACGGACATCGATGCCGGCCGGTATGTCGACCTGATCGAACTGGATGCGGCTTCCAACCGCGGCATCGCGGAAATGACCACCTTGCTTGAGCAGGCGATTTACGCGCCGACTTCCGGACAATTCAAGGTTTACATTATTGACGAAGTTCATCAACTGACATCACAAGCGTTTAACGCGATGTTGAAGACGCTCGAAGAACCGCCGGCACACGTAAAATTCATCCTGGCCACCACGGATCCGCAGAAAATGCCGATTACCGTGCTGTCGCGCTGCCTGCAATTCAATCTGAAACAGATTCCGCAGGCGCAAATCCGCGGGCAACTGGCCAAGGTGCTGGATCTCGAAAAAATCGGGTTCGAGGACGAAGCGCTAGGCCTGCTGGCGCGCGCCGCGCGCGGCAGCCTGCGCGACAGCTTGAGCCTGCTTGACCAGGCCATCGCGCATGGCGGCGGTCGCGTCGAAACGGCGTCGGTGCGCGCGATGCTCGGCAGCGTCGAACGCGAATACCTGTTCGACATTCTGGGCGCCCTGCGCGCCACCGACGGCGCAGCGCTGATTGCAGTGGCCGACCGCATGGCCGAGCGCAGCCTGTCATTTGAAAATGCGCTGCAAGACCTCGGTGCCTTGTTGCATCGCGTTGCGCTGGTGCAGGCAATACCGGCCGCCATCGCCGACGAAGATCCCGATCGCGCGCATCTCGTCGAGATGGCCGCTGCCTTTGGTGCGGAAGAGATCCAGTTGCTCTACCAGATCGCGCTGCAGGGGCGCCAGGAAATCGGCTACGCGCCGGATGAATATGCCGGCTTCACGATGACGCTGATGCGCATGCTGGCGTTTACGCCTGCGGCGGGCGGCGTGCCTCAACCGCGCGCAACGCCGGCGGTCGTGCCGGCACCGGCTGCCGCTGCGGGCGGCGCGGCGCAGCCATCCGCAGTCGCAAAAAAAAAGATCTCGATTGAAGGCGACTGGACAACCTTTGTCGGCGGACTGCCGCTGGCCGGCATGGAACGCATGCTCGCCCACAATTGCGAACTGGTGTCATGGCAGGATGGAAGACTCGAACTTCGCGTGGCGCACGCACAGCGCCATCTGAACAGCCGCTCTTATCTGGAACGGTTGCAGCAGGCGCTCGAAGTGCACATCGGCACCAAGATCAAACTCGAGATCAGCGTTGGCCAGGTCGATGGAAAAACCGTGGCGGCGGTGCGCGACCGCGAACAGAAAGAACAACTGAGTGAAGCCGCCAAAGCCATCGACGGCGATCCCTTTGTGCGCGATCTGATTGAAAACTTTGATGCGCGGGTGGTGCCTGCATCGATCAAGCCCTTGCAATAGACAGACTGAAAAGGAGTCGACATGAACATGAAAGGCGGCCTTGCGGGCCTGATGAAACAGGCCCAGCAAATGCAGGAAAATATGAAACGCATGCAGGATCAACTGGCGACGGTTGAGGTCGAAGGCCAGGCGGGCGCCGGCATGACCAAGGTGGTGATGACCTGCCGTTACGACGTCAAACGCGTGATCATCGACGACAGTCTGCTCAAAGACGATAAGGAAATGCTGGAAGATCTGGTTGCGGCTGCGTTTAACGACGCGGTGCGCAAGGTCGAGGCGACCACCCAGGAAAGACTCGGCGGCATGACGGCGGGTATGGGTCTGCCGCCCGGGTTCAAGATGCCATTCTGAAAAGCACCGGCACGGACGCGCGTTTGCGGAACGCCCCTGGCCGTCAGTCATGAAAAACCCATCCAGCCTTGAAGAACTGATCGACGCCTTGCGCTGCCTGCCCAGTGTCGGGCCGAAATCTGCGCAGCGCATGGCCTACCATCTGTTGCAGCGCGATCACGCCGGCGCCGGCCGGCTGGCGCAGGCGCTGGGCGGCGCGCTTGAACTGATACGCCATTGCGAACGCTGCAATACCTTCACGGAGGAAGCCGTTTGTGCGCTGTGCCGTTCGCCGCGCAGGGATGTGCGCCAGCTGTGCATCGTGGAAACGCCGGCAGACATGTTGATGATGGAACAGGCGGCCTGTTATCAAGGGCTTTATTTCGTATTAATGGGGCGACTCTCGCCGCTCGACGGCATCGGCCCGAAGGACATACATCTTGACCGCTTACTTACGCGCGCAAACGACGGCATCGTTGCCGAAGTCATCGTCGCCACCAATTTCACCGTCGAAGGCGAAGCCACTGCGCATTACGCCGCAGAAATGCTGGTCGCCCGCGGCATCAAGGTCAGTCGCATTGCGCGCGGACTGCCGGTCGGCGGCGAGCTCGAACACGTTGACAGCGGCACACTGGCGCAGGCGGTCATCGAACGCCGCGCGATCGGCCCAACAGCATGACACGCCCCGATAACCGCGGTCCGCGCGGCAAAGCGGAGCCGGCGCCGCGCAAGGCGCGGCCGACCACGCATTCAAACCGCGCGCGCGACAGCGACGCCGATGGCGACGGAAATGCCACGCAGAAGCTGCAAAAAACACTCGCACAGGCGGGGCTTGGCTCGCGGCGCACGATGGAAGAGTGGATCAGCGACGGCCGCGTTACCGTCAACGGCAAGGCCGCAACGCTGGGCATGCGGGTTGGCAGCGGCGACCAGATCAAGGTCGGCAACCGCACCATACGCGCGCGCCCCGAAGCGGGAGTGCCGCGCGTGCTGATTTATCACAAACCCGAAGGCGAAATCACCAGCCGCAATGATCCGCGCGGCCGCCCCAGCGTATTCGACCACCTGCCGAAGATTTCCGGTGCGCGCTGGATCTCGGTCGGGCGCCTCGATTTCAACTCCTGCGGGCTGCTGCTGTTTACCACCTCGGGGGAACTGGCCAACCGGCTGATGCATCCGCGTTTCGAAATGGAGCGTGAATACGCGGTGCGCATCCTCGGCAATCTGCGCGAAGACCAGGCTCAGCAATTGCTGAACGGCATCGAACTCGAAGACGGCGTTGCGCGTTGCGTTTCAGTCGAGTTGCGCGGCGGTGAAGGTTCTAATCAGTGGTATCACGTGGTGCTGCGCGAAGGGCGCAACCGTGAAATCCGCCGCCTGTTCGAGCACCTCGGTTTTACGGTCAGCCGGCTGATGCGTGTGCGTTACGGCCCGGTCGAATTGCCGGCACGCGTTAAACGAGGGCACAGTTACGAATTGAGTGCCGACGAAACGCGGCGCTTCGTCAAGTGGCTGGACGCCGCGCAGGCCGCCGCTGAAGCGCCCCCGGCGCCACGAGGTCGGCGCGCCTGAGCACGAAGACGCAGTCGTCTCCACCGCTGGTTTCCGGCCAGACAAAAGGCAGTCGCGGATAGCAGGCTTCGATGCGGCGCCGGTGGTGGCCGATTTCAACCACCAGCGTGCCATCAACGGTCAGATGGCGCGCCGCCTGCGCCAGAATAATATCGACCAGACTGAACCCGTCTTCGCCGCCGGCCAGTGCCATTGCAGGCTCGCGTCGGTATTCGGGCGGTAACCTGCGCATGGTGGCGGCAGTGACGTAGGGCGGATTGCTGACGATCAGGTTGTAACGCGTTTTGCCCAGTGCCGCGAACAGATCCGATTCCACCAGACGCAGGCGTTTGCCCAGCCGGTAGCGCGTCACGTTGCGGCGCGCCACTTCCAGCGCCGGTGGCGAGAGATCAACAGCGTCGACGCGTGCAAGTGGAAAATTCTTCGCGAGCAGGATGGCGAGGCAGGCCGAGCCGGTGCAGAGGTCGAGTGCTTTGGATACGCCGGCCGGATCGTCGATCCACGGTTCGAGTTGCACGGAGAGCAATTCGGCAATGAAGGAACGCGGCACGATGACGCGTTCGTCAACGTAAAAACGCAGTCCCTGCAGCCACGCTTCATGCGTGAGATAAGCGGCGGGCACGCGTTTTTCGATACGCGTGGCGACCAATGCCAGCGCGCGCCGACGATCTGCCTCGGTCACGCGTTTCTTCAGTGCCGCAGAATCCAGTTTGGAAAGCGGCAATCCGATGGCATGCGCAACCAGTATGACGGCTTCCTCGCGCGCGTCGATGTTGCCGTGGCCATAGACCAGGCGCGCGCGTGCGAGTCTCCGCGTGGCTTGCGCCAGCAGTGCCGCGAGGTTGGCCGATGCGGGAGAGCGGCGTGGGCGCGGCGGGGCGCTCACACCATGTCGAGGTTGAGTTTGATGCTGCTGAGGTCGTCCGCCGGCGCGCTGGGTACGCCCGACTGCGAAGGCTCGTCGTTCTTGCCGGCATCGGTGGGCGGTTTGCCGGCATTGCTGATCAGCCAATGCAGGTTGGTCGCGGAGTCGGCATTCGCCAGCGCATTTTCGATCGTGATCTGACCGCTGCTGTAGAGCTGATAGAGCGATTGCTCAAAGGTCTGGCTGCCGGGCGCGAGGCTTTGCTCCATCGCGTCCTTGATTTCGTTGATCTGGCCCTTTTTGATCAGCTCGGCGATATGCGCAGTGTTCTGCATGATTTCAATCGCCGGCAGACGTCCGCCGTCCTTGCTGCGCACCAGTCGCTGGGAGATCACGCAACGCAGACTGATCGCCAGATCGGCAAACAGCGCTTCACGCGCCTCGCGCGGAAAAAAGTTGATGATGCGGTTCAGCGCGTGATAACTGTTGTTGGCGTGCAGCGTCGACATGCACAAATGGCCGGTTTGGGCAAAGAGCAGGGCGCTTTGCAGCGTTGGTTTGTCGCGGATTTCGCCGATCATCAGCAGATCCGGCGCTTCGCGCATGGCGCTGATCAGGGCGTCGTCGTAGGTACGCGTGTCCATGCCGACTTCGCGCTGGTTGACGATCGACTTCTTGTGCTTGTACGAAAACTCCATCGGGTCTTCGATGGTCAGTATGTGGCCGGTTTTGGTCGCATTGCGGTAATCGATCATCGCTGCCATCGACGATGACTTACCCGACCCGGTGGAGCCAACAATGATGATCATGCCGAGCTTTTCCATCACGATCTCTTTGAGTACAGCGGGCAGCTTCAATTGCTCGATCGTCGGAATGTCCGGCTTGATAAAGCGGATCACCATCGCGACCGCGCCACGCTGGCGGAAGATGTTGACGCGGAAGCTGCCGAGTTCGGCGCGACCAACCGCGAAATTCATCTCCAGTTTCTCTTCGAAATCCCGGATCTGCACTTCCGACATCAGCTCGTAACAGATCTTCTTGCAGGTCGGGCCGTCGAGGACCTGTGGATTGACCGGCATGACGACACCGTTGATCTTGATCTGGATCGGTGCACCGACCGTAAAGAACATGTCCGATGCCTGTTTTTCGGACATCAGCTTGAACAACGGATCGACGAACATGGCCATAACGTCAGCGTTTCAGGATGGACTTGATGCTGCCGAGAAAACTCTTGGTCGGATCGCTGATGTCTTCCGACGGCGCTTGCGGTTTTGATGGCGGTGCCGGGCGCGTTTCAGGTTCTGCCAGCGGACGCGTCGGGCGCGTTGTGGTGCTGCGCATCGATTCCTGGTGATGGCCCAGCGTGCGGAAATTGTTGGGCTTGGCAATGATCACCTTGCCGAGTTCCTCCAGCACTTCCTTGTTGAACTCGTCAAAATCATAAATATTGGTGAATTCGCCTAACTTCTCGAGGTTCTTGCAGATGATTTTGATCCGGCCGTTTTCAAGGTCGCCGACCATGGTCACCATGACCGGGATTTCGCAGTTCAGCGTGAAAATTCCACGTTCGATATACCCCCGCTCGTTGCGGATTTCCTTCAGATCAAACTTGAGATTGTTGGTCCACAGGTGTTCGCGCAGGCGCTGCACAACGGGGTCGGTCTGTTTTTCGAGCGTGAGTTTCTGGTTCGAGGCGCAGCGGAAACGCAGGATGATGGCCTCAATGTAGTCCTTGTGATCCAGCGTCAGGCGGCGACCGTTTACGTTGTAGTCGGACTGGTGCAGATCATCCATGCGGGTGGCGCCACCCTCAAGATAATAGACGCGGGTGATCGACGGCTTGATCACATTGAGGGAATTAAACAGCTCGACCCAGTAATGCAGAGCATCTTTCAGCTTGGCATGCGCAAGCAGCAGATTCTGGCTGATTTCCTCCTGAGAAACCTGCTCCTTCTGCCGGAGGGTGTCGGCCTGCTGTTTTAAATCATCGAGTAAGCCCATCGCCGCTGGTAACTCCTGTCAAATCAAAGGCTATTGTGCCGTCTTTTAGGTAAATTTGAAAGAGTGCGGGGGATTGAAGCGGTTCCGCTGCCGCGGCGCGCTAATCGCTGCGCAGGAGATCATTAATGCTGGTTTTCGCCCGTGTTTTCGCGTCGACGCGTTTGACGATAACGGCACAGTAGAGCTGGCATTTGCCGTCGCCCGCCGGCAGCGAGCCGGAGACCACCACCGACCCGGCGGGAACCCGTCCGTAAATGACCTCACCGCTGGCACGGTCGTAGATCTTGGTGCTTTGGCCGATGAACACGCCCATCGAGATGACGGAGCCTTCTTCGACAATAACGCCTTCAACGATTTCCGAGCGCGCACCGATAAAGCAGTTGTCTTCGATGATCGTCGGGTTGGCCTGCAGCGGCTCGAGCACGCCGCCAATGCCGACGCCGCCGGAGAGGTGAACATTCTTGCCGATCTGCGCGCACGAACCGACGGTTGCCCAGGTGTCAACCATGGTGCCTTCATCGACATAGGCGCCGATATTGACGTAGGAGGGCATAAGGATCGCATTTTTGCCGATAAACACTCCCCGCCGCACCATCGCCGGCGGCACCACGCGGAACCCGCCGCGTGTGAAATCGTCTTTCGAATATTTGGCAAACTTGCCCGGCACCTTGTCGAAATACTGCGTGGCGGCGCCGGCCAGCGTTACGTTGTCTTCAATGCGGAAGGACAGCAGCACCGCCTGCTTGATCCACTGATGGACAGTCCATGTGCCGTTGATTTTTTCGGCAACGCGCAGTGTCCCGCAATCGAGGCCGTCGATCACTTCCTTGACCGCAGCACCGATGCGCGCCGGCGTGGTGCCCGGTGCGAGTTCCGCGCGTTTTTCCCAGGCTTGTTCGATGGTTATTTGGAGTTCGCTCATGATGAAGGTTCCGTTGAGTGGTCAGTTGTGTGCAATAAAATCAGCAATACGCTGCGCTGCCTCGGTACATTCGACCGTCGAAGCGACCAGGGCGACGCGCACAAAATTACGTCCGGGGTTGATGTCGCGCGCTTCGCGCGCAAGATAACTTCCGGGGAGCACGGTGACGTTGTACTGTTCATACAACTCACGCGTGAAGTTGGTGTCGTCGCGCCGCGCGTCGATCCAGAGGTAAAAGCCGGCGTCCGGCATTTGCACGCCGGGCGTTTTGCCGAGTGTCTTCATGGCGGCGTCGAATTTTTCGCGGTAGAGGCGGCGGTTTTCGACCACATGCGCCTCGTCTTGCCAGGCCGCAATGCTGGCGGCATGGAGCGGCGGACTCATCGCGCAGCCCTGATAGGTGCGGTAGAGCAGGTATTTTTTCAGTATCTGCGCGTCCCCCGCAACGAAGCCGGAACGCATGCCGGGCGAGTTCGAGCGTTTGGAGAGGCTGGAGAACACAACCAGCCGCGGGTAGCCGGTGCGACCGAAATGTTGCGCCGCCTGCAACGCGCCGATCGGCGGATTTTTTTCGTCGAAATAGATTTCCGAATAACATTCGTCGGAGGCGATGACGAAGCCGTAGCGGTCCGAGAGCTCGAACAGCGCCTTCCACTCGTTCATGTCCATCACACGACCGGTCGGATTGCCGGGCGAGCAGACGTAAATCAGCTGCGTGCGGCGCCAGACCTCGTCCGGCAATTGCGCGTAATCAGCCGAAAAATTGTTTGCCGGCAGATTGTGCAGGAATTGTGCTTCGGCACCGGCCAGCAGGGCCGCACCTTCGTAGATCTGGTAGAACGGATTCGGCACCACCACCGCGGGCTGCGGCTTGCTGCGGTCAACGATGGTGTGCGCAAACGCGTAGAGCGCCTCGCGGCTGCCGTTGACCGGGATGATCTCGGTTTGTGCGCTGATTTCCCTGAGGCCGTAGCGCTTTTTGAGCCAGTCGGCGATGGCAATGCGCAAGCCTTCGGCACCCAGCGTGGTCGGATAAACCGCCAGCCCGTCCAGGTTATCGGTGATTGCCTGACGAATGAACTGCGGCGTCGGGTGCTTGGGTTCACCGATGTAAAGACTGACGGGTTTGAGTTGCGAATTGGGCCTGACGCCTTCCAGCAGCGCGCTCAGCTTTTGAAACGGGTAACTCTGCAACCGGTCGAGATCTGGATTCATGCGCGATTCAGGCAAAGTGTTAATTATACGGAGGTTGCGGCGGCCTTTGCAGCCGATGCGCGGCGGCAAAGTTGCGCTTTAGCGGATGCTCGCCTGACCCGGCATGCCGTCGAGATCAACTTTTTCCGGCACCCGCCAGCCGCGCTTGCGGGTTTCGGCAACCACGGTCGTAAAGATGCCACCGCGCACATAAAAGCGGGCGGTCAGCCGCATGAAGCGGGGTTGCGTTGCGGCGGCCAGATCGTCGAGTATCCTGTTGGTGACGGCTTCATGAAACGCGCCTTCATTGCGGAAGGACCAGACATAAAGCTTGAGGCTTTTCAGCTCGACGCATTTGCGGTCCGGCACGTAATCCAGCAGGAGCGTGGCGAAATCCGGCTGCCCGGTCTTCGGGCACAGACAGGTAAACTCCGGGATTTCCATGTGAATCCGATAGTCGCGTTGCGGCTGCGGATTGGGGAAGGTGTCAAGCGTTTTTTTGGGCTTGCTGGGCATTAGGGCAGTCGAGACAATTCAGTTAAAATGACCGGTGAAATTTGTGGCGAATTCGCTTTTGATTATAACTCTGCATAGAAGAAAAAATTGCGTCTAACTGAAATCAAGCTGGCCGGATTCAAGTCGTTCGTCGATCCGACGCATATTCCCGTTCCCGGACAGCTCGTCGGCATCGTGGGCCCCAACGGTTGCGGCAAGTCCAACATTATCGATGCGGTGCGCTGGGTGCTCGGCGAATCGTCGGCAAAACACCTGCGCGGCGAAACCATGCAGGATGTACTGTTCAACGGCTCGGGCAACCGCCAGCCGGTCAATCGCGCCAGCGTCGAACTGATATTCGACAACAGCCTGGGCAAGGCGGGCGGCCAATGGGCCGCCTATGCGGAAATTTCAGTCAAACGCCTGCTCGAGCGCGACGGCGACTCGTCCTATTACATCAATAACATCCACGTCCGCCGCCGCGATATCGCCGATATTTTCCTCGGCACCGGTGTCGGCGCCCGCGCCTACGCGATCATCGAACAGGGCATGATTTCCCGCATCATCGAGGCCAAGCCCGAAGAACTCCGCACATTCCTCGAAGAAGCCGCCGGCGTCTCCAAGTATCGCGAACGCCGCAAGGAAACCGAGGCGCGCCTGGCCGACACCCGCGAGAACCTGCTCCGCGTGGACGATATCCGCACCGAACTCGACAAGCAGCTCGAACACCTGAGCGCGCAGGCTGAGGTGGCAAGTCGTTATCACACTCTGCAGGATGAGCTGCGCTTTTCGCAGAACCTGTTATGGCTGCGCAAAAAGCGCGACGCCAGCGCGACGCGCGAACGTTGTGTCCGCGACATCGAAAAACTGGGCGTCGAGTTGGAAGCGCAGACTGCGCTGCTGCGCGAAACTGAAAGCGCGCTGGAAGAACTGCGCCAGCGTCATCATGCCGCCGGTGATGCTGTGCATGACGCGCAGGGCCACCTCTACGAAACCAATGCCGAGTTCGCGCGCGTTGAGCAGCAGATCCAGCATGTCCGTGAAAACCGCCGTCGCGTCGAAGCGCGTCTGGCCGATTTGCGCAACCAGTTGCAGCAGGGCGAGTCGCAACTGCAGTCCCAGCAGACCAGCCTCGACGAGTGGCGACTTGAGGAAGGGCGGGCACAGGAAGCCGCCGAAGCGGGCCGCCTTGCGCATGCCGCTGAAAGTGCACGTCAGCCGGTCGCCGAGCAGGCCTTCCGCGATGCGCTTGCCGAGCGCGACGCGCTGCAACAGACGACCTCGGACAACGCGAAGGAATTGCAGCTCGAACAGACCCGTTGCGAACACGCCTTGAGGATTCTGGCGCAACTGGCCCAGCGCGAACAACGTCTGCTTGAAGAAAAGTCGGCATTGCCGTTGCCCGACGAGGCCGAGTTCCAGCGCCTCAGCGCGGCACACGAAGAACTTGAGGCGCGCCAGCACGACCAGCGGGCCAATCTCGAATCGCAGGAAGCACGGGTGCCTGAACTCGACGCGGCGCTGCGCGAATGCGCCGCCGCCGTTGAAACGGCCGCGCAGCAGGTCGCCTCACTCGAAGCGCGTGTCAGCGCCTTGCGCCAGATCCAGGACCGCATCGGCCGCAGCGAAGGCATGGATGGCTGGCTGACTTCTCACCAGCTCGATGCGTCGCGCCGCCTGTGGCAGGACGTCGAAATCGAGGCCGGTTGGGAAGATGCGCTGGAAGCCGTATTGCGCGAACGCCTCAACGGCATTTCTCTCGGCAATCTGGACGACGCCGCGCGCTGGGTCGGCGAACTGCCGCCGGGCAAGATGACCGTCTATGCGGGCGACGGCGGGGCTGACGTCGCGCCCGCGGTGCTGGGCGAGATGCGGCCGCTGGCCTCTTATGTTCGCGGTAAAAATACCGCCGCCACGGCGGCGCTCAATGACTGGCTGCACCAGGTCTACGTGGTGGCTGATCGTCACGCCGGCCTGGCGCAACGGCATCAATTGCCAGTCGGGGCGCTGCTCGTTTCCGCCGACGGCCATGTGTTCACGCGCCATAGCGTCAGCTTCCATGCGCCGGATTCGGATTTGCACGGTGTGTTGTCGCGCGAACGCGAACTCGTCGTACTGAGCGGGCAGTGGTTGGCGCAGCAGGAAGAACTCGCCCTGCAGCGCGCCCGCAATGCCGCCGCCGACGCAGCGTTCGAGGAACATCAGGCAATGCTGGCGACGTTGCGCCTGGAACTCGATCAAACGCGCCGGCAATCGCATGAAGCAGAGCTTGAAATCACGAGGTTTTCGGAGCAGGCACAGCGCAGCTCGCAGCGCGGTGAGCAAATTACGGTCGAACTGGCCGAGATTGACGCGCAGACCGGGCAGGAACGCGCACAGCATGATTCTGCGCAGACCAACGCCATGCAGCGCGATAAACAACGCATTGAATTGCAGTCGCAACTGGGCGCCGCATTGGCGGCCTACGCGGAGGCTGACGCGGCGCTGGAGCGCCAGCGCCAGGCCATTTCGCAGGCCGACCGCGGTGCGCAGGAAGCAGCGTTCCATTTAAAAACCTGCAGTAACAAAATCGGCGAAGTCGACAACGCAATTCGCCTTGTACGCGAAAACGTCGCCGCAGTGCAGGCCGGTATTGCCAAAGACGAAGCGGAACTGCTCGAACTCGACGAAACGCCGCTCACCACCGAACTCGACCGCGTGCTGCAGATCCGCACGGAAAGAGAACATGCCGTGGCGGCGGCCCGTGATGCGCTCGAAGCCGCGGAAACGGCATTGCGCCAGACCGAACAGGACCGGCTGATGATCGAGCAGGGCCTCGACCCGATCCGCGAACGCATCAACGACGCCAAACTCAAGGAACAGGAAGCGCGCCTGACCGAAGAACAATACTCGCAGCAATTGTTCGAGGTCAGCGCCAACGAGACCGAACTCGAGCCACACCTGGAAAAAGGCAAACGTTCGGGCGCCTTGCAGGCTGATATCACGCGCCTTTCCAACGAGATCGCGACACTGGGCGCGGTCAATCTGGCCGCACTCGATGAACTCGAGACCTCACAGCAGCGCAAGGAATACCTGGATTCGCAGTCGCTCGATCTGAACACCGCGCTGTCCACGCTGGAAGATGCCATCCATCGCATCGACCGCGAGACGCGCGAGCGGCTGCAGCACACCTTCGACGTCGTCAACGGCCATTTCGGCGAACTGTTTCCAACACTGTTCGGCGGCGGCCAGGCCCGGCTGGTGTTGAGCGGCGAGGAGATCCTCGATTCGGGCGTGCAGGTCATCGCGCAGCCGCCGGGCAAGAAGAACAGCTCGATCCATCTGCTCTCCGGCGGCGAAAAGGCGCTGACCGCACTGTCACTGGTATTTGCAATGTTCCAGCTCAATCCCGCGCCGTTCTGCCTGCTGGATGAGGTCGATGCGCCGCTTGACGACAGCAACACGGAACGCTTCTGCAGGCTGGTGCAGAAAATGTCGGTAAACTCACAGTTCATGTTCATCAGCCACAACAAGATCACGATGGAAATGGCCAATCAACTGATCGGCATCACCATGCAGGAGGCCGGCGTCTCGCGTGTGGTCGCGGTGGACATCGAAGAGGCCATGAAACTCGCCGAGGTTGCCTGAGTTCATGAGCGACCTGCAAATCAGCCTGCTCGCAATCGGCGCCGTGGTGGTCGCCGGGGTCTGGCTGTTCAACCTGCGCCAGGAGCGCCAGTTGCGCCGTCGCACCGAGCAGGCATTTGCGCGCGAACACCCCGACGTGCTGCTGGGCGGCGACAGCGCGGCCGCAGAGCGGGTCGAGCCGACGATCAATATTGATGCCGCGCACGCGCTGGCGGTCGGTAGAAAGCCCGCAATCGCAACGGCGACCGCCATCGATCCGGTCATTGATTTTGTCGTTGAGGTGACGCTGCGCGCTGCCGCAGACGGTGCCGAGTTGCGCGACCAGCTGCGCGAAATGATGGCGGCAGCCGGTAAGACCGTTCTGGCCGAGGGCTACAAGGAGGCCAGCGGTGATTGGGTGGACGCCGGCGCCGGCAGTGCGTATGCGCGCCTGCGTTTCGCCATGCAGATATCGAACCGCGCCGGTTGTGTGACTACCCAACATCTCACCGCATTCAGGGACGCCGTGGCAGCGTGGGCCGCGGCGCGAAGCGGCCAGATCAAATGTCTTGAAGTCGAGCCCGTGCATGCGATGGCCGTGCAACTCGACCGTTTTTGTGCGGACGTTGATATTGCGATCGGCATTAACGTGGTGACGGCCGACGGCAATCCGTTTACCGGAAACCGCATCCGCGCATTGGCGGAAAAATGCGGCCTGCGCCTGGAACCCGCAGGCGTTTTTTATGCGCGCAGCGCGGCGGGCGAGGTCATTTATTCACTCGACAATCACGAGCCGATGCCGTTCATGCCCGAACAACTGCGCGCCATGAATACACGTGGCATCACGTTTCTGCTGGATGTTCCGCGCGTGGCAGGCGCGCTCGAGGCCTTCGACGCCATGCTGGCAACTGCGCGCGATTTCGCTGCCGAACTTGATGGCACGCTGGTCGATGACAACCGCTCGCAGTTGTCGGATGCATCGACCGCCGCCATTCGCAAGCAACTTGAAGGCATCCTCGCCAAGATGGAGGCCGGACGCATTGCCGCCGGCGGCGCCCGCGCACTGCGCCTGTTCGGCTAAATGGCGCTGCCACCGGCCATCCGGGCGCGGGCTGCTGAACTGCGCGCTGCAATCGAGCAGCACAATCACAGTTACTACGTACTCGACCAGCCAGCGGTTTCGGATGCGGAATACGACCGGCTGTTTCGCGAACTGCAGTCACTTGAACTGGCCCACCCCGAACTGTTGACGCCCGATTCGCCGACCCAGCGCGTCGGCGCGGCACCGCTGGCGGCCTTCGCGGAGATCCGCCATGCAACCCCCATGCTCTCGCTCAATAATGCGTTTGATCGCGAGGAAGTCGAGGCCTTCGACCGCCGCGTGCGCGAAGCGCTCGGCACGGACCGCGTCGAATATGCCGCCGAACCGAAGTTTGACGGACTCGCTGTCAGCCTCGTTTATGAAAATGGCCTGTTGGTATCCGGCGCAACGCGCGGCGATGGTTCCACCGGCGAGAACGTCACGACCAATTTGCGCACGGTGCGTTCGATCCCGCTGCGGCTGCGCGGCGAGCAGCCTCCGGCGAGGCTCGAAGTACGCGGCGAAGTGTTGATGCTGAAGTCCGACTTCGCCCGCCTCAATGCACGCCAGAACGAACGTGGCGAGAAGACTTTTGCCAATCCGCGCAATGCTGCCGCCGGGTCATTGCGGCAGCTCGATCCGCGCATTACCGCAACGCGGCCGCTGACGTTTTTCGCCTATGGCACCGATGCCGCCGCCAGCGGCCTCTACAAACGGCATTCCGAAACCCTGGACGCCTTGGCGGGCTGGGGATTTCCCGTGACCAGTGAGCGCTGCGTCGCGGCGGGTCTCGACGACCTGCTCGATTATTTCCACGACATCGGCGAACGCCGCGCAGCACTGCCCTTCGATATCGACGGCGTGGTCTACAAAGTCGATCTACTTGCCGCGCAAAATACGCTCGGATTTGTTTCGCGTGCGCCGCGTTTCGCGCTCGCCCACAAATTTCCGGCCGAAGAGGCAATCACCGTGGTCGAAGCGATCGACGTGCAGGTCGGGCGCACCGGTGCGTTGACGCCGGTGGCGCGTCTGGCAGCGGTCACGGTCGGCGGCGTGACGGTTACCAATGCCACGCTGCACAACGAAGACGAGGTGCGACGCAAAGACGTGCGCGTCGGCGACGCGGTGGTGGTGCGGCGCGCCGGTGACGTCATTCCGGAAGTGGTCAGGGTGCTCGTTGAACAAAGACCGCAAGGTGCGGCACCGTTTGTGATGCCTGTGCAGTGTCCGGTCTGTGGCGCGGACGCGCGCAAAGCCGAAGATGAAGCAGTCGCGCGCTGCAGCGCCGGACTTTATTGTCCGGCACAACGCAAGCAGGCCTTGCTGCATTTCGCCAGCCGCCGCGCCATCGACATCGAAGGACTCGGCGAAAAAATCGTCGACCAATTGGTCGAACGCGAAATGGTGCGCACGCCGGCCGATATTTATGCGCTCAAAGCCGAAACGCTTGCCGGTCTGGAACGCATGGCGGAGAAGTCCGCAACGAACCTCGTCGAATCCATCGCAAAGAGCAAACAGACGACGCTGGCGCGTTTTGTATTCGCACTCGGCATACGCAGCGTCGGCGAAAGCACGGCGCAGGATCTGGCGCGCTATTTCGGCGGCATTGACGCAATCATGAACACGGACGCGGCAACACTCCTGCAGGTGCCTGATGTGGGGCCCGTCGTCGCGCAGAGTATTGCCGGATTCTTCGCCGAGCCGCACAATCGGCAGGTCGTTACCGATTTGATCGGTGCGGGCGTGCGGTTTGATGAAAGCGAGCGGCGGGCGGTCAATACGGCGGGGCCGGTATACGGCAAGACCTTCGTTCTGACCGGTGCGTTGCCCACTCTGACGCGCGACGAGGCAACACAGCGCATCCGTGATTGCGGCGGAAAGGTGACCGGCAGCGTGTCGAAAAAAACCGATTACGTCGTTTGTGGCGCTGATCCCGGCAGCAAAGAGGCCAAGGCGGTTGAGCTCGGCGTAGCGATTTTGGATGAAGCCGGTTTATTAAATCTATTGCAGCGATCGGGTGGATCATGAGCATCATCAGGAAAGCGGTATTTCCGGTTGCGGGCCTGGGCACGCGTTTTCTGCCGGCCACCAAGGCGAGCCCGAAAGAAATGCTGCCGGTGGTCGACAAACCGCTGATCCAGTATGCGGTAGAAGAAGCTGTTGCCGCCGGCATTACGGAACTGATCTTCATCACCGGCCGCGGCAAGCGTGCGATCGAGGACCATTTCGACCGCGCCTTTGAAGTCGAGGCCGAACTGACGGCACGCGGCAAGGCTGAAATGCTCAGGGCGGTGCGCGAAATCGTTCCGCCCCATGTGAAATGCATCTACCTGCGCCAGCCGCAGGCGCTCGGACTCGGCCACGCCGTGCTGTGCGCGCAGCCGGTGGTCGGTGACCAGCCGTTTGCAGTGATCCTTGCCGACGATCTGATTCATGGCCGTCCACCGGTCATGAAACAGATGGTCGATATTTACAAGAAACAGCAGTGTTCGCTGCTCGGTGTGCAACGTGTTGCGCGTGCCGATACCAGACAATACGGTATCGTCGCGCCGGGCACGCGCAGCGGCAAGCTTTACAGGGTCAATTCGATCGTCGAAAAACCGCAGCCCTCGAAGTCGCCATCGACGCTGGCGGTGGTCGGCCGCTATGTGCTGACGCCGCGCATTTTTCATCATCTGCAGAAGGTGCGCGCCGGCGCCGGCGGTGAAATTCAGTTGACCGATGCGATCGCCGCGCTGCTCACCGAGGAAACGGTCATGGCCTATCCGTTCGAGGGCACCCGTTACGATTGCGGCAGCAAACTCGGTTATCTGAAAGCCAACGTCGCGTTCGGCCTGCGGCATCCGG
Organism: Chitinophaga pinensis; assembly: GCA_943329075.2. GTDB lineage: Bacteria > Pseudomonadota > Gammaproteobacteria > Burkholderiales > SG8-41 > PALSA-1004. The sequence goes on along the minus strand of CALQCM020000049.1, from coordinate 1,069 downwards.
AAGTGGGGCGCGGATTTGCCGCCCATCTGGCCGCCATGCGCCGCAAATAGGGCTGCAGCGATGTTATCGCCCGAACAGGCCAGAAACGTTTTGCAAAACGCCGACGAAATTTGCACGGCGGCCAGCGTGCGCGCGGCACTCGCCCGGCTCGCCACTGAAATCTCGGCGCGGCTTGCCGATCAGAATCCGCTGCTCCTCAGCGTGATGGGCGGGGCGGTGGTGTTCAGCGGACAATTGCTGACACTGCTGGAATTTCCGCTCGATTTCGATTACCTGCAGGCGACGCGTTATGGCGACGCGACCGTGGGCGGCGGCATTCAATGGAAGGTTTTTCCGCAAACGCCGATGGAGGGCCGGGTCGTGCTGGTACTCGACGACATCCTCGACGAGGGCCATACGATGGCGGCCATCCGCGAGCGCGTGCTGGCTGCCGGCGCGCGGCAATTTCTGTGTGCGGTTTTTGCCGACAAAGACATCGGGCGTGCCAAACCACTGACGGCGGATTTCGTCGGTGTTAAATTGCCGAACCGCTATGTGTTTGGATACGGCATGGACGTCAAGGGTGCCTGGCGCAATCTGCCGTCCATCCACGCCCTCAAACCGGATCAAACCGTTTGATCCGCATTAATCACCAGAACTGAAGAGCGATCAGCATGCTTGCAATTATCGGTGGCAGCGGGCTTACCCAACTGGACAATTTGACGGTCACGCGACGCCTTGCGGTGCGCACGCCGTACGGTGAACCATCAGGCCCGTTGACCTTCGGCGAAATCGCCGGCAAGGAAATAGTTTTCCTGGCGCGCCACGGCTACGGCCATACCATACCGCCGCATCAGGTCAACTATCGCGCCAACATCTGGGCGCTGCACGCGCAAGGCGTCACACAGGTGGTCGGTGTGGCGGCGGTCGGCGGCATCCGTGCCGATATGCAGCCGGGCGTCATCGCCGTGCCCGACCAGATCATCGATTACACCCATGACCGTCCCAGCACTTTTTACACACTTGAAGACCGCGGCGTGCAACACGTCGACTTCACCTGGCCCTATGATCGTGAATTGCGCGCCCGCTG
>CALQCM020000048.1 GCA_943329075.2 Chitinophaga pinensis | reverse complement strand
CTTGCGAATTGGTGTGGCACACAGAGGACTAGGTATAGAAAGTGCAAACTCTCTACTGAGCAAGTTAGTCAGCTCGAACAATTAGGTTTTATATGGGATCCACATGCGGCAGCATGGGAGGAAATGTTCCTTGCGCTGGCTGCCTACAAGGGCACGCATGGTAATTGCAATGTGCCTCGAGAATGGAAAGACAATTCCACGCTTGGAATGTGGTGCACTATACAGAGGCGGAAACAAAAGAACAAAACTCTCTTGCCCGATCGAATTAAGCGCCTCAAGGCGCTCGGCTTTCGTTTTGAGGTGCGCGAGCCAAAGAAGATATAGCTTCGTTTGCGGTGATTTGACCGGCATTGCCCAAGTTTTTCGATGGCTCAGAAAAAAATATTTTTCAGATGTTGCCTAGACGGATAACTTTATCTTGCCGAAGGATTTAATAATAAATAAAAACAAAGAGATAGGCGTCCTATTTGTCTGCATGGGCAATATCTGCCGCTCGCCGACGGCAGAGGCGGTGTTTCGCCATGTCGTGGCCGGGGCCGGTTTGGCCGGACGCATTGATTGCGATTCGGCGGGCACGCATGATTATCACATCGGGGACCCGCCGGACCAACGCAGCATCGCGGCCGCTTCACGGCGCGGTTATGACATGACTGCGTTGCGTGCCCGTCAGGTCGTAGTCGAAGACTTTGCGCGTTTTCAATATGTGCTGGCGATGGACCGGCAGAACCTCGCGGCATTGAAGCGATTGCAACCGCCGTTGGGCACAGCGAAGCTCCAGTTGTATGGCGATCTGCATGAGGATTACCACGGGCAGGACGTGCCCGATCCCTACTACGGTGGAGTTGCAGGCTTTGAATGCGTGCTCGATATGGCCGAGGCGGTCAGTATTCGTCTGCTGGAGATCATTCGTGCCGGCAAAGGCTGAAAGCGGCCTGCACCGAAAAAAAACGGGCCGCATTCGCGGCCCGTTTGTTTTTGTTGCGTGGATACCTGATTAGCTGCGGGTTTCCACCTGCTCGAGTGGTTCATTGCTGATCTGCGACAACGGCGGACGCACGCGGGGAGGCCGCGGTGCGGGCGGCGGTGCCCCCTTGCTCGCGGCATCGTGCAGTTTTCCCTGATCCGTTTCGATCTGCGTGAGGTCGTGCGGCAGACCGATGGGCGCCCGTGCAACAGGGGCAGCAGGAACTGGTTTGGGTTCGTTCTCAACCACGCGCTCTTCGCTGGCCACCGAGGTATACGGTGCCGGGGCGGCCGCTGGTGTCGTTTCGACCGCAACCAGCGCCGGTGCGACTGTCGCCGGCGTTTCAAACACCGCAGGCGCGGGCGCTACGCTGACAACAGCTTCCACCGGTTGCTCTAGCGGACGCAACTCGATCGCCGGGATCTCGGCGTGAACCGCGTCGTGTTGATGAGTTTCATGCTGGCTGGACGATGCGTTGTCCGAGACCGGCATTTCACCTGCAACTTCGTTGGCCAACATTTCAGACGAGCCGCCTTCGGCAGATCCGTTTTGTGCCGCGCGTTCGGCGCGATCACGACCTCCGCGGCCACGACGGCGACGGCCACGACCGCCGCCTTCACGGGCTTCGCCATTGCCGCGCGGGGCCTGTTGTTCCTGTCCCGGCAATTCTGCTGTGTTGGTTGTCACGCCTTCGGCATTTTGCGGAATCGGCTCGTTGCGCGGCGGACGTTGCTGCTGACCGTCGCGACCACCTTCACGCGGCGGACGCGGTTCACGCGGCTCGCGCGGCGGGCGCGGTTCACGCGGCTCGTCGTTGCGCGGACGCTCGCCACGCTCCTGGCGGTTGCGCTCGCCGCCTTGTCCCTCGGCACGCGGTTGATTGCGATCACGGCCCTCGTCGCGACGACCGTCGCGGCGCGATGAATCCGAACGTCCGCGGCGCTGGCCGCGCTCCTGACGTCCGCCGCGTTCGCCGCGACCGCCTTCGCGGGTGGCGGGTTGCGCGGTGCTGGCAGCAGCAGGGGCGGGTGTACGTTTGAACCAGCCGAAAATCTTGCTGATGATGTTCGGTTGCTCCGTGCCCACCGGTGTTTCTGCGGCTTTTTGTTTGGGCTCAATGATCGGGGCCGGTTGCGAAGGCAACGACGCTTTGACGACGGCAGTCGGTTTTGGCGTCGCGGCTTCGGTTTGCTCCGAAGGCAGCGGTTCGGGTTTCTCCGGCGCCGTCATCATCAGGTAGCTGGGCGGTGGCAAGTCTGCATGGTTGAGTTCTTCGTGCTTCAGACGTGTCACCGTGTAGTTCGGTGTCTCGAGGTGGATGTTCGGAATCAGAACAACGTTGACCTTGAGACGCGACTCGATGGCGTGAAACTCGGCGCGTTTTTCATTCAGCAGATAAGTGGCGACGTCGACCGGAACCTGTGCATGCACGGCACCGGTGTTTTCCTTCATCGCCTCTTCCTGCAGGATGCGCAGGATATGCAGGGCGGTGGATTCGATGCCGCGGATGTGGCCGATGCCATGGCAGCGCGGGCAGGGGATGTGGCTGCCCTCGGCCAGTGCCGGACGCAGGCGCTGGCGCGACAGTTCCATCAGGCCGAAACGCGAAATCTTGCCGATCTGCACACGGGCACGGTCCGGGCGCAACGAATCGCGCAATTGGTTTTCAACTTCGCGCTGGTTGCGCGCGCTTTCCATGTCGATGAAGTCGATGACGATGAGGCCGCCCAGGTCGCGCAGGCGCAACTGGCGGGCGGTTTCTTCCGCCGCTTCAAGGTTGGTGCGGAAGGCGGTTTCCTCGATGTCGGCGCCGCGTGTGGCACGTGCCGAGTTGACGTCAACGGAAACCAGTGCTTCGGTGTGATCAATGACGATCGCGCCGCCCGAGGGCAGTGTGACTTGGCGCGAATACGCCGATTCGATCTGGTGTTCGATCTGGAAGCGCGAGAACAGCGGCACGTCGTCGCTGTAGAGTTTCACCCTGCCGACATACTGCGGCATGATGTTGTTCATGTAGATACGGGCTTGTTCGAAGACTTCATCGGTATCGACGAGGATTTCGCCGATGTCCTGGTGGAAGTGATCGCGTATGACGCGCGAAACGAGGTCGTTTTCGGAATACAGCAGGCGTGTGCCGTACACTTTGACCACGTCCTTTGATCCGGCGTCGTCAATCGCGTGCCACAGGTCGAGCAGGCGCGTCAGGTCCCACTTGAGTTCTTCGGCGTCGCGGCCGATGCCGGCAGTGCGCGCGATGACACTCATGCCCTCCGGCACTTCCAGCTGGTCGACGGCTTCACGCAGTTCGGCGCGGTCTTCGCCTTCAACGCGGCGCGAAACGCCGCCGCCGCGCGGGTTGTTCGGCATCAGCACGATGTAGCGGCCGGCGAGACTGATGAAGGTGGTCAGGGCGGCGCCTTTATTGCCACGCTCGTCCTTATCGACCTGAACCAGGACTTCCTGGCCTTCTCGCAGCGCGTCCTGGATGCGCGCCTTGTTGACATCGACACCCGGCTTGAAATACGAGCGGATGACTTCCTTGAACGGCAGAAAGCCGCTGCGTTCGGCGCCGTAATCGACGAAACACGCTTCGAGACTGGGCGCGATGCTGTTGATGACGCCCTTGTAGATATTGCTCTTGCGCTGTTCTTTGTTGGCAGATTCGATATCGAGGTCGAGGAGTTGCTGACCATCGACAATGGCGACGCGCAGCTCTTCGGCTTGCGTCGCATTAAACAACATGCGTTTCATTTTTTCTTCTCCCGCGCTCAGACACGGGATGGGCAAACTGCCGGCGCAAACTGCATGCGCAGGCGGGGCATCATTGTTTTACCAGATCGTTAAGTAAGGCGTGATGATCAGTAATAAATGGCTTTTGCTGTTTGCCGTTAGAATTCGTCATGCTGCAGCGTCATGTGGCGGGGCGGTTTTCGCCGGCGCCGGAACCGCTGCTGCAATAAAACTATCGTGTATCTTGAGCGCGCAATTCAACTACCATCGCTACTTTTTGGTGAGCCATGTTAACCATTGTGCTGCGGCAACCGTGTACGAGGATCGTCTGGGAAATAATCCGACGGTCTATCGATCGCCTTCGGTGAACAGCCGTCTGGCGCTGGGCCAGCCTGCCGGGCGTCGCTGCGTCATTCTTCTAATCGCGCGCCAATTCCGGCTCGGGGCGGCTAATGTCGAACCGCCCAATCTACTGCCAACCGGCTATTAGTATAAGCAAAATGAAGGATTTAGGCAAAAATGTCGTGTCCCGACATCAAGTTGGGGAGGAAGACGCCGGCCAGCGCATCGATAACTATCTGTTGAAGATACTTAAAGGCGTGCCGAAGAGCCACGTTTACCGGGTGCTGCGCAGCGGCGAGGTCAGGGTCAACAAGGGCCGCGCGAAGCCCGAATACCGCCTGCAGGCCGGCGACGAGCTGCGCCTGCCGCCGTTACGGCTGGCCGAGCGCACCCGCCGGGAGCCGCCGCCCGACCCCAAACTGGAGCAGGCGATCCTGTTCGAGGACGACGCCATCATTGCGCTGAACAAACCGTCAGGCATGGCGGTGCACGGTGGCAGCGGCGTGAGCTTTGGCGTGATCGAACAGCTGCGCGCGCAGCGCCCGCAGCTGCGTTTTCTCGAACTGGTGCACCGCCTTGACCGTGAGACCTCGGGCGTTCTGCTGCTGGCGAAAAAACGCAGTGCGCTGGTCGCCCTGCACGAGGCCCTGCGCGAGGGCCGGGTAGACAAATACTATCTCGCGCTGGTGAACGGTAAATGGCACAACCCGCGGCAAAGCGTGAAGGTCAATTTGCGCAAATACGTGCTTGAATCGGGTGAGCGCCGCGTCTCCGTCGAGGCCGAAGGGCAGGCCTCGCATACCATTTTCGAATTGCAGAAGGCGTGGCGCGATTTCAGCCTGTTACGCGCCGAGCTGAAGACCGGCCGCACCCACCAGATTCGCGTGCATCTCGCGCATGTCGGTTATCCAATTGCCGGCGACGACAAATACGGCGATTTTGCGCGCAACAAGGAACTGGCGCGCAGCGGGCTCAAGCGGATGTTCTTGCATGCTGCCAGCGTCACCTTTCTGCACCCGATCGAAGAGCTGACCATGACCGTGGATGCGCCGCTGCCGGAAGAACTGCAGAAATTCATCAAATCACTGGATGCGGGCGATGGCGCGCCGGTTTGACCTGCTGGTGTTCGACTGGGATGGCACGCTGATGGATTCGACGGCGGTCATCGCCTCGTCGCTGCAATCGGCCTGCGAAGACATCAGCCTGCCGGTGCCCTCTGAAGAGCGCGCGCGCCACATCATCGGGCTCGGTCTGCATGATGCCCTGCGCTATATCTTGCCGGGCGTGCCGCCATCAATCTATCCGCAGGTGGTCGAACGCTACGGCTTCCATTTCCGCGCGCGCGAAGAAGCGGCGCCGCTGTTTGCCGGCGTCGAGGAAACGTTGCGCACATTGAATGACGCCGGCCACATGCTGGCGGTTGCCACCGGCAAGAGCCGGCGCGGACTCGATCGCGTGCTCGAACGCACCGGTTTGAAGGCGCTGTTTCATGCCACCCGTTGCGGCGAGGAAGCGGCAAACAAGCCGGCGCCGGCAATGCTGCTGGATCTGCATTCCGAACTCGGCGTCGAGAAGGCGCGCACGCTGATGATCGGCGACACCACGCACGACCTGCAAATGGCGCAGAACGCCGGGATGACTTCGGTGGCGGTGTCGTTTGGCGCGCATCCACGCGAGCAGCTGCTGGCGCTGCAGCCGCTGGATTGTTTCGATGAACCCCGGGCGTTGTGGGCATGGTTGATCCGGCACGCGTGATTTGCGATAGCAGTGCCCTGATCGAGGGCGGCAAGGGTATGCGTTTCAGCGTGCTGCGTGACGGCAAACCGATACCGGCATTTGTGATCCGCTACAACGGCGGCGCGCACGCCTATTTGAACCAATGCGCGCACATCCCGGTCGAACTCGACTGGATCGAGGGCGAATTCTTCGATAGTTCAGGGTTATACTTGATCTGCACCACGCATGGCGCGACCTACGAACCCGACAGCGGGCACTGCATCATGGGGCCGTGCAAGGGGCAGCGCCTGACGGCGCTTGAGGTTGCCGAAATCGACGGCAAGGTTTATCTAACGCATAGCGAAAAAAATCATGGCTGAGGCAGGACGGGAAAATCAGGACGCGAATTGGGAGCGCGGTGTGCTCGAAAAAGTCGCGCTGGCGGCGATTGCGGAGCAGCGCGCGACGCGCCGCTGGGGAACCGCGTTCAAGATGCTGCTGCTGCTTTATTTGTTTGCGGTATTGTTCGTCGGCATGGGCTGGGTCCGCCAGGGCGAACACACCACCTCGGGCAAACACACGGCGCTGGTCGAGCTGCGCGGCGTCATTGGCGCTGACAGCCCGGCGAGTGCCGATAACGTCACCTCCGGTTTGCAAGCCGCCTTTAAGGATGCGAATACGCAGGGCGTTATTTTGCGCATCAACAGCCCCGGCGGCAGTCCGGTGCAGGCCGGCTATATCAATGACGAGATCAAGCGGCTGCGCACCCAGCATCCGAATATTCCGCTCTATGTGGTGATCGAGGACATTTGTGCCTCCGGTGGTTATTACGTGGCCGCGGCAGCCGACCAGATTTACGTCGACAAGGCCAGCATCGTCGGCTCGATCGGCGTCGTCATGGACGGATTCGGATTCACCGGCATCATGGACAAGTTGGGCATCGAGCGGCGCGCCCTGACCGCTGGCGAAAACAAACGTTTTCTCGATCCGTTTGCACCGTTGACCGCGACGCACCGGGAGTATGCGGAGAAGATGCTCGCTGAAATCCACCAGCAATTCATTACTGTCGTGCGCAACGGGCGCGGCAAGCGCCTGAAGGAGACGCCTGAAGTTTTCAGCGGGCTGATCTGGACCGGCGAAAAAAGCATCGAACTCGGTCTTGCGGACGGCATCGGCAACGTGGATTCGGTGGCGCGCGACATCATCAAAGCCGAAGACGTGGTCGATTTCACGCCGCGGCAGAACCTTGCCGAACGCGTTGCGCGCAAATTCGGCGCGACGATGGCCGAAGCACTGCTGAAATCCTCGACGGGCGGCGTGCAGCTGCGCTGAGCCGCTGCGTCAGCGCGCGTAGAGCAGAAAGACCGCCGGCCGCCGGCCGATGATGCTGGCGCGTTTTTTCCATTCGCCGACCGCGGCGCTATGCACCGATTCATCCGGCAGCGTGAGATCGGCGGCGATGCAGAGCCGCGTGTTTGCGTGGCAGCATTCCAACAACGTTTTCAGCAATGCGTCGTTGCGATACGGCGTTTCGATGAACATCTGCGTCATGTCGCGCTCGCGTGATTCGCGTTCGAGCCTGAGGATTTCCGTTTTGCATTCCGGCGCGGCCACCGGCAGGTAGCCGTGAAAGGCAAAGCGCTGGCCGTTGAATCCGGACGCCATCAATGCCAGCAGCAGCGCGGAGGGCCCGACCTGCGGCACCACGCGGATGGCGGCGCGATGCGCGGCTTCCACCAAGCGCGCACCGGGGTCTGCGATGGCGGGGCAACCCGCTTCCGATAACACCGCCGCATTGCGCCCGCTCAATAACGGCTGCAACAGCGCATTGGCGCGTTCCGGTGTGCCGTTCTTGTCGAACAATTCCAGGGTCAGTTCGCGGATGGCGCGCGGATGTGGCAGCAGTTTGAGGAAATGGCGCGCCGATTTTTCGTTCTCGACGATGAAATAATCGAGTCCGGCGAGGACATCGCGCGTGCTTTGCGGTAAGACCGCGGTGACGTCTTCGCCACCCAGGGTGACCGGCACGATATGCAGAACGCCGGTGGCGCGGGTAGTCATGGCAGTGCGAGTCCTTCATGGCGCAACATGCGGCACAGTTCGATCAGTGGCAGGCCGATCAGCGCGTTCGGATCGTCGCCGGAGATTTTTTCGACCAGCGTGATACCAAAAGCCTCGATGCGGGCGCTGCCGGCGCAGTCGTAGGGCGTTTCTGCGGCCAGATAGCGTTCGATTTCTGCGTCGCCGAGTGCGCGCATGGTCACCGTTACCGGTACCACGGCCGTTTGCCGGTGGCCGGTTTTGGCGTTCAACAGGCAAAGTGCGGTGTAAAACGTGATCGTGCGACCGCTCATTGCCCGTAGCTGGGCGAGGGCGGCGACGTGGTTCCCCGGTTTGTTGATCAGCTGGCTGCCGCTGAGGGCGACCTGGTCGCTGCCAATAATCAGTGATTCCGGATAGTGAGATGCCACTGCCGCGGCCTTGGCGGTGGCAAGGCGCAGGGCCAGCGCCGGCGCCGCCTCTGCGGGTAGCGGAGATTCGTCGATATCCGGTGAATGGGTTTTGAAATCAAGCCGCAAGCGTCCCAGCAGCTCGCGCCGATAGGGCGAAGATGAGGCCAAAACGAGGCTGGTTTCGGGTGATGCGGGCATGCTGGAATGAGGCGCAGGAGAGTGAATCTAAGTCCCTGCGCGATATGGGTTTTCCGTAATTTTATTTTGACAGGGCGGCGCAAAAATACTATCATGCCGCGCTTATGTCTGCACGGGCTATTATCGATAGTCTGGACTTCGCGCGCTCTGGCAAGGAATTGAGCGATGAAGTGCCGGTTTCAGAACTCGAGCGCCTCGCGGACAGCTTGTACGATCGCAGTGGTATTTTGCGCTATGTGCTGGTCGGGCAAACAGACGGGCGCCAAAGGCTGCGGTTGCGGCTGAAGGTAGAGGGCACGATCAGTCTTCGTTGCCAACGTTGCCTCGGTCGGTTGCCTTACCCGGTGGCATTGGAATCGCGGCTGTTGCTGCTGGACGATAAAGCCGGTGGCGAAGAGGCGGAAATTGAGGATCTGGACGCGGTTGCGGCAGATCCTGAAATGGACGTCTGGTCGCTGGTAGAGGATGAGGTATTACTGGCCCAGCCGATCGCACCGCGCCATTCGGAAGGCGAGTGCGAAACGGCGGTGGACACGGCAAAGGATCGCGCCGCGTCACCGTTTGCAGCGCTGGCCGGATTGAAACACAAGCAGGTTAATTGATTTTATTGAGGGAGTTTTGTCATGGCAGTCCAGCAGAACAAGAAGTCGCCGTCGAAGCGCGGCATGCATCGCTCGCATGATTTTCTGACCAGCCCGTCGCTGGCCATTGAGCCGACCACTGGCGAGGTGCATCTGCGCCACCACATCAGCCCGAGCGGTTTCTACCGCGGCAAAAAAGTCATCAAGACCAAAGACGAGTAAATCCTGGTTACCGGGTACCCGGCCAGGCTGAAGGCGGGGAGGACAGCGTGGCTGTAACGGTTGCCGTCGATTGCATGGGTGGCGACCACGGCCCTAGCGTAACGGTGCCGGCCGCTGTTGAGTACCTGCGCGCAGCCGCGGATGTCAATATCGTCCTGGTTGGATTGCAGGATGCGATCAACCAACAGTTGTGCAGCCTGTCGGCGGAAAACATGCCGCAGCTGTCAGTCCTGCACGCCAGCGAAATCATCACGATGGATGAGTCGCCGGCGGTGGCCTTGCGCGGGAAAAAAGATTCCTCGATGCGGGTCGCCATTAATCTGGTCAAGGATGGCAGCGCGCACGCTTGCATCAGCGCCGGCAACACCGGCGCATTGATGGCTATTTCGCGGTTTGTGCTGAAGACGCTCCCGAACGTCGAGCGCCCCGCGATCTGCTCGATCCTGCCGACCCGCACGGGTCACACCTATATGCTTGATCTGGGCGCCAACGTCGATTGCACGGCAGAACACCTGTTGCAATTCGGCATCATGGGTTCGGTGCTGGTGAGTTCGATCGAAGGCAAAGCATCGCCCAGCGTCGGCCTGCTCAACATCGGCGAAGAAGACATCAAGGGCAATGAAGTGGTCAAAAGGGCCGCCGAATTGTTGCGCGCCAGCGGCCTCAATTTTTATGGCAACGTCGAAGGCGACGACATCTACAAGGGCACGACCGACGTCGTCGTCTGCGATGGTTTTGTCGGCAACGTTGCGCTCAAGGCCAGCGAAGGCATCATCCGCATGCTGGGTTTTTATCTGCGCGAGGAATTTCACCGTAACCTGTTTACGCGCGTCGCCGGTTTGATTGCAAAGCCGGTGCTCAATGCGTTTCGTAACCGCATTGATCCACGTCAATACAACGGTGCGACCTTGCTGGGCTTGCGCGGGATCGTGGTAAAAAGTCATGGCTCCGCCGATCATTTGGCTTTCCGCATTGCCATCGGGCGGGCGGTTGATGAGGCCCGTGGCGGAGTGCTCAACCACATTACCGAACGCATGTCGGCGATCCAGGAGGGGGCTGTTTGATTTATTCACGCATCGTTGGCACCGGCAGCTATCTGCCGGCGAATGTTGTTACCAACGCCGATCTCGCCACGCGTGTCGAAACATCCGACGAATGGATACGCAGCCGCACCGGTATTTGCCAGCGGCATCTCGCGGCCCCGGATCAGACTTCGAGTGCGCTCGCGTTCGAAGCGGCGCAACGCGCCATTGCCGCTGCCGGCATCACGCCGGACCAGATCGGGCTGATCATCGTCGCGACGTCGACGCCGGATTTCATATTTCCGAGTACCGCCTGCCTGCTGCAGGCGAAGCTGGGCATCAAAGGCTGTCCTGCGTTCGACGTGCAGGCAGTCTGCTCGGGATTCATTTACGCGATGGATATTGCCGACAAATTCATTCGCGGCGGCAGTTGCAAACATGCGCTGGTGGTCGGTGCCGAGGTGTTTTCGCGCATTCTCGACTGGAAAGACCGCGGCACTTGCGTATTGTTTGGTGACGGCGCCGGCGCGGTGGTGCTGGCGGCGTCGGACAAACCCGGCATCCTCGCCAGTGTGCTGCATGCCGACGGATCACACGCCGGGATACTTTCGACGCCGGGGCAGATTTGCGGCGGCAATATCACCGGCGATCCGTTCCTGCGCATGGACGGCGGTGCCGTATTCAAATTTGCGGTGCGGGTACTCGACGAAGTGGCGCGCGAAGTGCTCGGTCTTTGCAACATGCAACCCGCCGATCTCGACTGGTTGATCCCGCACCAGGCGAACGTGCGCATCCTGGAATCGACGGCGAAAAAACTCGGTATTGATGCTTCGCACGTGGTGGTTACCGTGGACCGGCATGCGAATACGTCGGCGGCTTCGGTGCCGCTGGCGCTCGACGTTGCGATACGCGACGGCCGCATCAAGCCGGGGCAAAAGATTTTGCTCGAGGGCGTGGGCGGTGGCTTCACCTGGGGCGCCGCGCTGGTGGAGATGTGACAGGATGAAACTCGCATTGGTATTTCCGGGGCAGGGTTCACAGTCGGTTGGCATGCTGCTAAGTTTTGCCGACGTGCCGGCGGTTCGCGAGACGTTTGCGGAGGCGTCCGATGTCCTCAATCAGGATTTGTGGAAACTCGCCGCCGAAGGCCCGGCCGAAGATCTGAATGCCACGGTCAATACGCAGCCGTTGATGCTGACGGCAGGCTACGCGGTCTACCGCGCATGGTGTGCCGCCGGCGGTACCGCGCCGAGCATCGTGGCCGGACACAGTTTGGGCGAATACACCGCATTGGTTGCGGCCGGCGTGATTGCTTTCAAAGATGCATTGCCGCTGGTGCGCTTTCGCGCGCAGGCCATGCAGGAAGCCGTGCCGATCGGTACCGGCGCAATGGCTGCTGTGCTGGGCCTTGACGACGACAGCGTGCGCGCCGCCTGTGTCGAAGCTGCGCAGGGCGAGGTCGTCGAGGCGGTGAATTTCAATGCACCGAGCCAGGTGGTGATCGCAGGCCACAAAAGCGCGGTCGAACGCGGTGCAGTGCTGGTTAAGAGCAAAGGCGCGAAACGCGCAGTGCTGTTGCCGGTGAGCGCGCCATTTCATTCGTCGCTGCTGAAACCGGCCGCAGAGCGCCTCGCGCAATATCTGGCGTCGGTTTCATTCCAGTCACCGCAGATTCCGGTCATCAATAATGTCGATGTGGCGACGCTCACCGATCCTGCAAAAATCAAAGACGCATTGGCGCGTCAGGCCTGCAACCCGGTACGCTGGGTTGAAGTCGTGAAGGCCATGGCGGCCATCGGTGTCACGCACGTCGCCGAATGCGGCCCCGGCAAGGTGCTGGCCGGCCTGACCAAGCGGATCGACGGCGCAATGCTGGGTCTGGCGATTGCCGATGCAGCTTCGCTGGAACAATCGCTGCAGGCAGTGCAGGGGGCATGATGCTCGCCGGTGAAATCGCATTGATTAGCGGCGCCTCGCGCGGTATCGGACGCGCCATCGCGGTGGAACTGGCGCGCCTTGGTGCGACGGTCGCCGGTACCGCGACCACGGAGGCGGGCGCACACGCAATCAGTGAATATCTGGCGGCGGCGGGTGCCACAGGCGCCGGCTTTGCCCTCAACGTCAACGACGCTGCGCAATGCGAGGGCGTTGTCGCTGCGATACAGAAGCAGTTTGGCGATGTGTCGATTCTCGTCAACAATGCCGGCATCACGCGCGACAATCTGCTGATGCGCATGAAGGACGAGGAGTGGGACGATATTCTTTCCACCAACCTCAAGTCGGCTTTCCGGTTATCCAAGCTGGTCATGCGCGGCATGATGAAGGCGCGCAGCGGACGCATCGTCAATATCACTTCGGTGATCGGCTCGATGGGCAACGCCGGGCAAAGCAATTACGCGGCGGCCAAGGCCGGCATGATGGGCTTCAGCAAGTCGCTGGCACGTGAAATCGGCAGCCGCAATATTACGGTGAATTGCGTGGCGCCCGGTTTTATCGAAACGGACATGACGCGGGATTTGAGCGAGGAACAGCGCGGCGCGCTGGTCAAGCAGATTCCGCTGGCGCGGCTGGGCCGCGTGGAAGACATTGCGGGCACGGTCGCTTTTCTGGCCTCACCGGCAGCCGCCTATATCACAGGCGCGACCATTCATGTGAATGGCGGAATGTACATGGATTAGCGGTAAAAACTGCTGTTGGGAGACCGGCGCCGGATTTGCTAAAATGCACACTTTGAAACTGCACACATTACCGAGAAGGGGGAACTAGATGGAAAACATAGAACCGCGTGTCAAGAAAATCGTCGCCGAGCAACTGGGTGTCAACGAAGCCGATGTCAAAAGCGAATCGTCCTTTGTCAACGACCTGGGCGCCGACTCACTCGACACCGTCGAACTGGTGATGGCTCTCGAAGAAGAGTTCGAGTGCGAAATCCCGGACGAAGACGCGGAAAAGATCACGACGGTCCAGCAGGCAGTGGATTACGTCAAGGCACACGTCAAATAAGTTCACTGAACTCAACGGAACTCCATTGGCACGACGCAGAGTAGTCGTAACCGGTCTGGGCATCGTTTCCCCTGTCGGAATCGGTGTCGGGGAGGCTTGGGGCAATGTGATCGCCGGTAAATCGGGGATCGCTCGCATCAGCCGCTTCGACGCGTCCAGTTTCTCGACGCAGATCGCAGGCGAGGTCAAGAATTTCGAGGTCGCAAAATGGCTCGCACCGAAGGAGGCGCGGCGTTTCGACACGTTTATTCATTACGGCTTAGCCGCCGGGATTGATGCGCTCAAGGATTCCGGCATCGATCTTGAGAAGGAAGCGCGCGAACAAATCGGCGTTTGCATCGGTTCGGGCATCGGCGGCCTGCCGCTGATTGAAACGACGCACGATGCTTACCTCGCTGGCGGAGCGCGCAAGATTTCTCCGTTCTTCGTGCCCGGCACCATCATCAATATGATTTCGGGTCAGCTGTCGATCATGTACGGCCTCAAAGGCCCGAACATCGCAGTGGTCAGCGCCTGCACGACGGCCAACCACAGCATCGGCGAGGCCGGGCGCCTGATCGAATATGGCGACGCCGATGTCATGGTTGCCGGTGGTGCCGAATCCTGCGTTTCCCCATTGGGCGTCGGCGGATTTTGTGCCGCGCGCGCCCTGTCGGCACGCAACGATGCGCCGGAACTCGCCAGCCGTCCGTGGGACCGGGATCGCGACGGTTTCGTGCTGGGCGAAGGCGCCGGCGTTCTGGTGCTGGAAGAATATGAACACGCGAAAAAGCGCGGCGCGCGCATTTATTGCGAACTCGCGGGTTACGGTCTGAGCGCAGATGCGCACCACATCACCGCACCGGTCGCAGACGGCGAGGGCGCCGCACGCTGCATGACCAATGCCCTGCGCAACGGCGGTGTCAATGTCGACGAAGTCGATTACGTCAACGCGCACGGCACCTCGACGCCGTTGGGCGATCTCGCTGAAACGATCGCGGTGAAACGCTGCTTTGGCGACGCCGCGAAAAAACTCGCAGTCAGTTCCACCAAATCGATGACCGGCCATCTGCTCGGTGCCGCCGGCGGCATCGAGGCGGTATTTTCAGCAATGGCGGTGCACGAACAGATCGCACCGCCGACGATCAATCTGGTCAATCAGGATCCGGAATGCGATCTTGATTACATACCGAACACCGCGCGCAAAATGAAAATCCAGGTCGCCATTTCGAATTCGTTCGGTTTCGGCGGCACCAACGGCACGCTGGTCTTCCGGGCGATTTGACGCCGTAGCGGCGGCCGTCCGCGCGCGCCGGGTTCCAACTGTCCGCCATGCAACTCGTCAACGGAATTGAAGAAACCACGATCGATGCACGCGATCGTGGCTTTACCTATGGTGACGGCGTGTTCCGCACGTTCCCGATGCGCGCCGGCACGGTGCCGCTTTGGCCGCGGCAATACGCCAAACTCGCCGCAGATGGCGCTGCGTTGCATCTCGAATGTCCGTCGCAAACAATTCTGGAAGCCGACCTCGCGAAAATTGCCGCGGCGAGGCCTGATGGTGTGATCCGTATCACATTGACGCGTGGTGTCGCACTGCGCGGATATGCGATACCGTCGGCGGCAAACATGACCCGTGTCGTCAGCTGGAATGCAGCGGGCGCAACGCGCGCAGCAAAAGATGACGGAGTGCATGTGCGTTGGTGCGATTTTCGCCTTTCAGTACAGCCCGCACTCGCCGGCATCAAACATCTCAACCGACTGGAAAACGTGCTGGCACGTTCCGAATGGAATGATGCAGGTATTGCGGAAGGGCTGCTGCGCGATGTCAACGGTGACGTCATCAGTGGCACCATGAGCAATCTGTTTCTTTTGCGCGCTGGCGAGTTAACCACGCCTGCGCTCAACGGCAGCGGGATCGCCGGTGTGATGCGCGATCTGATTATAGAAAGTGCGCGCGCCGAAGGCGTGCCGGTACATATCGACCGCGTAACGCCGGAGGCCGTGCGTGGCGCCGACGCAGTGTTTCTGGTTAACAGCGTCATCGGTGTCTGGCCGGTCGCGGTACTGGACGCTATGAGCTGGAGCGCGCATCCGTTCGCCGGGCGTATGCGACTATGGATCAAAAATGCCGAAAACCGCTAAACGCAAAGGCAGCTGGTTTTGGCGGCTGCTGTTTCTTGCACTCGTCGGTGTTACGGCGTGGTTCGTGGCGACCAATTTCATCGCGCGCGAAATCGCGCAGCCGCTTCAATTCAGTTTGAAACAGGGCAGCGGATTGCGCAGTGCCTCGCGCCAATTGCAGGCCGCAGGTGTGGTGGATTCGGCGTGGCGGTTTGAATTGCTGGCGCGCGTCTCCGGCGTCGAGAACCGCATCCAGGCGGGCAATTATGAAATTACGGCCGGCATCAGCCCTTACACTTTGTTGCAGAAGGTCACCAGCGGTGACCATCGGCAGGACAAGCTGACCATCGTCGAAGGCTGGACTTTCGCGCAGTTGCGCGCAGCCATTGATGCGCATCCGGCATTGCGCCACGATCTCGCCGGATTGGGCACGGTCGAAGTCGTGCAGCGACTCGGCTTGGCGCCGACTGCGCCGGAGGGGCTGTTTTATCCCGACACCTATTTTTTCGCCAATGGCACCAGCGATGTCGCCGTATTGCAGCGTGCCAACCGCACGCTGCAATACCAGCTCAATGCGCTGTGGGCTGCGCGTGATGCAGGGTTGCCTCTGGAGAACCCCTATCAGGCGTTGATTCTGGCTTCGATCGTGGAAAAGGAAACCGGGCAGGCCGGCGAACGCAATTTGATTGCCGCGGTTTTCGTGAACCGGTTGCGGCTCGGCATGAAGCTGCAAACGGACCCGACGGTGATCTACGGGCTGGGCGCCGCTTTCGACGGCGATTTGCGCAAACGCGATCTGCTGGCCGATACACCCTACAACACCTATACGCGCACGGGTTTGCCGCCGACGCCAATCGCCATGCCGGGACTGGCCGCGCTGAATGCGGCCTTGCATCCCGCAGCCAGCAAGGCGCTGTATTTTGTCGCGCGCGGTGACGGCAGTTCAAAGTTCTCGGATTCGCTGGTGGAACACGAGCGTGCCGTGACAAAATACCAGCGTCGCGGCAATCACTAGTTTTTCTTGAAATACCGGAAACATCCAGACGTGCGCGGAAAATTCATCACTCTCGAAGGCATCGACGGCGCCGGCAAAAGCACGCATCTGGCGTGGCTGGCGGAGCGCCTGAAATCGCGCGGAGTGTCGTTATGCATTACACGCGAACCGGGCGGCACGCCGCTGGGTGAAAAATTGCGTGCACTGCTGCTCGACAAAGACCAGCCGATGCATCTCGAAACCGAAACGCTGCTGATGTTCGCGGCGCGGCGCGAGCATATCGACAAGGTGATTGCGCCGGCATTGGCGCGCGGCGAATCTGTTTTGTGCGACCGCTTCACTGACGCCACGTTCGCTTATCAGGGCGCGGGGCGGGGCGTGTCACGTGAAAAACTGGTCGCGCTGGAACAATGGGTGCAGGGTGATCTGCAACCGGATCTGACCATCATCTTCGATCTGCCGCCTGCGGTTGGTCGCGCGCGCGCCGGCAGCATCAAATCGCCGGACCGTTTCGAACGTGAAAACGAGGCGTTTTTTGAACGCGTGCGCGAAGGCTATCTGCAACGAGCGCAGGCCGCGCCGGAGCGCATCCGTGTGGTTGATGCCTCACGCGGGATCGCCGAGGTGCAGGCCGATCTCGCAGTAATCGCGGAGGCTTTATGCCCGTGAGCGTCTATCCATGGCATGCCGAGCAATGGCGCGACATCCTTGCGCGCCGCAACAGCCTGCCGCACGCCTTGCTGTTCAGCGGCCGGGAAGGCATCGGCAAAATTGATTTCGTGCGCAAGGTCGCGCAATCGCTGGCCTGCGAAACGCCGGCGGCCGACGGTGCCGCCTGTGGCGCCTGTCAGAGCTGCCGCTGGTTCGCCACCGGCAGTCACCCTGATTATCGCGAGCTCCGCCCCGAAGCCCTGCGTATGGCCGACACGGATGGCGGCGACGAAATCGTGGTTCAGGAGGCGTCCGCGTCCAAACGCAAACCCAGCCAGGACATTCGCATTGAAGACGTGCGCGCCCTGCAGGATTTTATTTTTCTGACCTCGCACCAGCGTGGCGGCAAGACCATCGTGTTATATCCGGCCGAGGCGATGAATGTACACGCGGCCAATGCGCTGTTGAAAAATCTTGAAGAGCCGCCGGCCGGAACGCGCTTTATGCTGGTTTCGCACCGGCCGAGCGAATTGCCCGCGACGATACACAGTCGTTGCCAGAAAGTGGTTCTGCCGACGCCGCAGGCCGGGATTGCCGAGCGCTGGCTGCGGGAGCAGGGCATGGCCGAACCCGCGCTGAGTCTCGCGCAGACCGGTAATGCGCCCCTGCTTGCGCTGACCATGAATGAGGACGACTACTGGAGCCAGCGCAAGGATCTGCTGAACGGCCTGGCTGCCCACGAGCCGGAGATGCTCGCGCTGGCGGAAAAGCTGCGCGATATCCCGCCGGCCCGCCTGCTCGGCTGGTTGCAGCGCTGGACCTATGATTTATTGCGCATCAGATCCGGCGGGGCGGTGCGCTACAACCCCGATTATCAGAAGGCGCTGACCCAGATTGCGGCAAAACTGCGGTCGATTGAAATCGCCCGTTACCACCGCGCACTGTTGCAGCAGCAACGCACCGTCAGTCACCCGCTGAATCCCCGTCTGCACGTCGAACAGATGCTGTTGACCTATGCGGCTGTGTTGCGCGGCGAACGACTGAACAGCCTGGCCGCGAGCTGAGATGAACTTGCGACCCGTATTGTTTCTGATTTCTTCGAGGGAAAGCTGCTGATGCTGGTCGATTCTCATTGTCATCTCGATTTCCCGGAACTCGCAGGCCAGCTCGACAGCATTTTCGCGCTCATGCGCGCCAACGACGTGGCGTATGCGCTCAGCGTTTCTGTCACGCTTGAAGACTTCCCGAAAATACGCGCGATTGCCGAGGCCAATGCGCATATATTCGCCTCGGTCGGCGTGCATCCCGATCATGCCGATGCCCCGCTGGTGACCATCGAGCAATTGACTGCGCTGGCCGACCATCCGAAGGTGGTTGCGATCGGCGAAACCGGGCTCGATTATTTCAGGTTGAAGGGCGATCTCGAATGGCAGCGCGAGCGGTTTCGCACGCACATCCGCGCCGCCCGCAAGGTCAGCAAACCTCTGATCATCCATACCCGTGCCGCGGCTGATGACACCTTGCGTTTGATGCGCGAGGAGACGGCCTCGGAAATCGGCGGCGTCATGCATTGCTTCACTGAAAGCTGGGCAGTCGCCGAGGCCGCGCTGGAAATGGGGTTCTACATTTCATTTTCCGGCATCGTCACGTTCAAGAATGCGCGCGAATTGAAGGATGTCGCGCAGCGCGTGCCGCTGGACCGTTTGCTGGTCGAGACGGATTCGCCCTTTCTTGCACCCATGCCGCATCGTGGCAAAACCAATCAACCCGGGTTCGTGCGCCATGTCGCCGAGGAAATTGCCCGTCTGCGCGGCATCAGCATAGACGAGGTCGAGGCCGCGACGACCGCCAATTTTGCGCGCTTGTTCAAATGCATCAACTGATCGCGCGCGGCTTGATTGCGCTGTGGGTAGCCACACTACTCAGCGTTCCAACCGCAGCATTTGCCGGCGCCTATGAAGACGTGATCGAGGCGATCAAACGCGACGATCCGGCGACGGTGACGCAGTTGATCAATCGCGGCGTCGCGCCGGACACGGTGGATGCTAATGGCAACAACCTGCTGATTATCGCGGCGCGCGAAGGCGGTCTGGCCGTCTTGCGGATATTGATCGCGGCGCACGCCCGTGTGGATGCGGTGAATTCCGCCGGCGAAAACGCGCTGATGCACGCCGCCATGCAGGGACATCTCGAGATTGTTCGTTATCTGCTGGTGCAGGGCGCCGAGGTCAATCGGGCCGGCTGGAATGCGCTGCTCTATGCGGCGGTCAAGGGAGACGTGCGGATCGTGCGGCTTTTGCTCGCCTACGGGGCGCAGATTGATGCCGGCGCACCCAATGGGCTGACTGCGTTGATGATGGCGGTGCGTGAAGGGCATGGTGAATTGGTTGAGTTTCTTTTGCGCAACCATGCCGATCCTAATTTGACCACCGATACGGGGCTGACCGCTCTGGCGTTGGCGCACAAGGCGGATTGGGCGCCCATCGTTGCGCTTTTGGTGAATGCTGGCGCCAAACAGTAACTGTCTGAGTTTTGGATTTATTGTGAAAAAAAGTAGGGCATGGAATCTCCTGTGAATATAAAAAGCAGGCAGGGATGTGCAATTTCGAGGCTTGATTTGTGGTTCTGTTGTGACTACACTCCTTGGCTGAAGACGACGCACACAAAGGAGCTACCGTGAGCACAGCTGACACCTACGTTCGGGCCCGAATCGATACCGCGACCAAAGAGCGCGCCGCGGATGCACTCGAAGCAATGGGCCTGTCGATATCCGATGCCATCCGCCTGTTGATGCTGCGTATTGCCGATGAGCAGTGCTTGCCCTTCGCTGTCAAAGTCCCCAACGCAACCAGCCGCAAGGCACGTGCCGAACTTGATGCCGGCAAAGGCAAGGCCTTTAAAAATGTCAAATCGTTGATGGCTGATCTGAATGCGGACGATTAATCGTTCGACAGCGTTCAAGCGAGACTACAAACGCACTAAAGCTACGCCGCAGCACAAAAAGGACATCGATGCTTTACTCGAAGCAGTCCTTGTGTTGTTGCTGACCGATCAGGTGTTGCCGCCCGCTCTGCGGGATCACGCGCTGACCGGCGAATGGGTCGACTACCGGGACTGTCACATCAAGCCGGATTTGGTCATGATTTACGCTAAGCCCGACGCGAACACCTTGCGACTGGTTCGTTTAGGTTCACACAGCGCGCTCTTTCGTTGAACTCCGCCGCTACGACCATCCTTACCGAAACCCGGCCGATCCAGTATTTGTGGTTCATGCCGGGGAGCTGGCATTTTGCAACGGCCCGGAGGACGATTAGGGCGGCGGTCGAGGGTTGGCGGTGCCGGAGCAGCCAGCGAGTGTCAGTTGTTGGGTGAACTTTTTGCAAGATCGCCGCTTGGCCTTCGCCCATAATTTCCATTATTTCAATTGCTTCGGCTTGAATCGCTAGGGCGCGGCGTTTACTGGGGTTTAGCATGGGCAGCATATTTTCTGATGTGAGCTATATTTCGCTAGCAAATGCCGCACGAATTATGCGCATAATGTATATTATGTCAAATATGAGATTGACCGGATTGGGGCTTGTCGCGGCGATTTTCTTTGCCCCCCATGCCCTCGCTCAATCCAGCCCCGTTTCTTATCCTAACCACCTGGTCAGGATCGTCGTTCCATATCTGCCGGGCGGCGGCGTCGATACGGCCGCACGCGTCGTCGGCCAAAAGATGGCGGAGGTTTTCAACCAGCCGGTGGTGATCGAAAACAAGCCGGGTGCCGCCACCAATATCGGATCGGACTTTGTTGCCAAGGCGGCGCCCGACGGCTACACCTTGCTGCTCTCGAATTCATCCCAGGTCGCCAACGTCAGCCTCTATGGCAAGGCCATGCCTTATGACCTGTTGCGGGATTTGGGGCCGGTCACCATGATCGGCACGACGCCGGTGCTTTTGGTGGTCCACCCGTCATTGCCGGTCAAAACCGTCAGAGATCTGATTGCGCTGGCCAAGGCCAAACCGGGCATGCTGACGTTTGCCTCCGCCGGCATCGGCAGCCCGACGCATATTGCGCCGGAGTTGTTCCGCTGGATGGCGAAAATCGACATGCTGCATGTGCCCTACAAGGGCGGCAGCCAGGCGGTGACGGACGTGATCGGCGGCCAGATTACCTGCTATTTCGCTGCTATGTCGACCGGGTTGCCGCTGGCGAAATCCGGCCGTCTGCGTGCGGTTGCGGTGACCAGCCCGCGTCGCTTTTCGGCCGTCATCCCGGAAGTTCCAACGGTGGCGGAAAGCGGCCTTCCCGGCTACGAATTGGTGGGCTGGTTTGCCCTGATGCTGCCTGCCGCAACGCCGGCCGACATCGTCAACCGTATCAATGCGGTGGCGGTGCAGGCGCTGCGCGCGCCGGGGATGAACGATCGGCTGCTGACGGAAGGGATCGAACTGGTGGCCAGCACACCGCAGGAATTCGATGCCTTTACCCGCAAGGAACTGCTGAAATACGAAAAACTCGTGCGCGCCGCAGGAATACGACCGGAATAGACAACCGCCCTATTCCTGCACGATTTGCGCGAGCTTTGCGACTTCGGCCCAGCGTTTGACGTCTTCGCGGAAATTTTTCTGAAACGTTGCCGGTGGATCGCCAACCGGAACATAGCCAACGGCAAGAAAATAATCGCGCAGTTTGGGCAAGGCGAGCGCCTTCTGCAATTCAGCGTAAATTGCGTCTATCACCAACGCCGGCGTTTTTGGCGGCGCAAACCAGGCGTGCCATCCGGTGTCGAGTTGATAGCCCGGCAAACCGCCTTCGGAAACCGTCGGCAGATCGGGCAGCGCGTCCAGCCGTTTGGCGCCGGTGTAGCCGATCGCGCGCAAGCGCCCGGCCTTGATGTGCTGGAGCGATATCAGCGGCGGCACGAACATCACCTGGACTTCGCTGCCGATCACCGCGTTCAAGGCGGGGCCCGCGCCTTTATAGGGAACATGCAGCATCGTAATGCCCGCCTTCGTATTGAACGCTGCGTTCAGCAGATGCAGCACATTGCCGATGCCGGGTGAACTGTAGGCAACCGGTTTTTCCTTCGCCAGGGCGATCAGCTCGCGAATGTTGTTGGCGGACACCGAGGGATGCACCACCACCAGAGCGCCCTCGCCCCGCGTCACATTCGTGATCGGCGTGAAATCGCGGTTTACATCGAAGGGTAGTTTTTTGTAGACGCTTGGATTGATGGCGAACGCCACCGAGGTATGCAGCAGCGTGTAACCGTCGGGAACCGCCTTGGCGACGAGGTCGTAACCGACAATGCCATTGGCACCGGCCCGGTTATCGATGACAAGGGGATACCCGATTTGTTGTTCGATTTGTCGGGCGATGGCGCGCGCCGTTGCATCCTGTGCGCCACTGGGTGCGGTCGCCACGACAAGGCGGATGGGACGGCTCGGGTAGGCATCCGCGCCAATGGCAACGCCGCTGGCGATGGCAAGTGCTGCTAAAACGGCGCGGTTGGCGACTCTTTGCATTGCCCTCTCCCGAACAGATTGTTTAAGGCGGGCCTGATCCCGAAGCCTGCTTACTCATCGGCGGTGATTTTTGCCATCTTGGCGATTTCGCCCCAGCGTTTTTTGTCCGCTTCAAACGTCTTGCGGAATTGCTCTGGCGATTCACCGCCGGCGTCATAGCCGATTGAGGTGAAAAATTCCTTCATTTTTGGCGTCTCGATCGACTTGTGAACCGCCGCATAGAGTTTATTGATCACCGCCGGCGGCGTTTTTGCCGGCGCGAACCAGCCGTGCCAGCCGCTGTCCATGTGGAAGCCCGGCAGGCCGGCTTCCGAAATCATAGGAATATCGGGCATGACTTCGAGGCGCTTCACACCGCTGTAGGCCAGCGCGCGCAAACGGCCGGCCTTGATGTGCTGCGCGACGATCAGCGGCGGAATCAGCATGACCTGCACTTCGGCGCTCAGCAGCGCATTGAGCGCGGGGCCCGCACCTTTGTACGGAATGTGCAGCATCTTGATGCCGGCACGTGCATCAAACGCCTCGGTGATCAGGTGCATGCCGTTGCCGATGCCGGGCGAGCTGTAGGAGAGTTGTTTCTGTTTCGCCAGTTCGACCAGTTCCTTCACCGTGCGCGCCGCTACGGAGGCATGGACAACGATCAGCGCGCCCTGCCCGACCGCAATGGTTGTGACCGGGATAAAGTCTTTGCTGACGTCGAACGGCAGCTTTTTGTAAACGGTGGCGTTGATCGCGAATGCGACGGCGGTGTGCAGCAGTGTATAGCCGTCAGGGGCCGCTTTGGCCACGAGATCGTAACCGATGATGCCGTTGGCGCCACCGCGGTTGTCGACCACGATCGGCTGGCCCAGCAGGCCTTCGACTTCTTTTGACACCATGCGCGCCGTGCCGTCCTGCGTGCCACCGGGGGCGGTGCCGACGATCAGACGGATCGGATGGTCGGGGTAAGTTTGCGCAAAGCTGCCGGGCGATATCACGCCCAGCGCCAGCAGCGCCGCCAGTATTCCCTTGTTCAAACGCTTCTCCTCTTCGTGCCGGCGGTGACGCCGGCAGCACTTATTTCTGACGGAATTCCTCGACGCTTTTCGCAAACGCACCGTTGCGCAATTTCAGTGCGCGGGTAATCGGTTGCGTTGCACCGAAGGTCGGCACGTAGGCGGAATGTTTGCCGGCGCCGCCGATCACGACTACATGCGCATTGCTTGCGCTTTTCATCACCGGCACCATGCGATCGGGGCCGGCTTCCGTGAACTCGCCCTTGAAGACCGGCCACTGGCGGATGCGGCGATCGATGTTTTCATCGGAGAAAGCATCCAGACGCACGCGAGCGTGTTCGTAAATATACTTTTTGACGTCGGCTTTTGAATAACCGTCGCGTGCCACCATCGACGCGTGTTCGGGGCCGAAGATCAGCAGCGGCGGGCCGTCGAAATAAAGGTTGTTGGCGCCGGTCATTGCCACCGTGCCGGCGGTCATTTTCAGAACGCCGATGCCGGTGTTGCTTTCATGGTCGTTGACGTTATGCGGGGACTCCGCGCCATAGACGGTGACCGTGCTGACGTCGCGCGCAAAGCCGAGTTCAACGTGCAGCGGTTCCCACGGGTTTTCGGCTTCGTTCTCTGCCACGCAAAACGTGTACTTGGCGGGCGAACCGAAGGTCGCCATGTCGCCGGTGGCCGGAATGGCGCCGCCGATATTGAGCATGGCGAGGCGAATCGCACGACCGATCGTGGCGTTGGCCTGGTTGCCGGGGCCGAAGGCATTGTGGCCCCAGTTCATCTTCAGTTCTTTTGCCAGCGGCCCGTTCACCACCATCAGTGTCGAGCACGGATGCGTGGTTGCATTGATGCCGTAGAGGTTGAAGGTTTCATCGCACAGGGCTTCGATGGTCAGCATCAGCAGCGGAAAATGTTCCGGCTTGCAGCCGGCCATCACCGCATTGGCGGCCAGACGCAACGGGGTCGCAGCACCGTAGCGCGGCGCCACCAGCCCGATCACTTCATCGTATGGACGGTCGCAGTAGGTCAGCATCTGTTCGACCCGCGCCACCGTCGGCGGCACCAGCGGCAGTCCGTCGCCCCAGCCCTTTTCCATACACAGCGCATTGACCTTGTCGAAATCGCCGTCGGCTTCTAAGCCGGCACCGGGTGCGTGCATCAGGTCTTTAAGATTGCTCATTTCAGGTTTTCTTTGATGAGTGCGGCGAATTGCGGTGCCGCCTGTTCGCTGCGTCCGCGTACGTCATCAATCGAGATGCCGCCCAGCGGATGCGTGATTTCGAGCAAGGGCAGTTCGGGCACGCCAAAGGTGCGCGCCTGTGCCTTGCCGAGCTTGAGAAACGGTCCGGAGTAAATGACTGCAGTAACCAGTCCGCGTTTGCGGAGCTCTGCCATGTCGTGGACACTCCACGACGTGCAGGACCCTCAATCCGCCATCGCGCTGATTACAAAATCAGCCTCTGCCTCCAGTTTGTCGAGCACGTTTTTCGGTGCAGGTGTGCTCGGATTGTTCTTGCGCAACGCCACCACCGATTCCACCAGCATCACTTTGCGGATGTTCTCGACCACGAATGCCAGCAGGTGGTCGGCGTTGCCCTTGGTGTTGTCGAGCGTGCCGAGACGAATGCCTTTGCCCGTCGTTTTGATCGCGCGTTTTTCACCCGCCGCGCCGAACTGATGCGGCGGCGCTTCGGGCGAAATCAGAAATACTTTTTCGCTCATGTGTAAGTCCTCTTTCAAACTCGTTCGATGATGACGGCCATGCCCTGGCCGCCGCCGATGCAGAGGCTGGTCAGTGCGTAACGTCCACCCGTGAGCTGCAACTGGCGTGCTGCGGTCAGTGCGAGACGCGCACCGGATGCGCCCAGCGGATGGCCGACGGCGATCGCGCCGCCATTCGGATTGACGCGCTTGTCATCGAATGCAACACCAAGGCCTTTCAGGCAGGACAGCACCTGGGCGGCGAAGGCTTCGTTGATTTCGATGATGTCCATGTCTTTGATGGTGAGGCCGGCGCGTTCGAGCGCTTTTTTGGAGGCGGCAACCGGGCCGATGCCCATGATGTCGGGCCGCACCCCGGCCGAGGCGGTGGCGACTATGCGCGCGATCGGTTTCGAGCCGGCTTTTTCACCGGCCTTGAGATTGCCCATCATGATGGCAACAGCGCCGTCGTTCACGCCGGAGGCATTGCCGGCAGTGGTGACGCCGCCTTCGTACAGCGGCTTCATCTTGACCAGCGTTGCCATGTCGGTGGTCGGACGCGGATGTTCGTCATCCGCCACTGCCGGAACCGGGCCTTTGCGCGTCGGCGGCATTTCGACCGGGGCAATCTCGCCATTGAAAAAGCCTGCGCCTTTGGCGGCGGCAAATTTCTGTTGTGAAGACAGCGCGAATTGATCGGCTTGCTCGCGCGTGATGCCATATTCGCGCGCCAGGTTGTCCGACGTCTGCGGCATCTGGTGGTCACCGAATTTTTTGGTCAGTTTCGGGTTCGAGAAGCGCGGGCCGATGGTGCTGTCGAAAATGCGCATTTCGCGACCGAACGGGCTTTCGGTCTTGGCGAAAACAAACGGCGCGCGGCTCATGCTTTCGACGCCGCCGACGAGGAACACATCGCCCTCGCCCGCCGTCAGCGAATGCGCGGCGTAAATGATCGAACCGAGGCCGCTGGCGCAATTGCGCTGCAGCACCGTGCCCGGAATTTCGATCGGCAAATCAGCCGAGAGCGCAGCGTGGCGCGCCACGCAGCGTGCATCTTCGCCGGCCTGATTGGCGCAGCCAAGCACGATGTCCTCAATCTGTTCAGCTTTGAATTTGGTGACCGCCATCACCGAGCGGATGGCACTGGCCATCAAATCGTCGGGGCGCACTTTGGCGAGCGAGCCGGCATAACGTCCGAACGGCGTGCGCAGACCTTCGTAAATATAGGCGTCGAGCATGTGGAATCCTTTATCAGTGGCTTTTTACAGGGTTCAGGCTTCGGGAGTCAGCGCCGATACGCCGAGCTTGGCGCGTCGCGTCAGCCAGATGTTCGGACGGTAGCGCGGATCGGCATAAATACGGTTCATCGACGACAGCACCTTGTGAATGCGGTCGACGCCGAGCGTATCGGCAAAACGGAACGGGCCGTTCGGATAATTCAGACCGAGGGTCACGGCTTTGTCGATGTCGGCCGCGGTGCCGGTGCGGCTCTGCGCGATCGAGCAGCCGATGTTGACGATCATGGCAACGATACGTTGTGCGATGAACCCCGGGCTGTCGTGGCAGACCGTAACGGGCACGCCGTCACTGGCCAGCAGGCCGTGCGCAGCGTCGCGGTAGGCGGCATCGGTGATCGTGGTGGTCATGATGGTGCGGCGCTTGACCATCGGGAACAGCGTATCGACCGCGATGGTACGTTTCGGATCGAGTTCCTGTTCGACGGCGCAACTGGTGGCATCGTCGCCGATCGGCGTGACGAGGCACAGCGCCTTGGCGCTTGGTTTCGCGCCGCTTTCGATCGTGACGCCGAGTTTGGCGACCAGTTCGCTCAATACGGCGTGGCCTTTCGCATCGGCTTTGCTGATCCAGACGCTGTCGGGACGCGCGGCCGGCGCCGGTGCTTCCGGCGGCACGGTCGGTTTCATATCGGCGTCGTATTTGTAAAAGCCGTTCTTGGTCTTGCGACCGAGCACGCCGGCTTCATAACGCGACTGCATGATCAGATTGGGACGGTAGCGTTGCTCGTCGAAAAACTGATCGTAGATCAGCTTCGACGCCGGTTGCGTTACATCGAGGCCCGTGAGGTCCATTAATTCGAACGGTCCCATGCGGAAACCGCAAACGTCGCGCATGACGCGGTCGACATCGGCAAAGTTCGAGACGCCCTCATACACAAGGTGTGACGCCTCCAGCGTAAAGCCGCGACCGACCTGGTTGACGAGAAAGCCCGGCGCATCGCTGCAGCGCACCGGCTCGCGCGTCATGCGTCTGCCGATCACAGTCAATGCCTCGCACACCCACTCTTCGGTTTGCAGTCCGGCAATAACTTCAACCAGGCGCATCAAGGGCACCGGGTTGAAAAAATGGAAGCCGGCAAAACGCTGCGGCGTTTTCAGTTTGGCGCCGATCGTTGTCACCGACAGCGATGAAGTGTTCGATGCCAGGATGCAGTCGGCGGCGACTATGCCTTCGAGTTCGCCGAAGACCTGGCGTTTTACATCCAGATTTTCAACCACGGCTTCGATCACCGCATGGCAGGGTTTAAAATCAGCCAGCGTGTTGGCGACCTTGACGCGGGCCAGCGCGGCGTCGGCGTCTTCCTTGCTCATGCTGCCCTTTTCGGCGGCACGCATCAGCATCTTGCCGATGAATTCACGCGCTTCGGCAGCGGCGCCCGGCTTTGCATCCATCATCAGCACGTTGATGCCGCCGGCGGCGGCAACCTGCACAATCCCGCGCCCCATGGCGCCGGAACCGAGTACGCCGATTGTCAGATCGGCCCTGTTTGCGTCGAATGCCATCAGATCCCCTTGAACACCGGTTTACGTTTTTCCATGAATGCGGTCTGCCCTTCGATGTAATCCTGACTGGCGAAACAGGCATCAACCATTTTCTGGCAGCCATCAAGATCGCGATCGGCCGGATCCTTAACGTATTCGAGTATGCTGCGTTTGACTGCGGCAATCGTCAGCGGCGCATTGCCGACGATCGTGGTGGCGTAATCGCGCACGTATTTTTCGAGTTCGGCCACCGGCAACACGCGGTTGACCAGACCCATTGCAACCGCTTCCTGCGCGTTGAACTGGCGGGCGGTATAAAAAATTTCTGCAGCGAATTGCGGGCCGACGATATCAGACAGGCGCTTGATGCCGACAAAACGGTAGCCAAGGCCGAGTTTCGCGGCGGGCACGCCGAATTTCGCATCTTCACTAGCAATGCGTATGTCGCAGGCCACCGCAATGCCGGTGCCACCGCCAATGCAATAACCGCGCACCATGGCGATGGTCGGCTTGGGGCAATTGACCAGTGCCTTGTTGGCGGCATCGGCCATCGCGTTATATTCGGCAACGGCTTCCGGCCCGGTGCGTCTTTCCTTGAATTGCGAGATGTCGGCGCCGGCGACAAAGGCTTTTTCTCCCGCGCCTTTGAGGATAATGACGCGAACGTCCGGATCTTTTGAAAATTCACCCAGCACTTCCGCCATGCCCTGCCACATCTCAAACGACATGGCATTGTGGCGCGCGGGATTGTTGAAAGTGATCCAGCCGATGCCGTTCTCTTTCTCGGCGACGAGTTTGTCGGTCAGCATTTGCATTGTTTTCCTTGAGGGTTTTGCGCTACAGGGCGGTCAATCGGTAAGTCTTTCCCGATTTTAATGCAATAACGCCCGGCGGGAAAATGCGCGCCGCACTTCGCGGTCCGGCTCAGCGGCGGGAGGTGAACTTCAGGCTGCGGATGAAACCTTCGCCTTCGTCCCGCAGCAAGGTGCCGATCTCGGCGGGCAGCCCGCGTTCGGTATAGCTGACGTCGATCACCAGATTTTTGCTGGTCGTATGCAGACAACTCAAACCGAAGGTTTCCGCCAGCAACGCCCTGCCTTTCGCGTTGGCGGCACCGCGGTCTTCTGTTTTCGTCTGATAGCGCACGCAAAACGGCCCGGATTCGGGATTGAGTTCGACGGCAGCAATGGTGATTTTACTGCGCGCATCCCCCGGATTGTCCGCGAGCTGCTTTGCTACGTGCTCACGAAAGCCCTCAGGGCTTTCAAAAGCCTCGTCGACCGGCGCAGACAGTGCGATCGCGATGAAAGAATGGGTGGGTGAACCGAGGCGTTTGCCGAAGTAAATGAAATGCCGTTCCTTTTTCATTTCAAACCAGCTCTGCCCCGGTGGCGGCATGATTTCATAGCCGTCCATCTGGTAGGGTTTGGCGGGGCTCGGAATCGGCGTGGCGTACAGTTGCGCGTTTGCCCCGCCTGCTGCCGTGACGAACAGGGACAATGCAGCGAAAGCGCGAATGATCTGGCGCGAAAATTGTGCAGCGCCTTGATGACGTCGAAGCATGACCGGTTTCGGGCAAACCCGCTAAAAAAAGCTATTACAGCACAGTCCCGGGTTTAGTCCTGCACGCTTGACGCGTTCCGAAGCGATTCCTTCAGACGGCGATGTTTACGTCAACGATTTCAGTCACCGCCAGCGCGGCAATCTCGCGGAATTTTTCGAAGCGTCCTTCGTTCAGGTCCACCATGCCGGACAGCAGGGAAAAACTTGAACCGACAAAAACATCGCGGCCGTCGGCGGCGTGGCGGGTGATGCCGTAACGCACCCGGTTTCGCTCGCCGGCCGAGAGTTTCCCCATTAGGCTTTTGGTCGCCCAGATTTTCCCGTGGCGCGCAAAGTCGCTGAGGCGGCCGGCATGATTGATCGTATCGCCCAGCACGGCGAATTCGATGCTGGTAGCCGACTGAAAGCTGCCGAGCCACTCTTCGCCCTCGTTGACGCCCACATTGAGGAACAGATCATTCGGCCGGAAGCTCCTTGCAGGCGCGCGCAAAGGCGGAGGCCGAAAGGCGCCCTTTGGCCAGGGCCATGTGAAAGCCCGGCAGTTCGGTATTTTTGGTTGCGATCGCGGCGCTGTGGCAAATCAATTGCAGGATCCCGCGGTTTTTGCTGTCGGGCGGCAGCACGTCAAACCCGCCAAGGATTTCGCCGCGGGCAGCTTCGTTGTACCAGACGACCTCAAAGTTGTAGTTAATCATGTAGGCCGGATGCGGAATCTGGTCGATGCTGACGTGCAGCGCTGCCCCGTCGCTCGAGCGGGCCGCAAGATAGGACGCCGTTGCAGGCTCTACTTCTTGTGGCACCAGCTTCGGGGCTACCGTTGCGCCCCCTCGTCTTTCAACTGATTCACGATATCCGACATCAGCACTCCCTCGCGCTTGAGCCGCTGTATGGTGTTGATTCGTTCGACGGTGTTGCCCGGGAAATAACCAAGTTGACGTGCCCCTCCGCCATCTTCGCCGGGATTCATTACGACCGGCTTGGCAAGCAACCCCAAGTTAATGTAATTGTTGAGGGTTGATCTTGAGATTCTTTTAAAATCAATTATTTGCTTGCTTGTTATAACGTTTTTAATTAAGAAAATTCAATCGGAATTAACTGTAGATATAGACAGTATAATTTTCAAGAATATTTACTTGAACAGTCCAAATTCGTGCCGTAGCGATGGAATCCCGAGGCGCACAACGGGCTCGAACGCGGCCGGATTAGACGCGCGAAACTACTAGTGAGGATTGCCGAGGCGGTACTTGGGAATCGGCACCGCGACCACGTCAATGCCCTCCTCCCGCAACTCGGCGACGTCATCGGGGGACGCATTACCGCGTATGGGCCGTTCGGGCGCCTCGCTGTAGTGGATTTTGCGTGCCTCTTCAGGAAAGGCGTCGCCGACGTCCACGGTATTGGCAATCACGTGCTCGACGAACTGGCTAATCGCTTTATGAAATACCGCCTGTTGCGCCACCCCCTCGGCCGTAGTCGACGGCTTTGCGGCAACCTTGGTGGCGCCCGTGTTCACGTAGGGGGCGTGCAATTCCTTGTTGACCTGGTCGGTGCCGCAGACCGGGCAACTGAGCAGCTTCGAAGCACGCTGCGCCTCGAATTTCGCGCTCGATTCAAACCACCCCTCGAAACGGTGGTCGTTATCGCAGCTGAGATTGAAGACTATCATTGATCAAACGCGCGTTCGATTGGCCATATTGCCCATGGATTTTTGGAAAATTACCTGCAAACAGGTATTTGGACGCCCGGTACATCGTTTTGGCGGGCTAAAATTTCATGCTCGGATTATATCAGTCGTCTCCCCTTTGCCCGAGCGACGTGATTGCGTTTGATGGAAAACTCCCGGGAATACAAGCCAATGATCGACAAAAAAACAGACCCCTCACTCGCGCCGATCATCGATGCCCACCACCATATCTGGCGCGTCAACGACGTGCCCTGGCTGTGCGGGCCGCAGCTACCGCGGATTTTTGGCGACTATGCCGCATGCACGCGATCAACCTCGTGCTTGAAAGCGCGCTGAGCGGAGGCGCGACGTTTATTTCCAACCCAGCCACTCGCACAGGCCGCGGCCCATGATCCATTCCTTGTCTAGTTCTGTAAGCCATGGCATTTCTTCGGTGAACATCGTGACATTCTGCCGGTAGCTGATGGGCGAACGCGACAAATCGGTGCCCCAGAACATGCGCTGCGGTCCGTAGGCGTCATAAACCTTGCGGATATACGGATGCAGTGAGCGGTAAGGATAGCCCTCGGTCGAATAACACGGCAGCGCGCTTACCTTAGCCGCGACGTTCGGCCGCCGTGCGATCGGCAACACCTTGTCAAAATCACGGAATGCGGCTTCGTCTTTCTGGCCCGTGGCAAGAGCAAGGTGATCCATCACGATCTTCAGGCCCGGGTGGCGTTCGGCGATCTTGTCGACCAAGCCGACGAGTGCCTGCGGCACCAGGATGTAGATCGGCAGTTCCGCTTTTTCGGCCTCGGGCCAGATCCAGTCCGCGCCACCCGCGACGAACATCTCTGACAGTTGCGGCGAATTAAACGCAAATCGCAGCCCCAGCATGCCGCGTTGGTGCCGCCACGTCGCAAGTACGGCGCGTCCTGTGGGATCGTCGGGCACGATGCGCCCCATCACGGCAAACCGGTCGGGATGCGCTTGCGCAGCAGCCAGTGCAAGATCGTTGCGCCGGCCTTCCCAGATCGGCGGCACCATCACCGTGCGATCGACGCCGGCGGCATCCATTTCGCGCAACAACTCGTCCGGACAGAGTGGCACGTCGCGCTGCGGCTTCGCAGCGTCGTGCGGCCACGGCCGTTCCGGCGTATTCGCCGCCCACACATGCACTTGTGCATCAACAATCAACATGATTTACCCCAACATTGGAAAAGGCCATCGGTAAATGGTGGTCCCGCATCCACTGTGCCGGCGATGATGTAGGTCAATGGCTTTCGCCAATCCATACGCGCACCACTAAATGCCCCTCAATTACGGAGATTTTCCGGCATACGTGTCGTAACAATTGTGTTCCCCTCGCATTCAAAAACCACTGCATTTCCTATAGTTTTATATTTTTTAATCATATGGGAACGGCTCATCACATACGCCGGGTTAGCATCCAGCCCAGCTAATCCGGCGGCGCTGGTGTCTCGCACCGTAATGCCATTTACCGTTCTACCGAATGCAACCGATCCCAAAACCCTGATCTACTCCTTGCAGAATAAGACTAAATAAGTCGAATCAGAGACTCCATATTTCGTGTCCTAAGTGTCTTAGTGCCCAGCGACGCACTTGGAATGATCATAAAATTCAATCTTGTTAACGCTCAAGCGCATGCAGTGATCTCGCCATAATTGGAAGTATTGCACCCGCATGAGGGTCGCGTTGTCGGCTAAGGCGGCAGGCTCCCTGTGGCGTTCGCGCCACCCTGGATGATGCTCATCCCCGGCCACTGCGATCAACGGCTCAATCCGGACTGCCTCGCATGTCTTGATGTTCTTCTCGCTGCGCCTCTGGGTTCACCGCGCCATGCGGCGCCGCATCTGACAGTTCCAGGCCATCGATGTAAGGGAAATGTGCAGATCGGCCAGTGCGACTGTGGTTTTTTTTCAACCGTGCAGCAAGGCAGCCTGCGCCAGCACATAGTCGAGAATCGAATCGGGAATGCCAGAACATAACCCTCGACCAGACATCCCAGCACGTCTAGCACACGCGCTTTAAATCCCTACAACACCTCAGCGGGGAAATTGTCGATGCGCAGGCCAGTCAGCGCCACACCAAGTTTGATGAACTCGGCGCCCGTATTTTTCTTTTTCACTGCATTTTCCCTGTATTTTTGATTTGTTGCCGACTTAACACACCGTATCCGTCTAGCTCTTTCATATAACATAACAAATTGACGTGACAACCTGACTGGTCGTTCAGTCAAGTCGCGCAACGATTCCAGCAAGCTTTTTCTCCGGTGCCGGGTAGCGTTCGATCACCGCGGGATCATGTCCAGGAATGACATGCTCTGCACTATCGGCCAGTTCGCGTACGCGCCGCCAGCCGTTGATCATCGCGCCGACATCATAAACAATCGGAAACGGCTTCCCTTCCTGCATGTTTGCGTAATAGTGGCTGGCATCAGAAGCGAGCACCAGATTCCCGCGTCGTGTTTTCACTCGAACGACCTGCAACCCCCTGGTGTGTCCGCCAATCAGGTGCAGACTGATGCCCGGCGCGAATTCCGCATCGCCGCCATAAAACATGACGCGCCCTTTGTAGACTTCACGCACCATGCCAAGCACTGGCTCAAGATCGAACGCTGCAGACAATGCCGGCGTCGCCATATGACGACCGGTTGCAAAAGCCATCTCTTCGTCCTGCAGGTGAAAAACCGCGCGCGGGAATAAATCAAAGTTGCCGACGTGATCGTAATGCAGGTGCGTGAGTATGACGTGCTCGACATTTTTCGCATCGATACCAAGGAGCTTCAGCCCGGCAGCAGGACTGCGGAGAAACCTGCGCTTGCGACGCCGCGCCGCTTGCGCGTTAAAGCCGGTGTCGATGACCACCGTACGCTGGTGATTGCGTACTAGCCAGATGAAATAATCCATTGGCATCCAGTCATCATGGATATCCCCGCCCAGAAAATTCTCGCTGGCGCGACGCTTGTGATAGGCGTAGCGGATCGCGTAGACCTCGTAGCAGTCATCGTTTTCCATAAAGGATGACACCGGGCTCAGGTTTTCACACTTTCCATTTCAGCAAACGCTTCGCGCGCTAGGCGGAAGCTGTCGATGCCGGCAGGCACGCCCGCATAGCAAGCAACCTGCAACAGCACCTCCTTGATTTCTTCCTTGGTCACGCCGTTAGTAAAAGCAGACTTAATATGTAGCTTCAGTTCGTGCGGACGATTCAATGCGGAAATCATCGCGATATTGACCAGACTGCGAATCTTGCGCGGCAAACCGGGACGCGTCCAGATTAGACCCCAGCACGCTTCCGTCGCATATTGCTGCATGGCGATTGCGAATTCGTCGGCGCCGCCGATCGATTTTTCGACGTAGGCCGCACCCAGCACCTCCTTACGAACGGCCAGACCCTTTTCAAACAATTCGCTCGACATAACTTCCTCCCGTTGTATTGGTAATATTGGCTCGCTCTGCGATATTAACATTGTCGAATCCGTTTTCGCTGGCGTAAGAGACCGCCATCCATCGGTGGCGCCGCACGCCAACCCGACTTAAAATACGTTCATCCAAAAGCGTGCCGTCATTCTGGCGGCACCAACCAGGGGAAATATCGTGACGAATACGCCAGACCATAGCGCTGCACTTTCACCCAAAACTGCACACGTCGGCCTTATCGGCATCGGCAACATGGGCGAACCGATGGCCGCCAATCTGCTCAAGGCAGGCTACAGCGTGCAGGTATACGATGTCGATCCGTCGAAGGGTGCGAAATTTGTTGCCGCTCATGGTGGGAGCTTTGCTGCCACGCTTGCCGAAATCGGACGCAATTGCAATGTCATCATTACAATGGTGCCTGATGGAAAAATCGTTCGCAAGGTTGAGCATTATCCAGCGGGGTATGAGTCTGAACGGGGAACGTGATTCCAACGGGGTTTGAGTCTGGGGAGGTATCTGCGATCGATCATGATGCGAGGCATGGTGATCGATATGAACGACCAGCAGTTGCTGACCCTAGCCCAGTTGCAGG
>CALQCM020000047.1 GCA_943329075.2 Chitinophaga pinensis | reverse complement strand
GCCGTTCTATAACCGGAAACGTCTCCATTCCACGCTTGGCTACGCCTCGCCGGTCGCGTTCCTGGAAAACTGGATCAGTGCTCAGCATGAGAAGAAATTGGCGGCATAATGCCGATGGGTTGGAAGACGAAAAACCGAGGGAAGCTCAATCCGCAAAATACGAGCTAATGTGCGTTGTCCGAAGAAAAATTCATCTTTTGAAATAAACGTTACCTTCTTTTTTGCTCGTTTTGAGCCCCCTATAATTACCCGAGGTTATATTTGGCCGGTTTTTTATTAAATCTATTTAGGAGCGGGAGCCAAATCCCGGAATACATGAGCGACAAGAAAAAAACGATAGCGGAGCCCGCCAGAGAGATCCCGGTTCTAATGGAAACTGATGTTGTTGTCGTGGGCGGCGGGACGACGGGGCCGTTTGCTGCTATTGCCGCGGCACGCCAAGGTAAACGTGTGGTATTGATTGAACGTTTTGGCTCTCTTGGAGGCACCTTGACCTTGGGGCTCAATACCAAACCATCTGGGGCCCTTTTGGGCGGTTTACCGCTGGAAGTGTGGACATTGGCGCGTTCGGTTGGTGGTGCGGGCCCTAATCTCACAGTGACAACCAAGACAGGGGATCTAAAGATCGCCTCGCCTTGCGAGCCTGAAATTATGAAGATACTTTTGACAAAGCTATGTGTCGATTCGGGCGTCCAGATTCTGTTTGAAACATTCGCATCTACTCCAATAGTTGAGAACGGTGTCATGAAGGGCGTCGTGATTGAAGGCAAAGGTGGGAGACAGTTCGTCGGTGCTCAAGTTGTTATTGATTGCTCGGCTGACGCGGACATGGCAACCCAGGCGAATGTGCCGTTTACGATGGGATCTGGTGGTAGTGACATTAAGATGCAACCTGTTTCGATGTATTTCACCATGTCAAATGTCGATATCGGGCGTTTGGTCGCTTGGGCGCGCACTAGTGACGATATTCCTGACCGTACGATACCGGACACGGAAGAAGGATATGCTTATGGACTCTGGTTGGTAGGGTTCAAAAAGACACTGAAAAAATTTCAGGCTGAAACCGGCATACAACTTCGGCGCGAAAGGATTACGCTGAAGACCGCTAATGGACAGATGTATGTTAACGCCACTCGTGTGCTAGACATTGATGTGTTTTCGCCAGTTCAGGCAACCGAGGCTCTCGTAGAGTGCTACCGTCAGATTGAGGCGCTCCTGCGATTCTTCCGGGAGTGTATTCCCGGATTCGAGAAGGCAAGCATCCTCCAGATTGCGCCAGTACTTGGGGTGCGTGAAACTCGGCACGTCCACGGTGAATATACGTTGACAGGAGAGGATGCAATTGAAGGGCGACGGTTTGATGACAGTATTGCGGCTGATTGTTCGGCGCTTGACATTCATGATCCGAGCGGTGTCGATGGAAACTTTCAGAGTTTGCGACCATATGAAATTCCGTATCGATGCCTTGTGCCACTGAATGTCGAACAATTACTCGTCGCAGGGCGTTGTATTTCTGCTGACCAGATTGCACATGGACGTTCGCGTAACATGCCGGCGTGCATGGCGACCGGGCAAGGCGCAGGAGTTGCCGCGGCAGTCGCGATTGATGATGGCGTAACGGTACGTAATGTATCGGTACAGAAGGTTCAAAAAATACTTCGCTCTATGGGTATGCCATTACATGCGGAGGATATTGTCTGACAGGATATTTACAAAAACTGTACGTTGTGTAATTACTGTTTGGCGTCATAAACAGTTCTGCTACTGCCTGACAACAAGTTGGGAGCGATCAAGTGTCGACGAATGAAGTTCATAGAAGTCGCGCGTATACCACGACGGTAGCGGTGTCTTTATCACGCTTGATAACTTGTTCAAAGAGTCGTCATTTTGTTGTCGGGCTATGTTTTTTTGCCGCAATAGTTACATTGTCAAATGACGTATTTTGTCAAAGTTACCCAAACAAAACGATTCGAATCGTTACGACCGGCACAGGCGGTGGTAGTGATTTCGCAGCACGCCTAATTGCGGGGGGGCTCTCCGGTAGATTAGGCCAGCAGGTGGTCGTGGAGAATCGTAGCGCGGGAATATTGCCCGCAGAAATTGTGTCCAAAGCGACACCTGACGGTTACACTTTGGTGCTTTATGCAAGTAGCCTTTGGATCGTGCCACTTCTGCAAAACGTATCCTTTGATCCTATAAAAGATTTTTCACCAATTACATTAGCATTGGCTACTCCAAACGTAGTAGCTGTGAACTCGATATTGCCAGTAAAATCAATTGGTGAGTTGATCGTATTTGCAAAGAGTAGACCTGGGCAACTCAATTACGGATCGTCAGGGACGGGGTCTGCGAATCATCTTGCCGGTGAACTTTTCAAATCAATGGCCGGAGTCGACCTCATAAGAATTAATTATAAAAACGTTTCAGAATCGGTTAAAGACTTGATTGCGGGACAGGTGCATATCATGTTCATCAACGCGCCTACGGTTATGCCACATGTTACCTCAGGGAAGTTACGGGTGTTGGCGGTTGCCAGCACTAAACCATCCCCACTTGTTCCAGATCTTCCGACGGTATCGGCATCGGGATTGGCTGGTTATGAATCGGTATCGACGTTTTGCATGTTTGCGCCGGCAAGCACGCCGGAATCAATCATCCGGAGGCTGAATCGTGAGATTGTTGATTACATAAACCTAGAAGACGTAAAAAACAGGTTGTTTAAAGCTGGCATAGAAGTCGTTGGTAGTAGCCCAGGCGAACTCGCCGAGCTTATGAAATCCGACATGAATAAGTTTGGCAAAATTATCAAGGATGCTGGCATTCGCGCAGACTAACGCTGAGACTGGCGTGTTTGGGGATTGTGTAAGCCGGGTTATTCACATCCGGTTGGCGTTTCTCAGCGTATTCAAATCGAAGCTATTTGCTCTGCTGTTTGGCACCAGCACTTTACACTGCCGTCGATTACAGCAGGCCTTTGCGGGCCTATGAGTGTAGCGATTGCATTGCCACTTCGCGAAACGCGTTCACTAATCGAGTTCGAACCGAAGACCTGATCCAAAGCAGACCTATGCGCCTAGTGTCGGACTGGTCGGGAAGGGTGATTTTTGCCAATGACATGCCTTTGGGCCAAGATAATGCCCAGTCCGGCACCAGTGATACGCCCAGTCCCTTGTCAACCAGAAATGGGATTGACGTAAGCGAATTAATTTCAAACCTCACCGCAGGCAGAATCCCTGATTGCCGAAGGTATTTTTCCGCCAGTCGTCCACCTGAAGCAGATCCACTGTAGCGAATATACGGTTCCGTCATTAGCACAACATGCGGGTCGCATTTTGCCATGCTACCTGGCGCGATGAGTATTAATGGCTCTTGTCGAAGCATTTGCCAACCGCATGTTTTTGCGATAAGAAATTCGGGTTGAATGATGATTGCAGCATCAAGATCCCCGCTCTGTACGCGCTGACAAAGATCACGTGATTCTCCCGGAACGACGTGGACGTTTAGGTGGGGGTATTTTTCGGCAATCCCAGCAAGGATCGCCGGTACTGCCCCGATCAATGCAGTGATCATCGATCCAAGGCGCAACTCACCGGATACTTTATCGTCTACCGCGAGAGCTGCGACATTAGCGACATCCCTTAGCAGATCGCGTGACCACGCGACAATCTTTGCGCCCGTTTCCGTCGGTTTGACCGTTCGCCCCGACCGGGCGAGGAGTGGAACGCCGATTTCTTTTTCTAGAACGCGGATCTGGTGGGCGATGGTCGCAGGAGTGAGATCAAGTCGCCGCGCTGCTTCAGCGATGGACCCGTACTGAACGACGTCGGCGAAGCTCTGCAGAAAGCGTGTATCCATAAAAGAAAATATTATCTTTTAAAAATGCAATTATCTACTTATTTTGGTTGTTTGGGAGTCTTATACTTTCCGAGACGTAAAAGATCTGCCAATGAAACGCTAGGTTGATTGAGCACCCATGTAGATTTTCATCAAAAAAATAAACGGTTGGTCCGAACGTCTAAATATTAATCGCAATCATCTTTTATTAAACAGCGTTGGCGCGAATGCGAGCTGGAGAAAACGCCAACAAAAATATGAGGTCATGGACATGGTAGAGGTATCTGGGATTCAACCTGACAGCGGCTTCATACTTGAGCCTGTGCGAAAGACACCAGTCGTTCGGAGCGTTGATGTTTTAGTTTGCGGCGGTGGCCCTGCAGGAATTGGTGCAGCGCTGGGGGCGGCGCGCACTGGGGCCCGAACGATGCTAATTGAGCGCAACGCATTTCTTGGCGGAGCTGCCACTGCAGCGATGATGAATACATGGAATGTGCCGGTCAGCCATATGACTGGTGTCGCGCGGGAGATGGCGTTAAAGCTAGCCGACCGAGGAAGTGCGGTGATAACTGGGCCGACAATGCCATTTGATCCAGAGGGATTTAAGGAACTCTCGATCGATCTCCTTCAGAATGCAGGAGTCGAATTTCTAAACTACACATGGGTGGTTGAGCCCATTACGGATGGCACCCAGGTCCGTGGCGTGGTTATACAAAATAAATCAGGGCGACAAGTTGTTCTTGCTCGCACTGTGGTGGATGCCACTGGCGATGCGGATATTGCGGCTTCGGCTGGAGCCGAGTACATATTGGGGCGCGAAAAAGATCAGAAAATGCGTCCAATGACGGTGCTATTTCGGATTGGTGGCGTTGACGTGCGCAAGACGGTCGAATACTGCCGCAGTTGCCCAGAAGGGAGTTTTAATCCTGATCCGAACTATCATATTCTTGATCTGGAAAAAGGCGTTGTACGCATGTTTGGCTTCTATCACATTGCGGAAAAAGCCCGTGCAACGGGTGAACTGCCTGATGATGTCCATTACATTCGCTTTGAAGGTGTCGATGTAGCTCATGGCATCATCAGTGTGAACAACTCACGCGTCTATGGGGTTGACGGTACAAATGCATGGGATATCACTCGTGCCGACATTGAGGCGCGGATGCAAAACAGGAAAGTTTTTGCGGTAATCAAGAAATATATTCCTGGATTAGAAAACGCCTTCGTTATCGACTCTTCTTCTAACATTGGGGTTCGGGAAACTCGGCGCACGAGAGGAGCCCACGTTTTGAACGAGGAGGATATTCTTGCTGGCCGGACCTACACAGACAGCGTTGCTAGAGTTTGGCGCCATCACGGTGAGGGGCAGGTCAGGCACAGCCCGGATGGACGGGAGGGCGCCTCAGACAATTTCGCTTACAGGGAAGCTAGAACCAATTTAAATTGGTTTGAAATTCCATGGGGAGTATTCGTTCCCAACAACGTGGAGGGACTCATAATCGCTGGCCGCACGATATCAATGACTCATGAAGCGGATATGTGGGCGCGGGGGCAGTATGCTTGCATGGTAAACGGTCAGGTGGCAGGGATTGCCGCCTCAATGGTGGCAGCGAAAAATATTTCACTCAGGAAACTCGTCGTGAGCGAACTCCAAAGTAAGTTAGTGGAGAATGACATAGACATTGGTGCGGTGGGTAAAACCATTCCTAGCTAGATTTATCTCAATCGCATTGATCGTTGAGATCTTCCCAATGTGAAATTGAGGTGGCTGTAGATGGCTGACGCCTGAATGGCGGTATTTTCAATGCGTTCGCGATCGCTAGAGTCGTTCGAGGTTTACAGTTTGGAGGGATGCGTGAAAATTTCTACCTGTTTGCTTTTGGTGCTAGCGATTGCTGGAGGAATAGGAGGGGCCAGAGCATTCGCCCAAAGTTATCCCACCAAGCCTATCCGCTTCATTGCGCCATACGTACCGGGCGGCGCTTCGGATATCCTTGGGCGGATTCTTGCACAAAAGCTGTCGGATCGAATGGGGCAGCCTGTCATCGTAGAAAATCGCGCAGGAGCGGGAGGTAACATTGCGGCAGGACTAGTTGCGAAATCGGCGCCTGATGGCTACACAATTCTATTGGCGGCTGTCGGGCACGCTGTCAGTCCGGCATTGTACTCAGACTTACCATATGATCCTCTCAAAGACTTCGCGCCGATTTCTCTAGTTGCGTTGGTTCCAATTATGCTGGTTGTGCATCCTTCACTTCCGGTATCGGATATAAAGCAATTAATAAATCTTGCAAAAACATCGCATGGAAAACTGAACTATGGTTCATCTGGCACAGGTTCATCTTCTCATCTCGCCATGGAGTTGTTCAGAGCGTTTACTGGCATAAATGTCGTACACGTTCCGTATAAGGGCGGTCAACAACTTATAACCGATCTTATTGCTGGGCAAATTGATGTTGCATTCAGTCAGTTTGGCATGCTTCTTCCGTTTGTAGCCTCTGGGAGGTTGAAGGCGATCGCAATGGCGAGTGCTAAACGTTCTACGCTTATGCCTAAACTTCCTACCGTTGCGGAATCCGGTTTCGCCGGCTATGAAGTGAGTACGTGGACGGGGTTGATGGCTCCTGTGGGAACCCCCCGCAATATTATTAGTAAGCTAAATTACGAAATTGGTCTTGTCTTGGGGCTTGCGGAGGTTCGGTTGCGCCTCATTGAGCAAGGGATCGAACCGATAGGCACGACGTCCGAACAATTCTCTGTTTACCTTGAGAACGAGGTTTCGAAGTGGAAACGGGTAGTTAGGGAATCCGCTATCAAGGTCGATCAATAGCCAGCGCATAGGCATCTATCACGTAATGGAATTACGGTGATGCTGGCAGTGTCGATCCGGTGCGTGTCAAACGCAATGGAAATTGATCAATTCAACTTATGCGGGATGTTTCAAATTGCCTTGAAGTAAGGTGCAAAAAAGATTGTTATCACCAATAACGTGTCCGGGCTTTTTGAGAAATGGCGCCGTTCGTAAAACCAAATCGCGATCATCAAAATGTTGTCAATCCGCGATTGCGGTCTGACTTGGTTTTATTCCAGAATCAAACAATCCGACATTAATGTTCTGTTCTTCAGGGATTACAAATATGTATTCGAAGAAAATTGCCGAATTTGTCGCTGCGTTATCCTATGAAGATCTACCCGACGAGGTTATCGGAAAGAGCAAGGATTGCGTGCGTGATTACCTTGGTTGCGTTTTAGGAGCTTATCCAGTCGACGAATCGAAGATGGTGGCTGAGTGGGTGAGAGATATGGGGGACAGAAACGAGAGTACAGTCCTCGGATGGGGGTACAAGACTTCGTGTCGCAACGCAGCGTTTGCGAATGGCTATTTTGCAGAGGTATTGGAGGCGCAGGATGGTACGAGTTATGGAAACAACCATCCGGCTTCAGTAATTTTACCCGCGACAATAGCTGTAGCAGAAAAATTAAATGTCAGCGGTAGGGTATTCCTGACTGCATTGGTTGCGGGTTACGAAGTCACAAATCGCATTGCAGCCTCATTGCCGCCAGCAAAAAGCATAGGATTCGTAAAAACAGGAGTGGCTGGCGCACTTGCAGCATCTCTTTCTGTTGGGAAAATTTTAGGTTTAAATAGTGAGCAACTTCTAAATTGCTTGGGGATCGCGGGATTCATATTGCCTATCTCTACCAGGGAAAATATGTCTTCTTCAACTATTAAGCCCGCCCTTGGTGGACAAGCAGCAAAAGCGGGGGTAGAAGCAGCATTGCTGGCTCAAAAGGGATTTACAGGCTCCCACGAAATCTTGCACGGAAGGCCTCCGCGTTATCTTGGTATTTGCAATGTTGTGTGCGACGAACCCGTGCTAGATAAGCTGACGGAAGGTCTGGGGCATAGATATACTA
Organism: Chitinophaga pinensis; assembly: GCA_943329075.2. Lineage (GTDB taxonomy): Bacteria > Pseudomonadota > Gammaproteobacteria > Burkholderiales > SG8-41 > PALSA-1004. Next base: position 27,535 of record CALQCM020000047.1, on the reverse strand, counting down.
TTTTAGATGTATATTTCAAGCCGTATCCGGCATGTCGCCTCACTCACAGCGCAATTGAAGCGACATTAGATCTTGTTTTGGCGAACAATATTTCACCGGAGACAATTGAAAAAATAGACGTTAAGACATTTGCACGCGCCGCAAACTTGACTGGTGGTAAATATCCAGGGCCAGATAGTAACTTTATTGACTGTCAATTCAGTCTTCCTTATCTCTTGGCTGTAGTCGCATCAGACAGAATGCTCGAACCCAAGCAGTATCGGCGGGAAAAAATTTCGTGTCCTGCGATTCAGGCGCTTGCAAAAAAAGTAGTGGTGAGTTCTGACGAACTTTTGACGAGCGTCTACCCAGGAAAATCACCTGCAAAGGTAACAATTGTTCTACGTGGTGGATTGGTATTTGAGAAACAGATTGATCAACCGAAGTGGCAACCAGAAAGGGGTATTCCTCGTGGTGAATACCTGTCAAAGTTTTATGCCTTAGCCGGAGAAGTCTTGACGACGGAGCGGATAAGGAAGGTTGATCAGGTTATCAATGACCTGGAAGCATTAAAGAGCATCTCTTCACTGGTCCACGAAACCAGTTTGGGCGTGTAAGAACGTTTGTGTAAACGGTCAACCGGCGGGAAACTGCCACATTGGCAGGATCAATCTGTCCCGCCACTGAGGTGGCGCCAGAAAACTCCTGCCGGCATCTCGGCGACACGTCTTATAGTCGCCGAATTGAAATGTAACAGTCAACGTCCGGGGTTGGCTGATAGGGTGAATCCCCGGCCGAGCCTGAAAGCGGCTGCTGACAAACCGCGCTTTTCCCCAATGTCCGCTTACGGGCGAATATGGCAACCGCCGCTCCCGGCCACAAGCGGAAGTTCACGGTTACGTTTGAATTCGGCAACTGTTTGATGGATCGCCGATCTTTACACAAAATTCACGACACGCTCGAAACGGGACCTGGCGCAGCTGGGGCGCAGTTGACCCGCAGACGGGCGTAAGCGGAGCAAACGACAGCGCCGTCAAAGAACCCAAAGCCCTCGGCTTGGAATCTGCCAAGCCTTAAAAGTAACAAAAGTGGCATTAATGCGCACAAATGGTGCAAATAATATATACGAACCCGCTGCGGAAGTATAACCTGAGTGACGATTCACGTTTTTGAAAAGCGGACTTCGGTCTGAATTTCAGCAGGCGGCGAGGCTCAGAGGTAACAACCGGCCAAAAGCAGTCGATTGTCGTTACATTTTCTTTAGCTGAATCCGACATTCAACCTTAGCGTTTTGCCATAGAAAAAATCGGACCCCTCATGCTCGTGCCGCCGATCTCGTGCAAGAAATTCTTCCTAAGAATAGAATTGTTCAACTTGAGTATATAGCTTGAGCGGCACTAGACAAATGACAGACGAAATTCGTATTGTTTCGGTGAATGGAATGCTCGGCTACGGCTACGAACTGGAGAGCCTGAAGGCAGGTATCGACTCGAAGCCGCATTTGATGGGCTGCGACGCCGGCTCTACCGATCCGGGGCCCTATTATCTTGGCAGCGGCAAGTCATTGGTTCGCACAGACCAAATTTACCGCGATCTCAAGCCTGCACTGGTCGGCGCGGTGCGAAATCAAATTCCTTTTGTTATCGGCTCGGCAGGCTTTGCAGGCGCAAAACCGAATGTGGAACTGACGCTCGACGTAGTGCGTCGTATCTGCAGGGAGGAGGGGCTGCATTTCAGGCTCGGCGTAATTCGTTCGGACGTCGACAAAGCAACGGTGCTGCGGGCGTTGGAAATGGACGAAATCGAACCGATGCCGGGGGCGCCGTCGTTGACGCGCGAATTGATAACGGAGAGCACCCACATCGTCGGGCAGATCGGCACCGAACCCTACATTGCCGCATTTGAAAAAGGCGCACAGGTCGTCATCGCGGGTCGCTCCTGCGATACCGCGATTTACGCCGCAATGCCGATCTGGCGCGGCTTCGATTCGGGCCTAGCCTTGCATATGTCGAAAATCATGGAGTGTGGCGCGCAATGCGCGATTCCGCTCGCGCCCAACGACTGTTTGCTTGGCACGATCCGTAAGGATCATTTTCTGGTGCGCCCGCTGGCGGCGAACCGGATCTGCACGCCCGAGTCGGTTGCCGCCCACACCATGTACGAACAGGGTAATCCGTTTCTGTTGTACGAGCCGGAGGGGATCGTTGATATCCGCGGCGCTGATTTCACGCAGGCCGACCGCCAGAGCGTGCGTGTATCGGGGTCGAGTTTTGCGCCGACACCGCGCCTAAAGATCAAACTTGAAGGAGCGCGCCGCATCGGCTCGAGAGCCTTTACGATAGCCGGAGCGCGCGACCGGCATGTTATCGACAATCTCGACGTCATTGAGCGCGCGGTAGGCGATGCCGTTCAGCGCAACCTGAACCCCGAGGTGATCCGTGCGGGCTACGAACTGCATTTCCGCTACTACGGAAAAAACGGCGTGTTAGGCGAACTTGAGCCGTCGATGGTGTCGCCCGCCGAGGTTGGCATTCTGATTGAAGCGATCGCGCCGACAGAAGAGCTTGCGAGTTATGTGTTGTCGCTGGCGCGTTCTTCCTATCTGCATTGCCCATTTCCCGGTCGCAAGGCGACGGCGGGGAATCTGGCTTTCCCGTTTTCGCCGTCGGATTTCTGCGGCGGTGACGTTTACGACTTCAGTGTCTACCATCTTATGAATGTTAAAGATCAGAACTCCTTGTTCCCGGTCGAACTGGAGACCATCTGACATGGCGAGACTCGGGGATCTAGCGAGCGTGATCCGCAGCAAGAACGCTGGGCCGTTCCAGGTGACGATTGATATCATGTTCGCGGACGCAAGCGAATACCGCAGGACGCTGGAATCGCCCAGGTTTACTTCCGCGGAAATCGCTCGGCGCTACGGGATTGCCGAAGAGGACGTTGCCCTCATACCGTTTGAGCGCGTGCGTGCAATCAAGATCACGATACCGCGCAGGTGGGGCAGCCGGGGCAGCGGCTCTGCTGGCGACCGTGATGTTTACGGCGCTCAACAGCACGGGCCCTTAGTCGACCTCGAAATCGATTAACGGCGTAGTTGATCTGATTATAATTAAAAAAAATGGGGGATGAAATGCTGCAAAGCGTATTGAAACAGGCGGACAGGGATTTTGAAAACCACGTCGAGCGAATGCAGCGTTACATCCGTCAGCCGTCGGTGTCGGCGGAGAATCGCGGGCTCGAGGAGATGGCGGCATTGCTGGCAAAAGAGATCAACGATCTCGGCGGCGTCGGCAAAAGCGTTCCCGGCGTGGATTTCCCGATCGTATACGGGCGCTTTGACGTCGGTGCGCCGCGCACCATGGTCATGCACTCGATGTACGATACGACGCCGGCCGACGAGCCAACTTGGGTGGTGCCGCCGTTCGAGGCGCGTCGAATTGCGGAATACGAGAATCTCGGCGAGTGCATCGTTGCGCGCGGCACCGAAGACACCAAGGGACCGGTGGCGACACTGATGAACGCGGTGGCCGCTTATCGCGCGGCGAAGGTGCCGCTGCCGTGCAATATCATCATGCTGTTCGAAGCGTCGGAACTCGGCAGCAAGAGCCTGCCTGCGTTTGTCGCGGCGCATGCCGACGAATTGCGCGGCGCCGATGTCTGCTTCTGGCCGTGGTATACGCAGAAATCCGACGGCACCAACGTTGTGTTCCTGCGCGTCAAAGGACTGATGACGCTTAAGTTGCGCTGTCGCGGCGGGGAGTGGGGCGGACCTCAGAACGCGGAAATACACGGCGCGCATTCGACTTGGATCGCAAACCCAGCGCACCGTCTCGCGGCGGCGCTCGCCAGCATGAAGACCGAGGGCGATCTTGACGTCGCGATCGAGGGTTTCTACGACGGTTTCCAAAAGCCGTCGCCTGAAGATGAAGCGCTGGTCGACAATCTGGTCAAACGCTTCAACGCTGAGCGTGCGCTGATCGACCTAGGTGTGACGCGTTTCAAGCAGGACAGCGTGCGCGAGGCGATACGTGCGCGCTGTTTTCAGAGCGAATTCAATGTTGCCGGTCTCAAATCCGGTTTCGTTGCCGAGGGCGGACATAAGGTGATCGTGCCGCACGAGGCGGTGGCGGCGCTCGATATGCGTCCGCTTGACGGCATGTCAGTGGAGAACATGCTTGCTTCGATGCGGCGCCATCTCGACAAACATGGCTTTCACGACATCACGATTGAGCCGTTAAGTCAGGGTTATGCCGGCGGCGGTTCGCCACCAGGCGATTGGGCGGTACATGAACTGCTCGCCACCTACGGCGATTGCGGCATCGATCCCGAGGTGTGGCCTCGCGACGCCCTTGCCATAGCGGCGAAGCTGTTCACGGATCTTGGAATGTCGTGGATTGCGACGCTGCCCGGGCACGCCAATCGACGTCACTCCGCCAACGAGTACATTCAACTCAACGGCTATCGAAAATCAATCGAGTTCACGATACGCCTGATGTGGCGTATCGGGCAGGTGATCCGCGCCAATTCCACGGAAAGGGGGCGCTGATGAACGGGATCAGGGCAGCGGGGCGTCTCCCGCTCCTTGCAATCGCGATGTGGTTGGCGCAGCCGGCGTACGCGACGGATTACCCGGCGCGCCCGATCCGGATGATCGTGCCCTTTGGGCCCGGCACCGGCAGCGACGTGCTCGGGCGTGTTCTCGCGCAGAAGCTTTCGCAGCAGTTAGCGCAGTCAGTCGTCATTGACAACCGGCCGGGGGCTAGTGGTGCCATGGGCACCGACCTCGTTGCGCACTCAAGCCCCGACGGCTATACGTTGACACTGGCGACGAATGCGACACTGGTGACTTACCCGCTGCTAAGTCCGCAGACCGCAGTTTACCGTGCGGACAAAGACTTTACGCCAGTGTCCTACTTCGCACGCACCAGCATGCTCATGCTGACGGCCAATCTGCCTGGCAATCCGAAATCGATTGGTGAACTCATTTCGATGATCAAGTCGAAACCGATTCCTTTTGCCAGCAACGGTGCTGGAACAATTGGCCATCTCGTGACCGAGGCGTTTCTCCTCAACTCGAATGCCAAGGCGACTCATATCGCCTATAAGGGCAGCGGCCAGTCGCATACCGACGTTCTGCGCGGCGAGGTTGTATTTATGACGGACACGCCAGCTGCGGCAATGGCGAACGTGCGTGCTGGCCGCTTTCGGCCGCTCGCGGTCACCGGTGATTCGCGGGTTGAGGCGCTGCCGGACGTGCCGACATTTGAGGAAAGCGGGATTAAGGATATGAATCTTTATGCGTGGTGGGGGATATTTGGACCGCCCGCCATGCCTAGGGAGGTAATCCGCAGACTGGATGCAGAAGTTCGTCTCGCCATGCAAGCTTCCGATTTCAAGGCGCGCTTGCGCTCGCTCGAATTGCAGGAATTCGTCATGCCGCCGGAAAAGTACTCTAGCTTTATCACGGGAGAACTAGCTTACTGGCAAAAATTTCTTCAGCGCACCGGGATACGATTAGATCCCTGAAGGAATATTCCCGCGATGACCTGAATGGCTAATTGCTCGCCAAGTTGACCGTAATGTTCTGGTTTTAGAAGGAGTTCGTGATCTATCGGCAATGACTGCTATTGGGCAGACCGAGTGACGCCTTCGGGTCGACAACTGCCGGTCGCGATTCCACGTCGCAGTCATCTGCAGTGCCATTACCGCTCAATCGCTGACGTGTCTGCGCTGGGTTCCTGGACTTACTGCGCGACTGGTTGCACGGCGTGACCGCTCAAGGGTGCTGGCCGGGGGACATTAACCGGAATCCACGTAAACGGAAGCGGCCGGGGTGGTGGCCGATCTCCCTCGTGCAGCAGGAATTTGTTCCCGTTGGTTCCCGTGGGTTACTTTACGTCGCAGAACGACATAGTGTTGCTGGTACAATCGTTGCCGGTAAAACCATATGCAAAAATTCTTCGCACTCGTTCCGGCCGCCGGTAGCGGCGCGCGCATGGGCGCCGCGCTGCCCAAGCAATATCTTGCGCTGGCGGGCCGGCCGCTGCTCTATCACACGCTGAAGCAACTCTGCGCGTGTGCGGAGATCGAACGCGTGTTCGTGGTGCTGGCGGCGGGCGACCGTTTTTTCGCGCAGCAGGACTGGCAGCCGTTCGCCGACCGCATCGAGCCTTTGTATTGCGGCGGTGCCGCGCGCGCGGTCAGTGTGTTCAACGGTTTGCTTGCGGTGCGCGACCTGCTCGCAGCCGACGACTGGATGCTGGTGCACGATGCGGTGCGCCCTTGTCTGCCGGCCGACGCATTGCAGCGCTTGATCGACACGCTGCGCAATGATGCGGTGGGCGGCCTGCTGGCGCTGCCGGTGGTCGATACCCTCAAGCGTGCCGATGCCGCGGGCCTGGTCATGCAGACCGAGCCGCGCGAATCGCTGTGGCAGGCGCAGACGCCGCAGATGTTCCGTTACCGCGCGCTGCTCGAAGCGTTGCGCGCCTTCGATCCGGCATTGGCGACCGATGAAGCGAGCGCGATCGAACACCTCGGCCAGCGGCCGCGGCTGGTGAACGGCGACACGCGCAATCTCAAGGTCACCTATCCTCACGACCTCGAACTGGCGGCGTTGATTCTGAACAGCATGGAGAAAAAATGAGAATCGGGCAGGGCTTTGACGCACATAAACTGGTCGAGGGACGCCGCCTCATCATCGGCGGCGTCACGATTCCGCACCCGCGCGGGCTCGACGGGCACTCCGACGCTGACGTGTTGCTGCACGCGATTTGTGATGCCTTGATCGGCGCCGCCGCACTGGGTGACATTGGCAAACACTTCCCGGACAGCGATCCGCAATACAAGGGTGTCGACAGCCGCAAGCTGCTGCGTGCGACCGCAGCGCTGCTGGCGCAACACGGCTGGAAGGTCGTCAATCTGGATTCGACCATCATCGCGCAGGAACCGCGCATGGCGCCGCATGTGGCGGCGATGATTGCCAACATCGCCGCCGATCTGGGCGTCGACGCGGGTGTGATCAGCGTGAAAGCCAAGACCACCGAATGGCTCGGTTTCACCGGGCGCGGCGAAGGCATCGCCGCGGAGGCGGTCGCCCTGATCGCGCCGCTCGCGGATACTGCGAAGGTCGGCGGCTGACGCGTGAGATGCAGGCGCGGCTGTTCTTCGCGCTGTGGCCCGACACTGCGCTGCGCGCGTCACTGCATCAACACGCATTGTCGTTAAAACAGCAGTGCGGTGGGCGTGCCACCCGCGCCGGCAAGTTGCATATGACCCTGGCGTTTCTCGGCGATGTTGCGCGTGCGCGCCTGCCGGAACTCGTTGCGCTGGCCCGCGACTGCCGGGGCGACGCGTTTGAACTGTGTCTCGACAAAACCGGTTGCTGGTCGCGCCAGCACATCGTCTGGATGGCACCGCAACGGGTGCCCGCTGCGCTGGCCCGTCTGGTGGCCGCGCTGGAAGCCGCGTTACGATCACACGACTTCCGTCTCGAAGACCGCGCGTGGCGGCCGCACGTGACCTTGCTGCGCGACGCGCAGGCCCCGCGTGACGCCGCGCAGCCGGCGCTGCAATGGGCGGTACGCGATTTTGTGCTGGTCGAATCGTTGCGCGGCGAGTATCGCCTGCTCGACCGCTGGCCTCTTGGCGGCGTGCCGCCGGGTTAAACGCTATTTTCCAGGGGCGGGCGCGGATGCAGGTGCGGGCGCTTTGGCGGCTTCTTTCTTCGCCGGAACCACAGCAGGTTTTGTCGCGACAGTCGTTTCGCGGAACTGTTCGATCAGGCGAAAGGCGCCGCCGACCATGCTCGAATTCGGATTGTCGTGGCAATACTCGTCGAGGTAGCCGTAGAGCTGGTCGCCGACCGGCAACTTGCCGGTCGGCACCTGGCGCGACGGGTTGGCGTAGTTGTGGCCGGAGACGAAACCGAGGATCCAGAATTCGTATTGCTGGCGGATTGCGCGGTTGCCGGCGTACTTGCCCCAGGTTGCGCAGGAGGCGTTTTCAAAAGGGAAAAAAATGTTCACCTGCTGTTGTGCGTTGGCGGCGGCCGGCGCCAGTGCGGTCGCGGTCAGCGCCACGACGGCGCAATACGTTGTGAATTTTTGCATCCGAGGCCCCTCCAATTTTTCCGGTGCGGGCATGCTAGCAGGTTTGTATAATCTCTGACGAGGCGGGCGTCGCCTTCCACCGGGTTCATGCATGGACTACGTCGCGGTATTCAATCGCAGTCGCGAAGTGCAGACCCATAACGGCGATGACCTGCAGTTGCCGCATTGGAGCGAGGAAGACTGGCGCACGCTGTTTGCGGTGACCAGCGCGCGCAGCTTCAAGGCCAGCGAAGTGGTGATACAGCGCGGGGTTGCCGACCATGCATTGTATTTTGTCGCGGCCGGTTCGCTTGAGGTCGGCGTCACCTACATGGATGGCGTGAGTATCAGCCCGATCGCCAAAATCAGCGCCGGCAGCGTGATCGGCGAACAGTCCTTTTTCGACGGTCAGCCGCGCTCGGCCAACGTCTGGGCAGTGACCGATGGCGAACTGCTGTGCCTGACGGGCGAGCAGTTTCGCCTGCTCTCCGAAAGCGAACCGGGGCTGACGCGCGACCTGTTGTTCGCGCTGGGGCGCGTGCTGTCGCTGCGCCTGCGCAATACGACGGTGCGTATCCGCCGCTAAGCAATATTGAACAAGGGGGAGCGCCCCTTGTTTATCCCCCTGCTTTACCGTTTCCCTAACCTGCCGGCAACTCGACGCGCGCTTCGAGCCCGCCGCCCGCGCGTGGCAGCAGCTGCACGCTGCCGTGATGCATTTTCGCAATGCGGTCGACGATGGCAAGGCCCAGTCCGGAACCGCTGGTGCTGCGCGCGGCGTTGAGCCGTGTGAACGGTTGCAGCATGCGTTCGGCGTCGGCGGCCGGGATGCCCGGCCCGCGGTCGAACACCGACAGGCGCGCGTGGGTGCCGTGCAATGAAGTTTCGATTTCCACCTGCGGGCCGCCGTGGCGCAGCGCGTTGTCGATCAGATTGGTCAGCAGGCGCTGGATGGCCAGCGACTTCATCGGCATGGGCGGCAGGCCGCCGCAGCGCGCGCTGACATCGACTGACTGGCGTTTGTAGCGCTCGACCACGTCGTTGACGATGTCATCGGGATTGCAGGCGGTCGCCGCGCTTTGTTCGCCGCTGATGCGCGCGAAATCGAGAAACTGGTTGATCACCGCGTCGATGTCGGCAATGTCCTGCACCATGCCTTCCATCAGCGAGGGATCGGATTTGTCGCCGAGCATTTCAAGGCCGAGGCGGATGCGCGCCAGCGGTGTGCGCAGATCGTGCGAGACACCGGCGAGCAGCAGGGCGCGGTCTTCGTCGAGACGTTTGAGGTCGGCAGACATCTGGTTGAAGGCGCTGGAGAGTGTGCGGATTTCGCGCGGCCCCGTTTCGCTGACCGGTTCGGGCGACTGGCCGCGTCCGATTGCTGCCGCGGCGCGCGTCAGTTCGCGCAGCGGCCGGTTAATGCGCGCAACGATCAAAAATGCGCCCGCCACCGACAGTCCGAGGACCAACAGGCCCCAGCCCAGCCAGCGCAGCTGTTCGGTGCGCTCGACGCTTTCGCGCGGCAGGCTCACCCAGTATTCGATGTCGTCGATTTCAAAATTGATCCACACGTCGTGCGCGCCGTTGATCGAGGCGAGCAGACGCGTTCCGTCGCCGAGGCGGCGTTGCAATTCCACCGTCAGCAAACGCACGAACGGGCGGTCTGGCAATGGTTCAACCGGCTCGTCGGGCGCATCGGCATGCACATGGATGCCCTCCTGTTCGGAGAGGTCGCGCAGCAGGTCGAAACGTTTGGCCGGATTGGCGGTGATCAGCGCCGAGCGCGTCAGGTTGACGACGCTTGAGATCTGCTGCGCCACCTGCGCCGCGCGCGGTTCGCGTTCAAAGACACGGAAGATCTGCAGCCAGGCGAAATTGCCGGCCACCAGCAGCAGCGCCAGCAGCAGCATCGTGCGCCACAACAGGCTTTGCGGGACGAGTTTCAACAGCGTGCCGGGCGCGATACGAATTTAATTCGCGCCGTCAGGCACGAAAACGTAACCGAAACCCCACACCGTCTGGATGAAGGCGGGTTTGGCGGGGTCCGCCTCGATTAATTTCCGCAGGCGCGAGATTTGCACGTCGATGGCGCGGTCGAAGGCGCCGAATTCGCGGCCGCGCGCCAGTTCGGTCAGCTTGTCGCGCGACAGCGGTGAGCGTGCATGTTGCACCAGCACCTTGAGCAGGGCGAATTCACCGGTGGTCAGTGCCACCGCCTGGCCTGCGCGCGTGAGGCTGCGCGCGGCGAGATTGAGGCTGAATTCGCCGAAGGCGACGGTCTGCTGTTCGCTCGTCGGCGCGCCCGGCGGTTGTGTCTCGGGGGCGCGGCGCAGCACGGCCTGGATGCGCGCGACGAGTTCGCGCGGGTTGAAGGGTTTGGGCAGGTAATCGTCGGCGCCGACTTCAAGGCCGACGATGCGGTCGACATCGTCGCCCTTGGCGGTCAGCATGATGATCGGGATTTTGTCGCCGAGGCCGCGCAGGCGGCGGCAGATCGACAGGCCGTCTTCGCCCGGCATCATCAGATCGAGCACCATCAGGCCGTAGCGCTCGCGCGCCAGCCAGCGGTTCATGTCGTTGCCGTCGACCGCGGCGCGCACGGCGTAACCCTGCTCGCTCAAATAGCGGTTCAGCAGTTCGCGCAGGCGGGCATCGTCGTCAACCACGAGTATGCGTGTCTTGGTATCTCCCATGTGCGCCATCCTAGCCATTTCGTTTTACCAATGCCACTGTTTTGTAAGTGATTGTTAATCGGTGCCGCGGAGAAACATTTTGTTACAAAAGAGCGCCCGCGGGGCCCCGGCATTCGTGTGTTGCGGGCGTAGTATTCGTCAACGCGCGAGATTGCCTTTCGTTAGCACACTCGTGGTACGCGTTTCGGATGAATGCGGCGGTTGCCGCGACAGGAGCCGGTATGCAAAATGTTCTTGCAGTGATCGCGTGGCGGGCACCGATGCCGGCCGGCGCGTCTGCGCGCGAGCATGCCAGCGTGACGCGTCTCTATAATGATCGTAGCGGTGCCGCCGGGCGGCGCCGTTTTGAGTCGTGAGGGAGGACGCATGCGAAACCTGTTTGTGGTGATGGTGATGACGGCGATGGCGGCGGCGGTGTCTGCGCCGGCGTCGGCCAATGACGGGCGCCATGGCTTTGTTCATGCGCAAATGCAGCGCCATCAGCAGGATCGCTTTCAGCGGCAGCCGCAGCGCGATTTTCGCAATGCGCCGCAGCAACCGGATCGCGGCCCGCGCGACGGTCGCCTGACGGAACAGGAGAGACGCGATCTGCACCGCGATCTGGACCGCGCCAATCGCGAACTTTACAAAGGCCGGCGTTGAGCCGACGCGCATATTCTTTGCATAAAGGAAAAGCCATGAAGCACGCTTACCGCATTATGTTGGCGGCACTTTTGTCCGCAATGATGGCCGCGGTCGCAGCACAGGGCCTGCCCGGCGCCACGGTGAAAAAGGACGACGCGCCGGCGGGCAAGAGCGCACCGTCGCGCGATGGCGACAAGGGCGGCTGGCGCGAACGCTGCAAGCAAAACCCGCAGGAGTGTGAAAACAAAAAGGCGGAATTCCAGAAGCAGCACGAGGAGTGCCGCGCCAATCCGGAGAAATGCCAGGCCGACCGCGCCGCTAAACGCGAGGAGCGTTGCCGCGCCAATCCGCAGCAATGCGAAGCAGTCAAAAAGAAAATGCAGGAACGGCGCGAACAGTGCAAAGCCGATCCGGAAAAATGCCGTGCCGAAGCGAAATCGCGTCGCGAAGAACGCTGCAAGGCCGATCCGAAACGCTGCGAAGAAATGAAAGCGCAGTTGGAAAAACGGCGTGAAGAATGCAAGGCCGACCCCGCGGCCTGCAAGGCGGGCGGCGGGCGCAAACCCGCCGCCAAGTAAGGTCTCGTGCCGGCCGCTGCGATCATGCTCAAACGACTGTTCGTTTTTCTGATTGCACTGCTGCCGGCGCTGGCGGCCGGCGCGCCGATGGGCTTTGACGAGGCGCGCCATCTGCTCAACCGCACGAGTTTTGCCGCCAACGTCGAAGACATTGAGTCGTTTGCCAAACTGACGCGTGCCCAGGCGGTCGACCAGTTGCTGGCGTGGACCTCCGGCAAGATGATCACGCCGCCGCCGGCGTGGGTGAACGAGTTCGAATCGCCGCGCAGGCTGCGTGATGCGAGCGAGGAGGAACGCAAGGCCTTTCAGCGCCAGCAGGCCGAGAAGGGCGCCGAACTGCGCGGCTGGTGGATCACCGAAATGCTCACCACGCCGTCGCCGCTGACGGAAAAAATGGTGCTGTTCTGGCACAACCATTTCGTTTCCGGCCTGCAGAAGGTGCGCTCGCCGGTATTGATGTACCGCCAGAACCAGTTGTTGCGCAAACACGCGTTCGGCTATTTCGGCGACCTGCTGCACGAGGTGTCGAAAGACCCGGCGATGGTGGTTTATCTGGATGGCGCCTCCAATCGCAAAGGCAAGCCGAATGAAAACTTCGCGCGCGAGGTGATGGAGTTGTTCACGCTCGGCGAGGGCCATTACAGCGAGCAGGATGTCAAGGAGGCGGCGCGTGCCTTTACCGGCTGGAGCATCGATCCGGATAGCGGCGAATACCTGTTCCGGCGGCCGGCGCACGACGAGGGCGTCAAAACGCTGCTCGGCCGCAGCGGTAATTTCGATGGTGATGCGGTGCTCGACCTGTTGCTCGCACAAGCGCAGACCGGCGAGTTTGTCGTCAGCAAGCTGTGGCGCGAGGTTGTTTCGCCGCAGCCCGATGCCACGGAGGTGCGTCGCATTGCGCGCATGTTCCGCGACAACCGCTACAACATCAAGGTGGCACTGCGCGCGCTGCTTCTTGCTGATGCCTTTTATGCGCCGCAGAACCGCGCCGCCTTGATTAAATCGCCGGTCGATCTGATCGTCGGCACGCTGCGCCAGTTCCGCTTTGAGACGGGTGAAGTCACGCCGTTTCTGCTGGCGGCGCGCCAGCTCGGCCAGGATGTTTTTGCGCCGCCCAATGTCAAAGGTTGGCCCGGTGGCGAGGCGTGGATCAACAGCGCGTCGCTGCTTTCGCGCAAACAGTTTCTCGAACGCCTGTTCCGCGCGCAGGAAATGCGCCAACCGTTGCCGGCCGCGCTGCCCGGGGCGTCGCCGCGCGAGCGTCTGGTGCGCGCCGCGCTGGACATTCATTTCGACAGCGAACTCTGGTTCAAACAGTTTGCGCAGGGGGACGCGCTGTTGACGAAAGTTGTTTTGGCGACCGAACCCGCCGCGACCGCTGCCAGCACGGCACAGGGCGTGCCGCGTTTGCGCGAACTGGTGCTGGACCCGGCCTATCAACTTAAGTGAGCTGAATTTGAGCGGCGTGCAAAGGAGGTGATATGAACAGGCGTGATTTTCTGGCCGGTGCAGGGGCTGCCGCGGTAACGGCGTGGTTGCCCGATGCGGTCTACGCTGCCGGCGCCGGCCGTTACGACAATCTGTTGGTATTGGTCGAACTGAAGGGCGGCAATGATGGATTGAATACCGTCGTGCCCTATGCCGATGCCGAGTATTACAACCTGCGCCCGCGCATCGCGGTCGCGCGCGACCAGGTCCTGCAGCTTGATGCCGCCGCGGGCCTGCATCCTTCGCTGCAGCCATTGATGCCGTTGTGGCAGAACCGCGAACTCGCGGTCGTGCAAAGCATTGGTTACCCGGCCGCCAACCTTTCGCATTTCCGTTCGATCGAAATCTGGGACACGGCGTCGAAAAGCGATCAATACCTGAGCGACGGCTGGCTGACGCGCGCGTTCGCTGAGGCGCCGGTGCCGCGCAGTTTCGCCGCTGACGGCGTGGTCGTCGGTTCCAATGAAATGGGTCCGCTGGCCGGCGGCGGTACGCGCGCGCTGGCGCTCAACAACACCGGCGATTTTGTGCGCCAGGCGCGATTGGCCGGCGGCGAGGGCGTTGCGCGCAATGCGGCGCTGTCGCACATCCTGAAGGTCGAGCGCGATGTGACCCAGGCCGCCGCCAATCTCGGCAACAACAGCGTGACGCTGCGCAGTGAATTTCCCAATCACGCGCTGGGCAACGCGTTTAAGACCGCGGCGCAGGTGGTGGCGAGCAAGGCCGGCATCGCGGCGATCCGCGTCACGCACAGCGGTTACGACACCCACAGCGGGCAACAGGGCACGCAGCAACGCCTGCTGAAGGAACTGGCCGAGGGGTTGGTCGCGATGCGCGCGGCCATGCAGGAGATCGGCCGCTGGGACAGCACGCTGATGATGACCTACTGTGAATTCGGGCGCCGTCCGCGCGAAAACCAGAGCGGCGGTACCGACCACGGCACGGCGAACGCCCATTTCGTCAGCGGCGGACGCGTGCGCGGCGGGCTCTACGGGCTGCCGCCGGCGCTGGGGCGGCTTGACGGCAACGGCAATCTGCCGTTTGCCGTCGATTTTCGCGATCTCTACGCCACCGCGCTTGATCGCTGGTGGGGCATCAATTCGGCGCTGGCGCTTAACGGACGCTATACGCCGCTCGATTTGCTGCGCGCCTGACCACCCTGTTTTTGGGCCTTATCCGCCTCGAAAGGGGCTGCCAGGCCTGTATTTTGCGCTTCAGGGGGCGGTTTTTGAGCCGCAGCCCCATGATTTCATATATCATTAAGTCCTTGGGAGCACCCGGGGCCGCTGCCGAAATCGTCGGTAAGCATATGTAAGCATTGGAAAAATAAACTCGAAAGACGCGCCATGCTCGCAACCAGAATTCGCCAAAAAGACGGGATTTTCTATCTCGCTAGCTACTCCGCGAAAGAAATCCTCGGTAAGGTTCGGTTTATCAGCCGCTATTACGATGAGGACGAGCAAATCGTGCCTCAGGCGGTGCCGCAGCACGATGAGATTGCCCAGTTCATCGCCCGCGTCGAACGTACTGATGCCGCTTTCCAGCGCCAGTTGTCGCGCGCCAAGGTCCGGTCTCTAAAGAACTTTTATGAAATGGCGGTGACGCAGCCGCCGATCCCGGGCACCGTTCTGCTGTTCACCAGCGACCGCCTGAATTTCCGCGCGCTCGAAGGCCAGGAATCGGTTGGTCATCTGCAGGACCCGAATTCCAAATTTCTGATCATCGACGGCCAGCACCGCCTCGCGGCACTGCGTTTTTATCTCACCGAGCATCCGGACGAAGCCAAGAACATCGACGTGCCCTGCGTGATTTTCGACGGCCGCAGCGAAGATTTTGCCGCCGAAATGTTCGTTATCATCAATTCGACACCGACCCGCATCAACAAGAGCCATCTCGTCGATTTGTACGAGCGCGTGTCCTGGGCCGATCCGGACCGCCGCTTTGCCGCGCGTCTGGTCGACAGCCTCTATAGCGAGTCCGACAGCCCCTTGCGCTACCGCGTCAACCGGTTGGGCGGCCGCAGCCAGAAAGACAAATGGATATTGCAGGCTGAGCTCTTCAACGAACTCTACCGCTGGGTGCGCGCCGACTGGAAAAAAATCAAACAGGCGAGCAACAGTTATCGCGAAGCCGAAAAATATTACAACGTAGTGCGCGATTTTCTGAAGGCCGCGCACAAGGCCTGGGGCGAGACCTGGGCCAGCGACGGCTACATGACGACCAAGCCGGTGACGATCAAGGCGATGATCCGTGTTTGCGCCGATCTCGCGCGCGAGGATGCCGATCCCGCCGATGGCCGGCAAAAGCGCTGGGAGCAACGTCTCGCGGTCTGGGCCGATCAGCAAAAGGCATTTAAGGTCGAAGGATTTTACGAGCGCTTCCCGGCAAAAGGGGAGGTCGAACGCGTGGCGCGCATACACCGTGATCTGGCGAAGGTCGCCGGCATCGAGGTGCGCAGCCCGGCCAATGCCGGCGACAAATAGCGCTTCAGCCCAGCGCATAAAAAACGGCCGCATTGCGGCCGTTTTTTTCGTCCCGTCGTCGTGCGTTCAGATGCCGAGTTGCGTCGCCAGATCGCCGAAGTCAGACGCGTTGATATCAAACGCCGGTTCCGGTGACAGATCGGGGTGGCGCCCCTTGCCGTATTCGTTCGGCCGCAACACCAATGCGGTGCGCAGGCCCTGGCGCGCGGCGGCGCGCAGATCGTCCTTGTGCGCGGCGACCATCATCACTTCATGCGGCTGCAGCCCGAGCATGTCGGCAGCACCCAAATAGACTTCGGGTTCGGGTTTGTAGTGATGGAAGATTTCCGCCGACAGAATCAGGTCCCACGGCAGGCCGGCGTTTTTCGCCATGTTGTTGAGCAGCGCCACATTGCCGTTCGACAGCGTGCTGATGGTGAATTTCTTTTTCAGGCGTTTCAGGCCGCGCACGGTATCGGGCCACGGTTTGAGGCGGTGCCAGGCGCGGTTGAGTTCGACCTTTTCCAGTTCGCTTAATGCGCTGACGCGGAACTTTGCCAGCACCTCGTCGAGGATCATGCGGTGCAGGTTGTCGATTTTGGTCCACGGCAGTTCGCCGCTGGCAACACGGTTCATCGCCGGACGGTAGCCGGAGCGCAAGGCGTCGGCGAATTTCGACGCATTGACGCGCAGCTTTTTTTCGCTGGCCATGGCACGCACTTCGCGCGCGATGCCGCCGCGCCAGTCCACCACCGTGCCGAAGACGTCGAAGGTCAGCGCTTTTACATTCGCGAGTTCTGGTTTCATTGGGCCGCCGTGCAGACAATTTCGACACGCGTATGCGGGTTCAAAAGCCGCGCTTCGACGACGGCGCGCGCCGGCACGGACTGCGGGTCCGCCCATGTCAGCCACGCTGCATCGACCTGCGGTTTTTCGCGCATGTCAGAGATAAAAATAATTGCGGAGAGCAGTTTCGATTTGTCGCTGCCGGCTTTCCCCAGCAGGCGGTCGATCAAATCCAGCACTTCGGCGGTCTGGCCCCGTGTGTTTGCCGCAAGGTCCTCGGGGATCTGGCCGGCCAGATACAGAATGCCGGCGTGTTGCACCATGTCCGAAAGCTTGGGGTCGCACTCCCAGCGCTTGATGGTGTGGCTCATCGCGGTCTACTGCGCGGCCACGACCATGATTTCAACCAGCGTATCGGGTGTGCCGAGACGCGTTTCGACGCAGGCACGCGCCGGCAGGTTCTGCGCATCCGCCCAGGCCAGCCAGGCTTCGTCCATCGCCGGCTTCAGGCGCATGTCGGTGACGTAAATCATGGCGCTCAACAGTTTTGATTTATCGGTGCCGGACTTTTTCAGCAGCACGTCGATCTTGTTCAGGATCTCGGTGGTCTGTTCCTTCATGCCGGCGGCGCGTTTGTCGGCGGTGAGGCCGGCGAGATAAACGACGCCATTGTGAATGACGGCGCGCGAGAGGCGGGCATCGGAATCGTGGCGGGTAATGGTGCTCATGGCGTGCTCCTTGGTTTCAAAAAATCAGTATGACTGGTTGGCAATTATGCGCCGAAATCAAAGCGCGGCAACCACGCGAATCATTACCTCGGAGCCGGGGTTGCCGAGCCGCGTTTCGACGCAGGCGCGCGCCGGCGTGTTGCTCGCATCAACCCATTCCAGCCAGGCCTCGTCCATCTGCGCCTTCTGCCGCATATCAGCGAGGTAAATGATGGCGGTGAGCATTCGCGATTTGTCAGTGCCGGCTGCTTTGAGCAGGGCGTCGATGCTGCGCAGGATCTCGGTGGTCTGCGCTTTTACCGAAGCGCTGCGGTCTTTGGCGGGTTGGCCGGCCAGATGCACGACGCCGTCATGGGTGACGATGCGGCTGAACTGCGCGTCGGACAACTGGCGGGTGATGCTGTGCATGCAAGGACTCCGGTAGCGACGCTGGCTTGAATTGGCCGGGGCAATTATATAGCGGGCGGATAACGGTGCGGCCAGGCGTTAGAATCGACGCTTCCGGGTGGCAGTGTGTAACGTGAGGAAATCATGGCTAACGATATTGATGTGCTGGTCAGCGAGGTCGGTCCGCGCGATGGTCTGCAGAATGCAAAACAGTTCATGCCGACCGCATACAAAAAGCGCTGGATCAGCGCGGCGGCGGCGGCAGGCCTGCGTGAAATCGAAGTCTGTTCCTTCGTGCCGCCGAAACTGATTCCGCAGATGGTCGATGCCGCGGAGATCGTCGCGCATGCGTTGACGATTCCGAACCTGACGGTGGCCGTGCTGGCGCCCAATCTAAAGGGGGCAATTCGCGCGATGGAGGCGGGCGCGCACAAGATCACGCTGCCGGTATCGGTGAGCCATGAACACAGCCTTGCCAATGTGCGCAAGACGCCCGATGAAATGATGGAGGATGTACGCCGTATTTGCGAGGCACGTGACGAAATGCCGAAAGCAAAGCGGCCGAGGATTGAATCCGGTTTGTCCACGGTGTTCGGCTGCACGATTCAGGGCGAGGTGAAAGAAAGCGAAGTGCTGCGGCTGGCGGTGGCAAGCATGGCGGCTGGTTGCGATGAGGTCGGGTTGGCGGACACCACCGGCATGGCCAATCCGGCGCAGATCCGCCGCGTCTACAAACTCGTTGAAGCGGAAATCGGGCATGTCGCCGGTTTACATATTCACAACACGCGCGGCCTGGGTCTGGCGAACGTGCTGGCCGCACTCGACATCGGCGTGCGCACCTTCGATGCGTCGCTGGCCGGGCTCGGTGGTTGTCCGTTTGCGCCGGGGGCGAGCGGCAATATCGTCACTGAAGATCTCGTTTACATGCTCGAAGCCATGGGATTTCGCACCGGTGTCGATCTCGACAAGCTGTTGGCTGTTCGCGGCATCCTGAGCGAAGGCATACCCGATGAACCGCTCTATGGTTATGTTGCGGCGGCAGGGCTGAACGCAAAACATTAGCCACAGAGGACACAGAGAACACAGAGCGCGACGTGTTTCGCGCTGTTTTCTCGGTGAACTCTGTGTCCTCTGCGGCTGAATCGCATTTGCATTGATGAGGTATTGATGAAGCAAGAACAAAAACTGCCGCTTGCCGGCATCCGCGTCGTCGAATTCGTGCACATGGTGATGGGGCCGACCTGCGGCCTTGTGCTCGCCGATCTCGGCGCCGACGTGATCAAGATCGAACCGCTAGCCGGCGACCACACGCGCCACCTCCCCGCCTCAGGCGCGGGATTCTTTCCGACCTACAACCGTAACAAGAAAAGTCTCGCCGTCGATTTGAAATCGGCGGGGGGCCGCGAGATCGTGCTGAAGCTGATTGCCACCGCCGATGTCGTGAGCGAGAACTTCCGCCCGGGCGCCATGGAGAAACTCGGTTTCGGCTACGCAGCGGTGAAGAAGCTGAAAACCGACATCATCTATTGCTCGCACAAGGGTTTTCTGCCCGGGCCCTATGAGCACCGCACCGCGCTCGACGAAGTGGTGCAGATGATGGGCGGGCTCGCCTATATGACCGGCGGCAAGGGCAAACCGATCCGCGCTGGTGCCTCGGTCAACGACATCATGGGCGGCATGTTCGGCGCGATTGCGATACTCGCCGCAATCATTCAGCGCAAAGCCACGGGCGAAGGCCAGTATGTGCAAAGCGGCTTGTTCGAGAACAATGTTTTTCTGATGGCGCAGCACATGCTCGAAGGTTTCATGACGGGCACACCGGTGGTGCCCATGCCCGACCGCGTGCGCGCCTGGGCGGTCTACGACACATTCACGACGTCCGAAGGCGAGCAGGTCTTCGTCGGCGTGGTCACCGATACGCAGTGGAAGGTGTTCTGCGAATCCTTCGGCCTTAGCGAAATGTTGAACGATCCGGCGCTGAAGACCAATCCGATGCGTGTCACCGAACGGCCGCGCGTGATTCCGGTGCTGACTGCAATCTTCAAAACGATGGGCAAGCAGGAACTGATGGACCGCTGCGAAAAACTCGGCCTGCCGTTTGCGCCGATTTCCAGACCTGAAGACCTCTTCGACGATCCGCATCTAAAAGCCTCGGGTGGCCTCACCGATATTACGCTGATGAACGGCATCAAGACCCAGGTGCCGGCACTGCCGATCGAAGTCGGCGGCCACCGGCTTGGCACGCGCATTGATCTGCCGCAGGTCGGGCAGCACACACGCGAGTTATTGTCGGATCTCGGCTACACAGCGCCGGCGATCGACAAACTGATTGCCGATGGCGTGGCGCGCGCCGCGCAGTAATTCCGACGTAAACCGGAGACGATGATGAAAAAAACGTTCGCTGCTGTGTTGATGTTGTGCGCGACCGTCGCGGTTGCGCAGACGTATCCCAACAAACCGGTGCGTTGGGTGGTGCCGTTCCCGCCGGGCGGCGGCACGGATCTCATATCGCGCGTTATTTCGGCGGAACTGTCAAAACTCTGGGGCGTGCAGGTGGTGGCCGACAACCGTCCGGGTTCCGGCGGCACGCTGGGGTTGGGCATTGCCGCGAAAACGCCGGCTGACGGTTACACCATCGTGCTCGGGCAGGCGTCGAACATTGCCGTTGCGCCCGGGCTCTACGCCAAGTTGCCCTACGATTCGATCAAAGACCTGCAGCCGATCACGCAGGTCATCGCCACGCCGATCGTCATCGTTTCGCATCCGTCGTTCCCGGCAAAAAACGCGAAGGAGCTGATCGCTTACGCCAAAACCAAGCCGGGGGCGGTGACCTTCGGTTCGCCGGGCAACGGCACCATCGGCCACCTGTCGCTGGAAATGCTCAAATCAATGGCGAAGATCGACATGTTGCATATTCCGTACAAAGGCGCTTCGCTGGCGATCACCGAATTGATCGGCGGCCAGATTGTGATCTACGGCAGCAGCATGCCGCCGGCGTTGCCGCTGATCAACGGTGGCAAGCTGCGCGCGCTGGGCGTCACCAGTGCCAAACGCCTCGCGCCGTTGCCGGCAGTGCCTACCATCGCCGAGAGCGGCGTCAAGGATTACGAGGCGGTGAATTGGTATGGCGTATTAACGCCGGCCGGCGTGCCAAAAGAGATCGTGGCGAAATTGCATACGGATATCGTGCGCATCCTCAAGCAGCCCGATGTGCAGGAACGTTTCAAGGGCGAGGGCGGTGACATCGTCGGCAACACGCCGGAAGAATTCGCCGCTTTTATGCAGAAGGAAGTGCCGAAGTGGTCCAAGGTAGTGAAGGATGCCGGCGTTAAAGTTGATTAGATCGGATTAGGTGGATTGAGATGGATCTCGGACTCAAAGGCAAACTCGCATTGGTCACCGGTTCGACCGCCGGTATCGGCTTCGCTATCGCGCAGGGCCTGCTCGCGGAAGGCGCGCGCGTGGTCATCAACGGCCGCACGCCGGCACGTGTGGCGGCGGCGATCGAACGTTTGAAAGCGTCGGGTGATGTGTTCGGGGTGGCCGCCGATATGGCAACGGCGGAAGGTGCCGCCACCGTGGTCGACGCCGTCCATTCAATCGGCACACTCGATGTGCTGGTCAACAATGTCGGTTACTTCGAGGTCAAACCACTGGCCGAACTCGAAGACGCCGACTGGGATGCGATGTTCCAGTTGAATGTGATGAGCGCAGTGCGCATGAGCAAGGCATTTTTGCCCGGCATGCTCGAGCGCAACAGCGGCCGCATCGTTTTCATTGCGTCGGAACAAAGCGTAAAACCCAATCCGGTGATGCTGCATTACGCGATGAGCAAGGCGGCGATGGTGTCGGTGGCGCGTGGCCTCGCCGAATCGACCAAAGGCACCAGCGTTACGGTCAACAGCGCGCTGGTCGGCGCGACGTGGAGCGACGGGGTTGATGTGTTCATGGACACGATGGCGAAAAGTGCGGGCGTTTCGGTTGAGCAAATGACTGCCGATTATTTCAAACAGGAAGCGAACAACTCGCTGCTGCAGCGTTTTGCCACGCCAAAAGAAATCGCCGACCAGATCGTTTTTCTCTGTTCGGCGAATGCCTCGGCGGTCAACGGCGCGGCGCAGCGTGTCGACGGCGGTATCATTCGCGCGATGTTGTAACGACGATTGATTGCTGCTCGTCGCTCCCGCGGAAGCGGGAGTCCAGGCTTTATGTTTTACATTTGTGCAAAAGGCTGGATACCCGCTTTCGCGGGTATGACGTGTAAATCGGCCATTGCGGTAATTCACCTGATTCGTTTCTGAAACCTTCTGAAACCCTATGGCACTTCAATCAATTCACGAACTTACCGAACTCGCCGTCAGCGCACTCAAAGCCCACGGCGCCTCTGACCACATGGCGCGCACCACTGCCAAATATCTGGTTGCCGCCGATGTGCAGGGTCTGCCGACGCATGGCGTGATGCGCGTGGCGAGTTACTGCGGCCACCTCGGCGTCAAACGCGCCAACGGCGCGGCGGTGCCGAAGATCGTCAATGAAAAGCCCGCGGCCTGCCTGATCGATGCCGGTAACGGGCTCGGTTTCGAAGCTTGCGAAATGGCTGTCGCACAGGCGGTGGCGCGGGCGCGCACGCAGGGCATGGGCTTTGCAGGTGTGACCAACAGCCATCATTGCGGCGCGCTCGGCATCCTGCTGGAACCGGTGGCGGCGGCCGGCATGGTCGGCCTCGCCTTCAGCAACGCCTCGTCCGCCATCATGTCGTGGGGCGGCACACGCGCGATCTTCGGCACCAATCCGGTGGCGGCGATTTTCGGCCGCAAGAACGCGCCGCCGATCGTAGTCGACTTGTCGCTGACGCAGGTCACGCGCGGCCAGATTATGCTGAATGTGAAGGAAGGCAAACCGATCCCGGATGGCTGGGGCATGGACAAAGACGGCCAGCCGACCAACGATGCGCAAAAAATTCTCGTGGGCGGCAGTCTTTATGCGGTGGGCGGACTGAAAGGAACGATGCTGGCACTCGCCGTCGAACTGATCTGCTGCGCGCTGACCGGTGCCGCGCTGTCGCATGAAGTCGCCTCGATGCATACCAACGAAGGTCCGCCGCTGCGCCTGGGGCAATCCTTCATCGCCATCGATCCCGGCGCGCTGGCCGGCAGCGAAGTCTATTTCGAACGCGTCGAAACGCTGGTCTCCGCCATCTTGGCCGATGAAGGTGTGCGTTTGCCCGGCGACCGCAGGCATGCGCTGGCGGCAGGCGCCGGCGGCAATGTGAACGTGGCTGAAGAACTCTGGGAACAATTGCAGAAACTGTCGCAGGGAAAAGCTTGAACAGGAAGCGGCGCATTGAGTGTTTGATTCCGGTGGTCATGTTGTCGGTATCGCTGTTCGTGCAGGCTGCTGAACCGCCGCTGCAGCCCGGCAATTACGTGACCGAGCGCGGTTGGGGCACGCTGAAAATCAACCCCGACAAAAGCGGCGCGCTGAAATTCGCTATCGCAGCGATGGGCGGCAACGCGCATTCCTGCTCGCTCGAGGGTGCAATTCGCAACGGCCGGGCCGTGCTCGAAGGTTTTGAAAAAGACAAACCCTGTGTCGTGACATTTTCTGGAGCAATCGACGGCATCGAGGTTGGCAGCGTTGATGAGGGTGTCTGCCGTTATTATTGCGGCGCGCGTGCGATGTTCGAGGGCCGCTATCTGACGCCGGCGGCCGGCTGCGCGCCGGACGAAATCAAGCGCACGCGCGACGAATTCAAGAGGCTCTATGACCGCAAGAACTACGCGGCGGCACGCGCGAAAATAGAACCTGCATTCAATGGCTGTGCCAAAACGCTCGATTGGCTGGAGATCGGCTGGATGCGCAACGATCTTGCGCTCGTGCAGTTGCGCAGCGGCGATGCCGCCGCCTGCTTGCGCACACTCGAACCGCTGGCAGAAGACGCGGCGATAAGCGACAAGCAGATAGAGGACAATCTCCCGCCGACCGATGCAACTAACTGGCTGCCGGTAGTCAAGGCTGCGCGCACTAATCTGAAGCTGTGCGGCGGCGCGGCGAAAAAATAGCGCGCCTTTTTCTTCAGGAAGGCGGCTGCGTTTTGCCCGTGGCGTGATTGCGCTGGCTGAACCCGCCGCCGATCGCCAGCAATCCAGCGTTGGTGAAAAACACCGCCGCCATGCCGGCCACCGAGCCGAGCGCACCGAACAACAGCGGCACAATAAAGTGCATAGTTTGATTGGCGGTGATACGCAAGCCGGCCGATTCGCCGGTGCGCCCGGGCGGCGAGGCGTTGTAGACCAGCGTCAGTGACAGCGGCTGGCCGCAGCCGCAACCGATGCCGAGAATGAATGAGGCGATGGCCAGCGTCCACACCGTGTGAAACAGCGGGAACAGGCAGTACCCCGCGCAGGCGACGAACATCGCGTAGGTCAGCAATTCGGCGGCGCTGGCGCGCTTGAGGCCGAGTGGCAGCACGAGGCGCACCATGATGATCGAAGTGGCGAAGGCGCTCAGGATGAAACCGATTTCAGTGGCCGACAACCCGTGCGCGCGGCCGTAGATCGGCATGAAGAACTGATACAGGTCCCAGGCCGAGGAAACGATGGCGCTGGCGATCATCGCGTTGCGCAGTGGCTTGATCTTCAGCAGGTCGCGCGAACCGCTGCTTGGTTGTTGCGATTTGGTATGCACGTCTGGTATCCAGCGTGAACCCAGTGCTGCAATGATAATGGCTGGCACCAGCGGCATGGCGAGCGCAAAAAACGTGCGGCCGTGACCGATCTGGTCGATCAATATGCCGGCAAGCAGCGGGCCGATGAAGTTGGCCAAGGCGAAGCCCAGACTGATGAGATTGAAATTGTTGGCACGGCGTTCCGGTGCCGACATCGCGCCGACCAGCGTCTGCGTGGCGATCTGGAACGCCATGAATGAAATGCCGAGCAGCGTGGCGGTGAAATACAGCGTCGTCATGGTCGGCCAGACCCAGACCATCAACAACGCGATGCAGATGCCGCAGGTGCCGAACAGAATCGGAATTTGGTAACCGAGGCGGTCGGTCATGCGGCCGGCCGGCAGCGCCAGCACGATGGGAACCGCCGCGTACAGCGATATCACGGTACCGACGATGAACGGGGTGGCGCCCTGATCGACCGCGAACAGCGCGACCAGCACGCGACTGCCCGCGAAGCCGACGTGGGCCAGGAAGGTCATCGCAACGATGATGTAGAGGGCCATGCTGCTTTCTAGGACGCGGTTGCGCCGCGACATTGCGCGGCAAGGTTGTAGCCGTCAGGAGATCGCGCCGGCTTCTGGCGGTTGCCGGCGGAAACGCTAGCCGCGACAGACTTGCGCCGCAGCGGGCGCGCCGTTCAGGATTGCCGTGATGTTAGCACGCGGTGGCGCGCCGGTCGCGCGCGCCGCGTGCGTGTGGCTTCAGCGCGGGCGCTGCATCGCGCTCTGCGGCAGCGCGTCGATGTTCATCGACCACGCCTGCGCCGAACGGCACCAGCCCTGGCGCTGCGGCGGCAGTTCGCGCCGCTGGCGCGCGGTGCCGACACGGATGCCGTAGATGTCGGGAGTACCGACGGTGGTGGCAAACAGTGGCGTGCCGCACTGTGGGCAGAAACCGTGCGCGCGCTGGTTGCCGCTCTCGGCGGTCTTGATGTAGATTTTCGGTTCGCCGCACAGCAGCTTGAACGCGCCTTTCAGCGATTGCACGGTGGTGCGATAGGCGGTGCCGGTGAGCGTCTGGCAATCGGTGCAATGACAGACGCCGACCGATTCGGGATCGACCTCGGCTTCGTATTTGATGTATCCACAGTGGCATCCGCCGTCGATGTGCATGTTTGTTCCTCCGGGAAAAGTGCAAACAAGAATACCATTGCTGCAGAAGCGGGCGCGGGTTTGCTAATATTTCGTGTCTTCGCAGCGAGGGGTTTCAATCAGTCATGAATGCATGTGAATCGAAGCGACTGCCGCGGGTTTTGTTCGCCGCCTGTCTGGTGGTCGCCGCGGCACACGGGGCCGCGCGCGCGGCCGAGGCGCAGTACCAACCGCGGGTCGGCCAGGACGGCAAGGATGTGATCTGGGTGCCGAGCCCCGAGGTGATCGTCGAGAAGATGCTCGACATGGCGCGCGTCACCGCCGGGGACTTTGTCATCGATCTTGGCTCCGGCGACGGCCGCAACGTGATCGGCGCGGCGAAGCGCGGCGCGCGCGCCCGCGGCGTCGAATTCAACCCCGAACTTGTCGAACACGCGCGCAGGCTTGCCGCGGCGGCGGGTGTGGCGGCACGGGCCGAGTTCGTGCAGGGCGACATGTATGCGGCCGATGTGTCGCCGGCCAGCGTGCTGGCCCTGTTTTTGATACCAGACAATCTGCGCAAGCTGATGCCGAAGTTCCTCGCCATGCAGCCCGGCTCGCGCATCGTTTCAAATACCTATGAAGTGCCGGGCTGGCCGTCCGATGCTGCGGAGACCGTGCGCAAGGACTGCGCGGCGTTCTGTATCGTCTTTCTGTATGTGGTGCCGGCGCAGGTCGCGGGCAGTTGGCGCACGCCCGATGGCGATCTCGTCTTCGAACAGGATTTTCAGCGCGTGTCCGGCAGTTATGAATTCAACGGCATCAACCTGCCGCTCGAGAACGGGCGCCTGCACGGCACCGAGATCCGTTTCACCGTCAACGGTGTCGAATATACGGGGCGTGTTGACGGCGACGTCATGGCGGGCATGGCAAAAGGCAGGAATACGTCCGCGTGGAAGGCGATACGAGTAACGAATTGATCAGCGCAGGCTGTCGATCTTGTAGCGCAGGCGAGTCGCCTGCGCCACAAAAGCGAACGGGAGCGGCGGCCTTGCCCTTCGTAGCGCAGGCGCCCCGCCTGCAAGAAGCGCTGAGTCAGTTTGTAGAGATAGGCACTCTGCAGTGAACCCGCGATGCCTGGCTGGGCCGACGGTTTGTCGGGCGCTGTTGACGCAGGCGAGTCGCCTGCGCCACAAAAGCGAACGGGAGCGGCGGCCTTGCCCTTCGTGGCGCAGGCGCCCCGCCTGCGAGAAGCGCCGCGTCAGTTTGTAGAGATCGGCGCTCTGTAGTGAACCCGCGATGCCTGGCTGGGCCAACGGTTTGTCTGGCGCTGTTGATGCAGGCGAGTCGCCTGCGCTACAAAAGCGAACGGGAGCGGCGGCCCAGCCCTTCGTAGCGCAGGCGCCCCGCCTGCGAGAAGCACCGCGTCAGTTGGTAGAGATAGGTGCTCTGTAGTGAACCCGTGATGCCTGGCTGCGCCGACTGTTTTTCGGGCGCTGTTGACGCAGGCGAGTCGCCTGCGCCACAAAAGCGAACTCGCGCGGCGGCCTTGCTCTTCGTGGCGCAGGCGCCCCGCCTGCGAGAAGCACCGTGTCAGTTTGTAGCGATAGGCGCTCTGCAGTGAACGAACGATGCCTGAATGCGCCAACGGTTTGTCGGGCGCTGTTGATGCAGGCGAGTCGCCTGCGCTACAAAAGCGAACTTGCGCGGTGGCCTTGCTCTTCGTGGCGCAGGCGCCCCGCCTGCGAGAAGCACCGTGTCAGTTTGTAGAGATTGGCACTCTGTAGTAAACCCGTGACCCCTGGCTGCGCCAACGGTTTGTCGAGCGCTGTTGATGCAGGCGAGTCGCCTGCGCTACAAAAGCGGACTCGCGCGGTGGCCTTGCTCTTCGTGGCGCAGGCGCCCCGCCTGCGAGAAGCACCG
>CALQCM020000046.1 GCA_943329075.2 Chitinophaga pinensis | reverse complement strand
CTCCGCGGCCGTAGCTGCTGCGTCGCAGACCGCCAAGGTCGGAGTCGCTGACCATTGATGACACCCTGCGCAAAATGAATGACACCGGCGTCGACGGCGCAATATTGATACCGCCTTCCTGGGACGGCGACCGCAACGACGTCGTGCGCCCGGCGCGTGCGGATCGCGCCGGCCGCTAATCGCGAAGCAGTCGGGACGCGCCGCCGCGGAAACGCCTTACAATGCACATAAGGTGTTCTGATTTCAGACGCAGGGGATTACGGTGAATATCCATCAGTTGCGGGCGATCTGCGAAGTGGTCAAGCAGGGGCTCAGAATGTCGACCGCGGCCGAGACGCTGTTTCGCTCCCAGCCCGGCATCAGCCGCCAGATCCGCGAAATCGAAGAAGAGATCGGGGTCCAGATCTTCCGTCGCAGAACGAACAAGATCGAAGCGCTGACGCCGGCCGGGCACGAAGTCGTGCGGGTCGCAGAGAGAATATTGCAGGACATCGAAAGTCTGCGCCTGATTGGCAAGGAATATTCGGCCAATGACGTCGGCGATCTTACTGTCGCCACCACCCATACGCAGGCCCGCTATTCGCTGCCCGGGGTGATCGAAGCCTTTGCCAAGCAGTTTCCCGGCGTGCGATTGACCCTGCGGCAGGGCGATCCGATTCAGTGCTGCGAAATGGTCGTTGCGGGCAAGGCCGATGTGGCGATCACCACCGAAACATCGCGCAGCTACGACGACCTGATTTCGGTGCCGGTCTACCGCCTGACCCGCTGTATCGTCGCGCCGCGCGGGCACCCCATCCTGAAAGAAAAACGCCTGACGCTGGAGAAGCTGTCTCAATATCCGATCGTTACATTCGGTGCCGAATTCAGCGGCGGCTGGGTGATCGAAGAGGCGTTCGCACGGGCCGGTCTCAAACCCAACGTTGTTCTGAGCGCGGTCGACGCGGACGTGACGAAGGCCTACGTCGAGCGCGGCCTCGGCATTGCAGTGCTGGCGACGGTAGCGTTTGACCCGACCAAAGACAAGAACCTGCGCATCATGGGCGCGAGCCATCTGTTCAAGTCGAGCCTCCTCAATGTTTCGATCCGGAAAAATACCTATCAGCGCAGCTTCCTGCGGTCGTTCATTTCGCTCTACGCGCCGCATCTGCCGCGCGACATCGTCCAGCAGGCAATGGACGGGGTCGAGGTCGACATGGCGCAGATCAAGCTGAACGTGCCCACCCTGGCCTGAGGTGGCGGCGGGTGCATGCGCCGCGTTCCTGTCTTGGAAATGCGCCGGCCCGGCAGTATGAAAAAAACGGCAGCTGCTATAAGAACTACTACATTGAGAAAGTGTTGGTTTCTTTGTAGTATTTCAAATTGCAGGCTCTGCGCGCACGCTTAGTGATAGTGCGGATTTCAACGCCCGGCGCGATGGCGCCTGAAACCAACCGGAGAAACTAAAAATGACCGTCACGTCAGCATGTGCCGATTTCACCGTCCGACTCAAGTTAGCGGATATTCCCGCTGAAGCCGTCAAATGGGTCAAGTGGGGCCTACTCGATACTACCGGCGTAACACTCGCCGGTTCGACAACCGAAACCTCGGCGGTGATCGGCAATTACCTCGATTTCGTCGGCGGCAATCCACAGGCGCGGGTGATCGGGCTCGGCACTGCGACCAGCGCGCCCGAAGCCGCGATGGCTGACGGTACGCTGGCGCACGCGCTGGATTACGACGATGTCGGCGGCTTCGGTCATCCGACTGCGGTGCTGGCGCCGGTGATTTTCGCGCTGGCCGATCTTACGAAGCCAAGCGGTAAGGAAGCGATCGAAGCCTATGTCGCCGGCTACGAAGTCGGCAACGCGATGGCCGACCGCAATACTTTCGGCAAAATCGATACCAAGAGCTGGCACCTCGGCTGGCATCCGACCGGCCCGTATGGCACGATCGGCGCGACTGCGACCGCGGCGCGGCTGCTGAAGCTCACGCGCGAACAGACCATGCACGCGTTCGGCATCGCGGCCTCCGAGGCCTGCGGCATTCAGAAAAATTTCGGCACCATGACCAAACCGCTGCACGCGGGGCTAGCCGCGCGCAACGGCGTGTTCGCGGCGCTGCTGGCACAGCGCGGTTTCACCGCCGATATGGACGCACTCGGCGGCGAACAGGGTTTCCTGCGCGCGTTCAAAGGGCCCGGCGATTACACCGAAGAACTTGTCTGCGCCAAGCTCGGCAAAGTGTGGTCGATCAGCCGCGGCCTCGTCATCAAGTGGTATCCGGCGTGCTGGTCGACGCACCGCGCGACGTCCGGCGTGATCGAGCTCGTCAAGGAACACAAACTCAAGCCTGCCGACATCGAAGCGATCGAAGTCGATTTCCGTTTGATCCCGCTGCTGCATACCAAACCGCAGACCGGATTGCAGGGCAAGTTCTCGATGGCATTCAACAATGCATTGGGCGTGTTGAAGGGCTGGTCGGAGATTCCGGATTACACCGCCAACCGCACGCAGGAACCGGAAGTGCGCGCAGTCATGCAGAAACTGAAACATGTCGACGATCCCGCCGACGGCAGCGTGCAGGTGACGATCGTGACGAC
This sequence comes from Chitinophaga pinensis, assembly GCA_943329075.2. Taxonomy (GTDB): domain Bacteria; phylum Pseudomonadota; class Gammaproteobacteria; order Burkholderiales; family SG8-41; genus PALSA-1004. The sequence continues at coordinate 32,844 of CALQCM020000046.1, read as the reverse complement.
CGACGGGCGGCGCCTGCCGAAGAACGTCAAGCACGCACCGGGCGATCCGTCGTTCGGCCTGCAGGAGGAGCGCACGCGCAACAAATACCGCGCCTGCGCCGCTTTCCGCCTGTTGCCCGATGCAGTGCTCGCGGTGGAAAAGGATCTGCTCGATCTCGAAAACGTCGCGAGCCTGGTGCCATTGATGGATGCGCTCGCAGGCAGCAAACAGACGGCACGTCAAACGGTACCGGCGTGAGCACGATTGTCGAGCGCATTGGCGCCTACGCCGGCGCGCTGCAATTTTCAGACATTGACAGCAAGGTTGCCGATTATGCCAAGCGTATCCTGCTCGACAGTCTTGCCTGCGGCTACGGCGGTCTGGAAAGTGAACCGGCGCAGATTCTGCGCAAGGGCATCGGTGAGCTTGACAGCGGCGCGCAGGCGACGCTGATCGGCAAGAAGGGCCTCAAAGCCAATGCGCAGTTCGCAGCCCTCGCCAACGGGGTGGCAATCCGCTATCAGGATTACAACGACGTCTATTTCGGTCCGGCATGGACCGCGCACCCGAGTGACACCATTGCAACGGTGCTGGCGGCGGCGGAGTGGCGCGGTCGTTCGGGTTCGGACTTTCTGCTCGGTATGATCATCGCCTACGAAGTGCAGATGCGCTTCTCCGACTTGCCGGTGCCGAAGAACCTGTGGCACCGCGGCTGGCACCACACCGTGGCCTGTTCGTATGCGGCCGCCGCCGGCGCCGGCCGCATGCTTGGCCTTGACGCGCGCCAGCTCGGCAACGCGATCGCGTTGTCGGGCGCGCGCTCGAACACTCTCGCGGAAATCCGCCACGGCGATATTCCGATGGACAAGGCGCTTTCGGCACCGATTGTGGCCAGTCAGGCGATTTTGTATTCGCTGCTGGCACGCCAGGGCTTCACCGGCTGCTTGACGTTGCTCGAAGGACCGTACGGTTTCGGCAAGACGGTCGCCGGCGGCGTCGACGTCGAGCCATTGGTGCCGAAAAACGGCGACTTCCGCATCATGAAGATCGGTTTGAAGCCCTATCCGGTCGAAGGCATGACACCGGCGATGGTGCAGGCGGCGATCGAATTGCGCGCGGAACACAATATCGTTCCGGCTGAAGTCGAAGCAATTACCATCTACGCGCACGAAGAGGCGGTCACCAAGCCAAGCTGGGACGAACACAAGTTCGCGCCGACCAACAAGGAGACTGCCGACCACAGTTTCTATTTCTGCACAGCGGTCGGGCTCGTCGCCGGCGAATGTACCTCTGCGCAGTTCGAAGAGGCGTGGCTGCGCAATCCCGATGTGGCTAAGCTGATGGCAGTCTCGACGCTCAAAGCGAAGCCGGAATTGACGGCGTTGTTCAAGCAGGGCGCGCGGCCGGCAGCGGTGGAGGTGAAGACCAAGCGCGGCACTTTCGCCCGTGAAGTGCTCTATCCGAAAGGTGATCCGAACAGCCCGATGACGTGGGACGATATCTCGAAGAAGTTCGTCAGTCAGGCCGAGCCTGTACTCGGTTCTGCGCTCACGCGCGAAATCATTGAGCGCACCATGGCGATCGAAAAAGAAACTGACATACGTGCATTTGCTGAACGGCTTGGTGGAGTGCCCTAATTAGCGCGGTCACTGGCCTTGAAACATATTGGCGGATACCCACAGTTACTTTTCTATCGCCCCGACCAGTCTTAATCTCCTTGTTAACGCTGCCCGGTCTGCTCCCCGTGGCTTAAGAGGGCATAATGGGCGCGCAGCTTGAGCGGAGATGAATTGAATAGACGTTTCAAAATATCGATTGCGTTTTGCGCGAGCGTAAAAATCCGAAGCGGCACTCCGTGGCGACGGCCCCTCTCTCATTTCGAATCAAGATACTTTTTATCAAATGTGTTCCCGCCGACTCCAAATTGACCACCCGTTCCGACTGCACGTTAACCAGTGTTTCTCGTGTGGCGGTGGTAAATCGCAGATCGGTGCAACCTGCTAATCAAATTGGAATCGACGGCAACAGTCAGAGGTCCCAAAGTCGAATTCTCTTTGAAAAATAAATCGACTCGGTTAACTTGTGGTTATTTTGGTTGACATCATCGCGCAAGGGTTCATAGGATTTGCCCTGATCGCATTCATTAGTTGAGGTGCCGTGAAACCCCTTTTAGTTTTGACATTGATGGCGCTGCTGCTAACAGGCGGATCTGCGGTTGCGCAGGTCAAAGAGTATCCGCAAAAAGCGATTCGTATCGTGGTGCCGGTGCCGCCGGGCGGTGTCGTTGACATCGTCGCGCGCCTGATCGGACCGAAGCTGACCGAGTCGCTGGGCCAGAATGTGATCATTGACAATCGCGTGGGTGCGTCGTCCAACATCGGCATGGAACTGGCCGCGCGCGCGCCAGCCGACGGCTATACGCTGCTCGCAAACACGATCATGCTGGTAGTCAACCCGGCGCTGTTTCCCAAGCTGCCGTTCGTGCCCGAGAGCGACTTCAAGCCGGTGTCTCTGGTCATCGTCGTGCCGAGCGTCATCGTGGCGCATCCGTCGGTGCCAGCGCGCAACGTTGCCCAGCTGATCGCACTGGCCAACGCCAAACCCGGCGTCGTCAAATATTCGTCGGCGGGTTCGGGCAGCCTGACGCACCTCGGCGCGGAGTTGTTCAAATATTTGACGCACACCGATATCTTGCACGTTCCGTACAAGGGGGGGGCGGCTGCGGTGATCGCGGTGGTGTCCGGCGAGTCCGACGTGAGCTTCCAGACGCCGCTTGCCACAACTCCGCAGATCGGCGCGGGGAGGCTGCGCGCGGTCGCCGTCACCGGCAAGAAACGTCTCAGTCTGCTGCCCGATGTGCCGACGGTGGCCGAGGCAGGCGTGCCCAACTACGAGTTCAACAGCTGGGTTGGCATCCTGGTGCCGGCAGCGACGCCGCAGGCAATCGTAACTCGGTTGAACGAGCACGTCGTGAAGGCCGCACGGGCGCGAGACATCAGCGAGCGCCTTGCCAAGGAGGGCGCGGAGATCGTCGCCAGTACGCCCGAATATTTCCGCAAAGTGATGGCCGACGAGACGGCCTTGTGGAGCAAGGTTATCGGCGAGATGGGTATCAAGGCCGCGGACTAACTAAATTTAAAAAAGGGAGAAGTCGCAGTGATCATTCGAAATGCATGGAAAATTCAGAAGGATGTCGGCCGCTCGCGTCATGGCGGCGAGGGCGCCATCGAGAACTGGCACATTTTTGAATCCGAAGACTGGCAGAGCAATCTGACGATCATCGGCTTCGACATCCTGCCTCCTGGTACCTCGATTCGGGTGCATAAACACATTCATGAAGAGAAACTGTATTTCATCATGGAAGGCACCGGCATCATGACGGTGAACGGCGAGACCGCAAGGGTAGGACCTGGCGATGCGGTACCGCTCAACGCCGGCGGCAGCCACGGTCTGCAGAACGATTCCGACAAGCCGCTGTTGGTAATGGTCATCGAGTGCAAAACGACGCGCGAAGCGAAGCTCGAGTCCGAAAAGGTGCCGCTCCATCTGCGCGGCGCGGCTTCAGATATGATCGCGGAAATCGAGAAGACGCGTTCAACATAGTCGCCCAAGTTTTTAGCAGGCGGATCCCGTTAAATGCCAATAAATAGGGTCGAAGTTACATTTTCTGATCACCAAGAAAAAATGTGACTCCGATCTCGTTCAATGACTGCTGTCGAAGAATTTGTCACGCAGGCGAAAAAGCGCCAGGCTGAATTGCCGTTCGGCTCGCTCGGTCTCAGAAACTCGCTGCACCTTGCGCATGAATATTTCAATGTGCGTTCGGGTATCCGCATGGCGCATGTGCTGTTCATGCCGACTCCAAATTGCCCACCCCCGTGCCGATTGCGCATTGACCAGTGTTTGGCGAGTGGCGGAGGTGGTCAATCGAAGATCGACACAACCCGCCGTCCCCAGAGTTTTCTGGACGCGAAAGGTGGGTTAAATCGTGCCTGAAAAATGAGTTAAAAACAGGATAAGTGTATCGCTGTCCCAAGGATTTCTTCTGCCGCGCAGACCATCTGGTCGGTATGTTAGATTACAAAAATAAATAATAAAAAGCATCAAATGCGTTTAAAACAAATGGCTCTTTTAAATGTTTTCTGGTGTATACGCGCTCAAGAGTTATATCGCGCTACATACCTTGCCCGTGCTCAAAGTAACTACGCAGGAAATTAGAAAAATTATGGGAAGAATGGAAGGCAAGGTCGCGTTTCTTACTGGTGCGGGTGCCGGTATCGCCAAGGCTACGGCAATAGCCTTCGCGCGGGAAGGCGCCAGGGTGGCGTTGTTTGAACTAAATGTCGAGACGGGGCGGAGCGTAGAGGCGGAAATTCGTGCATCGGGCGGAGAGGCAATCTTCATAAAAACGGACGTGACGCAGGACGAGAGTGTGCGAAACGCTGTTGCGGCCACCGTCAAGGCATATGGACGTCTGGATGTGATTATGAATTGCGCGGGCGGTTCGTTGCAGGAAGACGTGCCAGTACATAAGATGGATCTGGATGTATGGCACCGGACCATCGCCTTGAATTTGTTGCATCCTTTCTTGTGCTGCCGCTACGGTATTCCACATCTTATCGATGCGGGCGGCGGATCTATTATCAATTTCGCCTCGCATCTTGGATTGAAGGGATCGGAAAGGCCTGCTTATGCCGCGTCCAAGGGCGGCATCGTATCGTTTACGCAGACGCTTGCCGCTCAATATGCGGGGCACGGCATCCGGGCGAATGCAATCGCGCCCGGGTTGGTGCGTACCGAGCGCTCGATCAAGCGATGGGAAAACAAGGAACTTGTCGACAATCCTGACTCGCACTATCGGTCTCACCTGGCACAGCTCAAGTTGTATCCGTTCTCGATTGGTGAGCCCGAACACATCGCTGCGATTGCGCTATTCCTAGCGTCTGACGAATCGCATATGCTCACGGGCACGACGATTGCGGCGGACGGTGGACGTTCTTCCTATATCAAGGTGATGGCAGAATAGCAGGTTAAAAATAGGGGCATCACAGCAACAATTCGGCACCGACAACAAAATTAAATTGTGCCGCCCGCTACGATTTGTAGAGGCGGTGTAACGGCAAACAGTTTTCACGGAAGGGGGAATGGCATGGCGCAACAGGAAAGCGATGGTTATTACGAAGTGCTGTGGCCGCGCTCGCCGCGCCAGCAGAAAGTGCGCGCACTGGCAACGCGACCGGACACGCTCAACGGCAAAACCGTCGCGCAGGTGTGGGATTACCTGTTTAAGGGCGACGAGATATTTGAATTCCTGGAGGAGGGCCTGAAAAAGCGCTTTCCCGACGTGAAGTTCGTCAGTTGGAGGGAGTTTGGCAGCAGCGCCGGCAAAGACGAGCGCAAGATAGTCGCGTCGCTGCCCCAGCGCTTCAAAGAACTGGGGGTCGACGCCGTCATCTCCGGGATGGGGTGTTGAGGGAGTTGTACGCCCGCCGTGTTGCGGGCCAGTACTACCTGTGAGGCGGCAGGTTTTCCGTCGTCGTCGCTGATCTGCGACGGTTTTTCGAAACTTGCTGCGGCCGCTTCGGTCGGCCTTGGCATGCCGAACATTCCAATTGCGACCGTGCCCGGGCACCCCGGCGTGCAGAGCAGGGAGGAGTTGCGCAAGAACATATTAGAAGTGACTTTGGAAAAAGTCATATCGAACCTGACGGTGAATCCTTCCGCTGCCAGCGATGACAGCGAACCTGCTGCGCGCGACATCATTTTCAAGGGTGGTTTCGACGCGGTGAACCACTATTTTATAGAGCACGAATATTCAGATGGCCTGCCGGTGGTGCCGCCGACACGCGCGAAAGTGGCAGCGTTTCTGCGCTACACCGACCGCGATCCTGAAGAATCACTCGGTCGCGTGCTGCCGGACAATCGTGCCGCGACAATCTGGAGTATCGCTGTCAACGGCGTAATGGCCGGTTGCCGGCCCGAATACATGCCGGTACTGGTGGCGCTGGTCGAGGCGATGGTCGATCCGAAATACGGCGTCGAGCACAGCGGCAATACGCCCGGTGGCGAGACATTGATCATTCTGAACGGTTCGATCATCAAAGACCTCGGCTTCAATTACACCCAGGGTGTGATGCGCGACGGCTTCCAGCCGAACACAACCGTGGGACGCTTCTGGCGCTTGTACCTGCGCAACGTCGCCGGTTTCCTGCTGCACAAAAATGACAAGGCGACCTACGGTAACAACTACCGCATCGTGGTTGCAGAAAACGAAGACATTCTTCGTGAAATAAAATGGGATTCGAACGCAACCGAATGGGGATATGCAAACGGCGACAACGCCGTATCGATTGCACGCTACACCGGCGGCAATCTGCTCTGCTCTGCTTCTGGTAGTACCCCAGAGGAAATCATGGAATACCTCGCCGACGGCATGGTGCGTCAGATTTCATGGCAACTCGATTTTGTGCTTGGGCCGCATGGTGGCACGCTGCGTCCGATGTTGTTCTTGAGCCCGATCCTCGCACAGACCATAGCCAAGGGCGGCTGGAGTAAAGCCGACGTCAAACAATATCTGTTCGACCACGCGCGCATATCCGCCTGGCAGTTCGAGCGTATGCTGCGCGTGTGGACCAACATGCCGGTGTGGGATCTAACGGATGCGGCAAAGAAGGGCGAGGTGCCACCGGTGTTTCACGTTTCCGATGATCCGAACCGCCTGGTGCCGATCGTTTGGCGGCCGGAGGACTATATGGTTGCGGTGACCGGTGACCTCACGCGCAATAATGCCTATGCGTTCGCGCACAACGGCGACCTTGGCTACACGGTCGGCAAACGCATCAATCTGCCGCAGAACTGGAAGGTGCTGCTCACGGAACGGGCGTGACAGTTCTTTTTTCGCGCATGAAAAGTAGGCAAACAAAGCTATCTGAGGAGAGGTGAAATGAGAGGAATTCGTAATTTTATGCTGCTGTTGGCGTCGGCAGCGCTTTACAGCGGGTTTGCCGGCACCGTTCTGGCCCAAACCTATCCCACCAAGGTCATCCGCTACATCATTCCCGACAGTGCAGGCAGTGGCGGTGATGTGATGGGGCGTCTCGTCGCGGCGGGCCTGTCTGAAATATTCGGCGTGCAGGTTGTGGTCGACAACCGGCCTGGCGCCGGCGGCCAGATCGGCGGGGAAATCGTGGCGCGTGCACCGGCCGACGGTTACACGCTCCTGCACATGAGTTCGACCCTCACGGCAAACGTCAATCTCTACAAACATCTGCCTTTCGACCTGGTCAAAGATTTCGCTCCCCTGACCCTGCTCGCACTGGCCACCAATGTCGCGGTGGTCAATCCGACGCTGCCGGCAAAGTCTATCAGCGAACTAGTCAGCCTTGCCAAAACGCGGCCGGGCACGATCAATTTTGCAACTGCAGGCACCGGATCACGTTCGTTTACCGATGCGGTATTGCTGGCGCGTCTGACCGGCATCGATATCGTACACGTTCCTTACAAAGGCGGCGGCGAGGCGCTTAATTCCGTAATCTCAGGCGAGACCCCACTGATGTTTCCGCCAGTGGCAACTGCGCTGCCGCATATCCGCAGCGGACGCGTGCGTGCGCTTGGGGTGACGACGGCAAAACGGCTGCCGCTCATCGCGGATGTGCCGACCATCGCCGAGGCGGGCGTTCCCGGCTATGTTTCGTCGAACTGGTTCGGCTTGATGGCGCCGGCAAAAACACCGCCTGCCGTATTGGCGACGATACATCGCGCAGTTGTTGCTGCTTTGAAAAAGCCGGAGACTGTCAAGCGCATCAGTGATATCGGCTGCGTTCCGGTGGGCAACACGCCGGAAGAATTCGCGGCATTTGTGAAAGCGGACATCGCAATGCTCGCCGACATTTTCAAGAGCGTCGGCATTGCGCCGAACTGAAAGGACGGTGCCACATACACTGCGCTCTGGAAAAACAATGAAACAGGATAATTTCACCGCGGAACTGGCGCGCTTCACCGTCGACTCGCGCTGGGAGGACATCCCGGCCCCGGTTGTGAGAGAGGCTCTGAGATCGATTGTGAATTTTGCCGGTTGCGCGATCGGCGGCAGTCGCAGCGACGCCGTCGAGCGCGCTCTGCACGTTCTCGGACGATACAGCGGTCCGCGAACCGCTTCGGTTTTCGGGCGCACGGAGCGCATCGATATTTTCGCCGCCGCCTGCCTCAACGCGATGAGCGCAAACGTGCTGACCTTCGACGACACGCATGTACCTACCGTCATGCATCCGGGTTCTTCGGTGGCGCCACCGTTGTTCGCCCTGGCTGAGGAACGGCGCATCAGCGGGCGCGACCTGCTGCATGCATTCGTGCTCGGCGTCGAAGTCTGTTGCCGCATCGGCCGGTCGATTTCTCCCTGGCACTACAGTCACGGTTATCTGATTACCAGTACTTGCGGTGTTTTCGGCGCTGCCGCGGGAGTTGGAAAATTGCTGGGGTTGTCGGCACGCCAGATGACCTGGGCGCTTGGAAACGCCGCCAACCAGGCGAGCGGATTGGTGGAAACGCTGCCTGATATGGCGAAGAATCTCGCGGTCGGCAACTCGGCGCGCGGTGGCTTGTTTGCAGCGCTGCTTGCAGAGCAGGATTTTACCGGCGGCGAACGGCCGGTGGAGGGTACGTTCGGTTTCGCCAATGTCATGGGTAACGAACCCGACGTTACGCAGTTGACGACACAGTTGGGCGAACGTTGGGAGATTCTCTTCAATGCGTACAAACCCTATCCGACCGGCGTCGTGCTGCACCCGGTTATTGATGCCTGCCTCCAATTGCGCGCAGAACACAGTGTAGCGGCGGGCGACGTTGCGCAGATTACGGTCCGCGGCAATCCCTTACTCGGTGAGCGTTGCGATCGCCCGACGCCACGCAACGGGCGCGAAGCCAGTTTGAGCGTACAGCACTGTTGCGCGATCGCATTTGTCGACGGCGCGGCTGGATTGCGTCAGTTCACTGATGCGGCGGTCGCAAAGCCAGAAGTTCTTGCATTGCGTGGCCGCGTGCACATGACTTGCCATCCCGATATTGGCGTTGAAGAAGCCCATGTCGAAGTGCGCATGACGTCCGGCGCGAGTTACGCGAAACATGTGCCGTATCTGCGCGGCAGCATGCAGTGCCCGATGAGCGATGCTGAATTGGAACTGAAGTTTATCGATCAGGCAGCGATCAGCGCACCCGATTGCGATGCTGTTAACGCAATCAAGTCACTGTGGAAACTCGAGACGCAGGACGATGTCTCCAGCGTGATTCGGTTACTCACGCCGCGAATGGTCAAAAAATAGGAAGCGACTGAAACGGGCAAAGCGCCGGTATACCGCCAGAGTGATACCGCAATACCAATAAACAACAAAGAGAATCGATGTGAAAACAATGTTCCGTTACCTGTCGGCCGTGGCCGTGTGCGCGGCGTCGTGCGTCCTGATGTCAGAGGCTGTCGCGCAATCCTATCCAGTCAAGCCATTGCGTCTGGTTATTCCTTATCCAGCCGGTGGCGGCACGGACATCATGATGCGGCCGTTCGCGCAGTTTCTCGCTGAGCGCCTGGGCCAGTCGGTGGTGATCGATAACCGTGGAGGCGGTGGTGGCGCCATTGGCATGGAAGCCGTGGCGCGTGCTGCGCCTGACGGCCACACGATTGTGATGGGCCTCACCGCGCAGCTTGCGGTGAACCCCGCGTTATACAAGAAGCTCTCTTATGATCCGCTGAAGGATTTTTCTCCCATCACTTTGTTTGCCAGTGCGCCGTATTTGCTGGTTGTGCATCCGTCGCTGCCGGTCAGGTCGGTGAAGGAACTGATCGACCTGGCGCGCAAGCGGCCCAATGAGATTACGTACGGCTCGGCAGGCAGCGGCAGCGGCGCGCATCTTGCCGCTGAACGGCTCAACCTCATGACCGGAACCAGGATGATCCACGTGCCGTACAAGGGCGGTGGTCCGGCGCTGACCGGCTTGTTATCGGGCGAGGTGCAGGTATTGTTTCCAACGTGGTCCGAAGCGCGTGGCTTTATCAAGGACGGGCGTATCCGTGTGCTGGGCGTTACCACCGCGAAAAGACCGAGTGTACTGCCGGGGATCACGCCGATCGCAGATGCCGGTGTGGCGGGCTACGATTCGGGCGTTTGGTATGCATTGATGGCGCCCGCCGGTACGCCGCGCCAAATCATTGATCGATTGAACCTCGAATCCATCAATGTTCTGAATAATCCCGAATACAACAAAATATTGCTTGAGCAGGCCATTGATGCTGTGGGCAGTACACCAGAGGAACTGACGCTGCATATCAAGCGCGAGATGGATAAGTGGGCGAAGGTGGTGAAAGATGCCGCGGTCAGTATTGATTAGCGAGGTGACAGGCTCAAGACTCGTCATTTCCATGAATACAGGTATGGAAAAAAATAACCGGCGTTACATGGTCGGAGATACAACGCTGCAAACATAAGGCCGCAGACACATGGCAGGCGCACCTGCCGGGTTTTGCGTGCCGGCGGTGGTGCGATAACATTATTTGCATTTGGAGAGGCCCAGTGTACGTTTCTAACATTCCGGACAATGCGCGATTTGATTATGTCGTTGTCGGTTCCGGCTCGGCAGGCTGTGCCGTGGCCAATCGCCTGACGGCCGACGGCCGCCATAGCGTGCTGTTGCTCGAGGCCGGCGGCCGTGACAATCACTACAAGCTGCATATCCCGGCACTGGTGGCGCAGGTGTTGAATGACCCGCGCTGGATCTGGCCCTACCTGACGGCGCCGCAAAGCCGGCTCGACGGGCAACAGCGCAAGTGGCCGCGCGGCAGGGTAGTCGGCGGAAGCAGTTCGATCAACGGCAATCTTTTTGTGCGCGGTGATCCGGCCGAATACGATGCCTGGCGCGACGAGATGGGCTGCACTGGCTGGGGCTATGAAGATCTGCTGCCGGTGTTCAAAAGGCTGGAGGATTTTCCCGAGGGCGATCCGGCGGTGCGCGGCAGCGGCGGTCCCATACATTGCACGCGGCTGGATAATTTTGATCCGTTGTCAGAGGCGTTTCTTGGGGCGTGCGGCGAAGCCGGATACCAGCGTGTTGCTGATTACAACGATGGTCATTACGAAGGTGCATTCAATCTCCAATATACGACGCGCAACGGACTGCGCAACAGCGCTGCAGTGGGTTATCTGCGGCCGGCGAAAAACCGGCCCAATCTGACCATATTGACCAACGCCACGGCGACCCGCGTCCTGCTGAACGGAAAATGTGCGCAGGGGGTCGAAGTGCGTCTGGGCGATGTCACGCGGCTGGTTTATGCGCGGCGCGAAGTGGTGTTGTCGGCAGGGCCGCTGGCGTCGCCGCAACTGCTTGAGTTGTCGGGGATAGGCAATGCCGGGATTTTGCAACAGCACGGCATTGCGACGGTTCAGCATCTGCCGGGGGTCGGTGAAAACCTGCGCGATCATCCCTACCTGCGCCTGTCGTTTGAATGTTCGCAACCGGTGACTGTTAACGACGTGTTGCGCAATCCGCTGCTGCGTTTGAAGGAAGGTTTGCGCTTCATTTTCAAGCGTGAGGGCATCCTGACGATCAGTTCATCCACCGCGCAAATGAATTATCGCAGTCACGCCGGCACCAGGCAGGCCGATCTGGTCTTGCGCATGATGCCGTTGTCGGGGCAAAACCGGTACGCGCGCGAGTCACGCTATGGACTCGATGCATTTTCCGGATTCTCATTCGGCGTGGCGGTATTGCAACCGCGCTCCATCGGCCATGTTCATATTCAATCGACCGACCCGGCGCAACAGGCGCTGATGGACCCCTGCTATTTTTCGCACGAAGGCGATGCGCGGCTCTTTCTTGAAGGGGTGCGTGTTGCCCGGCGGGTTGTTCAAATGCCTGCGCTCAAACCCTATTTTGTCCGCGAAACGCGACCCGGCCCCGGTGTTGTGGATGACGCCGATTTGTTTGAATACATGCGCAGCACGGCGCAGACCGCATGGCATATGGTCGGTACTTGCAAGATGGGGGCGGATGATACCGCGGTGGTCGACCCCGAGTTGCGCGTGCGTGGTATCGGCAACCTGCGGGTCATCGACTCATCAATTTGTCCGACGATTCCGGCATCGAATACAAACATCGCTGCGATTGCCGTCGGAGAAAAAGGCGCCGATCTTCTACTGGCGGCGGCATCGGCTTAGTGTGGCCAGTGGGTTCGAATATGCGATTGGTGTGGGCCGGGGCGTGGTGTTTTAGCGGTTGAAATTCGGCCTGATCGGATCTGCTGTAAACACGGTTGCCGTTTCACGGTGCTCATGATGTTGCAACTGGTCAAAAACAATCGTCAAAAGTTTGGCTCCAACATGAATAATCCCTTGTGTTTTAAAAGCATCGCCGAATTGGCGGAATTGATTCGTACGAAAGCAGTGTCGCCGGTCGAGGTAGTGGAGGCGTTTCTGAGGCGGATCAGGGCGCTGGATAATAAAGTCAACGCGTTTATTACATTAACCGGAGAGTTGGCGCTCAATCAGGCCAAGGCTGCTGAAACAGAGATTACGGCTGGCCGATATCGTGGTCCTTTGCATGGCATTCCCATTGGCCTCAAGGATATTTATAACACCGCAGGTATCCTGACCTCCGGGCATTCTCGAATTGGCATCAACAACGTTCCAGCTGTTGACTCAACAGTGACTGCCAATTTGTACCGTGCAGGCGCTGTACTCATGGGCAAACTCGCCACCCATGAATTTGCCCATGGGGGCCCGTCTTTTGATCTGCCATGGCCGCCCGCGCGTAATCCATGGAATCTCGCCCACTTCAGCGGTGGCTCGAGTAGTGGTCCGGGCGTTGCGATTGCGGCAGCTTTCATTCCCGGTGCCATGGGAACCGATACCGGGGGGTCGATTCGCGCTCCTGCAGCACTGTGCGGTATTGCCGGCTTGAAGCCCACCTATGGACGGATCAGTCGTGCCGGTGTGCTGCCGAATTCATTTACCTTTGACCATTGCGGGCCGATGACGTGGACGGTCGAGGATTGCGCGATCCTGTTACAGGCAACCGCCGGATATGATCCATTGGATCCGACCAGTTCAACCGAAGCGGTTCCCGACTACCGTCTGGCTATGCAGGGCGGTCTGCACGGTTTGCGTATTGGTGTTCTCCGCCATCTCTGGCAGAAAGACCTGCATATCGATGATCACCTGTCGCGTGCAACCGAAAGCGCGCTGGAGGTTTTCTCCAAACTCGGTGCCCGGCTTGAGGATGTTTGCATCCGACCTTCGCAGGAATATCACGACGTAAAAACGGTGATTTCGCTGTCGGAATTATTTTCGGTTTATCGGCCCGAATTAATCTCTCGCGCCGACCAGTTTGGCGAGGACTTTCTGGGGCGGGGCGGGCTTGCAGGATGTCTCTTCCAAGCCGCTGACTACGTGTGTGCCCAGCAACTCCGTCGAAAAATGCTTGAGGAAGCGGAGCTTTTATATGAGAAGTACGATGTTTTGGTGACGGCCGGCGCCGGGCCCGCCCCCCGCCTGGAGGCGCATCGTACAGTGAGCTTCTGGGAGAAGCCGACGATGTTTTCTCCATTTAGCGTTTTGGGTAACCCTGCGCTGATCGTCTGTTGTGGTTTTACCGAGTCTGGATTGCCCATGGGTTTGCAGATCGCTGGCAGACCGTTTGACGAGTCTGTAGTCCTGCGTGTCGGTCATGCTTTTGAGCAAGCCACGCAGTGGCGGTCGCGGCGTCCGGCCCTGGACCCCATGGTCTCCAGGCCCGACATCCAGATCAGCCCTCCCGTGCCATGTGGGCCCGAAGTCAGCGGAAAAATCAGGGATGCGGTTTGGCAAGCCGCCAGACTGTCCGGGTTAAAACTGGATGAGTCCCAGTTTGCTCATCTGTTACGCGCCGCGCCGTATGCGTTGGCAATGTCGGAACGGCTGCGCAATACGCCCATGAAAGCACTTGAGCCGGCGGCCACATTTCAGTTTGGTAGAAATCACTCACTTGGAGAAAGATAATGTTTTTTAGTGCGCGAGGCTCTTTTACTAAACACGATTTATTACAAATGCTGGTTTTTTGTGCTGCCTTGCCAATACTGTCAACAACAGCAATTGCCGCAGAGTCAGCGCAGAAAAGCAGCGCTACGGAAAAATATCCTAACAGACCGATCAGGGTCATCGTGCCGTTTGGGGTTGGCAGTGTCACCGATGTGATTACGCGTGTGGTTATGCCGCCCTTGTCGGAGGCGCTCGGTGAATCGATTATCGTTGACAACCGGCCCGGAGGTGGCGGAAATCCGGGGACGAACATGGGGGTTAAAGCAAGCCCCGATGGATATACCTTGGTCATGAGTTCGGCCAGTACGCTCGCTGTGAATGGTTTTCTGTTCAGTAATATGCCTTATGACATGGCGACCGCTTTCGCACCGATTACGCAAATAAACTCTGTGACCAATGTGCTGGTGGTGAGCCCGGCACTGCCTGTTAAATCTGTGATGGAATTGATTAATTTCGGCAAGAGCAACCCCGGGAAGTTGTCTTTTGCTTCAGCGGGCGCGGGCGGCACGATACATCTGGCGGCTGAAATGTTTGCAGCGATGACCGGTGTGCGTATGGTGCATGTTGTCTACAAGGCCAGCCCCCCGGCACATATTGATTTGTTCAGCGGGCAAATTCACCTGATGTTTGATGGTTTGCCGCCAGCCTTGACGCAGGTACGTGCCGGACGATTGCGTGCACTGGCAGTCACAACCGCTAACCGTTCCCAATTGTTGCCGGAATTGCCCACCATCGCAGAGTCCGGCGTTCCGGGCTATAACGTGCAAGGGTGGAACGGCTTGGTCGGGCCTGCGGGATTGCCGCGATCCATTGTGGATAAGCTCAATCGGGAAATGCTACGGGTTCTTGCCGTTGAGAGTGTGCGACAGCGATTGCTGGGTTTGGGGGCGGAGCCCGTCGGCAATTCACCGGAGAAATTCGCCGAACACATGAAGGCGGAACGTGAACTCTGGGGAAAGTTGATTGCGCAGATCGGACTCAAGCTTGATTAGTCCAGAGGCTGAAAATAAATGAGGGGCGTGGCTGGCGCGCAAGCATGTGTCGCTGGTTGCGAGTTTGGTGTGTCTGGCGTGGTTAGCGATCCAAACTGCCTTCATTTTCTAGCCAGCGCTCCAGACACTCCAGGCTGTTGATTTCATGCGGCCTGTCTTCACCCGACCATTGAGCGTTTGTGCGATTGATCCAGACGGCCTGCAGGCCGGCATTGATTGCACCGCGCACATCAAAGTCAGGATCATCGCCGACATGCAGGACCTGCTGCGGCGCGCACTCGAGCTGCTTGCACGCAATGTGGAACAGCGCAGGATCGGGTTTGCTGGTGCCGTGCTCATGCGCGGACACCGTGGTGTGGAATAAATGCGCCAGGCCGATGATTTTCAAATCGGCGTTGCCATTGGTTAGTGAAGCGATACGGTAGCGTCGCGCAAGCCGTTGCAGACAGGCCTCAACTTCCGGATACAACTCGACTTCGTTGCGTGCCACCATGAAAACGCTCAGCGTAGTTTCAATCGGTGCAGCGGATGCTGCGGGCGAGGAGCCACAATCGGCGAACGCATGTTGCAGGGCGAGTCGGCGGATTTGCAGCAGGTCATGGCGCAGGCGCGGCTGTTCGTCGAGTATCTTCGCGCGCAGGGCGCGCAAATGATCAATATCCCAGCGCAGGGCGACCTGCGGTGCGTTTTCGGTGAGCGCAGCCTGTGCGCGTTGTTCTGCGCGTACGATGGTGGGACCGACCGGCCAGAGTGTATCGTCGAGATCAAGGCTGATGGCGCGGATATTGGTGGGGAATCTGGGCATGTTGCGGAGGCTTCTTTATCTGTAATGCGGATGGGTGCCGTTGTTGGTAAGCAGGATCTGATAGCCGTCGGCTGCAGCCTTTGCAATCATGTCCGCACCGATGCGTCTGCGGCAACCGGGCTTGGGGTCGATCACCAGAGGCTGGCCCAGCACACGCGACATGGCGGCTCCAAGCATCCGCGAGGTGATGTCCGAAAAGCCGCCGGCGGCAAATGGCACGATGGCGCGTATCAGTTTGGTCGGATAGGTTCGCGTATGGGCAGAGTTAGATTTCCTCGCCGAAACCTGGCGCCTCGCCCGTGATCGCTCGCCAGATCATCCAGGCGGCAGCAATGAGAGCGCAGGCCAGAAAACCAGCGGCAATGGGGCGCTCGAAAATCTGCAACAGGTTGCCGTCGAACATGACCAGCGTCTTGCGTAAATTGACCTCAGTGATGGGCCCCAGCACGACGCCGATCACCAACGGTGTTACCGGAAACCCGTAGCGACGGAAAACCAAACCGGCGGCGCCGGCGGCGATCATTACCCAGACATCGAAAAATGAATTGCGTATGCTGTAGGTGCCGACTAAACAGATTATCGTCACAAAGGGCATCAGCAGCGAGGGTTTGAGCATCGCGACGCGGGCAAAAAATCCGACCAGCGGCAGATTGAGCAGCAACAGAAAGATATTTCCCAAATACATCGCCGCAATAAAAGTCCAGAAAATATGCGATGACTCGGTAAACAACAGCGGCCCCGGATAAACGTTGTGCATGCGCAAACCGGCCAACATGATGGCAGCAGGCGCGGCGAAGGGGATGCCGAGTGCAAGTAGTGGAATCAGTGAGCCCATGACCGCGCTGTTGTTGGCGGACTCGGGGCCGACCACGCCCTCGATCATGCCTTTGCCGAAGCGCTCGGGGGTTGGCGAAATCTTTTTCTCAATCGAATACGAGAGAAAGGTCGCAAGGATGGTGCAGGGGCCGGGTAGCAGTCCCATAAAAAAGCCGATAAATGATCCGCGCAGTGTTGGTGCGACTGAGCGTCTGGCTTCCTCGCGTGTTGGATATAAATCACGCAAGCGGATTTTTTCGAGGGCCGGCGGCACATAGGTCTGGATCGCTACATATAAAATTTCTGTGACGCCAAACAGCCCCACGACTAGCGGCACAAACTCAATGCCGGAGAGCAGTCCGTCGAAACCGAAGGTGTAGCGCGGCACGCCGTCCATTTGCGAGATGCCGATGGCGCTGATCCAGAACCCGAGTCCGAACATGATCAGGCCTTTACCAGGCACATCGCCGGTGAGCCCGAGTAGCAGAATGAAGGCGAGTAATAGAAAGGCCAGATACTCGGCAGGACCGAACGACAGGGCGACATTGGCGAGCACTGGCGCGAAAATTTGCAGTCCAATGATGCCGATTGTGCCGGCGATAAAAGAGCCGACGGCGGACATCGCGAGCGCCGCGCCGCCGCGCCCTTGCCGGGTCATTTGATAACCATCCAGACAGCTGACGACGCTCGCCGCTTCGCCTGGTATGTTGACGAGGATCGAGGTGGTCGAGCCGCCATATTGCGATCCGAACCAGATGCCCGTCAGCAGGATGAGTCCGGTTTCTGGCGGCAAGCCGATGGTAAACGGCAGTAACAAGGTCATGGTCGCCGCCGGTCCAACCCCCGGCAACACACCAACCATGGTGCCTAAAAATGAGCCGACCAGGCAGCTCAGCAGATTCGGCACCGTCAGCAGGTGCACGAAACCCTGTAGTAATTGTTCGAATGCGCTCATGGCTATTCACCCGCCGCAAAAATGCCGCGCGGCAGATCGAGAAACAGCAGCCAGTCAAAAAATGCGTAGACCGTCAATGCGGTAAATACGGCGAGCATCAGAGGTTGCCGCCAGCCGGTCAGCCCGAATAGCCGGGCGCTGGCCAAGACCGCGACGAAGGTGACCACCACATAGCCTGCATATGGTATGGCGAGGATCCAGAGTGCCATCACGGCAAGCAATGCAGCGATGGTCTGTAAGGCGTGGCGATCGAGTCTGAATTCGGTTGCTGTTGCGGCGCTGTTCCATAGCCCCCTTACCTGTAGCGCGGCGGCGGCAATGATGATTACACCTGCGACGCCGGGGAATAGCCCCGGTCCCGGCTGGGCGGTTGTGCCGATGCCTATGCGAAAGGCAATTGCAACGGCCGCGACGCCCGCAACCAATATCAAGGCATACAAAATCCGCTGGCCGATAGCACCCCGGGGGTGATTCATGGTTTTTTATCTCGGCAGTTAGGATGTGATGCATCGAACAAGACAATGCCGCGCGTTCGGGCGGTCGTGCCAGAGCACGCGGTATGTGCAGCTACTTGTTGTCTTTTAGAACACCGTTCTTTTGCAGAATCTCACGCGAAACATCCTTTTGCTTTTCGAGGTAGGCCAGCAACGCATCGGGCGATTGATAGGCAGGTGTTGCATACATGGCGAGTGCGGCTTTCTTGAATTCCGGGCGGTTGGCCTCGGCCTCAATCGCCTTCGCCAGTTTCTCCAGCACATTTTTCGGCATGCGCGGCGGACCAACGAGGAAGTTGGGGGAATCCCAGGTGACGTCGAAGCCTGATTCGACGACAGTCGGAACATTACTGAACTTGCCAGGAATCCGCTCGCGTCCGAAGGTTGCCAGAAAATTCAGATTGCCTGCGTCGATCTGGCTGAGCGCCGTGGCCAGGCCCGACACTCCAACATCAGTGTGTCCGCCAGCCAGCTGTGTAATTACAACTGCGCCCGAGCCCTCCTGCGGGATATTCTTGAAGCTGGTGCGCGTCCCGGCCTGCAGCAACATGCCGGCCATCCACCAGCTGCCGCCGACCACGCTGAGGGCGAATTTCATTTCACCCGGTTTTGCATTTGCGCGTGCAATCACGTCCTTGAGTGACTTGAGCGGCGGAGTGGCTTTGTTGCTGGACACTACAATCGGCGTGAACGATCCGTGTTGCGCGATCAGTGTGTAATCGTGGTGATCCCAAGGCAGAAAGCCCTGCATCTTGTTCATGTAGAGCGTCGGAAATGCGAGGCCGATGGTATAGCCGTCGGGTTTGGCATCATGCACTTCGCGATAACCGGCGGAGCCGGCCGCGCCGCCCTTGTTAACCACGACGATCGGTTTGCCGAGACGCGCCGATAGACCCTCAAACAACGCGCGCGCCAGCAGGTCGCCATCGCCGCCCGCCTCGGTGGGGACGACACAGATGATCTGACGCACCGGGTATTCCTGGGCGATGGCTGTTTGTGTGGATATTGCGAGGCACGCAATGATAGTGCGCGGCAGGCTGGCTCTGAAAAACTTCGCCATTATTTCACCTCTTCGTTGGTTCATGTTTATTGATGCAGGTGGCGCGTTATACGATCAGGTTGCCCGCGCTTACGTTCAGATTGACGCCGGTGATATAGCGCGCTGCTCCCGACGCGAGAAACAATACGGCCTCGGCTGTGTCTTCTGGTTCGACGAGGCTGCGCATCGGGTTTTGCTGTTTGATTTTTTCAATGCTGGCGGCATCGCGTACCTTGCGCACCCGTGGGGTCAGCGTGGTGCCAGGAGTCACCGTGTTGACGGTGATGCCGTATTCGCCAAGGTCGCGGGCGAGTAATTTGCCGAAGCCGATCAGGCCAGCCTTCGCAGCACCGTAAGGAATGTATGACGGTGCGTGAGAGCGCGGTCCCACACCGGCACCGGAGGCGATGCTGATGATGCGGCCTTTGCGCTTTTCAATCATGATCTTTGCCACGGCTTTGGTGCATAAAAAAGCCGATTTCAAATTCAGGGTGATGACGCGGTCCCATTCATCCTCGGCGATTTCAGTAATTGGAGCGAATTTTGTAAAGCCGCCGGCTGCATTGACCAGGATGTCGACGGTTCCCCAGCGCTGTACGACGGCATCGACCATCTTGTTGACTTCATCTGATTTGGTGACATCGGTATGCATGGCCGCCGCGTTGCCGCCGGCCGCTTCGATCTCGGCGCAGACACGTTCTACTTCCGCCTGGTTGATGTCAACCAGCGCGATTGATGCGCCCGCAGCGGCCAGCATTTTTGAGATGGCCTCGCCCAATCCCTGGCCCGCCGCGGTTACGATGGCCACCGATCCCGACAGTCTTCCTTGTTGACTCACTTGGATGCTCCTCACTGATATCTGCCAATACAGCCGGATATTTATTGATTCTTGTCGCGACCTTGTCTGTTGACAGTGTGCGTGCCCCGAGCTTTGCTTGACAGTATATTGTCGTGCGTGTAAAAAATTCCGTGATTGGCCGGTTCAAAAAAAAACTCTGAATTGCCGGCCAGATGGAAAGTTGACAAATAACTTTGCGGGCAAAGTATACACAATGCGTGGGCGAGTCGTTCGGCAAATCGCGGCAAAGGTTCAGTTTCTCGTTTTGCCGTAATCGAACAGCAAGGGGCGTTTCACGGTTGACGGGAACGGGCGTTGTTCCGAGATCGACCGAGGTGCTCTTTTCAGTATTGCTTGGTATTCATATCGATCCCGGTTTCCGGGCATTCGTGTTAATAATTTTGATCGCTCGAATTTACCGGAGGCACAGTATGCAGGTTGTTGACGCACAGGTTCATATTTGGCGTGCCAATACGCCAGAACATCCGTGGCCCAAAGATCATATCAAGCCACATAGCGAGACTCCTTTTGGCTGTGCAGAATTGGTTGCGGAAATGGATGCCGCCGGAGTCCACCGTGCGGTGTTGGTGCCGCCAATGTGGCAGGGTGACAGTAATGACTACGCGCTGGAGGCGGCACGACTGCATCCAGGGCGTTTTGCTGTGATGGGGCGGTTGGATCTTGAGGCGCCCGATTCTCGTGCACAGATTGCCGCCTGGCGTAATCAGCCCGGCATGTTGGGGATACGCCTCGTTCCAAGAAGGCAGCCGCTGAGGGCGCAGTTTGCGGCGGGCGGCATAGACTGGCTTTGGGCCGAGGCGGAGAAAGCCGGCGTGCCCTTGATGGTATTGATCGATACCGATCAGGCCGACCTCATGGCACAGATCTTGATTCGTCATCCGCAATTAAAAATTGTGCTCGACCATCTTTGCTTGCCGAGTGGCGCCAAGGATGAGCAGGCTTTCGCCACGCTCGACAAGGTTCTGGCAATGGCGAAATATCCCAACGTTGCGGTGAAGGCATCCTCCATGCCGTCGTTTACCACTGACCGCTATCCGTTTCAGCGGATACACGCGCATTTGCGCCGTGTTTACGACGCTTACGGACCGCGCCGCATGTTTTGGGGAACAGATCTTTCACACATTCCTTGCACTTACCGGCAGGCGCTGACCTTGTTCACTGAAGAGCTCGATTGGATGAGCAGCGTTGACAAGGAATGGATCATGGGTCGCGGCATTTGCGAGTGGATCGGCTGGCCATGAGGGCGGCGACACGCTCGCTCGCTTGTTTATTGTTCTCGTGTTTGCTCGGTGCGGGATTGGCGTGCGCACAGTCTTACCCGGCCAAAGCCATGCGCATGATCATGCCATTTCCGCCGGGCGGGCCGACGGATATTGTGGGCCGTTTGATCGCCGGAAAATTGTCCGAGCAAACCGGGCAGCAGGTGGTTACCGACAGCCGGCCGGGTGCCAGCGGAAATGTCGGACTTGAGATTGCCTCCAGAGCGGCGGCCGACGGTTATACCTTCGTGCTGAGTTCTCCGGTCATCGCACTGGGTCCGCTGCTCTATAACCGGCTGAACTATGATCCATGGAAAGATCTCGCTCCGGTGGCCCTGGTTGGCGCCGTGCGTAACGTGCTGGTAGTGCACCCCTCGGTGCCGGCGAAAAATCTGCGCGAACTGATACCGCTCGCACGTTCCCGGCCGGGCAAACTCAATTACGGTTCGGGGGGCGTTGGCACAGGCAGTCATCTGGCACCCGAGTTGCTCAAGCATCTTGAGAAGCTCGATATCGTGCATGTGCCTTACAAAGGAACCGGACTTGCGCTGATCGGCCTCGCCAGCGGCCAGGTCGATATGTTGGTGGTCGCCGCGCCAGCGGCGCTCGGGCAGATACAGGCCGGTCGCGTGCGTGGCATCGCGATCCTCTCTCGGCAGCGTTTGCACGACATGCCGGATATTCCAACCAGTGCGGAGCAGGGCTACGAAAATTTTGAGCTTACTTCGTGGTACGGGATTCTTGCGCCGTCGGCAACCCCGCGTGACATCATCAACCGGCTCAATGCGGAATTGGTCAAGGCTGTCAGTGCGCCGGAGATGAAGCCCAGGCTTGCGCAGGCCGGGGTGGAGCCGTTGACCAGTACGCCCGACGAGTTCGCTCAGTTCATCCGGCGTGAATCAAGTCGCTTCACGAAGGTCATCGCAGAGGCGGGGATCAAGGGCGAATAATCTTCTCGGCATCACTGGGTCGCCGTTCACGGCTTGTCATCATGATTGGCGTAGCGGCGATGTATAAACGGATGTTTGATTATTGCGGCAGGGCGCCCTTTGAGGCGAATTTTGACGCGGTATGACCGGGTGCCGTCCAATAGACGGCGGGGCTCGATAGTAGCCAAAACAATTCTCCAGTAAGCGCGGCGCGAAGCCGCAACTCGAGCGCGAGCAAAATGCCCGGCCGAACCGACTGATAAGGAAATTTGTAGAAGGCGTAACTAAGTAAGCAGCACTTTTGCGGTCAGTGAATGTGTCACTGTCCCAAAAGTGTCCCCCGTGTGGAGGGATGGCGAAGATACGGTTGCAAGTCGAATCTTCGAATTTCACAATGATTCTGATAGATCAATGAGATAAATTTTGCTCCTCGACCTGGGCTCGAACCAGGGGCACACCGATTAACAGGGGTTTTCTAAGCATTGCTAACAGCAACAATTGGCCCGCTCTCAATCACTTACGCTCGCCAACAAACGAAGCGAATCGCCGAAAAAGTTGCGTTTTCGCTACGTTTTTTTTCTGCCTCAGCATTGCGCAATCATTCTCACTGAATCACGTCGCCTCTCGTCGGACTATGAGGTGCGGGACGACGCGTCGTCTTCTTTCTTCGGGCGCGGGCGTTGCCAGTAAGTGGCAAACGCTTCGCTAACTTGTGCTTCGGCGCGCGCGATATCGTTGTCTTTGATTAGAGGGAACTGTCCTCGCTTGTTCTTGGAGAGGTGCCCGTCGTTTTGCGCAATATACCGGATGAGTTTTTCCAGTTCGGGTTGTGGTGCGTCCAACCATCTCGTGAGTGACTGATGCGCGCCGTCATAGGCGCGCAGGTAAGCAAGTTCATCCGCCAGATCCTGGTCAATCGCGCGCTCAAGGCAAGTGAAGGTGAATTCGCACAGTTCGGTGGCATCGAAAAACGCATATAGGTATGGGGGGTGTTTCTTTACGTCGATAAAGTCTGCGTCCGAGTCGAGGCGGTAATCGAGCATAGCTGTGCGTGGAGCGGAGTAATGCTTAAGCACCTCGGCATAGCGCGCAATGTCTCGCCCCATCGCCGCCGACACTGGAACAACGGCGCCTGCTGGAGTAAAGCCGCCCAAACGCAAAAGATGGTGAAGCAAGAAGCGGTGGAGCCGCCCATTGCCATCTAAGAACGGGTGCACGAAAACAAATCCGAAAGCTGCGCATGCGGCGGCCAGTACCGTCGGATACGTTTTGCTCTTGACGAGTTCGCCGATTTTTACGACGCCTTCCATCATGGCAGGTAGGTCGGCGGGGGCAGGGGGGATGAAGTCTGCAACGCCTGCAGACCTGCCGGAGCGTGACAGCCAGTTTTGTTTCTGGCGATAGGAAAATTCGCCGCGCGGTTTAGTTACGACAACATTTTGCCACTCAACGAAGGTTTGCTCTTCGAGTTGTACATCTTCGCCGGCGCGTTCCAACAAGCGACGGAAACGCTCGGCTCTTTGCGAATCCGGAATTTCTTTCTCGATTGCAAAAGATGAGCGTGTTTCAGCCAGGTATAGATAGTTGACGGCACGCTCCAACAATTCCGGTTCGAGACTGGCCAGAACCTGCGCGATTTTCGCGCCAAGATCTTTCTTGATCCAGGTGTCTAAAGTTGATGTGCGGCGTACGAGGGGGCAAAACGCAGGCGTGCCGGGTAGATTGTTAAGAACCGCGAAACGCTTATTGCGCTGGGCGGGCGCTGCGAAATAGTGCTTATCGTTGATGACTGGAACGGCATCAGTCCCGGAAGGCAGCTTGTAGCGGAGCGTTTTTCCGGTCAGCCACTCGTAGAGATGTCCGCATACGCGCGCATAACGGGAACCGGGCTTGCCATCGAGCCATGCCTGGAGCTCATCAGCGCCGTGCTGTTCGAACAACGCTGCGATTACCGACAAGTTCACACCTTCGTACTTGAGGCAGAACTCCAGATGACCTGACAACGTATCGTCAAAGTCGTACTTGCCGGGGTAATGGACTACGACTGAACCGTCGGCGCGTTCCGTCCGATCGACCACGCTCCGGCGTTTGGCGATAAAGCTGGAGGTGCGATCTTCCACGCAAATTAGCCCGTAGCGAGAGATCAGCGCGTTGTAGCCAATCTGACGGTCTGTAGCTGACATTTGTAAGAATACCTACCTTAAGTGGAAAAACACCTATATTCTTTCATATAAAAGTAAATTCACCTATAGATTCAAGAAATCGAGATGATTCAAGGCAAATCGCCTATCTACTTTGTCATTTTACCTACTAATCGTAAACATTCTGTATTTTAACCTACGCGGAATTGTGATCATGCTGTCACCCAGATTGGAAAAATCTCGGAGTAAGCAACTAGAAAATGCCTTACAACATAGAGGTTAATCCTGAGCGCGCAGGCCCTCCTCGGCGAGTTAAGGCACGAGGCGCTCAGGGAAGCGCATCTTGGGGGGAAGCCCAAGCGCTCGTGGCAGCGGGCCGTGGTGAGGTATCTCGAACTCAAGATACCGCGTAGAAGCATCAAGGATCTTCAGCGCATCTGTCGCATGCTTGACCCGTACATGCGGGACAAGCTGCTTACCGGGATCAACGGGGATTTGATTTGGTCGATTTCTCAGCGCGAACTTGCAAAGTGCAACAAGCCGGCCACGGTGAATCGGTATCTTGCGACGATGCCGCGGCATCCTGCGCATGGCAGGCGATGAGTGGCAGTGGATGCAACCGCATACGACAACTGCGTCGCTCAGTATTGGCTTGCGCGTATTCCCGCAGCTGTAACGACCTTCGACCACTTCGCGATCTCGTTACGGATAACCTCTGTAAAATCTTCAACGCTGGTCGTGGTTGCTTGATCGATGCCCTGCCGCGCATAAAATTCACGTACGTCGGGATGTTGTTGCGCCTTGGTTAGCGCTTGATTGATTTTTGAAACGATTTCGCGCGGCACGCCCGCTGGCGCCAGTATTCCGTACCAGCCGATGTCTTGATAGCCCAGAAAACCTGCTTCAGCGATGGTTGGCAGATCGGGGGCGATCGGCAGGCGGGCGCTACTCGTGACAGCGATGCCGCGAAGGCGGCCCGCCTTTATGAACGGCAAGCTGTTGGTTGGGCTCGCGAACGAGAGTTGTACCTCGCCGCTGATCAGAGCTGTTGCAGCGGGAGAGCCACCTTTGTATGGCACGTGCGCGACGTCGATGCCTGCCGTCAACTTAAACGACTCCATCACTAGATGATTCGACGAGCCAGTGCCTGCTGATCCGAAGTTCATTTGATGCGGTTTCGCGTGTGCCAGCGCAATTAACTCGCCTACCGAACGTACTGGTAGCGACGGATGCACTGTGAGCAGGTAGGCCAGCGATGCCACCAGGCCGACCGGCGCGAAGTCCTGCTTCGTGTCGTAAGGCAGCTTGGCGTAAAGGCTCGGGTTAATAGTATGTGCAGAGGTCACTATTAGGAGCGTGTAGCCGTCGGCCGGCGATTTGGCGGTGATTTCGGTGCCAATGATGCCTCCGGCACCGGCGCGATTGTCGTAAACCATCGGCTGGCCGAGAGTCGCGGCGAGCTTTTGCCCGAGAGCACGCGCCACCACATCCGCGCCGCCGCCGGCCGATGTCGGCACGACAAAACGCACGGGCTTGGATGGGTACGACTGCGCAAACGCCATGTCCATCATGAGCATGACAACAAGGGCGTGGGCGGCGTTGCGCGATCGCATGTCGCTTCCTCTATGACTTTGCAATCGCGTTGGCGACGGCGTCACCCATTTCGCAGGTGCCTGCATTGCCGCCGACATCGCGCGTCAGGTGCCGCGCTTCTGCGATTACGCGCTCCATCGCGCGCCCGATCCGCGTGCCTGCCTCGACCGCCTTCGGTTCGTTGCGTTTGAGCGCTAGCCAGTCGAACAGCATCTTGCCTGACATGATCATCGCGTATGGATTGGCGAGGTCCTTGCCGGCGATGTCCGGGGCGGATCCGTGCGTGGCCTGCGCCATTGCCAGTGTTTCGCTCGCGTTGAGCCCTGGCGCGAGGCCGAGCCCGCCGACGAGACCCGCGGCCTGGTCCGTGAGTATGTCGCCGTATAGATTGGTGGTGACGATGACGTCGTACTGCTGCGGCTTCATGACGAGACGCATCGCAAAGGTGTCGACAATCACTTCCTCGAATTCGATTTCAGGGAAATTCCTTGCGACCTTGCGACACTCTTCGGCGAACAGGCCGTCGCCCCAGCGATAGACGGTGTCTTTGTGCACGGCGGTGACCTTGCGCCGCTTGGCGTGGCGCGCCGCCTCAAAGGCGGCCTCCGCGATAAGGCGGCTTTTTAGCCGCGTCGTCACGCAAATGCCAATCGCCATGTCGCTGGTCGGCATTACCTCGCCGTAACCGCGGAACAGGTTGCCGTCGACCTTGAAGCCCTCGGTGGTCTCGCGCAGGAACAGCAAATCTATGTCCTTATAAACCGACGGCAGGTTTGCGTACGAAAGATAGGGCTTGTAGTTCGCATAAAACTGAAAATGTTTACGAAACACCGGATGCGCGTTGACCCAAGTCGGATCGTTGCGAGGGTACTCGCGGTGCCCGATCGGGCCGAGGATCCACCCGTCGAGTTTTTCTAGTGTTTCCAGCGTGCCCGGTGGCAGTGTGTGCCCGAGTTGATCATGCGCTTTGCGCGCAATTGGTATCGGTCGCCAGTCGACATCGAGACCGACCGCGCCCGCCGCAGCCTTCATCACCTTTACGCATTCGGGTACGACCTCAAGCCCGATGTCGTCGCCTTCGAGGATGCCTATCTTCAGTGTCATTTCTATTCCCGTTAGTTTTCGCGAATACCGGCCGCGCGTATCACGCCAGTGTATTTTTCAATGTCGGACTGGAGCTGCCTACCGAATTCCTCCGGCGTGCCGCCCACCACGTCGAAGCCCTGGCCGGCGAGACGCTCCTGCATTTCGCGCCGTTTGATTGCGCGCGTAATGTCGGCATTGAGTTTGTCGATGATCGCGCGCGGCGTGCCGGCGGGGGCGAACATGCCGATCCAGTTGTCGACGCGGAAGTCCTTGACCGTTTCGCCGACGGTCGGCAGTTCCGGCGCCGCCGCCGAGCGTTTGCTGTCGGTGATTGCCAGCACGCGAATGCGGCCGGCCTTCCAGTGCGTCATCACCGTCGGCAGGCTGATGAACGCGACCGGCACCTGGCCGCTCATCAGATCGACCGCCGCCGGGCCGCCGCCCTTGTAGGAGATGTGCTGCATGTCGGCGCCGATCGCGATGCGGAACATCTCGCCCGAAATATGGCCGACGCTGCCGTTGCCCGACGACGCGAAATTCAGCTTCGACCCCGGCGTCTTCGCATGCGCGACGAACTCCCTGACCGTCTTGACCGGCAGCCCCGGGTTCATCGCCAGCGCGTTTGGTTGCGACGCAATCAATTCGACCGGCGCGAGGTCGCGTCGCGCGTCGTAGGGCAACTTCTCGTGCAGGCCCGGGTTGAGCGCCAGCGCTATGTTGGCAAGCAGCAGCGTGTAGCCGTCAGCGGGCGATTTCACCGCCAGTTCGGTGCCGATGACGGTACCACCGCCGCCGCGGTTGTCGACGATTATCTGCTGGCCCCACTGTTCGGACAGCCACTGACCCAAGGTGCGCGCCATGATATCGGTACCACCGCCGGGCGCAAAAGGCACGATCAACCGCACTGACTTGGTCGGAAATTCCTGTGCGTGTGCCAACACCGAAAAAACGATCGCAGCAATCGGGGGGAGTCCGAAATGGCTGATGGCCCTAATTGTTTTGAATGAGAATTTCATGCAGACAATTCTCGCATAATTAGAGGTCGTCGAGCGGGATAACAGTGATGTCGTCCGCATGGTGAACATCACCAACCTGGCCCGCGAAATCGTCAAGACGGTTCTTTCTGGATGTCTCGTTACCCAACGGGATGACACCATTCGGTTTGACAGTGGATCCGCCGGCGTTGTTGTCGGAGTAGCGGTCGCAGACTGGCGTCATGACCGTTTTCCCGCTCGAAATTTAAGTGAGGATAAAAAATTGCAGTGGACTGGAATCTGAGAAGGCGCTTCGCAGATTCCGGGACATAAAAACATTCCTGCGCTCGCCCACGCTTTTCGTGTCGACTATCCTTCAACTTCAAAAGGCCGCATAATGATTTCCGCCGCGCGCCCTTACCTTCAGTTGCCAACTGAGACACTCTCCGATGAGCAGAAGTAAAGACGCCATTGAAAAAATCACTTTTTTTCTATGGTGAGCGGAGGCGGTCGAATTTCTAGATGGTACGGAGAGTTGCATGAACGAAAAATTTGCGCACGAGATGAAGGCGGGGGATCAATATGAACCGCTGGAATTTGTGGTGACATCGGATCTCAATCAGCAATTTCTCTATTGCGTCGAGGATTACAACCCGATTTACCTCGATGGGCGGAACGGCATGCCGCCTCTCGTGCATCCAGTGCTGTTGATGCACATGAGTCCGCGCACGCGAAGTCCATCTTACCGCCAGGCGCCGGGCATGGGATCGGCGTTTGCGCGCGACCGCAGCCGCTATACCAACCCGGGTTACGTCGGAAGCCGTTTCCGCGTCACTTGGACAGTAACTAATACCTACGAGCAGCGCGGAAAGATTTATCAGGATTACGTGGCGCTGGTGCAAGACGAGCGCGGCGCCGATATTTTGCGGCGCGATCTAGCCTCGACTTTTTTTATGCTCGGCAAAGTAAAGACGTATGCCTTGGGGGAAAACAAGTGAGCGCCGACCTGTTGCAGGCGCCGCTTGGGCAGGTTTTCGCGGGGCGCGCGCGCCAACTGACTCTGGCGCGCGCGTTGGCGCTGTCGGGCGGTCCATTTGATGCCGAAGTATGGCCGGCAAAAAATCTGCACACCGATCTCAATGCGGCGAACGACGCGGGCCTTTCCGAAATTGTTGTTTCAGGCACGCAGTGGGAGGGCTACCTCGTTGGTTTTCTAGTCGAGTTGTTCGGTATGCCGTGGTTCGGGTGTGGTGAGCTCGAGATCAAGATACCGCGCAGCGTGCGCATTGGTGAATCTCTGCAACCGAAGGCACGTCTGGAATCACGCGAGGCGCAGGCTGGCGGTTTGCGCCTCGCCTTGAGCGTGTGGGTGGAGAACCAGGACGGTGCGCAGGTGATGGTCGGCAGTGCCGCTTGCACGCTGCCGCCGGCCGCTGCGGCATAAGCGGCAATGCTGGCGCTCACCGAAGACCTCGCGAAACGCTGGCTGCGCGAACGCGGGCTGCCGGTGCCGCGAGGCGCGGTTGCGGCGTCGCCTGATGAAGCCGTGCGTATCGCCGCTGATATGCCCGGTGGTGCGGTGGTAAAGGCGCTTATTCCGACCGGCCGGCGCGGCAAGGCGGGCGCCGTGCGGCTAACGGCGAATGCGGAGGAGTGTCGCGCTGCGGTTGCCGCAATGCTTGGGACCAGCGTGCTCGGTCATGCCGTGCAGCGCGTCTATATTGAAGAGCGAATCGCGATTCGCGACGAGTTTTATCTGAGCCTATCGCTGAACGGTCCCAGACCTGAAATCGTGATTACACGTAGTGGTGGCATCGATGTCGAAGATGTGATGCGCACGCAGCCGGAGCGGCTGGTGTCGGCGGCGATCGATCCCCTGTGCGGTCTCGCCGTAGGACAGGCAAACGAGCTTCTCCAGCGCGCTGGTTTTGACGCCGCGCTTGGGGCATCGTTGGCCGCATTGTTGGTGGCGTTGTACGAAGCTTTTTGCGCAGCCGACGCGTTGCTGCTCGAAATCAATCCGCTGGCGGTGACCGATTCGGGTTCGCTAATGCTGGTCGGCGCTATGATGGGCGTCGACCAGCAGGCGCTGTTTCGTCATGCGGAGTGGGCAGATGCTGGGGTTGCCGTTACGCTTTCACGTAACCCGCGCGAGTATAGCGTGGACGTCGCCAACCGAGAATTTTCGGGCGGCGAATGCCAATATGTCGAACTAGAAGGCGAAATCGGTCTGTTGGTGGGCGGCGGGGGTGCTGGCTTATACCAGCACGATGTCATGCTCGAGCTAGGGGGGCTGCCGGCCAATCATTGCGTGACGCCGCCTACCGGCACGGACAATCGTAAGCTGAAGGCGGTGCTGGCGGCCATTCTCGACAATCCTCGCCTTAAGGGCTTGCTGGTCGGTTTTAACTTCGCGCAGATGGCGCGTACCGATATCCGCGTCAGCACCCTGATGGAACTATTACAGGAAAAACGCATCGATACCGCACAGTTGCCCATCGTGATCCGCTTGTTCGGCGCCGGCGAGCAGGCGTCGCGGGCGATGGTCGCCGGACACCCCAATATTCATTACGTGCCGCGAGGTACCACGCTGAAAGAGGCTGTAAGGTTGATCGTCGAACTGACTGCCGGCGCGCGCGCGAACGCATTGACATGAGCATATTGATCGATCAGACCACGCGTATCATAGTGCAGGGCATCACTGGCGGGCAGGCGCGTTTCGACACTCAGTGGTGCATTAATTACGGCGCGCGCATCGTGGCGGGGGTGACGCCAGGCAGGCTCGGCGAGGTAGTGCATGGCGTGCCAGTGTTCGATACCGTGCAGAGTGCGATCGCCGTGCATCCGGCCGACGCGTCGATACTCTATGTGCCGGCGGCGCAAGTGAAGCCCGCCGTGCTGGAGGCCATCGACGCGGGTCTGCGGCTTATCGTGGTGACCTCGGAATATGTGCCCTTGCACGACGTGGTGCATGTCGTGGCGACGGCGCGCGCCGCTGGCGTGCGCCTGGTCGGCTGCAACACTAATGGCATTATCTCTCCGGGAAAAAGTAAGCTCGGCGGCGTTGGCGGCATAGACCCCGGGGAGATTTATTCTCCCGGCCGCATAGGTCTGTGTTCGCGCTCCGGCGGTATGACTGCCGAGCTTGGTCTTGTGCTGAAAGAAACCGGCTACGGAGTCTCGACGTCGGTCGCCATGGGGGGAGATCTAGTGACCGGCATGAGCATGGCGGAATATCTGATGCTGTTCGAAGCTGATGCCGACACCGACGCCATGGTAATTTTTGGCGAACCGGGCACGCGCAACGAGCAGGAGGTGGCCGAATTGGTGCTGGCAGGAAGCATCAGGAAACCGGTAGTGGCATTGATTTCCGGCATATTCCAGGAGGCGTATCCTGCGGGCATGACCTTTGGACATGCCGCAGCCGCGATTAATACGAGCGCAGAAAGCGCTAGTGCCAAGCGAAGCATACTCGCGGCGGCGGGCGTACACGTGGCTCGGTCGCTCGAAGATATTCCTGGGTTGCTGAGACGGGCGTTTTTTGCAGCGGAGACCGCTGTGGCGCCATCCAGAAGAGGTGATCAAAGTGCATAGAAGTCGAAAACTATCAAAGTTGTTATTGATCGGCATTATCGGTGGTGGGTGGATGTGCGCTGCACAGGCCGTCGTTCCGTATCCCGCTAAGCCGATTCGCTTAGTGGTGCCATATTCTCCGGGCGGCAATACCGACGTCTTCGCGCGTCTAATCGCGCAACGCCTCACAGTCGCTTGGGGTCAGCAGGTGGTGGTTGATAATCGCGCGGGTGGCAATACGCTGATCGGTACAGAACTGGTGGCGCGCTCGATTGCAGATGGTTACACGATCATGCTGACGACGCTGACGTTTACCGTTAGCCCGAGTTTATACAAGAAATTGCCCTACGATACAGTAAGGGACTTTACGCCAATTACGCTGGCGGTTGTGTTGC
The DNA here is from genome assembly GCA_943329075.2 of Chitinophaga pinensis. GTDB lineage: Bacteria > Pseudomonadota > Gammaproteobacteria > Burkholderiales > SG8-41 > PALSA-1004. The sequence goes on along the minus strand of CALQCM020000046.1, from coordinate 897 downwards.
CCAACGTGCTTGTGGTGCATCCGTCGGTTCCGGCGAAGTCGTTAAAGGAAATGATCCAGTATGCAAAGGTAAATCCGGGCAAACTGAATTACGCCTCGACCGGTAACGGCACCTCGCCGCATCTTTCTATGGAACTCTTGAAGACGATGGCTGGCATCAGTCTCGTCAACATCCCGTACAAGGGCGGCGCGCCGGCGCTGGCGGATTTGATGGGGGGGCAGATTTCGGCCCAATTCATCGGGCTGTCCGTGGCGATACCATTTATTAAATCTGGAAAACTGCGGGCGCTTGCTGTTACAAGCTCAAAACCGTCCTCCGTTGCGCCAGATATTCCGACCGTGGGGGAAACTGTTCCGGGGTACGAACTCGACGCTTGGTTCGGTGTGCTGGGGCCGGGTGGTATGCCGGAGCCGCTGGTACAACGCCTGCAACAAGCGATTGCGAAAATCCTGCATTCGCCGGATTTCAAGGAACACCTGGTCAGTCTTGGTGCTGAGCCGGTTGGCAGTAGTCCTCTGAAATTTGCCACGTATATCAAATCGGAGATCTCAAAGTACGCACAGATTGTAAAGACCACGGGAATCCAGGCGGAATAAAGTTAACCCCGTATGGTCAAAAATTAAGAAGCTACTGAAACTGCGGTAGCTTTGCACTGAGAGTTGCTGTCATCGAGTGTCACGAACGGCTTGGTGGACTCTTGCGCTACTATCAGCCTGAGTGTTTGAAGTGGCGGGGAAGCGTGGGGCAGGGCGAGCATTGTGTATGCTCGGTTAGGCGTTGCTAGTGTAGTGCTTTGTAATTAATGGAACTAAAAACGATTCGTCGAATCCATGAATTATGAGATTTACTTTGGGGACGGCGATGCGCGTGGCAAGTGCGATTGAACTGGACGACACG
>CALQCM020000045.1 GCA_943329075.2 Chitinophaga pinensis | reverse complement strand
GTCGAAGGCCTGAACAACAAGATTCGCGTCATCCAGCGACGCGCATACGGATTGCGTGACGAAGAATATCTGCGGTTGAAAATCCTCACTTGCATGTTGCCAGCCCTCTAAAATGATCCAAAATCACCCACTCGACTTCCCGAAGACCCTTAATTTAAATGATGCCCATCCCGGCGCTGACAGGACTTGATCTTCTCGGGACGGCGATCGTACTGGTTGATCAGGACAAGAACGTGCATTACCTAAATCCGTCCGCGGAAAATTTGTTCGAGGCGAGCAGCAAGAGCTTCGTCGGCCACAACATCTCCGAAATCTTTCAGGACGAGGTGCTCGATGCGGCCATCGACTACGCGGGCGCCAATCACAGCAGTTATACCGAAAACGATCTGCGCATCGGCGCTTTCGGCCGCCCTAAATTATTGCTGACCTGTACCGCCAATCCGGTTGAACTTGATGGCTGGGTAGATGGCTGGCGCGGACTGCTGCTTGAGTTCCGTCATATCGAGCAGCAGATGAAGATCGCGCGCGAGGAGCGGCTGCTTGATCAAAGCCAGGCCAACCGCGAACTCATCCGCAATCTGGCGCACGAAATCAAGAACCCGCTCGGCGGCATCCGCGGCGCGGCGCAACTGCTCGAACACGAGCTTGACCGGCCGCACCTGCATGAGTACACGCAGGTCATCATGAAAGAAGCCGACCGTCTGCAATTGCTGATGGATCGCCTGTTGACGCCGCACCGTCTGCCGCAACCGGCGCCGCTGAATATCCACGAAGTGCTCGAGCGCGTGCGCAGTGTCATCCTCGCCGAGTACCCGCAGGGCATCACGGTGGTGCGCGATTACGACACCAGCCTGCCGCAGTTGACCGGTGACCGCGAGCAGTTGATCCAGGCCGTGCTCAACATTGTGCGCAACGCTTCGCAGGCGATGCAGGGCAAGGGGTGCATCACGCTGCGCACACGCATTGCGCGCCAGGCCACGCTGGCGCGCCGCCGCTACAAGCAGGCGATCCAGGTGCAGATCAGCGACAACGGCCCCGGCATTCCCGAAGAGATTCGCGAGAAGGTTTTTTATCCGCTGGTATCGGGGCGCGAAGGCGGCAGCGGCCTTGGTCTCACGCTGGTGCAGAATTTTGTCACGCAGCATAACGGCACCGTCACATTTGACACACAGCCCGGGGGCACCACCTTCACCCTGTTGCTGCCGATTCAGCAGACCACCACGCATTGATTGATGAGATTATGAAACCGGTCTGGATCATCGACGACGACCGCTCCATCCGCTGGGTGCTGGAAAAGGCCCTGACGCGCGAGAGCATTGCATTCAAATCCTTTGCCTCGGCCGACGAGGCGCTGGCTGAACTGGGGGCGGAGGCGCCGCAGGTCATCGTCAGCGACATCCGCATGCCGGGCGAGTCCGGCTTAAAACTGCTGCAGCGCGCGAAAGAACTCTATCCGCAGCTGCCCGTGATCATCATGACGGCCTACTCCGATCTGGAGAGCGCCGTGGCGGCATTCCAGGGCGGCGCCTACGAATACCTGCCCAAGCCGTTCGACGTCGACCATGCGCTTGAGCTGATTCGTCGCGCGCTGGCCGAAAGCGTGCGCGAGGATGGCGTCGTTGAAGCGGCCGAAGCGGTGCCGGAAATTCTCGGTCAGGCGCCGGCGATGCAGGACGTGTTTCGCATCATCGGCCGCCTCTCGCAGTCGCACGCCACGGTGTTGATCACCGGCGAGTCCGGCACCGGCAAAGAACTGGTTGCCAGCGCGTTGCATCGTCACAGCCCGCGTGCGCAGAAGCCGTTTGTCGCCATCAACACGGCGGCCATTCCAAAAGATCTGCTCGAATCCGAATTGTTCGGCCACGAGCGCGGCGCCTTTACCGGTGCGCAAAACATGCGCCGCGGGCGTTTCGAACAGGCCGACGGCGGCACGCTGTTTCTCGATGAAATCGGCGACATGCCATCAGATTTGCAGACGCGCCTGCTGCGCGTGTTGTCGGACGGCAATTTCTATCGCGTCGGCGGACATCAACCGATACGCGCCAATGTGCGCGTCATCGCTGCGACCCATCAGGATCTCGAGGTTCGCGTCAAGCAGGGCCTGTTCCGCGAAGATTTGTTTCACCGGCTGAACGTGATCCGCCTGCGGCTGCCGCCGCTGCGCGAACGGCGTGAAGATATTCCATTGCTGGCGAAATTTTTTCTGGCGAAAAGTGCGCGCGAACTCGGCGTCGAAGCTAAACGCCTGTCGGACGCGGCACTGAAGTTTCTGACCGCGCAGGATTTTCCCGGCAACGTGCGGCAGCTCGAAAACCTCTGTCACTGGCTGACGGTGATGGCCGCCGGCGTCAATATCGAGATCAAGGATCTGCCGCCGGAGCTGCGTGTCGAATCCGCCGCCACCGCGGCGCAAAGCTGGATCGGTGCGCTCGAACAGGAGGTCGCCAACTCGCTCAACCGCGGCGAAACCGGATTGATCGATGTGCTCGGCCCGCAGTTTGAAAAAGCGCTGATCTCGCGCGCGCTGATGCACACGGGCGGCCGTCGTATCGAAGCGGCGCAGCTGCTGGGCCTCGGCCGCAATACGCTGACGCGCAAAATTCAGGAACTGGGGCTCGACGCCGACAAGGGCGGCGACGCTTAAAAATTATTCTTCGCGATCATTCCGCGAATTCGGCGTACACCGGGGCGTGGTCGGAGGGGCGTTCATGGCGGCGCGGTTCCAGATCAACCGCGCAGCTGCGGCATTTGGCGGCCAAGGCAGCGCTCACCAAAATATGGTCGATGCGCAGCCCCATCTTGCGTTTGAACGCATTCATTCGATAGTCCCACCAGGTGAATATCTGCGCGTCCGGTTCGAGCAGACGCAGGCTGTCTTTTAAGCCGATCGCCAGCAGCTCTTGCAGTGCGGCGCGCTCGGCATCGCTGCATAACACCTGGCCTGCCCAGGCCTTGGGGTCGTGCACGTCATTGTCCGCAGGCGCAATGTTGAAGTCGCCGACCACGACCAGTTGGTCGTTTGCCGCGAGTTCGTTTTTCAGCCATGCCGTCGTTGCCCGCAGCCACGCCAGTTTGTATTGATATTTGTCGGAGTCGACGCTCTGGCCGTTTGGCACGTAGAGGCAGACGACACGCACGCCGTTGATGGTTGCCGCCAGCACGCGTTTTTGCGGATCGTCGAAATCGGGGATCGCCATGACCGCTTCGGTCGCGGCGACCTTGCTCAGTATGGCAACGCCGTTATAGGTTTTCTGGCCGGTATAGAGCACGCGATAACCGGCATTTTCGATTTCCGCGGCAGGAAACGAGCTGTCTTCGGTTTTGGTTTCCTGCAGGCACAGCGCATCCGGTTGATGCGCCGCCAGCCAGGCCAGCACCTGCGGCAGGCGTACCTTCAGCGAGTTGACGTTCCAGGTGGCGATTTTCAAGCGGCATATCCTCGGCTAAACAACAAATAGCACCGGGCGCGATCCCGGTGAGGTCACGGGCGGAACGGCGCGCGCGGTCCGGCTTATTTTTTTTCCGGCGCAGGCGGTGTGCCGCCCACCGGCTTGGCGCCCGGCATGGCAGTGCTGGGGTAACCGGCCTGGTCGAAGGTCGCGTCCCAATCCGAGGCCAGATAGCCCTTGATGGTTTTCAGCGTGCCGACCACCAGCAGCGGAATTTCCATGCCGCCGCCCGAGAGTTTTTTGAATTCATCGGCCTCATTGGCGGAGGTCGGATTTTTTTCGTTGTACGGGATGCCGCGTTTTTTCAGGTGGGCACGCGCGCTATTGCACAGCTCTCCGCAATCGGTGGCATAGAGGGTGACGGGGAAATTTTTCGTCGCCTGTTGCAGGCTGTAGGAGCCATCACTTGTTTGCACCGTGTTGCCGCCGAGCTTTTTGGTTTCGACTTTTTTGATGTTGGCGGGTGGCGGAAACGGCGTGTAATTGACGACACCCTTGTCGTCGACCCAGCGATACATTTCCGCGCCGGTGGCCGCGGTGGCGAATGCGAGCAGCAGAAGAAGCGCAAACGTTTTCATGGATTTATCCTCCGTGCAACAATGTGTTTTTACTCTAACACAAGGCATTGCCGGCCGGTAGCGCCGGCCATCACGGCAATCACGCCGCGGCAACCATGCCGTTATGCCGCAGCAACGCGTCGATGTTCGGTTCGCGACCGCGGAAGGCGACAAACGATTCAAGCGCCGGACGGCTGCCGCCCATCGCCAGCACCTCGTCGCGGAAACGCGCGCCGATTTCCGGGTTGAGCACGCCGCGTTCTTCGAACAGGCTGTAGGCGTCGGCCGACAACACCTCGGCCCATTTGTAGCTGTAGTAGCCCGCCGCATAACCGCCGGAAAAGATATGGCTGAAGCTGTTGGCGAAGCGGTTGAACGCCGGTGGAATGAGGACGGCGACTTCGCGTCGCACGGCATCAAGCGCTGCTTTCACGGTTTTGTCGTCGACCACGGCGTAGCTGTGATGCAGCTGCATGTCAAAGAGCGAAAACTCGATCTGCCGCACCGTCTGCATGCCGCTCTGGAAATTTTTTGCGGCGAGCATTTTGTCGAACAGCGCGCGCGGCAGCGGCGCCTGGGTGTCGACATGCGCCGTCATCGGTTCGAGCACGCGCCATTCCCAGCAATAATTTTCCATGAACTGGCTCGGCAGTTCGACCGCGTCCCACTCAACGCCGTTGATGCCGGACACGCCCAGCTCCTCGACCTGTGTCAGGAGATGATGCAGGCCGTGGCCGAATTCGTGAAAGAGCGTGATGACTTCGTCGTGCGTGAACAGCGCCGGCCGCTTCTTGCCGCCGCTCTCGCCGACGGGCGGCGAGAAATTGCAGTTGAGGTAGGCCACCGGCGTCTGAATACCTTGCGTGGTGCGCCGCCGTGCCATCACCTCGTCCATCCAGGCGCCGCCGCGTTTTGCCTGGCGCGCGTAAAGATCGAGATAGAACTGGCCGACCAGTTTGTTTTTGTCGTCGTAGATGCCGAAGAAGCGCACGTCGGCGTGCCAGACCGGTGCCTGCTCTTCGCGGATGCTTAAGCCATAAAGCGTTTCGATCACCTTGAACATGCCCGGCAGCACGCGTGTTTCCGGGAAGTACTGTTTGACCTCCTGATCGGAGAACGCAAAGCGCGCCGCGCGCAGCTTTTCCGAGGCGAACGGGATGTCCCAGGCTGCGAGCGGCGGCAGTTTCAATTCGTCGCGCGCGAAAGCGTTGAGTTCTTCGAGGTCGCGCAGCGCAAACGGTTTGGCCTTGACCGCGAGATCTTCGAGAAATTTGATCACCTGCGCCGGTGATTCGGCCATCTTCGCTTCGAGCGAATAGGCGCCGAAGCTTGCAAAGCCGAGCAGCTGCGCCATTTCCCGGCGCAGGTTGACGATCTCCGTGATCAGCGGCGTGTTGTCCCATTCCGGTTTGCCGAATTCGGCGGCGCGCGTGGCGCTGGCGCGGTACATGAGTTCGCGCAGCGGGCGGTGCTCGGCGTATTGCATGAGCGGCAGGTAGGAGGGCGCATGCAGAGTAAATTTCCAGCCCGGCTTGCCGTCTTTTTCGGCGGCATTGCGCGCCGCTTCCAGCACGTCGTCGGGGATGCCCTTGAGTTCTGCCTCGTCACTGACGAAATGCCCGAAGCCGTCGGTGGCGTCGAGCAGATTGTCGGAGAAGCGCGAGGTCAGCGCGGAGAGGCGGTCGCGTATTTCGGTGTAACGGCGTTTTTTGTCTGCGGGCAGTTCGGCGCCGCCCAATTTGAAATCGCGCACTTCGTGTTCGATGACGGCACGCTGCGCCGCCGTTAATGCGGCGAAGGCGGGCGAGTCGTTGAGGGCGCGGTATTTGGCGTAGAGCGCCGGATTTTGTCCGAGCTCGGTGTAGTACTGCGTCAGCTTCGGCAGATTCGAGTTGTAGGCTTCGCGCAGCTCCGGGCTGTTCATCACCGAGTTCATGTGACCGACCTGGCCCCAGGCGCGGTTCAGGCGCTCATGCGCGTCGGCCAGCGGCACGACGAAGTTGTCCCAGCCCGGCGTTGTGCTGTCGGCAGCAAGGCGCGCGATCAGCGCGCGGTTTTCCGCCAGCAATTGTTCGGTTGCCGGCGTTACCAGCGCGGGTTTGAAGGCGTCGAAATGCGGCAGGCCGGAAAAGTCGAGTAATGGATTCATTGGGCAGGATTCTGGATTGAGGATTCAGGATTGAGCAAAAAGCGCATGGCCCCGTATTGGACGCCGTTCGCGCAACAAGGTTCGCCGCTGCTTACGCGGATTCGTAGACGACCTGGCCTTCGACCAGTGTATAACGCACGCGGCCCTTGAGTTCGATGCCGGTGAACGGCGTGTTTTTGCCGAGGCTTTTCAGCGTGTCCGGGCCGACCTTCCAGTAACGCTGCGGGTCGAAGATGCAGACGTCGGCGATGGCGCCCGCGTCGATGCGGCCGGCGTCCACGCCGAGCACGCGGGCGGGATCGGCCGTGATGCGTGCGAGCCCCTGCGCCAGCGGCAGTTTGGCCTCCTCCGCCCATTTGAGCGTGAGCGGCAGCAGCAGTTCGACGCCGGTGGCGCCGGTTTCCGCCTCGCCGAACGGCAGCTGCTTGGCGTCGTCATCGACTGGCGTGTGATCGGAACACAGCGCATCGACGGTGCCGTCGGCAATCGCGGCGCGCAACCCGTCGCGGTCGCGCTGGCTGCGCAAGGGCGGCGTCAGGTTGCAGTTGGCATCGAAGTAACCGATGTCCATCTCGCACAAGTGCGCGTGATGGATGGCGACGTCGCAGGTCACGCGCAGACCGCGTTGTTTGGCTTCACGCACCATGTTCACGCCTTCGGCACTCGACAGGCGGCAAATGTGCACGCGCGCGCCGGTTTCACGCGTCAGCAGCAATATGGTCGACAGTGCAACGGTTTCCGCGGTGACCGGGATCGCCGCCAAGCCGAGGCGGGTGGCGACCTGGCCGTCGTGCGCGACACCGCCGCGTGCGAGTGCGGCGTCCTGCGGGCGCAACCAGACCGGGAAATCGAAGGTTGCGGCGTATTGCAGGGCGCGGAACAGCAACAGGTGGTCGGTCAGCGGCGCATCGGCATGCGAAAAGCCGACGCAACCGGCGTCGGTGAGTTCGGCCATTTCCGTCAGCCGCGTGCCCTTGAGACCGATCGACAGCGCGCCAACCGGATAGACATGCGACTGGTGCAGATTGCGCGCGCGGAACTTCAGCATCTCCACCAGGCCCGGCTCATCGAGCGGCGGATCGGTGTCGGGCGGGCAGGCAAGGCTGGTGACGCCGCCGGCAACCGCGGCGCTCATTTCCGTTTCGAGCGTGGCCATATACTCGAAACCCGGCTCGCGCAAACGCACGGCGAGATCGACAAGGCCGGGGCAGACGACGAGGCCGGCGGCATCAATCGTGCGGTTGGCGGTGAAGCCGGCCGGTGCGGTGCCGATGCCGGCAATCTTGCCGGCGGCGATATAGAGGTCTTTGTTGGCGTCAGTGCCGCTTGCGGGGTCGATCAGGCGGCCGTTTTTAATGTGGATTTTCATACGCGCTCAGTTCCCGGCCAGTATGCTCATGACGGCCATGCGGATTGCAATGCCGAAGGTGACCTGCGGCAGGATCACCGACTGTTTGCCGTCGGCGACGCTCGAATCGATTTCGACGCCGCGGTTCATCGGCCCCGGATGCAGCACGATGGCGTCGGGTTTCGCCAGCGCCAGTTTTTCCGCGGTGAGACCGTAGGATTTGAAAAATTCCTGCGGCGAGGGCAGGAAGGCGCCCTGCATGCGCTCGTTCTGCAGGCGCAGCATCATGATGACGTCGACGTCTTTCAATCCCTTCGACATGTCGTGATAAACCCGCACGCCGAGGTCCTCGACGTGCGAGGGCAGCAATGTCTTCGGCCCGATGACGCGCAGTTCCGGCACGCCGAGTGTCGTCAGCGCGTGGATCTGTGAGCGCGCCACCCGCGAATGCAGCACGTCACCGACGATGGCGACGCGCAACTGCGTGAAATCTTTTTTGTAGCGGCGCACCGTGAACATGTCGAGCAGGCCCTGCGTCGGGTGCGCGTGGCGGCCGTCGCCGGCGTTGATGACGTGGATGTCCGGGCTGACGTGGCGCGCGATCAGATAAGGCGCGCCGCTTTGCGCATGGCGCACGATGAACATGTCGGCCTGCATCGCCGCCAGGTTGGCCACGGTGTCGAGCACCGATTCGCCTTTCGACTGCGACGACACGTTGATGGCGAGGTTGATGACGTCGGCCGACAGCCGCTTGGCCGCAATCTCGAAGGTGGTGCGCGTGCGCGTCGACGGTTCGAAGAACAGGTTGAAGATCGCCTGGCCGCGCAGCAGCGGCACTTTTTTCACTTCGCGCTGCGTCACGCCGACAAAGGATTCGGCGGTATCGAGGATCTGCCGCAGGATGTCGGCGGGCAGCCCCTCGATCGACAACAGATGGTGCAGCTCGCCGTTTTTGTTGAGTTGCGGGTTTTTGTGCAGAAACATCGGGCCTGTCCGCTATTTAATGGGTTGCATGACGAGGCGCAATTTGTCGCCCCCCGCTTGTTCGAGATCGATGCTGGCGTCGGCCGGCACCGTCAGCGTGGCGCCGACGAATTGCGCGGCGATCGGCAGCTCGCGCCCGCCGCGGTCGACGAGTGCGGCGAGCCGGATGCTGGCCGGCCTGCCGTAGTCGAACAATTCGTTCATGGCGGCGCGTATGGTGCGTCCCGTAAAGAGCACGTCATCGACCAGAATCAGCTCGCGGCCGTCGACCTCAAACGGAATCGTCGAGGGCGCCACCTTGCGCTTGAGTCCCTTGCTGTGGAAATCGTCGCGATAAAAAGAAATATCCAGCGTGCCCACCGGCAGGGCGAGGCCGAGTTCCTTATGCAGGCGGTCGGCCAGCCAGGCGCCGCCGGTGACGATGCCGATCAAGGCGGTCTGCGCGGTCATGTGCGGACGCATTTGTGCGGCCAGCGTTTTGAGCAGCGCCTCGGCGTCCGGTAAATCAGTGTGCGTCATGACGGGCGTCCATTGCGATCAAGAAAGTCCTGCAGTATATGTTGCGCGGCGACCGAATCCACCACCGCTTTGCGTTTGTGCGAATTGACGCCCGATTCACCGAGGCTGGATTCGGCCGCGGCCGAGGTCAGGCGCTCGTCGATGAATGTAACCGGCAGATTGAAGCGCCGCGCCAGCTCGCCGGCGAATTTGCGTGCCAGCCGCGACATCTCGTGTTCGGTGCCGTCCATATGCGCCGGCAGGCCGACCACCAGCAGCGCCGGCTGCCATTCGCGGACCATCGCCTCGATCGCTGCGTAACGGCGCTGCTTGTCGGCGGCGTGTATGGTCGTCAGCGGATGGGCGATGCCGATCGCGGTTTCACCGATCGCCGTGCCGATGCGTTTTTCGCCGAAGTCGAAGGCGAGCACGGTGCCGCGGGGCGTGGTTCTTTCAGCATCTGTCATGGGTGACGAATCAAGCGGCATAAACGTGGGTGGATGGAGCGGCGGGCCAATAACGGTTGCTTGCCACCTCACGCCCCACCCCTTACGCCTCTCGCTTCACGCATGGCCGGCCTCGTCCGAAAGGCTGGCGAAATCGATGCCGAGCAAATGCATGGCGGCGGGGACGCGTTCCTCGCAGGGCAGCGCGAAGAGCACATCGCGGTCGGCGGGCACCGTCAGCCAGGCGTTTTGCGCGAGTTCGCTCTCGATCTGGCCGGCGCCCCAGCCGGCGTAGCCGAGCGTGACGAAAATCTGTTCGGGTCCGTCGCCGCGCGCCACAGCCTGCAATATGTCTTTGGAGGTTGTCAGGCCGACTTCGGCGTTGATCGACAGCGTCGATTGCCATTTGCCGCCCGGGCCGTGCAGCACGAAGCCGCGGTCGGTCTGCACGGGGCCGCCGTAGTGCACCTGGAGGCCGGCGCAGTGGTCGTCGGTGATGGGGATACTGACCTGCTCGAGGAGTTTGGACAACGCAAGATCGATCGGGCGGTTGATTACCACACCGAGCGCGCCTTTCTCGTTGTGCTCGCAGATATACGTCAGGGTCTTGGAAAAATGCGGGTCGGCCATGTTGGGCATGGCGATCAGGAAGTGGTGCGTGAGGTTCACTGATTGCATGTAATTGGGGTTTCTGTTCCCGCTGGCCTCGCGCCTGATTGAATGTGCGGCTGCTATTGTAAACGCAGCGCCGCCTCTTCACAATTGACGGTGCGCGAACACGTGACCGGCGAAATCGGCCGTGTGCGGGCCGCGCGTCTGATACGCGCTCCCGCCCCGGATCGCCACACGCACGCCGTATCGCGAATGCCTCGGCGAAAGCCGCCGGGAAACTGCCCTTCGAACCGGGAAACTCCGCTTGAATTACAAAACCGCCCTTGTCTGGTTCCGCCGCGACCTGCGCGCGCACGATCACGCCGCGCTGGCGCGCGCGCTGGCCGCCGCCGGCCGCGTTTATTGCGCCTTTGTCTTCGATCGAGAGATCCTCGACGGGCTGGCGCGCCGTGACCGCCGCGTCGAGTTCATCTGGCACAGCGTGCGCGAACTCGATCAGTTGCTGTGCGCGCAGGGCGGTGGATTGCTGGTATTGCACGGGCAGGCGCGCGCGGAAATTCCGGCGCTGGCGGTGCGCCTGAAGGCAGAGGCCGTGTTTGCCAACGAGGATTACGAGCCGGCTGCAGTGGCGCGCGATACGGCGGTGTGCGAGGCGCTGGACGCCGGCGGCATCGATTTCGTCGCCGGTAAGGACCAGGTCATTTTCGAGAAGCGCGAAGTACTGACGCAGGACGGCCGTCCGTTCAGCGTCTTCACGCCCTACAAGAATGCCTGGCTCAAGCGTCTGACCGACAGTGATCTGCAACCGCGCGCGGTTGAGCCGGCCCGCGGCCAGCTCGCTGTGGTGCCGGGTTTTGCGCTGCCGTCGCTGCCAGCGCTCGGTTTCGAGAAGACCAACCTGCTTGAGCTGGGCATCACGCCGGGGGTGAGCGGGGCTGACGCGCTGTTTGAGGATTTCAAGGCACGCATGGGGAATTATCACGAGCGCCGCGATTTCCCCGCGCGCAAGGGGCCGAGTTATCTCTCGGTGCATCTGCGTTTCGGCACCATTTCGATCCGCGCGCTGGCGGCCGCAGCGTGGCACGACGCCGGGCGCGGCGCTGCCGTCTGGCTGTCGGAACTGATCTGGCGCGATTTTTATTTTATGATCCTGCACCACCATCCACGCGTGGCCACGCAGGCCTTCCGCCCCGAATACGATGCACTGGTGTTTCCGAATGACAAGACGCGGTTTGCCGCGTGGTGCGAAGCGCGCACCGGCTATCCGCTGGTGGATGCGGCGATGCGCCAGCTCAACCAGACCGGTTATATGCACAACCGCCTGCGCATGGTCGTTGCGTCGTTTCTGGTGAAAGACCTGCATATTGACTGGCGCCGGGGCGAACGCTATTTCGCCGAACAGTTGAACGACTTCGATCTCTCGGCCAACAACGGTGGCTGGCAGTGGGCTTCATCCACCGGTTGCGACGCGCAACCCTACTTCCGCATTTTCAATCCGGTCACGCAGTCGGAGAAGTTTGACGCCAAGGGTGAATTCATCCGCAAGTATGTGCCGGAACTCAAGGGCTGCAGCGAGCGCCAGATCCACGCGCCGTGGCTGATGAATGCGGCGCAGCAGCAGGCGGCGGGTGTCGTTATCGGGCGCGACTATCCGCTGCCGGTGGTCGATCACGCTGCCGCGCGCGCCGTGACGCTCGAACTCTACAAGCGTGTGCGCGGGCGCTAGCGCGGAATCTGCACTCTACGTCGCTCCCGCGAAAGCGGGAGCCCGGCACTTTTTATGGGTTGAACTATTTTTGCGAACGCTCGATGCCCCCATCCTACCTTCCCCCGCATGCGGGGGAAGGGGATACCCGCTTTCGCGGGAATGACGGTTATTGCTATCGCTTCGTTATGTCGCCGCCTGCTGGCGCTTGAGGCAAGATATGTATCCAAGTGTGCGTGGCATAATCGATGCATGCGTAAAGCCCGCAGCAACACCGGCAGCCTGTCCCGCATTCATGTGGCGGACACGCTCGCGCCCGGCGCCAATATTGTGTTGCCGGACGCCGCCGCACACCATCTTTCGCGTGTGCTGCGCGCCTCGATTGACGACCATGTCACGGTGTTTGGCGGCGGTATTGAATTCGATGCCGCCATCACGCACATTGACAAACACGGCGTTACCGTCAGGCTCGGCACCGGCACGCCGGTCGATCGCGAATCGCCGCTGCCCTGCACGCTGGTGCAGGCGATATCGAGCGGTGACCGCATGGACTACACGCTGCAGAAGGCGGTCGAACTCGGCGTCAACGCGGTGCAGCCGATTTACAGCGAACGCAGCATCGTGCGCCTCGACGAGCGGCGCACCGGCACGCGGCTCGCGCACTGGCGGCAGGTCGCGGCCTCGGCCTGCGAACAATGCGGCCGCAATGCAGTGCCGGATATTGTTGCGCCGCTGACCCTGATTGAATGGTTTGCCGCGCTCGCCGCGCCCGCGCCCGGCGAGGCGCGCCTCTTGATGTCGCCGCGTGCCGACCAACGTCTGGCGGATTTCGCGCAACCGACGGCGGTGACCCTGCTCGCCGGCCCCGAGGGCGGATTTACCGAAATTGAAGTCGATCTCGCCTGCGAACGCAGCTTCGCGCTCATGCGCCTCGGCCCGCGTACGCTGCGCACCGAAACAGCGGCACTGGCGGCACTGGCGGCGATGAATACGCTGTGGGGTGATTTCTGACGGTTGGACGCGTTGGCAACAGGCGCACGGCAGCGGCATGGCGCGCCGCAATCGGCAACTTGATAAATTCACTGCGGGTGAAAGCGCGCACCGATGCACCGACGATATTCAGGTTAAATGCGTAACGCCTAATCGTGACGCAAACCTGCAGCGCGAATCACGGTGTTCCACATACCCACTTCACGTTTGAGAAAAGCGCCGAACTCCGCTTCCGAGCCGAGCACAATTTCACTACCCTGCGCTGTCAGCATTTCGCGTAACTCCGGCAACTGAAACACCGCCTTGATTTCCCTGTTGAGTAATGCGACCGTTGCCGCCGGTGTGCGCGAGGGAACAGTGACACCGTACCAGACGTAGAACTCGTAACCCGGCAGGTCTTCGGCCACCACCGGCAGATCAGGCAATTCGGCGAGCCGCCGGGCACCGGTGCCGGCAATGATACGCACGCGCCCGCTTTGCACGAGTGGCCCGGCCGACAATTGGCTCTGGATCGACAGTTGAACTTCGCCGGTCGCCAGCGCGATGACGCCCTGCGCTGGCCCCTTGTGCGCGACATGCACGATATCAAGTCCCGCCAGATTCTTAAAGGTTTCCATGCCGAGGTGGCCGGTGGAGCCGTTGCCGCCAGAGGAATAATTGAGCTTGCCCGGATTCGCCTTGGCATAAGCGATCAGTTCACGCACATTCCGGAAAGGCAGTGACGCCTGCACCAGTAGAACGCTTTGCGCGCGCGCAATCAGGATAACCGGCGCAAAATCACGCAGCGGATCGTAAGCCAGTTTCGGATACATCGCGCTCGCCGTGCCGAGGCTGCCGATGCCCGCGATCAGCAACGTATACCCGTCGGGGACGGATTTAACGACGATCTCCGCGCCGAGTGTGCCCGCCACGCCTGGCCGATTGTCCACCACCATTGAACGCGACCAGCGCTCAGTCAGCTTTTGTGCCATGGCGCGACCGACCACATCGAGTGCAGCGCCCGGAGGAAACGGTACCACCAGCCGCACCGCACGCGCCGGAAATGTTTCCGCTGCGTCGACGCCTGCTGGCAGCGCGCAGGCGAGAATCACGGCAGCACAGCGCATGCGCATCATGCGAAGCGCCCAATCGAGCGCAGGTAACCCGCGACCTGCTGCACGCCGCTGGCCACATCGACATCGGTATTGACCTGGTGCACTGTCGCATAACCATCGTAGCCGATTGCGGAGAGCACATCGAAGACCGCCTTGAAATCGAGGCCGAGCGGATCGCCGAAGGGCAGGATGTCGCATTTCTGCGGCCCGTTGATCCAGGTCTCGACAGTGGTTTTGCCGCCGGCATAATGGCGCCGGTTTTGCAAATAGACGCTGAACATGAACGGTGCAAACTGCCGAATGGTCTTCTCGCCATAATCCTGCCCGCAGGCGGCGAGGTTGGCTGGATCAAATATCAGGCCGAAATTTTCGCGTCCGACTTCGTGTAACACCTGCAAGGACATCTCCACGGTTTCGAACAGCGTGCAGGTATGGCATTGGTGCGCGAGCCGGATGCCGCGTTCGGCGGCTTCATCCGCCGCGCGTTGCGCCCACGTAATATCGGTGTGCGCCTTCATGCCAATGCGAATAAGGTCAGCGCCGAGCGCCTGCGCCACGTCAAGATGTTTGCTGATCTGGCGCAGCGCCATGCCGGCGCGCTCGTTGTTGGCCGGCACATCGCTATCGCCGATCAACGTGGCCACACGCAATCCGGCATCGTCGAGCGTTTTTCGCGCAGCCCTGAGCTGCTCTGGCGATGAATGGATGCCGACCTGCGACGCGCGCATGCAAATTGCATTGAATCCGGCGTTGCGCGCAATGCGTGTAAATTCACCGAGTTCAATTAGCGCCAGATCGGTGCGCGGCTTGGGCGCCTCGGCGATGCGTGTAGAGAGTGAAAGTTTCATTTTCGACCTTTCCTGAAAATGCGCGCACAAAGTCTCTGCGCGCGTCGTTTTACGGCGGTCAGTATACATTTGCATCCAGAATCGGGAACACTTGGGCTTGCGATACTTTGCTTGGCCACAGCGGGCGGCAAGACTACTGTTTCGAAAAACTACAATCCGGATTTCACCAGAGGAGGTCGTATGGCAAAAAAAGTCACCACCAGGAACAGCGCTGAGCTCAGCAATCCCAAGCGGCGCGAAATGCTCAAGCCGGTGGGCGCGGCTGGTGTCGCGGGTGCCGCAATTGCATCGCTTCCGACGGAGCGGACATTGGCTGCGCAGCCGCAGGCA
This sequence comes from Chitinophaga pinensis, assembly GCA_943329075.2. Taxonomy (GTDB): domain Bacteria; phylum Pseudomonadota; class Gammaproteobacteria; order Burkholderiales; family SG8-41; genus PALSA-1004. The sequence continues at coordinate 20,978 of CALQCM020000045.1, read as the reverse complement.
CCTGCAGTGCAGCCGCTGCGCGAGGTGCTTGAAACGCTTACTGCCGCCGAGGCGCGCACCGCGCACTACGTCGACCGCGCGTTGACCGGGCCGTTGGCGAGTTCCAGGCCCGCGTATGTTTCGGGACTAGCCGCACTCGACGCGTATGCAAAAGCGTCACAGGGCGCATCGTTCGCAAAGTCTAGTAGGGTGGGCAACTTGTTGCCCACGCGGTTGCGATAACGCGCCCCTCCAATTCCGCGTCGAAGTATTGCCCGTTCACCGGTATCTGTCGATTCTCCCATTTGGGGATAGCACATCGGCCGTGGCGTCTTTGCGACATATTGGCGGCCGTTAGGTCAATCCACAGGCCGTTTTCTTTCCTTGTGCGGATTTCTCGCATAAGATGCTTAATATTCAGGATATTCCGCGATATTTTTCATGGCTATTTCAGGTTCTGCAGACTTTGTCAGATGGTTCCGCTCCGCGGCGCCGTACATGCACGCCTTTCGCGGGCGCACCTTCGTCATCGCTTTTGGCAGCGAAGTGGTCGATGACCGCGCGAAATTTCTTGCGCTGATCCACGACTTGAACCTGCTCGCCAGCGTCGGCGTGCGGCTGGTGCTGGTGCATGGCGCGCGGCCGCAGATCGAGGCGCGGCTCAAGCAATTAAAACATCGTTCGCGTTTCGCTAATGGCCTGCGCGTCACCGACGACGTCGCGTTATCGTGCGCGAAAGAGGCGAGCGGGCGCATGCGCGTTGAAATCGAGGCGCTGCTGTCGATGGGCCTGCCCAATTCGCCGATGGCGGGTGCCGACATTCGTGTCGCCAGCGGCAACTTCGTCACCGCCAAACCGATCGGCGTGGTCGATGGCGTCGATCTGATGCATACCGGTGAAGTGCGCAAGGTCGATGCGATCGGTATTCGCGACCGGCTCGATCACAACGAACTCGTGTTGTTGTCGCCGATCGGTTATTCGCCGACGGGGGAGATTTTCAATCTCGCGCTCGAAGACGTGGCGGCCTCGGCGGCGATTGCCTTGAACGCCGATAAACTGATTTTCCTGATGGATTCGGCCGGCGTGCTGACGGGCAAACACGCCGAACTTAAACACGAGCTGACCTGCAGTCAGGCCGAGCGTTTGATTGCGCGCAACGGTACGGGTTCGGGCGACGTCAGCCTGTATCTGCCGCGCGCCGTCAGCGCCTGCCGCGCCGGCATCAAACGCGCGCATCTGATTTCGCGTCATGTCGATGGTGCGTTGCTGCTTGAGCTGTTCACCCATCGCGGTGTCGGCACCATGCTGACGCAGGATCCGGTGGAGAAGTTGCGTCCGGCGAAGATCGACGACATCGGCGGTGTGCTGCGCCTGATCGAACCGTTGGAAACCGACGGCACGCTGGTCAAACGCAGCCGCGAATTGCTGGAAATGGAAATCGACCGCTTTTTCGTGCTCGAACACGATCGCGTCATCATCGGTTGCGCGGCGTTGTATCCGTTTGAAGAAGGCATGGCCGAACTGGCCGGTCTTGCCGTGCATCCGGACCATCGTCGCGCCGGCGCCGGCGAGCGTTTGTTGTTTGCCGTCGAGGCGCGTGCCAAGCAGCGCAAGATCAAAAAATTGTTCGTGCTGACCACGCGCACCGCGCACTGGTTCATCGAGCGCGGCTTCCAGGCCGCGCCGGTGACCTCGCTGCCGCCGCGCCGTCAGGACTTGTACAACTATCAGCGCCGTTCGCAGGTGCTCATCAAGCGCCTGTAGCCGGCGCAGCCACGCAAAGCCTTTTCGAGGGGGAAGGCCGAGGCCGATGTGCCGTCGCTGGCGATTAATATCTCCGGACGCTCCTTCGACGAGCCGGCGCTGCCCGAATAGATTGCCGGCGAATTGAAGCATTGCGGCGTGGCGCCGCGGCGGCTGCTCGTCGAGTTGACCGAAACCTCGGTGGTGTCCGAACTGCACGATGCGCGGCGATGCATCGCTGCGCTGCGCCAGACCGGCTGTGCGCGCCATTGATCGCATCGGAGCGGCCGGACATTCCTGATAAAATCGACGTCCCATTTCAGCACGATCCAGCAATCAGGAGCACATGCCATGGCCAGAAACGTCAACTGCATCAAACTCGGGCGCGAAGCCGAAGGGCTGGACTTTCCGCCATTCCCCGGCGCAATCGGCACACGCGTTTTCGACAGTGTGTCGAAAGAGGCGTGGAAGCAATGGCTCGAATTGCAAAAGATGCTGGTCAACGAGAACCGCCTCAATCTTGCCGACAAAAAAGCGCGCGATTACCTCGTGCAGCAGATGGAAAAGCATTTCTTCGGCGGCGGCGCCGATCAGGCGCAGGGTTATGTGCCGCCGGCGGCGAAATAATTTTCAGCCGCTCACCGGTCAGATCGCGCAACCATGGAATTGATCCTCTGGCGCCACGCTGATGCCGAGTTGGGGCGACCCGACGGCGAACGCAGGCTGACCGAAAAAGGGTTGAAACAGGCTGCACGCATGGCCAAATGGCTGGCAGCGCGCTTGCCCGAAGAGTACGTCGTGATGGCGAGTCCCGCGGTGCGTGCCCAGCAGACGGCGCGTGCGCTCAGCGAAGATTTGAAAACGGTGCCCGACCTCGATACATCCGCATCGGCAAAGGATTTAATCCGCGCCTGCGGCTGGCCGCGCGGCGGCACGGTTGTTGCGGTCGGCCATCAACCGACGATGGGCGAGGTGGCTTCGCAGCTGATAACCGGCAGTTCCGCGGCGTGGGCGGTGAAAAAAGGTGCGATTGTCTGGCTGTCGCTGCAAGGCGCCGAAGCGCGTCCGCGACTTAAGGCCTGGATTTCGCCCGACCTGCTCTAGTTTTGTGGCGCAGGCGGGTCGCCTGCGCCACGGGAACGAAGCACGCGTTTTGAACGCGATCAACGCGTCAGCGTCTGCACACCACTTTCAGTGCCCAGCAACAACACATCCGCACCGCGCCGCGCGAACAAGCCGTTGGTGACGACACCGGTGATCTGGTTGATCGTCGCTTCGAGTTCCTGCGGATTGAGGATGCTCATGTTGTGCACGTCGAGGATGACGTTGCCGTTGTCGGTGGTAAAGCCCTGGCGCAGCGCCGGCTGGCCGCCGAGTTTGACGAGTTCGCGCGCGACGTAAGAGCGCGCCATTGGCAGCACTTCGACCGGCAGCGGAAATTTTCCCAGCACGTCTACGAGCTTGCTGCCGTCGCAGATGCAGATGAATTTGCGCGCCACCGCCGAGACGATTTTCTCGCGCGTCAGTGCGCCGCCGCCGCCCTTGATCATGGCCAGATGGCGGGTGATCTCGTCGGCGCCGTCGACGTACACCGGCAGGTCGGCGACATTGTTCAGATCGTGCACCTCGATGCCGTGTTGGCGCAGGCGTTGCGCCGAGGCCTCGGAGCTGGCCACCGCGCCGTCGATCTTGTGTTTGATCTTGCCCAGCTCGTCGATGAAGTAATTGGCGGTCGAACCGGTGCCGACGCCGACGATGCAGCCCATGGATACATGTGTGATCGCCGCCTTGGCAACGGCCTGCTTGAGTTCGTCTTGGGTCATTACGCTATGTTAGCAAAAATCAGGATTGAGTAAACGACAGGATTGAGGATCGAGCGAACCGATCCGTTAGCAGGAGTTCCAACTTCCTCAATCCTCAATCCTGCTTTTCAGACCCCGGGGGTAGGGGGGTATCGAAATTGGCGGTTTGGCGAAAATCCTGCTACGCTTTGCGTCCGTTTTTTGTCGCACCCGGGCACCGCCATGAGCAACGCCAAAAGCAACGATTATCTCGAACGCATCCTGACTTCGCGCGTCTACGACGTCGCCATCGAGTCGCCGCTCGAGCGCGCGCCCAATCTCTCGGCGCGCATGAACAACACGCTGCTCCTGAAGCGCGAAGACATGCAACCGGTGTTCTCATTCAAACTGCGCGGCGCTTACAACAAGATGGCCCTGCTCAAGCCGGCCGATCTGGCGTGCGGCGTGATTGCCGCTTCCGCCGGTAATCACGCGCAGGGCGTGGCGCTGGCGGCGCAGAAGTTGAAATGCCGCGCCACCATCGTCATGCCGGTGACCACGCCGCAGATCAAGGTGACCGCAGTGGCGGCGCGTGGCGCCGAGGTGGTGCTCTTTGGCGATTCCTATGACGAGGCCTATCACTATTCGCTGACGCTGGCGCGCAAGCGCGGCCTCACCTTTGTGCATCCCTACGACGATCCGGATGTGATCGCCGGTCAGGGCACCATCGGCATGGAAGTGTTGCGCCAGACGCGGCGCAAGATCGACGCCATCTTCGTGCCGATCGGCGGTGGCGGCCTGATCGCCGGCATTGCCGCCTACGTGAAGCGTTTGCAGCCGTCGGTGAAGATCATCGGCGTCGAACCGGTTGATGCCGACGCCATGCGGCGTTCGCTGAAGGCAGGGCGCCGCGTGCGCCTCGACCATGTCGGGCTGTTCGCAGACGGCGTGGCGGTCAAAGAGGTCGGCGAAGAAACCTTCCGCCTGTGCCGCCAGTTCGTCGATGAGGTGGTGCTGGTGGACACGGCGGCGATGTGCGCGGCGATCAAGGACGTGTTCGAAGACACCCGCGCGGTGCTGGAGCCGGCCGGCGCGCTGGCCATCGCCGGTGCCAAGGCCTGGGTCGAGAAGAAAGGTGTGCGCGGCAAGACGCTGGTGGCGGTGGCAAGTGGCGCCAACGTCAACTTCGACCGCCTGCGTTTTGTTGCCGAAGAAGCCGAGCTCGGCGAGAAGCGCGAGGCCATCCTGGCCGTCACCATCCCGGAAACGCCGGGCAGCTTCCGCAAGTTCTGCGCGCTGCTCGGTGCGCGCAGCATCACCGAATTCAACTATCGCTACGCCGATGCACAGGCGGCGCAGGTGTTCGCCGGCGTGCAGGTGCGCGATCGCAAGGAGACCGCGCGGCTGGTGCGCGCGCTGCAGCGCAATGGGCTGACGGCGCGGGATTTGAGCGACAACGAACTCGCGCGCCTGCATGTGCGCCATCTGGTCGGCGGGCATACGCCGGGCATCACGCACGAGATTCTCTATCGCTTCGAATTTCCAGAGCGTCCCGGCGCGCTGGTCAAGTTTCTCGACAGCATGCGGCACGGCTGGAACATCAGCCTTTTCCATTATCGCAATCACGGTGCTGACTACGGCCGCGTGCTGGTCGGCATGCAGGTGCCGGCGCGCGAGGTGCCGGCGTTCAAGGCCTTTCTGGCGAAACTCGGTTACCCGTATGTCGATGAATCGAAGAACCCGGCCTATCGCCTGTTTCTCGCGTGAGGACGGCGCGGTTCAAGCGGCGCCGATGTGCGGGAATTAATGTGCCCGCACGGCTGTCTATCGGGGCATCTTGCTCCGATTGCGCGGCAAAGCCGCTAAAATCGTCGTCATGACGAAACTGAAACTGACTTTGCGCCGGATCACGGCCGGTAGTGCATGGTTGTTGTGCGCAAACCTGTGCCTGTCTTCTGCGTTTGCGGCAAACCAGGATGATGATTTTCTCGCCGCGCGTGAGGCATTCCGCGTCGCCGATGTGGTGCGCTTCGAGCGCGCCGCCAAATCGTTGGCCGATTATCCGCTCGAACCCTATATCGCCTACTGGCGCCTGCGCATGCGTCTTGAGCAGGCGACACCCGAGGATGTGCAGGCGCTGCTCACGCGCATCAAGGACGGCCCGGTCTCCAACAGCCTGCGCGCCGACTGGCTGAAGCTCCTGGCCAACCGCCAGCAGTGGGAAATGTTCGACGCTGAATTCGCACAGATCTTTGGCGACGATCTTGAATTGCTCTGCCTGTCTCTGCAGAACCGCGCGCGCAGCGGGAATCTTGAAGCGTTGGAAAAAGCACGCACGCTGTGGTTCAGCGGGCGCGACCAGCCCGAGACCTGCACGCCGGTGTTCGATGCGCTGGCCGAACGCAAGATGCTGGCGGAGACCGATGTGTGGGCGCGCATTCGCCTCGCGCTGGAAGCAGGCAACACCGGCGTCGCGCGTCGCGTCGCTGAATACCTGCCGGCGAAGGAACAACCCGAAGGCGCGACGCTGTCGAAAATCGCGGTAAACCCGCAGGGCTATCTCGATCGCAAATCATTCAATCTGAAAACGCGCCGCGGGCGCGAAACGTTGATGTTCGCAGTGCAGCGGCTGGCGCGCACTTCGCCGCAAATCGCCGCGCAGCAGTGGAGCCGGCTCGGCGAGCAGTTCGATGAGGCCGATCGCGGCTATGTCTGGGGCCTGATTGCGCATCAGGGCGCGCAGCGTCTCGATCCGGCCGCACTCGGCTGGTTTGCCAGGGCCGGCAAGCTGACCGACGCGCAACTGGCGTGGAAAGTCCGCATCGCGCTGCGTGCGCTGAACTGGACGGAGGTCGCGGCGGCGGTGGCGGCGATGTCGGCCGGTGAAGCGCAGGAACCGGCCTGGCGCTACTGGAAGGCGCGCGCGTTAAAGGCGCAGGGCCGTGTCACCGACGCGCAGGCGATCTTCGCGCTGCTGGCGGCCGAATACAATTTTTACGGCCAGCTCGCAGCCGAGGAAATCGGTGCGCGCACGCATGCGCCGGCAGCGCTCTACAAGCCCACACGCGACGAGGCGCAGGTGATGGGACGCACGCCGGGCCTGCAGCGCGCACTGGCGTTCTACCGTCTGAACCTGCGTTTCGAGGGCAACCGCGAGTGGAGCTGGACGATCCGCGGTTTCGACGACCGCCAGTTGCTGGCCACTGCCGAATACGCGCGCCGCAGCGAAATCTACGACCGCGCGATCAACACCGCCGACCGCACGCGCGAAACGCATGATTTCAGCATGCGTTACTTGGCACCGTATCGCGATGTGATGAAGGGTTACGTCGCACAGTTGCAGCTTGACGAAGCCTGGGTCTACGGCCTGATCCGCCAGGAGAGCCGCTTCATTCCCGACGTCAAATCGAGTGCCGGCGCCGGCGGTCTGATGCAGTTGATGCCGGCGACCGCGCGCTGGGTGGCGCGCAAGATCGGTTTGTCGGACTGGCAGAACTCGAAAGTGACGCAGGTCGATACCAACATCAATCTCGGCACCTGGTACCTCAAGCATGTGCTCGACACTCTGGACAACCATCCGGTGCTGGCATCGGCGGCCTATAATGCCGGACCGGGGCGCGCCCGCGCCTGGCGCGGCGACGGGCCGATGGAAGCGGCGATTTACACCGAATCGATCCCGTTCAACGAAACCCGCGATTACGTCAAGAAAGTCATGAGCAATGCGAGCTACTATAGCCAGCAGTTCGGGCAGACGCTGGTTTTGCTGAAGGACCGCATCGGCGTGATTGCGCCGCGCACGCGGACCGTGGAAAAACCGCTCGACGAACCCGGCGGCTGAACGCCGGCAGATCAACCATCATTTTTGCGACAGGCGACCATGGAACTCAACGACATCTGTGTGATCGGCGGCGGCGGTTTCGTCGGGCGCCATATCGTTCATCTGCTGGCCGCGCGCGGTCTGCGCGTGCGCGTGCCGGCGCGCGATCGTGAGCTCGTCAAAGACCTGATCCTGCTGCCCACCGTCGACGTCGTCTATGCCGACGTGCACGACCCGGCGATGCTGGCCGAAGTGGTGGCGGGCGCCGGTGCGGTGATCAATCTCGTCGGCGTGCTGCACGATGGCCGCGGACCTGCCTCGTTCAACGCAGCGCATGTCGAACTGACGCGCAAGATCCTCGCCGCCTGCGCGGCGCACGGCGTGAAGCGTTATCTGCACATGAGCGCGCTTGGTGCCGACAGCAACGGGCCGAGCCGTTATCAGCAGACCAAAGGCGCGGCCGAGGCGCTGGTGCGGGCGTCCCAACTGGAATGGACGATCTTCCGCCCGTCGGTGATTTTCGGGCCCGACGACAGCTTCCTGAACCTGTTTGCCAAGTTGCTGGCATTGACGCCGGTGATGTTTCTGGCCAAAGCGGAGGCGCGTTTTCAGCCGGTGTATGTCGAAGATGTCGCCACTGCATTCCTCTTGTCCTTCGGCGACCGCCGCAACATCGGCAAGAGCTTCGACTTGTGCGGCCCGCGCGTCTATACGTTGCGCGAACTCGTCGCCCTGACCGGCAAACTAAGCGGCCACCCGCGGCCCATTATCGGGCTTGGCGATGCACTGTCGTATCTGCAGGCGTTCGCGTTGGAGCTGCTGCCGGTGAAGCTGATGTCGCGTGACAATATCGCCTCAATGACCGTGGACAACGTCAGCGCCGCGCCCTTTCCCTTCGGCATTCAACCCGCCGCCATCGAGGGCGCCGCGCCGCTGTGGTTTGGTGACGCGACGCCGCGCGGGCGTTATCAGAATTACCGCATTCACGCCGGGCGTTCACTCTGACAACCGCCGCTTCCATGGCGCAGTACACCCTCGTCATCGGCAACAAAGCCTATTCATCGTGGTCGATGCGGCCGTGGTTGCTGATGAAAGAGGCCGGGCTGGCCTTCGACGAGGTCCGCATACCGCTCTACCAGGAAGGCCATGACCGCAAAATCCGCGAGTACTCGCCGGCCGGCCGCGTGCCGGTGCTGGTCGATGGTGCGGTGACCGTCTGGGATTCGCTGGCGATTTGCGAATATCTGGCCGAACAGCATGCGGAAAAAAATCTGTGGCCCGCCGCTGCGGCTGCGCGCGCGCATGCGCGTGCTGTCAGTGCCGAAATGCACGCCGGGTTTGCCGCCCTGCGCGGCAATATGGGCATGAATGTGCGGCGCTCGTTTCCGGGTATCGGCATGACCCCTGAGGTGGCAAAAGATATCGCACGCATCGAACAACTCTGGGCCGACTGCCTGCAACGCTACGGCGGGCCCTTTTTGTTCGGCGCGTTCGGCATTGCCGACGCCATGTATGCGCCGGTGGCAACGCGTTTTCGAACTTATGCAGTCGGCCTCTCCGCTGCCGCACAGCGTTATGCGGACCTGTTGCTGGCGCTGCCCGCAGTGGCCGAATGGTACGCGGCGGCACACGCTGAAACCGAAGTGCTGCCGCAGTTCGAAGACCGGCACTGACGTATGAAGATCTACGTGGTCGGCGGTGCGGTGCGCGATGAGCTGCTGGGCTTGCCGGTGGTGGACCGCGATTACGTCGTGGTCGGTGCCACGCCCGAGGCGATGACCGCGCTCGGTTACAAAGCGGTCGGCCGCGATTTTCCGGTCTTCCTGCATCCGCAGACGCACGAGGAATATGCGTTGGCGCGCACCGAACGCAAGACTGCGCGCGGCTATCACGGTTTCGAATTTCACGCCGCCCCTGATGTCACCCTTGAGCAGGACCTGGCGCGGCGTGATCTGACGATCAACGCGATGGCGCGCGGCGAAGACGGCAAGATCGTTGATCCTTTCAACGGTAGCGCTGATCTCAAGGCGCGCCTGTTCCGTCACGTCGGCCCGGCGTTTGTCGAAGATCCCGTGCGCATCCTGCGCGTGGCGCGTTTTGCCGCGCGTTTTGAATTCGGTATCGCGCCGGAGACGCTGGCGCTGATGCGGGAGATGGTGGTGCGCGGCGAAGTCGATGCGCTGGTGGCCGAGCGCGTGTGGCAGGAACTGGCGCGCGGTTTGCTGGAGAAACGGCCGTCGCACATGCTCGATGCACTCGATGCCTGTGGTGCGCTGGCGATCGTCCTGCGCGAACTTGCAGGCGAGTTCTCCGGCGAAGGACTGGCTGCGCGCAAAAAGGTGCTCGATGCGGCGGTGCAGGCGGGGGCCGATCTGGCGCAGCGGTTTGCACTGCTGACGATGCATGCCGAAGCCGGCGCACTGGCGGCGTTATGCGAACGGCTGCGGGTGCCGCAGGAATGTGCGGACCTCGCGCTGCTGGCGGCACGCCAGCGGCACAATGCGGCGCACGCCACCGCACTCGACGCGACGGCATTGCTGTCGTTGTTGCAGGCGGTTGACGCATTGCGCCGGCCGCAGCGTTTCGCGCAATGGCTGGCGGTCATCGAAATGGACGCGCCCGCTGCCGTGTCAGGCGGTCAACGTTTGCGCGCAGCGCTGACGGCGGCGCAGGCGGTCGATGCCGGTGCGATTGCGAAACAGCACCAGGGTTCGGAGCAGATCCGCGCAGCGGTTGCCGCGGCGCGCATTGCGGCGATCGCCGCCGCGGTGCCTTAGAGCCTGGCTCTAAGAGTCAGACCGCCTGCGGCGCGTCGGCAACGATGGTGCCGTCGCGCATTTCAACCACACGGTCGCAGCGTGCGGCCAGGCGCGGATCGTGGGTGACGATCAGAAACGCCGTGCCCTGTGTTTTATTGATGTCGCGCATCAGCGCGAACACCTCGTCGGCGCTGTGCGTGTCGAGATTGCCGGTCGGTTCGTCGGCCAGCACCAGTTGCGGCGTCAGCGCCAGAGCGCGCGCGATGGCCACACGCTGCTGCATGCCGCCGGATAATTGATTGGGCGGTTTGTGCATGGCATCGGCAAGGCCGACTGCGGTGAGCAAGCGGATCGCCGTTGCGCGCACTTCACGGGTGATTTCACCGTGCAGCATCAAGCCCGGCAGCATGACGTTTTCGAGCGCTGAAAACGCCGGCAGCAGATGGTGGAACTGGAAAACGAAACCGAGTGTTTCGAGCCGCGCACGCGTGCGCGTGTTGTCATCGGCTTCCTGGATCGCCTTGCCGTTGAGCCGGTACGAACCGCCCGAAGGTTTTTCCAGCAAACCGATCAGGTTGAGCAGCGTGCTTTTGCCCGAACCCGATGGTCCGATCAGACAGGCGAATTCGCCGGGCTGAATGGCAAAGCCGATGCCGTGCAGCACTTCGTTGGCGATGGCCGTGCCTTCGTTATAGGTTTTGCGGATACCCGCAAGTTCGATGACGGCGCTCATATGCGGATCGCCTGCGCCGGATCGAGGCGTGCGGCGCGGCGCGCCGGCATGATGGCGGCGGCGAGGCCCAGAACGCTGGCGCCGATCAACGTAAACAGATACAAGGTCCCGCTCCATTGGGCCGCGAACAACTGCGTGCCGTCTTCGGCGCGCACGAACTGGCTCATCACCGCGGTCAGGGTATAGCCGCCGATGCAGCCGAGTGCCGCGCCGACCAAACCGATCAGCGCGCCCTGCAGCAGAAACACACGCAGGATGCGCGCGCGCGAAGCGCCCATGGCGCGCAGGATGCCGATCTCGCGCGTCTTCTGAACCACCGACACCACCAGCACGCTGGCGACACCGATGGCGACCACCAGCGCGAGGAAGAAGCGGATCAGCAGTGTCATGATGGTCTGATTGCCGAGCGCGGTGCGCAGTTGCGGATTGGCGCGCATCCAGCTCTCGACTTCGTGTGGTGTGGTTTCCTGCAATTGTTGCGCGAGACGGTCGGCACCGAACAGATCATCGACGGCAAGTTCAAGACTGGAAATGCCACCGGGCAGGTCGAGCAGTGCCTGCGCCGTCGGCAGACTGACGTAGGCAAAGGCGCGGTTGTGCGTGCGCTGGCCGAGATCGTAAATGGCGCGGATCTGGTAGGCGTCGCCGGGTGAGGTCGGCGTTGAAAGCCTGACCTTGTCGCCGACACCGACGCCGAGGTCGCGCGCCAGATCGGTGCCGATGATGGTGTCGCCCGGACTCAGGCGGTATTCGCCGGCGACGATCTTTTCATTGAAGCGCGTCACCGCGGCATAAAGTTCGGGCACCATCCCGGTGACGTTCACCGACTTGTTGGTGTCGCCGCGCGTCATCAATCCGGGGCCGGCGGCAATCGGCGAGACGGCGCGGATGCCCGGCGTGTTTTCAAGCCGCTGGCGCAGCGCTTGCCACTGGTCGACCGAACGCAGGCGCTGCACGCGCGCCTGCACCTGCGGCAGAGCATCGCGGCCCTCGCGCAGTGGCCGCGCCACTTCTTCGGCGGGACGCACGATGATGTTGGCCTGCACGCCTAGCGTGCGGCGGATCAGGTCGGCCTGCAGATCGCCGAGAAAACCGGTCATGAAGACGATGACTGAAATGCCGGCGGCGGCGCCGGCGATGATCATCAGCGTTTGCAGACCGCCTTCGCGCAGGAAACGTACCGCGACCGTCCACTCGAAGCGCATGGTGAAGTTAGGGGCGATCGAGCGCGCGTACAGCGGTGCCGTCGGCGATGCCACGCGTCAGCACCAGGCGGTCGCCGGCAGCCACGCCGGAAACGATTTCGAAGCGGCTGCTGCCACGCACACCGGTTTCGATGCGTGCCGATTGCACGCGGCCGTCGCGCACGACCTGCACGCTGTGCTCGTTGCCGTTCTCGCGCAGGGCGTCGATGGGTGCGGTCAGCGCGCGGTCCTTGCGTGCAATGCCGATGTCGATCGACACCGTCATGTCGGCGCGCAGATAGTCGGGCGGTTCAGCGACGCGGAAGCGCGCCTCGACCGAACCGCGCGCGACATCGACGCCGGGACTGATGTAATAAAGCTTCGCCGCGAAATTGCGGTCGGAAAACGCTTCGCTCGACGCACGTGCCGCCTGCTCAATTTTGAGATAGGGCAGGTTCTTTTCATCGATCTGCGCAGTCAACCGCGTTTCGCCGCGCGAGTTGACTACCAGCAGGCGCTTGCCGGGGCTGACGATGTCGCCGGGTTCGACCGTACGCACGAGCACCGTACCGGCGACCGAGGCGCGTATCGTAGTTTGCGCGAGTTTCGATGTGGCGAGTTGGCGGGCCGCGCGCGCCTCCTGCAGTTTGACCGCGATTTCGCGCGCCTGCACGCCGCTGGCACCCTGCGCACGCGCACCGGTGCGCGCGGCAGCGAGCTGGCTCTTCGCGATCTGCAACTGACGGTCCTGTTCCTGCAGGCGCGAATCGCTGATGAAGCCCTTGTCGCGCAAATCGCGGTAGCGTTTGAATTCCGATTCGGCGAATTTGAATTGCGCTTCCGCCTGCTCGACGTTGTCGGCCGCTTGCGGCAGCGTCAGTTCGCGCACGCCGGCATCGCGCGCGGCGGCGCCCGCTTCGGCCGCCGTGGCTTGCGCCAGTGCCGCCTGCAGTTCTTCCGCTTCAAGTTGTATCAAGGGCTGGCCCGGTTCGACGAGGGCGCCTTCTTCTACCAACACCTTGACGACGCGACCGGTGATGACCGAACCGATCTCGACGCGGTTGGGCGCCTGCACGCGCCCGCTGACGACGATCGATTGTTCGATCGGCCCTTCCTGTACGGCGGCGACCTCGACCACCGGCCCGCGCAGTTTCTGCGCGCCGAAAAATGCAGCGCCCGCCAGTGCAAGCACTAACAGCAGTCGCTTCAGATTGTTTTTCAGCCAGGCCATGATTGAAATTCGGCAGTCAAACAGGCGGTCATTCTAGCGCAGGCCTTTGCGGTGGCTTTAACCAGGGTCAAATTTCGCGCGCTTAAACGTGCTTAAAGGGCGTGACAACGGTCGCCGCGCACGAAGCCGGTCAGCGCGCCGTCGAAACCGCGCCCGAAGGCAAAGACCTTGAACAACTCGCCCATTTCGGCCGGGCTTGTCAGGGTCTGCGCCTGTGCCGCCAGCGGCAAATAGGCCGCGGTATCTTCTGCCGGGGTGGCCGCCATCAGATCGGTGATGCCGCAGTTGATCAGAAACTGCGCCTGACCGGTGTAGCCGAACACCTCGCTGCCGCCGGCGATCGCCGCGTCGGCAATGGCGCTGAAATCGACGTGCGTGGTGATGTCCTGCAGGCCGACCAGACAAAGCGGATCGGCGTGCGCATGGTGGCGGTAGTGGCACATCAGCGTGCCGCCGCTGCGTTGCGGATGATAGTACTCGCGCTGCGGAAAACCGTAGTCGATGAGGATCGCGGCGCCGCGCCGCAGTGACGCCGACAGCGTTTTCACGAAGGCGCGCGCCGCCAGCGAAATTTCGCTGGTCAGCCCCGGTACCAGCGGCAGTGTCTGCGCCGCTTCAAGCACGGCGCCGGTGGCCGCGCGCGGCTGCCAGACGAAACCGTCGTCAGCAGCGTTCGTCACGCCGACCTCGTCGATGCCGTCGTTGCGCGCGGTAATGATGTGCGCGGGCATGGCGTCGAGCACTTCGTTGGCGATCACCAGCGCTTCAATCGACGCCGGCATGGCGTCAAGCCAGCTGACGCGCGAGGCGATCTGCGGCGCTTCGCGCGCCAGCAGCATTTGCTGCCGTGCGCGCAGATCGGCGCTGGTTTCAAGGATGCAATAACGCTGTGGCAGGCAATCGAGTTCGGCCAGCGCGCGCAACAGGTCGCGCGCGAGGCGCCCGCTGCCGGCGCCGACTTCGATGATGTCGCCGACGCCACTGCGCAATATCTGCGCCGCCTGCCGTGCCAGCGTGCTGCCGAACAGCGGGCCGAGCTCGGGGGCGGTGACGAAATCGCCCTCGCTGCCGAATTTGTGCATGCCGGCGCTGTAATAACCGAGGCCCGGGGCGTGCAGGGCAAGATCCATATAACGCGCGAAGCTGATCCAGCCGCCGGCGTCGTCGATGGTTTGGCGGATCAGTGCGCCCAGACGGCCGCTGTGTGCGGTGGCGTCGGCGGTGGGTGCGGGCAGGTGTGAGAGATGGTCTGGCAACAAGCGGTGCATCTTCCATGAATGGGCTAAAATTCACAAGTACGGTTGAAATGCATGGACGAAACTCTCACGGGCAAAGTGGTATTGGTCACCGGCGGCGCCAAACGCGTCGGTGCGGCGATCTGTCGCCTGTTGCATGCGCGCGGTGCCAGTGTGATGTTGCATCACCGGGCCTCGGTGCAAGAGGCGCGTGAACTGCAGTTTGAACTGAATGCGAAGCGCGCCGACTCGGTGGCGCTGATCCAGGCCGATTTGCTGAACGGCGCGAGTCTGCCCGATCTGGTGAAAACGACGCTGGGCCGTTTCGAGCGCCTCGACATCCTGATCAACAACGCGTCAAGTTTTTTTCCGACGGCGATCGGTGAGATCACCGAAAAATCCTGGGACGATCTGATCGGCACAAATTTGAAAGCACCGTTGTTTCTGTCGCAGGCCGCGGCCCCCGAATTGCGCAAGCGCCACGGCTGTATCGTCAACATTATCGACATCCACGCTGAATTTCCGATGAAAAACTACGCCGTCTACACCGTTGCCAAGGGCGGGCTGCTTACGCTGACACGCTCGCTGGCGCGTGAACTCGGGCCCGAGGTGCGCGTCAACGGTGTGGCGCCCGGCACCATTCTGTGGCCGGAGGGTGAGGAGTGGGGCGACGAATTGTCGCGCCAGCGCATCGTTAATCAGACGGCACTCAAACGCATCGGCGAACCCGACGATATCGCCAAGGCGGTTGATTATCTGGTGTCGGCGGCGCCCTATGTGACGGGGCAGGTGATTTCCGTCGACGGCGGGCGGAGCATCGCGCTATGAACGCCCACGATCATAGCGTCCTCGGTCGTCAGACCGGGGACGCCACTGCGCTTCCCGCTCCCTCAGGGAGAGGGCATGAGGGTGAGGGTGGGGGCAACACACTGACGCCGAAGCAAACCTACGAATCGAACAAGCTCGCCAAGCGGTTGCGCCGGCTGGTCGGCTCGGCGATCGGCGATTTTTCGATGATAGAAGCCGGCGATCGCATCATGGTTTGCCTGTCCGGCGGCAAGGACAGTTACGCCATGCTCGACGTGCTGATGCGCCTGCGCGAGAAGGCGCCGGTGCCGTTCGAGCTGTTCGCGGTGAATCTCGATCAACGTCATCCAGGGTATCCCGAGCATATTCTGCCGGCGTACCTCGACGCACTCGGCGTGCCGTATCGCATCGAGGTGCAGGACACCTACTCGACCGTCAAACGCGTGATCGCCGAAGGCAAGACGATGTGCGGGCTGTGTTCGCGCCTGCGCCGCGGCATTCTCTACCGCGTCGCCGATGAAATCGGCGCCACAAAAATCGCGCTCGGCCACCATCGCGACGACATTCTCGAAACGTTTTTTCTGAATTTATTTTTTGCCGGCAAGGTCAAGGCGATGCCGCCGAAGCTGGTGTCCGATGATGGCAGGCACGTGGTGATCCGGCCGCTCGCCTACGTCAAGGAGGAGGACCTCATCGCCTATGCGGACCTCAAGCAGTTTCCGATCATTCCCTGCGACCTCTGCGGTTCGCAGCCGACACTGCAACGCAAGGTCATCAAGGGCATGCTGCGCGACTGGGAAACGAAGTATCCGGGGCGCGTCGAGAACACCTTCAATGCGCTGGCCGACGTGCGCCCCTCGCACCTGATGGACCGCAAGCTGTTCGATTTTGCCGGACTCAAGGTAACCGGTGAAATCCCGGCCGATGGTGACAAAGCCTTTGATCGGGAAGACGAATTCAGTCTTTTCTCGAATCCAAAGTAGGCGCTAACTCTGTTGTAAAAAGTCAATTTCGGCAACCATAGTTTGTCAAAATGATTTGGACATGGCAGAATGCCCGCCATGAATTGTGCCGATCGCCTCGTCGCCCTGTTTGGTTCGCAAGCCGAAGTTGCGCGCCAATTTCGCCTCGATCGCGCGGTCGTCAACAACTGGGTCAAGTCCGGTTACGTGCCGGCGCGCTGGGCGATGGAAGTCGAGCGCGCCACCAACGGGCAGATTCCGGCGGTCGATATTCTCGACGAAGCCACCACGCGCAAGCCGTTGCGGATGAAGTCGCGTCCGGACGGCGAGAGCCTGTTTGATTCAACCAACCCTGGGAGTCACAGCATGAATGAATTCGCGCCCGCAAAACGCGTCAGCTCTTTTCACCCGCCGCAACGCACACTGCTCGGCCCGGGACCTTCGGAAATCACGCCGCGCGTGATGGCGGCGATGAGCCTGCCGGCAATCGGTTACCTTGATCCCATCTTCGTCGGCATGATGGAAGAGCTGAAAAGCCTGTTGCGCTATACCTTTCAAACCAAAAACCCGCTGACGTTTCCGGTCTCCGGGCCGGGTTCGGTCGGCATGGAGTTCTGCTTCGTCAACATGGTCGCGCCCGGCGACAAGGTGATTGTCTGCCGCAACGGCGTGTTCGGCGGCCGCATGATCGAAAACGTCGAGCGCGCCGGTGGCGTGCCGATCGTGGTTGAAGACGCGTGGGGCGAGCCGATCGACCCGCAGAAACTCGAAGACGCGCTGAAGAAAAATCCCGACGCGAAACTTGTTTCCTTCGTGCATGCGGAAACCTCGACCGGCGTGCAGTCGGACGCAAGGACCCTGATCGAAATCGCGCATAAGTACGACGCGCTGACCATCATGGATGCGGTGACGTCGCTGGCCGGCACGCCGGTGCTGGTCGACGAATGGAAGGCCGATGCCGTGTATTCGGCGAGCCAGAAATGCCTGTCGTGCACGCCGGGCCTGTCGCCCGTCACCATTTCCGAGCGCGTGGTTGATCACGTCAAATCGCGCAAGGACAAGATCCACAGCTGGTTCATGGACATGAACCTGCTGCTCGGTTACTGGGGCGAAACGACACGCACCTATCACCACACCGCGCCGACCAACAGCCTCTACGCGCTGCACGAAGCGCTGGTCATCCTGAAGGAAGAAGGCATCGAGAACTCGTGGGCGCGCCACACCCGCAACCATCTCGCGCTGAAGGCCGGCCTTGAAGCCATGGGCCTCAAATTCCTGGTCAAAGAAGGCGCTGCGCTGCCGCAGATGAACGCGATCCATATTCCGGAGCCTATCCAGGCGCGTGAGGCCGAAGTTCGCAAGACCCTGCTCAACGAGTTCAACCTCGAAATCGGCGCCGGCCTCGGCCCGCTCGCCGGCAAGATCTGGCGCATCGGCCTGATGGGCTACTCGTGCAAACCGGAGAATGTCATGCTGTGTCTCTCGGCGCTCGGCTCGGTGCTGTCCGATATGGGCATGCCGGTGCACGTCGGCGAAGCCGAAGGTGCGGCGCATGGCGCCTACGCCGCATTGCACGCCAAGGCTGCGCAGGCGAAGAAGAAAAAAGCGGCCTGAGTCGGCTGCTTCAAACATAAAAACGGCCGCTTGATGCGGCCGTTTTTATTTGCAGCGTAACCCGCAGCAACCCTAACCCTATTCGATTTTTACGCCCTTCCAGAAGGCGATGTAGCCCTTGATATTGGCCGCTTCCGGCTTGGGCTCGGGGTAGTACCAGGCGGCGTCTTTGTTGGTTTCGCCGTTGACGACCACATCGTAATAGCTGGCGGTGCCTTTCCAGCCGCAGATGGTGTGTGTACTGCTGTCGCGTAGGAACTCGCGTTTGACGGTGTCGGCGGGGAAATACGGGTTGCCTTCGACCACCACGCAGCGGTCGCTTTCGGCAATCACGGCCCCGTTCCAAATGGCGTGCCGCATTAGAGGCCGAGCCTTTGCCAGATGGCCTTGGTAAGGCCGGCCTGATTAAGCGTATAGAAATGCAGGCCCGGTGCGCCGTTCTTCAGCAGGTCTTCACACAGTACGGTGACCACATCGAGGCCGAACGCGCGGATCGATTCGGTGTCGTCGGCATAGGCTTCCAGTTTCTTGCGCATCCAGCGCGGGATCTCGGCGCCGCAGGCGTCGGAGAAGCGCGCCAGTTGCGAGAAGCGCCCGATCGGCATGATGCCCGGCACGATCGGAATGGCGATTCTCATTTTGTCGCAGGCGTCGACGAAGCGGTAATAGGCATCGGCGTTGTAGAAATACTGCGTGATCGCCGAATGCGCGCCGGCATCGACCTTGCGCTTGAAATTGTCCAGATCATCGCGCGCATTTTTCGCCTGCGGATGAAATTCCGGGTAGGCGGCGACTTCGATGTGAAAAGTGTCGCCGAACTCGCGGCGGATGAATTCAACCAGTTCATTGGCGTAACGGAATTCCCCGGCAGCAGCGAGGCCCGAGGGCAGATCGCCGCGCAATGCGACGAGATGCTTGATGCCGTTGTCTTTGTAGCGTTGCAGCCACTCGCGGATGTTGGTGTGCGTCGAGGCCACGCAGGAAATATGCGGGGCCGCCGCATAACCCATTTTGCGGATGTCGAGCACGGTGTCGAGCGTGCGCTCGCGCGTCGAACCGCCGGCGCCGTAGGTCACCGAAAAGAACTTCGGTTTCAATACGGCGAGTTCTTCAGTGGCGGCGCACAGCTTGTCCTTGCCCTCCGGCGTGTTGGGGGGAAAGAACTCGAAACTGAACAACCGCGGAAACTGTTTTTGAGATTGCATGGTCAGGTGAGGGCGGACTTGGCAAATGTTTGCCGGTGTCCGCCCGCCACTCCATCAGTACCGGTATTGGTCCGCTTTATACGGGCCTTCAACCGGCAGGTTGAGATAGGCGCACTGCTTCTCGTTCAGCGTGGTCAGTTCGACGCCGAGCTTCTTCAGATGCAGGCGCGCGACTTTTTCATCGAGATGCTTGGGCAGCGTGTAGACCTCGTTCTTGTACTGGTTGCCGCGCACGAAGAGTTCGATCTGCGCCAGCGTCTGGTTGGTGAACGAGTTCGACATCACGAACGACGGGTGCCCGGTGCCGCAGCCGAGGTTGACCAAGCGGCCCTCGGCCAGCAGGATCAGGCGCTTGCCGTCGGGAAATATGATGTGATCAACCTGCGGCTTGATGTTGTCCCAGGTGTATTGCTTCAACGCGGCGACTTCGATTTCCGAATCAAAGTGGCCGATGTTGCAGACGATCGCATTGTTTTTCATGCGCTTCATGTGCTCGTGGGTGATCACACCCAGGTTGCCGGTGCAGGTGACATAGATGTCGGCCTTGTCGGCGGCGTATTCCATGGTGACGACACGATAGCCTTCCATCGACGCCTGCAGCGCGCAGATCGGATCGACTTCAGTGACCCACACCTGTGCTGAGAGCGCGCGCAAGGCTTCAGCACTGCCCTTGCCGACGTCGCCATAGCCGCAGACCACCGCGACCTTGCCGGCGATCATGACGTCGGTGGCGCGCTTGATCGCATCGACCAGCGATTCGCGGCAACCGTAGAGGTTGTCGAATTTCGATTTCGTCACCGAGTCGTTGACGTTGATGGCGGGGAAGGGCAGACGGCCTTCCTTCTGCATCTGGTACAGGCGGTGCACGCCGGTGGTGGTTTCTTCCGTCACGCCTTTGATATTGGCCTCGATTTTCGAGTAGAAGCCCGGCTTTTCCTTCAGCGTTTTGCGCATTGCGGCGAACAAGACCACTTCTTCTTCGTTCGTGCCTTCGGGCGGAACTGTTTTGTTTCTCTCGTGTTGCGCGCCCAGCGTGACCAGCAGCGTGGCGTCGCCGCCGTCGTCGAGGATCATGTTCGGCGTGCCGCCGTCCGACCATTCGAGTATGCGGTGGGTGTAGTCCCAATAATCTTCAAGCGTCTCGCCCTTGTAGGCGAACACCGGAATGCCGCGCGCGGCGATGGCGGCGGCGGCGTGGTCCTGCGTCGAGAAAATATTGCACGAGGCCCAGCGGATGTCGGCGCCGAGATCGGCCAGCGTCTCGATCAGCACGGCGGTCTGGATCGTCATGTGCAGCGAACCGGCGATACGCGCGCCTTTCAGCGGTTGCTTGCCTTTGAATTCCTCGCGAATGGCCATGAGACCCGGCATTTCGGTCTCGGCAATGGCGATTTCCTTGCGGCCGAATGCGGCCTGCGCCATGTCGGCGACTTTATAATCGGTAAATTTGGTTGCGGCGTTCATCACGCTCTCCTTTCCAGGTTGCAGAAAAAAAGTACGTGAGCGCCGTTGCGGTGTAAGCCCCCACCGAGCCTGGCGGCATCCCTTGCAGATGTCCGTCGCAACGCTCCTCGGCGAGGCGCGCATTGTAACCCAACTGCCGCCCAAAACAAAAACGCCGACTTTCGCCGGCGTTTTTGACAGAAACAGCTGCGAGATTACTTGATGCCGGCGTCGGCCTTGAGTGCGGCGACCTTATCCGTGTGTTCCCACGTGAATTCCGGCTCGTCGCGGCCGAAGTGGCCGTTGGCAGCGGTCTTCTCGTAAATCGGGCGCAGCAGGTCGAGCATCTGGATGATGCCCTTGGGGCGCAGGTCGAAATGGCGCGACACCAGTTCGGACAGCTTTTCGTCGGAGATCTCGCCGGTGCCGTAGGTCGTCACCATGATGCTGGTCGGTTTGGCGACCCCGATGGCGTAGGCGATCTG
>CALQCM020000044.1 GCA_943329075.2 Chitinophaga pinensis | reverse complement strand
GGGCGCCACCGGATTTGTGGTGGTCTGGATGCCGAGCAGATTGAACTGCGGCTGTGCCATCGCCTCGACCGCAGCAACCAGGACCGGGAAATATTCGGGCAGGCAACCGGCCATCACCGCATTGACCGCGATTTTCTCGACAGTGGCGATACCGTTGCGCGGTGCGAGTTCGGCGACGACATGATCGCGCGCGAGCCTGTTGCCTGCCATCATCGCGCTCACCCGTTCGGGGGTCGGTG
Organism: Chitinophaga pinensis; assembly: GCA_943329075.2. Taxonomy (GTDB): domain Bacteria; phylum Pseudomonadota; class Gammaproteobacteria; order Burkholderiales; family SG8-41; genus PALSA-1004. Next base: position 36,188 of record CALQCM020000044.1, on the reverse strand, counting down.
GAATTACCGGCAGGCCGTCGGTCATGCCATTTTCGTAAAGGCGCGTGAAAAGTTCCCCGATGTCGTCGGGCATGTCAAGCGCACTTGCTTCGAGATTGGCTGCTATTGTCAAGGGTGTGCTCCGCCGTAAAAACGCATGACCCGCATCACATTGCGGACCGAACCAGTTTAACATTGCGCGCTCATCCCATCGGTTACATACCTGCGCCATGTTCAGCAAACAAATCGACCTCTACGCACTCACAATTGGTATCGCATTCTGCGGATACGCCGTATCGCAGGCTGCTGACTACCCGTCAAAACCGGTCCGCCTCGTCGTGCCGTTGTCGCCAGCGGGGCCGGCCGATACCGTGTCACGCCTGATTGCACGCAAACTGACCGACAGTCTTGGTCAGTCGGTGGTGGTGGATAATCGCGCCGGCGGCAGCACCATCATCGGCACCGAGATTGTCGCCCGCGCGCCGGCCGACGGTTACACCTTGCTGACCGTCACCACCACGCACGCGGTGAACCCAAGCGTGTTAAAGAAGCTGCCGTACGATCCGGTCAGGGATTTTTCGCCGGTGACGCTGATCGAAGCGGCCCCCTTCATGCTGGTCGTTCATCCATCAGTAGCGGCGAACACGCTGGGGGAATTCATCGCACTCGCCAGAAACAAACCGGGCCGGATTAATTACGCGTCGGCGGGCAACGGCAGTTCGCAGCATCTGACCACCGAGCTGTTTCGAGCGGCGGCGACAATCGATCTTGTGCACGTCCCGTACAAGGGCGCCGGCCCCGGTTTTATCGATCTCGTTGCCGGCCACGTGCAGACGACCTTCACCAGCACGGTGTCGGCGATGCAGTATGTGAACAGCAAACAACTGCGCGGACTCGCGGTGACCAGTCTCAAGCGCCTGGCTATCGCGCCGGCGCTGCCGACGATTGCCGAATCGGGTTTTCCCGGTTTTGAATCAAGTTCGTGGGTCGGCATGCTGGCGCCGGCGGCGACGCCGCAGCCGGTGATTGATCGGCTGTATCGTGAAGTCGCAGCCGCATTGAAAGCTAATGACGTCGTCGAGACGTTGTCGAGTATCGGAGCCGAACCGCGCGGCCTGTCACCGGCGGAATTCGCCGCTTACTTCCAGTCCGAAATGCGAAAATGGGCTGAGGTCATTCGCCGCGGCGGCATTCATCTCGATTGAAGCATTACCGCGCACGCCTGATTCAACTAAAATGGCGGCTCAAAAAAGCAAACAACGAAAGGAAGAACCATGACGGGTTCTGTGCTGCTCTACAACCCGACCGCAGTGCGCGCCGCGGGTGTCGAAACCGTCCGGCAGACCGTTGCCGGCCTCAAGGGCAAGGTGGTCGGTTTTGTCGACAATGCCAAACCCAACTTCGACCATCTGGTCGATGATCTGGCCGAACTGCTGACCGCGCGCTACGGCGTGGCGAAAATCATCAAGCGCAAGAAGCGCGCGGCCTCGGTGCCGGCCGAGGATGCGGTTTACAAGGAACTGGCGGAGCAATGCGACCTGGTGATCACCGGGTCCGGTGATTGAGGATCATGCTCGTCGTGGAGTGTCCACGACAGTGTGGAAATCGTTAAACGCGGCCGTGCCGCCGTCGCCATCTGTTCGAGTGCCTTTCTGACGCTGGGCCGCGCACAGGCGCGGGCACTCGGTCACGCCGAATTGCCGATCGCAGTGATCGCGCATCCGTTCGGTGCGCGCACGCGCGACGAAGTGCGCACACTCGCCGCTGCCTGTGTCGATGAGGTGGTGCAACTCGCCACCGGCCAGAAACTGAAATGAGCACCATGAGTCCAGCCAATGCAGCGCAATTGATCGAGGCGCCCGACGATCTCGACGCCATCAACCGGCTCTATCGCGAGCGCAAATGGAGCGACGGTCTGCCGATCGTGCCGCCGACCGAGGCGCGCGTGGCGCGCATGCTCGCTGGCACGACGCGCCGGCGCGATGACCTCGTCGCTGTGCTGGCGCCGGGTTTCGCCAATGCGACGGTCGAGAACATCGCCATCAATGCCGTGATGGCCGGCTGCGAGCCGGCGTATCTGCCGGTGCTGATCGCGGCGGTTGAGGCCTGTGCCGACCGCGCATTCAATCTGCAGGCGATGCAGGCGACCACCAACCCGGTGGCGATCTGGATCATTGTCAACGGGCCCGCCGCCAAAACGCTGGAGGTCAATGCGACTTTCAATTGCATCGGCGAAGGGGCGTGGGCCAACGCCACCATCGGCCGCGCCCTGCGTCTGATATTGCGCAACGTCGGCGGTGCGCTGCCCGGCGACATGGACCTCGCCACCCACGGCCAGCCCGGCAAGTACACGTTCTGCTGCGCTGAAAACGAAGACGACTCGCCGTGGGAGGCGCTGCATGTCGAGCGCGGCTTCGCTAAAACCGCGAGCACCGTCACCGTGGTCGGCGCCGAGGGCACCATGAACATGAACTCGCACAGCAAGGACGCCGCCGAGCTTGTGCATGTGTTTGCCCAGACCATGCTCCATCCGCCGAGCAATGAATACACGCACGGCGGCGAACCGTGGCTGATGATCGGCCCCGAACACGCCGACATTCTGCAGCGTGGCGGTGTCAGCAAGGCGGAGTTGAAGCGCCGCCTGTGGGAGGCCTCGAAGATGCGTGCCGGTCTGATGGCGGGCCGTGACCTGCAGCGCGTACTGGATTCGCGCACCGTCGAACTCGGCACCATCACGCACGACACGCTGCTGCCGATCTCCACGCGGCCCGAAGAAATCTGCATCATGGTGGCGGGCGGGCCCGGCACGCATTCGGTGTATGTGCCCTGTTTCGGCAATTCATTTGCGGCGACGCGCGAAATCAAGTCCTGACGCCACGCGCGGGATTTGACGCGGCGCAAAAACGCCGTAAACCTTGCGCCAAATCAATATCAGCGGCGAAGCGAGGTTATAGATTAGCTCCCACAACATGCCGATAGCCATCGCGTAAGTCCGTCGCACCACGGCACTCTGACGGGCCTTGCAGACAACGCGAGACGAGTCGGCATGATCTGACCGAGGGGCAATTGAAATGTCCAATTTCGCCATCGTCGCGCGCGAGGATTTTTCGGATGTGACGTACCTGCTTGAGGTACACCATCCGTTGATGGCAAAAGCGGCCCGTGCCGGGCAGTTTGTCATTGTGATGTCAACCGAACACGGCGAACGCATTCCACTCACCATCGCCGATTTCAACCGCCAGAAGGGCACCATCACACTGGTGATCCAGGCGGTCGGCAAAACCACCAAGGAAATGCAGCAGGACTGCCAGGTCGGCACCAGTTTGTATGCGGTGACGGGCCCGATGGGCATCCCCAGCCATATCGATAAAGTGAAGAAGGTCGCCTGCGTCGGCGGCGGCCTCGGCGTGGCGCCGATTTTTCCGCATGCGCGCGCCTTTAAGGAGGCCGGCGCCTATGTGATCGGCATCGTCGGCTTTCGCAACAAAAAGCTGATGTTCTGGGAAGACAAGTTCAAAAATTACTGCGACGAATTCATCGTCTGCACGGACGACGGCTCGGCCGGCATCAAGGGCATGATCACCGAGGGCATCAAACAGGCGATTGCCAAACACCCTGACATCGACGAGTTCGTCGCCATCGGGCCGCCGATCATGATGCGCGGCTGTGCCGAAGCGACGCGGCCGCACAACATCAAGACCATCGTCAGTCTGAATCCGCTGATGGTCGACGGCACCGGCATGTGCGGCGGCTGCCGCGTCAAGCTCGGCGATGAAATCAAGTTCGCCTGTGTTGACGGCCCCGACTTCGACGGCCACAAGGTCGACTTCGACGACTTGATGACGCGCCTCAAGCGGTTTGTGCCGGAGGAGAAGGCGGCGCTCCAGCGCTGGTCGGCGACCTGTCGCATGCGCAATGAAATCCACGCCGAGCCGTCGCTGGCGGAAGCGCTCGCCGCGATGGCGGCGCTGCCGGTCGAGAGCCCGGGCCTGCCTGATCCGTTTGAAGACGTCGGTGGCGGCTGACTTGGCCGTCGCAGCGCGACCGGCGCGATTTGCAGTGGGGCTTCCGTAATCGGCATCGCCAGCAAGAAAGTGAAGACATGGCCAAGAAAAAAACCATCCGTACCATTCCGCAGCAGCGCACCCCGATGCGCGAGCAGGATCCGCAGGAGCGCGCGAAAAATTTTTCCGAAGTCGCCTGCGGCTTCCGTCTTGAAGATGCGTTAAAGGAGTCCGAGCGCTGTCTGATGTGCCCGGAGCAGCCCTGCGTTGACGGCTGTCCGGTCGGCATCAACATTCCGGCTTTTATCCAGAAAATGACGGAGAAGGATTTCCGCGGCGCCTACGACGTCATTGCCGACACCAATCTGCTGCCAGCGATCTGCGGGCGCGTGTGTCCGCAGGAAAACCAGTGCGAAGGTGTGTGCACCGTCGGCGAGTCGCTCGAACCCGTTGCCATCGGCCGCCTCGAACGTTTTGTCGGCGACACCGCGATTGCCGAGGGCTGGGTCAACATTCCGTATATCGAACCGAACGATTTCAAGATCGGCATCGTCGGCTCGGGCCCCGCCGGCATCGCCTGCGCGGCCGACATGGCGAAGGCCGGTTGCGATGTCACCGTCTACGAGGCCTTCCATTTGCCGGGTGGGGTGCTGCGGTACGGCATTCCGGATTTCCGTTTGCCCAACGAGGTGATCGATGCCGAGATCAATAATTTGCGCAAGCTCGGCGTCAAGTTCGAATGCAATACGCTGGTCGGCCGCCTCTTCACGATCGAGCAGATGAAAGACGAAATGGGCTTCGACGCCGTGTTCGTCGGCACCGGTGCCGGTTATCCGACCATGCTCGGCATCCCCGGCGACACCTTGAACGGCGTGCTCTCGGCGAACGAACTGCTGACGCGCTGCAATCTGATGCGGGCAAAAGAATTTCCGAACTTCGACACGCCGCTGCCGATCGGCAAACGCGTGGCGGTGATCGGTGCGGGCAACACGGCGATGGACGCGATGCGCGTGTGTATCCGTCTTGGTGCGGAAAAAGTCTATTGCATCTACCGGCGTTCGCGCACCGAATGCCCGGCGCGCACCGAGGAGGTGCACCACGCCGAAGAAGAGGGCGTTGAATTTCACTGGTTGACCAACCCGGTGGCGATCATCGACGACGGCAAGGGCGGCGTCAGCGGCATGCGCTGCGTACGTATGGAACTCGGCGAGCCCGACGACTCGGGGCGGCGCCGTCCGGTGGTGGTGGCCGGCAGCGAGCACGACTTTGAAACCGATCTGGTGGTATTCGCCATCGGCACCAACGCTAATCCGATCATGGGCCAGACCTCGCAGCTGAAGTTGAACAAGTGGGGCTACATTGCGGCCGATGACACGCTGGTGACTTCCGAGTCGGGCGTCTTCGCCGGCGGTGACATCGTCACCGGTGCGGCGACCGTGATCGAGGCGATGGGCGCCGGGCGCCGGGCGGCGCGCGGCATGAAAGCCTATCTCGGCATTCGCGACACCGACCTGCCCTATGCGGGCGAGGGCAGGGATAGCGGCAACAAACTCTTCGGCATCGATCTCAGGGAGCGCAACTTCGCGCGCGTGCGTATCGCGGCGGCGGCAAAATCATGAACGACATATCCTTCAAAGAGCCGGTGCGGCAGACCCGCGGTCCGGCAAAAAAATCGGAATCAGGCAAACCGGTCAAGGTGCTCAAGGAGCACATCGTCGAGATCATCAGCGATTCGGGCGAAGGCGCACAGCGCTGCGGCCAGTCGCTCGGCTCGATCGCGGCAAAAATGGGCAATGGCATCTGGACGGTAGAGATCATCCCCGCCGAGATCCGCCCGCCGGCACGCAGCGTGGCGGGGGCCAGCGGCAACCGCATCCGCATCGGCCAGGGGCCGGTCAGCAACGGCGGCGACAATACCGGTCTGGTGGTGGCATTCAACGAGCAGGTGCTGCTCGGGCGCGTGCGCTCCGGTGAATTGAGCGGCGATTGCATCATCCTGCTCGAGAGCATGTGGCGCGAGCATGCCGATCCGGCGATCGTCGCCTCCTACATCGAAACACACGACGCGTTGAAGAAGGCCGGCTATCGCGTTTACGAAATTCCGATGGAGCGCGAATGCCTGGCACTCGTCAGCGATGCGCGCCGCGGCAAGAACATGTTCGCGTTGGGCATGCTGTGCAGCATTTACAGTCTTGACCTTGAGGTCGCGCGCGAGCAGATCGCGCTGACCTTCGGCAAGAAGGCGCAGAGCGTGATCGATGCGAACGTCAAACTGCTCGACGCCGGTTTTATCTGGGCCGAAGTCAACCTCGATTTCAAGTACAGCATCCCGGCCACGCGCGCGAAAGAGGCGCAGATCGTGGTCAACGGCAATACCGCGCTGGCACTCGGCGTGCTCGCCTCGGGCATGGAAATCTGCTCGATGTATCCGATCACGCCGGCGACCTCGGCCTCGCACTACCTGTCGGATGTGCTCGAACGGATCGGCGGCATCGTGCACCAGGCCGAAGACGAGATTTCGGCCTGCGCCTTCGCTATCGGCGCCTCCTACGCCGGCAAGTGCACGGTGACGATCACTTCGGGCCCCGGCTATTCATTGAAGCAGGAGGCGATCGGCCTCGCGGTGATGGGCGAGATTCCGCTCGTCGTCGTCAACGTCCAGCGCGGCGGCCCCAGCACCGGCCAGCCGACCAAGGCCGAGCAGGGTGACCTGATGACGGCGATTTTCGGCAGTCACGGCGACGCGCCCAAAGTGGTGATGGCGGCGAGCACGATCGAAGACTGCTTCTACTCGATCATCACGGCACGCAAGATCGCCGAGACCTTCAACATGGTGGTGGTGGTGCTGACCGATTCGAACCTCGCGACCTCGCAGCAGCCGTTTCCGCGCCCGCAGTTCAGCGAGTCCTGGCTGGCGCCGCCGATCGACCAGAGCGTGATACCGCCCGGTGCGCTGCCCTATGACTGGGACAAGACCACCGGCCTCGCACGGCGCTTCATTCCGGGGCAGCCCGGCGGCGAACACACGCTCACGGGGCTCGCCCACGACCGCGCCAGCCACGTCGCCTACGACGCCGACATCAACGAACAAAGTATCCACGCGCGCAGTCTCAAGCTCGCCGCCTTGCAGAAAACGCTCAAGGCGCCGCCGCTGTTCGGCGACCAGTCGGGCGACCTGCTGATCATGGGCTGGGGCAGCACCAAGGGCGCAATCGAAGAGGCGGTCGAACTGATGCGCGCCGAGGGCCATAAAGTGTCTTCGATGCATCTGCGGTTCCTGCAGCCGCTGCCGCCGGGGATCGGCGAGGCGATGCGGCGCTTCAAGAAAGTGATGACGATCGAAGGCAACTGGTCGGACGACCCGAACGACGAGATCATCGACGAGAACAACCGCCGCTACTCGGCGCTGGCGATCCTGCTGCGTTCGCGCTTCCTGGTCGACGTCGACTGCTGGAGCGAGGTGCGCGGCGCGCCGATCAAACCGTCCACCATCTGCGGCCTCATCCGCGGCAAGCTCAAACCGGCCGTGAAGTCCAAGCAAGCAAAGGCGAAAAAATCATGAACATGGCAGCCACCGAATGCCTGCTCCAGATGTTCGAGGAGCACCACGAGCTCGAGGACTATCAGAGCGGCGTGCCGCGCTGGTGCACGGGCTGCGGCGACAACGCGATTCTGACCGCGGTGCAGCGCCTGTGCCGCAACGAAGATCTGCGACCGGAGAAAACTGTGTTCGTCTCGGGCATCGGCTGCTCGAGCCGCTTCCCGCATTACATGAAGACCTACGGTTTTCACGGCATACACGGCCGCGCGCTGCCGATCGCCGAAGGCGTCAAGATGGCGCGCCCGGACCTGACGGTGTTCGTCAACACCGGCGATGGCGATTGCTGCTCGATCGGTGCGGCGCACTGGATCCACGCCATCCGCTACAACATGAACATCACGGTGATGCTGCACGACAACCAGATTTACGGCCTGACCAAGATGCAGGCCTCGCCGACCTCGCCGATCGGCACCAAGAGCAACACGACGCCGAAGGGTTCCTACCTCGATGCGCTCAATCCGCTGACGGTTACGCTGGGCGTGCAGAACGTGTCGTTCGTCGCGCAGGCGGTCGACTGGATACCGGAGTCGCTCTATGACATCCTCTCCGCCGCCTATCACCACAAGGGGCTGTCGTTCGTGCGCATCGTGCAGCGCTGTCCCGAATGGCTGCCGAAAATCCACGATCCGGCGATGCACGACCCGAACCGCATCCTGCTGCTCAACCACGAGCGCGGCCTCAAGCTGAGTCCGACACTCGCCAAGGTCTACAAGAACCAGTTGACGCACGATCCGCTGAACATTGACCGTGCGCGTGAAATTGCCTCCAGCACGGATCCGATCCCGGTCGGCATCCTGTATCACAACCCGGACGTGCCGTGCTACGAAGACACACGCCACTCCGGGCAGTTGCGCACGACCGAACTGATCGAGAAGGGGCTCAATAAGGAGTTCGACAAAGTCACGGTGTGGCCGCAGGACGCGGAGCCACGGGCGGCGTGAACCGCCGGTATAACGAACGGATACTGAAACGAAAGCGGACATGGACATGCAAGCAGAACTGCAGGAACACGTAGCCTTTCACCTGACCGGGAAGCGGTCCGCGGCGGCGCCGGATACGGCGGCTGACATCGATCTGCGGCCGGCGCTGCTCGCGCGCTACCGCGATCTCACACAGCTGCGCTACGATTTTCCGCTGCTGCTCGTGCGCAATGCCGCGGCCGACCGCACTTGCGTGCAATCGCTCTCCGCCATCATCGACGGTCTCGCCCATGCGGTGGCGCACGACGACGACGCTGACCGCGTGACGCACCACCTGTTGCGGCTCGAACAGCAGATCCGCGCCGCCGTAGCGGCCGGCGCCAATGGCTGGTTGTCGGCGCTGTGGGAGCGTGCCGCGCAACAACTTCTGCTGCACGGCGATGACAAGCTCAAGGACAGTTTCGCCCGCGCGCGCGCCGCGTTGAAGGTCGACGGCGAGGTGGTCGATTGCGGCCGCGCTTTGCCGACGAATATTCTGCGCCACGCCTGGGGCGCGGTGCAGGAACAGAAGGCGCGCCGTTTCCGCGCCGACATCAGCCGGCTGATCCTCAAGCTCACGGATATTTTGCAGGCCGATTTCGCCGGTTCGAAGGCGGGGCGCAGCGCATCGAGCCTGAAGGCGTCGGTCGGCAATGCGCACGAGGACGAATTCGATTTTGACGCGATGTCGCGCATGCTCGGCAAGACCGCGCCGCGCAGCGCGCTGCCGGTGGCGCGGCGGCGGCGCATCGAGGCACTGCTGAATGTGCTCAAGTCGCAGCGTTTCTACGGTGGCATTGAGGGCGCGACCGCCGTCAGCCAGCCGCATTCCTTCGTCTTCGACAATTGCGACAGCGCGCTCGCCGCCTGGCGCGAACGTCTGCCCAAGGCCGTCGAGCTGGCGAAAGCGATCGCGATTGCCGAACTCGAGCTCGAGGCGCAATACCGCGAGGCGCAGCACGATGCGCTGTTCGCTGCGTTTGGCAGCGACGGCCTTGATACGCGGGACATGGTGCGCTTCCCCGATTATTTGATCTGCCTGGGCGACGCGCAGTTGCAGGGCGCGCAAAAAGACAGATTGATGGAAATCATATCGGCCGGCCTGCCGATGAAGGTGCTGGTGCAGACCGACGACATACTCGAAGAAGCCACACTCGGCGGCGACTCGCATCTCGCCTTCGGTCTGCGCAGCAGGCAACTGGCGAACATGGCGATCGGGCTCAACGACGTCTACGTGCTGCAGGCGACCGCCTCGCACCTCTACCAGTTCCGCGAGCGCATGCTCAAGGGGCTGAATTTCGCGGGCCCGGCGCTGTTCAGCGTGTTTTCCGGCGCCGGTGCCAAGGCGCGCGATCTGCCGCCTTATCTGGTGGCCGCGGCCGCCATGGAATCACGCGCCTTCCCCGCATTCACATTTGACCCGTCGGCGGGGGCTAACTGGGCGGCGCGCTTTTATCTCGAGGCGAATTCACAGGTCGAAGCGGACTGGCCCCTGCAGCGTTTCGAATACGAGGACGAGAACCAGCAGCGCGTGGCGGAAAACGTCGCTTTCACGGTGATCGATTTTGTCGCCGCCGACCTGCGTTACGCCAGGCATTTTTCGGCGGTGCCGCGGGCGCAGTGGGGCGGCAAACTCGCGTCGGTCAGCGACTGCCTCGGCCGCGAACTCAAGGGCATGCCGGATCAACTGCCCTGCGTGCTGATGGTCGATCGCGGCAATCTGCTGCAGAAACTGGTCGTCGACGACAAACTGATGCGCGCAGCGCTGCGCTGCCGCGACGCCTGGCACAGTCTGCAGGAACTCGGCGGCATCCACAATTCGCACGCCGAGCGGTTGCTCGCGCGCGAGCGCAAAGTCTGGGAAGAACAGCAGCAGGAGGTCGCCGGGCGCGCACAGTCTGGCGCAACCGCGGCAACGCCGGCCCCTGCAGTGGTGGCGGTCGAGGCCGCGCCCGCCGTTGCCGAGGAACCGGCGCGTTCGCCCGACGAGACCTACATTGAAACCGAGCGTTGCACCACCTGCAACGAATGCACGACGATCAACGGCAAGCTGTTCATGTACAACGAAAGCAAGCAGGCCTATATCGCCGACATTAACGCCGGCACTTTCCGCCAGCTGGTCGAGGCGGCGGAGAGTTGCCCGGTCGCCATCATTCATCCGGGCAAGCCGCGCAATGCGGGCGAGGCCGGGCTCGACGAACTGCTCAAACGCGCCGAATTGTTTCCGTAATCCGCCGCGCCGGTGCGCGTTACGGCAGCGGCGCGCGGTGCCCCGGCGCCGTGTCGCGCCGTGCTTCATCCTGCGGCAGGTAACGTCGCAGCCAGCCGTTGGCAAGCCACAGCAGCGCCACCATGACCAGTGCCGCCATCGCCCAGCGTAGCAGGCCCGCCAGCGCGGCCGCGTCCAGCGCCGGCCACGGAAACTGCGCGAGCGTGTCGGTGCGTTCGAGCATCCAGTGCCATCCGGTATGCGCGACCAGCACCGAGAGGATGATGGTGCCGATGCGTTCGGCCACCACATAACGGAACAACAGTGCCAGCGCCGGCAGCAGCACGGCGAGCACCGCCAGCTGGCCGAGTTCGACGCCGAGGTTGAACGACAGCAGTGACGTTAGCAAATGGCTGCCGGCGAATTGCAGCGTATCGCGCAGCGCGAATGAAAAACCAAATCCGTGAATGAGGCCGAAGCCGAAGGCGATCAGCCAGCGTCGCGTCAGGCTGCCGCCGATGATGTTTTCGATCGCCATGTAGACGATGGACATGGCAATCAGCGTTTCGACCAGCGGCGGAAACCACAAGGCATCGGGCGCATGACCGAAGGCCGCGGCGATCAGCGTGATCGAATGGGCGACGGTGAAGGCGGTGACGATCAACGCCAGCGGGCCGAAGCGCCGGAACGGAATGACCAGGCAGAAAATAAACAGTAAATGATCGATGCCGTCGAGAATGTGTTTGAAACCCTCGACGACAAACCGCGCTGCCGCCTGGTGCCAGCGCGGATCGAGACGCAGCAGGCCCTGATCGCCGTGCAGTTCATAGGCGCGCACGCTGCCGTCGGGCGGCAGATAACGCAGCGAGGTGACGACGCTGCGGCCGAGGCGGGCGAGCCCGGGGTTGATCGAGAATTCCGCTGTGTCGGCGCGCACCGGATATTCGAACAACACGTCGAGGAGGCCCTGGCTCCAGATGAAATCCATGCCCGGCGGCAGCGGCGCGCCGGTGACATGGGCGAGTGCGTCTTCAAACGAGGTGAACGAACGGTCCGACGGCAGCGACGCGCGCACCGCGACGAGCCGCGGTGCGCCGCTGCGGGTTTCGCCCTCGAAGATTTCGATGTTGTCGGCAAACCACAGCAGGGCGGCGGTGCGCAGCGCCGGCTCGGCGCGCGCGAGGTCGAGCAGTCCGGCGCCGCGGCGCGGGAACTCGACCTCCTGCATCGCCTGCAGCGGCACGCGCAGCAGAAGCTGCAGGCGTTCGCCGGCCGGTTTGACGAACAGTTGCACTTTGATGTCGGCGGGGATTTCATGCGCGCGCGCCGCCGGCGACGACAGCATCGCCATGGCGAGCAGCGCCGCCGTCATCGCGTAATGCAGTGCGGCAACGGCGCTTTTGAAGCGTGTGGATAGGTTTTTCACGCGCCTAGGTTAGCGGGTTCGCGCGTGGCATGACAAGGGAAAATGACTGCGCGTATACTGGAACCAGCGCCAAACCGGCATCAAGCAGTCGCACGCGGCGTAAAAAAAGACCGGGCAATCCGGCGGCGTACACAGCGGTTCCAATTCACCGGCAAGGGGAGAATATGAAAACCAAACAACGCAATGTTGTCGTCGGCGCGGCGTTTGCCGCCGTTATTGTCGCACTGGGCATCGGCCAGGCGGTCGTGCAGAACAAGGCCGACGCGCAGGCGCGCACCGTGCAGGCGCCGATGTTCGAAGTCGATCCCCTGTGGCCGAAGCCGCTGCCGAATCACTGGCTGCTCGGCTGGACCATCGGCATCTGGGTCGACGAACAGGACCATGTCTGGGTTGTGCATCGCGGCGCCAGCGGCCTGCACGACAACGAGCGTGGCAACGAACTCAATCCGCCGATCGCCGAATGCTGCCGCACCGCGCCGCCGGTGCTCGAATTCGACCAGGAAGGCAATCTGCTGCGCCACTGGGGCGGGCCGTCGAAGGATTATGAATGGCCGGATTCGAACCACGGCATCCACATCGATTACAAGGGCAACGTCTGGATCGGCGGCAACGGCGAGAAGGATTCGCATATTCTGAAGTTCACCAAGGACGGCAAATTCCTTCTGCAGGTCGGCCGCTACAACAGCAACGCCGGCAGCAACAGCCTCGAACACTTCGGGCGCGTGGCGAAAATCTGGGTCGATCCGAAATCCAATGAGGCCTACGTCGCCGATGGCTACAAGAACAAGCGCGTCGCCGTGCTCGATGCCGACACCGGCAAGATGAAGCGCTACTGGGGCGCCTACGGCAACAAGCCCGACGACACGCCGCTGCCCAAGTACGATCCGAAGGCGCCGCCGGCGCAGCAGTTCCGCAATCCGGTGCATTGCGTCGAGCGCAGCAATGACGGCTTCATCTATGTGTGCGACCGCCAGGGCGATCGCGTGCAGGTCTTCACGCCCGAGGGTAAGTTCGTGAAAGAGCAGTTCTATGCGAAAGACACGCTGGCCTCGGGTTCGGCCTGGGACGTCGCCTTCTCGAAAGACCCGCAGCAGCGCTTCATGTTCCTCGCCGACGGCCAGAACGAAAAGGTACGCATCATCCTGCGCGAAACGCTCGAGGAGATTTCCAGTTTCGGCGATGGCGGCCGCCAGCCCGGCCAGTTCTACGGCGTGCACAGCATCGCCAGCGATTCGAAGGGCAATCTCTATACGACTGAAACCTATGAAGGCAAACGCATCCAGCGTTTCGTCTACAAGGGCATCGGCGCGGTGCGCGCCGGGCCGCAGGGCGTGTTGTGGCCGAAGAAATAGTTTTGCGCACGCGGTAAACCAGACGAGGGCATGACGATGATGAGATTGTTTGTGGCCGCCATGGCGTTCGCCGTGGCGGCGCCGGTTGCTCACGCGCAGAACGCGGCAAAAGCGGCACCGCGCGCGACGGCGGAACTCAGCGGGGTCGTCACCGGCGCGCACGGCCCCGAGGCCGGCGTGTGGGTGATTGCCGAGACGACCGAACTGCCGACCAAGTTCGCGAAGATCGTCGTTACCGACGAGCGCGGACGTTATCTGATTCCCGAGTTGCCGAAGGCGAACTACAGCGTCTGGGTGCGCGGTTACGGGCTCATCGATTCGCCGAAGGTGAAGGCGGCGGCCGGCAAAACGCTGAACCTCAAAGCCGTGCTGGCGCCCAACGATGCGGCGGCCGCCGAATATTATCCGGCAATCCACTGGTACTCGATGCTGAAGGTGCCGGAGAAAAGCGAATTTCCCGGCAAGGGGCTGCCGAACGGTTTGCCGGAGCGGCTCACCAGTCAGGGGCAGTGGCTCGACATGGTTAAGACCAACGGTTGTTACGCCTGCCACCAGCTCGGCAACAAACTCACGCGCACACTGCCGAAGGGCCTCGGCCCTTTCAATACGTCGGTCGAGGCATGGACGCGCCGCGTCTTGTCCGGGCAGGCGATGACGCAGATGGTGGATCGTCTGGGCAAGATGGATGCGCAGCGCGCGATTGCGTTGTTTGCGGAATGGAGCGACCGCATCGCCGCCGGCGAATTGCCGAAGACACGGCCCGAGCGTCCGCAGGGCGTCGAGCGCAATGTCGTTGTCACGCTGTGGGACTGGGGCCGCCCCGACGCTTATCTGCACGACCAGATTTCCACCGACAAGCGCAACCCGACGATCAATGCCAACGGCCTGATCTACGGCTCGCCTGAGGATAGTACTGATTTCGTGCCGATGCTCGATCCGGTGCGTCACGTGGCGAGCGAAGTGAAACATCCGGTGCGCGATGCGAAAACACCGACGTCAAAAAATGATCCGATGCTGCCCTCGCAGTTCTGGGGTGCGAGTCCGCCGTGGGACAGTCAGACTGTCAATCACAATCTGATGTTCGACGAGCGTGGCCGCGTCTGGTTCACCCCGCGCGTGCGGCATCCGGACAACCCGGCGTTCTGCCGCAAAGGGTCGGAGCATCCGTCGGCGAAACTTTTTCCGATGGACCGCTCAGGGCGCCACGTTTCGATGTACGACCCGCAGACGAAAAAATTTGCATTGATCAGCACCTGCTTTCCGACGCACCATCTGCAGTTCGCCGAGGATGCGAACCAGACGCTGTGGCTGTCGAGCGGTGGCGGCGGCAACGAGGTGATCGGCTGGGTCAACCGCAAGCGCTATGAAGAAACCGGCGATGAAGAAAAAGCGCAGGGCTGGTCGGCCTTCGTGCTCGATACCAACGGCAACGGCCGCCGCGACGATTACACCGAGCCCGGAAAACCCGCCGACCCGAACAAGGACCAGCGCATTGCCGTCAATATCTACGGCATCGCGGTCAACCCCGATGACGGTTCGGTGTGGGGTTCGGCGATTAATTATCCCGGGGCGATTGTGCGTTTCGCGCCCGGTGCCAATCCGCCGGCCACCGCGCTCAGCGAAATCTACCGCATCCCGTTCCCCGGTTATTCGCCGCGCGGCATGGACATCGATCGTGATGGTGTGGTGTGGGCGCCGCTGGCGAGCGGACATCTGGCGAGTTTCGACCGCCGCAAATGCAAAGGGCCGTTGAACGGCCCGGCGGCAACCGGACAACATTGCGCCGAGGGCTGGACGCTGACGCCGTTTCCGGGCCCGCAACTCACCAACGTTACTGATTCCGGCAGCGCCGAGGCCAGCTATTACACCTGGGTCGATCAATTCGATACTGTCGGCCTCGGCCGCAACGTGCCATTCGCCACCGGCAATGCCAATGAATCGCTGATGGCGTTTATCGACGGGCGTTTCATCCAGTTCCGCGTGCCCTATCCGCTGGGTTTCTACGCCAAGGGCATGGACGGCCGCATTGACGATCCGGCGGCGGGTTGGAAGGGCCGCGGCCTGTGGACGACCTACGGGTCGCGCGCGCCCATGCATATGGAAGGCGGCAAGGGCACTTTGCCCAAGGTTGTAAAATTCCAGTTGCGGCCGGATCCGCTGGCGCGTTAGAAAATCACGCGAACACTGTTCGCCTCGGATGCTGTTCTCTCCGCGGCGGAAGGGAATCCAAAGGGTAGGGTGCGCATCGCGCACGCAGTGAGACGGTGGATGGTGCGCAGTGCGCACCCGACGAATTAAATTTTCGCAGAAGGCACACATGACACGCATCGAGTTTTACGATCCTTCGGGCGCGCTCGAAGTCACACAGACACACGCGCCGCGTCTTGAGTCGCTGGCCGGCAAACGTATCGGCTTTGTCAGCAACGAGCAGTGGCAGGCCTTCCGCACGCTGCCCCTGCTGAAGAAATTGTTCGAGGCCGATTTTCCCGGTATCGAAATGCTGCCGATCGACGCCTTCCCGCAGGGCAATGGTCTGATCGGCGAGGAAGACACTGCGCGCAAGGTCAAGGCCAGCGGGGTCGACGCCGTCATCATCGGCAACGCGGCCTGAGGGTCCTGCGCCACAGCCTGCGGCCGTGCAGCCGCACAAATCGAAATACTCGGCATCCCGACGGTCACGCTGACGCGGACGGATTTTGTCGGTGTCATGAAGAATGCCATCAGCGGTCTGGGTCTGCCGCCGGAATCGGCGATGATCACCTTTCCGATCGAACTCTTTCTGCCGGGCAGCGACATCAGTGCGATTGAAACGCGCAAACGCGAGTTCTACAACGGCCTGACGAAGTGGCAGCCCGAACAGGCCAAAGCCTCCGGCGACGAAGCGCCGTTGATTGCCGTTGAGGGCGCGAGCTACGAAGAAGCGCTCGACCGTGCCAACCACCTGATGATCACCAACCTGTGGGGCGACGGCCTGCCGCTATGGCCGGCCACACCCGAACGCGTTGCGCGCATCCTGCGCGGCAGCGTGTTGCCGCGCACCCATGTCATTGGCAAGTTTCCGCCGCGCGGTGGTGTCACGACGGTCGAGACCTGTGCGATTGCGCTGGCGATGGCGGGCGGCCGCGCCGAATATCTGCCGGTGCTGATTGCGGCGGTCGAAGCCTTTCTGCAGCCCGACGTCAACGCCGAGCAATTGCAGGCGGCCTCCGGCGGCGCTTATCCGGTGGTCATCGTCAACGGGCCGATCGCGAAACAGATCCGTTTGAATTCAGGCTTCGGTTGTCTCGGCCCCGACCCGCAGCGTCCGGCGGGTGCGAGCATCGGCCGCGCACTGCGTTTGCTGCAGCAAAATGTCGGCGGTGCGCTGCCGGGCATCGGTGCGATGGCGAACTACGGCAGCATGCGCTATACCAACGCCGTGTTTGCCGAAGATGAAGACAACCTGCCGCCCGGCTGGCCCACACACGGCAGCGAGCGCCACGGTTTTGCGCGTGGCGTGAATTCGGTTTCGCTCGCATTTTCCAATAGCGCGACCAACATTCGCCGCCGCGGTGCGAAGAAAGAAACGCCGGAGGAAGACATCATCCAGGGCATGCACCGCATGGCGGACTTCATGCGCACGCCCAATCTGACGAACCTGCTGGGTTACCAGCAGGGCACGCCGGGCATACTAATGATCCCGGCGATCGTTGCCAACACGATGGCGGGCCTTGGCTGGAGCAAACCGAAGATGCGCGAATTCTTTTTCGAACATTCGCGCATTCCGATGAAAGATCTGGTGCGCGCCGGCGGGCCGGCGTGGGTCGAGCAGGACCCCGATCCGAAAACGCGCGAGAGCCTGAAACTCGATCCGTGGCCGCTCACTGCGAAGGCGGAAAACTTCATCATCGTCGTCGCCGGCGGCGGACACCCGACCAACAGCCACTGGCTGCAGGGCTACAGCCCGCGCGTCATCGGCCGCGAAATCAAACTGCCGGAATCGTTTGATGATTTGTTGCGCGACGCCGACCGCGATCTCGGTTGCGGGTCGGAAGCGTGCATGATCTGATTTTGCGCGGCATTCGTTGAGTTTTGTGGCGCAGGCGCCTCGCCTGCGTCAAATCAACTTTGCCCATGGCGAACGTGTGTGCTTCGCGCAGGCGAGGCGCCTGCGCCACAATGCTCACGCAGCAATCCGGCTTCATTGCACAGGTGAGTATAAATGACGTCATTGTCACCAGCCGAACTTATTCGTGTCAATCGATGACGCTACCGGTGGCCTTGATCACCTTGCCCCAGCGTACGATTTCGCTTTTGATGAAAGCGCCGAACTGCTCCGGCGTGCCGGCACTTGGATTGGCGCCTTCGCCGGACAACCGCTCGGCGGTGTCGGGGTTGGCCACCGCTTTGACAATTTCGCTGTTCAGGCGCGCAACGATTTCTTTCGGCGTTGCCGCCGGTGCCAGCACGCCGTACCACGACACCGCTTCGAAGCCCGGCAGCGCCGCTTCGGCGATGGTCGGCACTTCCGGCATGAAGGCGATGCGCTGCGCGGTGGTGACGGCGAGCACACGCACGCGGTTGGATTTGACGAAGGGCAGCAGCGATGGAATGCCGGTGATGGTCATTTCGACCTGACCGCCGGCGAGGTCGGCCGCCATCGGCGCCGCGCCCTTGTAAGGAATGTGCGTGATGTCGAGTTTGGCGGCGAGCTTGAAATATTCGACGGCGAGATAGGGCGTGCCGCCGGCGCCGCTGGAGCCGTAATTGAGCCTGCCCGGATTCGCGCGCGCCAGCGCGATTAATTCCTTCACGTTCTTCACCGGCAGCGCCGGATGCACCGCCAGCAGGTTCGGCACCAGCGCCACCAGCGCGACCGGTGCGAAATCGCGCAGCGGATCGTACGGCAGGCGTTTGTAGAGCGAGGGGTTCACCGCCATGGTGCCGATATGGCCCATCACCAGCGTATAACCGTCGGGCGGCGATTTCGCGGCCAGTTCGACGCCGATATTGCCGCCCGCCCCGGGACGGTTGTCGATCAGCACCTGCGTGCCCATCGCTTCACCGATTTTCTGCGCGATCACGCGTGCGATGACATCGGTGCTGCCGCCGGGCGTGAAGGGTACTATCATGCGCAGCGGTTTCGACGGGTAGGCCTGTGCGTTGGCCGCCTGCGGGGCGGCAGCGGTCAGTGCAAACAGTATAATCGGTGCACAACAAGTAGATCGCATCGCAGGACTCCGGGGACATTGCGCAGCGCTATCATAGCCCGTCGCAGCCGTATTCATCGCAAAAGAGAACATCCAATGACCATTCCGCATTCCATGCTACGTGTCGGCGACATCGACATCGAATACGCCGTCTCCGATTACACCGATCCGTGGCGTGACGACGAGCCCGAGACCATTCTGTTTCATCACGGCTATTGCCGCAACATGGAGTTCTGGCGCAACTGGGTGCCGGGCCTCGCCGGGCATTATCGCGTGCTGCGTTTCAATTCTCGCGGCTGCGGTAACACCACCGCGCCGCCGGCCGGCACCCCCTATCGCGCGGAAGATCTCGTCGGCGATGCGATCGGTCTGATGGACCGGCTCGGCATCAAAAATGCACACTGGGTCGGCGAATCGTCGGGCGGCATCCTCGGCATGGTTGCCGCGCTCACACATCCGTCGCGCATCAGCTCGCTGATTCTGGTCAACACGCCGTTCAAATTGCCCGGCGCCATGGTCGAAACCTACAACCTGGGCGAACCCGATCATGCGACGGCGATCAACAAGCATGGCGTCGGCGGCTGGTGTCGCGCCACGCTGCAATACCGGATCGACGTGACCAAGGCGCCCAAGGCAATGCAGGAGTGGGTGATCAGCGAGATGGACAAGGTGCCCAAACATGTGGCGATTGCACACCATCTGATGGCGGCGGGCGGCGATCTCGTCGCGCGCGCCGCCGAATTGAAAATGCCGATGCTGATCATGTCGGGCGGCAACAGCCAGCTGGCGAAGAAAGAGCAGTTGCAGGAAGTGCAGGCGCGCCTGCCGAATGCGAAGCTGGTGCTGTTCGAAGGTTACGGGCACATGATCAATCTGCTGATCCCGGAACGCTGTATCGCGGCAGTGCGCGAGTTTCTCGGTTCCCCGCCTGGCCCGTGATGAAAACGCCGGCGTTCGCAGCAATGCTGATAGGTGCCATGGCGCTGCCGGCGGTGGCACAGACCTATCCGCACAAACCGATCCGCATGATCGTCGGCAGTTCGCCCGGCGGGCCGATCGATTTCTCCGCGCGTCTTGCTGCGCAGAAACTCACCGAAGCGCTCGGTCAATCAGTGGTGGTGGACAACCGCACGGGCGCGGGCGGCACCATCGGTACCGAATACGTTGCGCGTTCGACGCCGGACGGCTACACCTTGCTGATGGCGAGCGCGGCGACGTTGTGCATTACGCCGGCACTGTATCCAAAGATTCCCTACAACGCGCTGAAGGACTTCGCGCCGGTCAGCACGGTGGCGGCGGTGTCGTACGTTGTTGTCGTGCATCCGGCACTGCCGGCGAAGTCGCTGCAGGAATTCATTGCGCTGGCGAAAAGCCGGCCCGGCCAGCTGCGTTATGGTTCGGCGGGCAGCGGCTCGGTCACGCATCTTGCGGTCGAACTCTTTCGTAGCATGGCCGGCGTCGAAACGGCGCACATTCCGTACAAAGGCGCGGGGCCGGCGATGATCGATCTTCTCGGCGGGCAGCTTGATTTCATGTTCGACAGCGTGCTGACTTCGGCACCGCTGGTGAAAGCGGGCAAGCTGCGCGCACTGGGACAAACCGCGGCGCGCCGCTCGCCGGTGCTGGGCGAGGTGCCTTCGATTGGCGAGACGGCGCTGCCTGGTTACGATGTCAGCACCTGGTTCGGTCTGGTTGCGCCGGCCGGCACGCCGCGCGAAATCGTCGCCAGGCTCAATGCGGCGATCGTCAAAGGCCTGGCCGCCACGGAAACACGCGAACGCCTGCTTGCGCAGGGCATCGAACCTCTCGGCAGTACGCCGGCGGAATTTTCAAAACTGCTGCGCGATGAATTGCCGAAGTGGGCAAATGTCGTGAAGGTCTCGGGCGCACGCATCGATTAGCGCGCCGGCCCCGACCTTGCGGCCGGTGTTTAGAGGGCGCTCGCGCGCGCCGCGCCGCCGGCGAAACCCGAACCGATGACGATCACATCGACGGTGACCTGCCAGGTGTGCGGCAGCGCAGATCCATCGCCCGCTTGCGCCAGCGCGCGTAGCGGCGCCACGGCGGCGTTGGCCGGACGGGCGCCGATCTTCTGTCGTAAGCAGCCTCGCGGGATGGATAGCGCGCGCGTCGATTGCGGTGGGCGGCGCGCTGCGTCATTATAGCGGCGGTGTGTACTGCCGCCGCCACGCAAGCGGCGGCAGCGCGCCGGGTCCGGTCCGTCATCGAGGGGCATCATGAATCGGTTGTCTGCAAAAAGCGCCCTCACGGCGCTCGCCTTTGTATCGGGATTGATGTTCGCCGCCGCTGCCACCGCGCAGCCGTCCGGCGTCTTGACCAAGGCCGCGCCGTTTCCGGAGCCGGGCGAGGAACTCAATTCGATAGTCGCCAACGGCAGGATCCATGTTTTCGGCGGATCTGCCGCGTCCAATTGTGTTTGAAGTGTAGTAACGTCCGTCCCGACAACCAGGCGCGAACGACACAGTGAAGATGAAACTTGCATTGCCCGCAATATTGTCCGCGACGTTGTTCGCGGCCTGCTGTTTTGCGCAGCCTTATCCGGCGAAATCCGTGCGCATCATCGTGCCGTTTACGCCGGGCGGGGCGGTCGATATCGTCGGTCGCACGCTGGGCGAGAAACTGTCGGTGAGCCTGGGCCAGCCGTTTGTCGTCGACAACCGGCCGGGTGCCGGCGGCATTGTCGGTTCTGAACTCGTCGCGCGTTCGGCGCCTGACGGCTACACGCTGCTGGCGGTGTCGTCGGCGCACGCCACCAACCCGACGCTGTTCGCAAAGATTTCGTATAACACCGAGCGCGATTTCGCGCCGGTGAGCCTGGTTGCCAGCAGCTCGTACATGCTGGTGGCGCACCCAAGCGTGCCGGTGCGCACGGTGCGCGAACTGATCGCGTTTGCCAAAGCGCGGCCGGGCCAGTTGAATTACGCCGGTGGCGCGGTCGCCAGTCTGCCGCATCTGTCGGGCGAACTCTTCAACCTGATGACCGGTGTGAAATTGATTTACGTGCCGTACAAAGGTTCCGCGCAGGTGACCACCGCGGTGCTCGGCGGCGAGGTGCCGCTGATGTTCAGCAACATGCTGGCGATCATGCCCTTCGTGCACGCGGGGCGTTTCCGCGCGCTCGGCGTCACCGGCCTGAACCGCGTGCCCGCCGCGCCGGAGGTGCCGACCATTCATGAGTCCGGCTTGCCGGGATACGAGGTTGCCGGCTGGTACGGACTGCTGGCGCCGGCCGGCACGCCGCGCGAAATTGTTGCGCGCCTGAATGCACAGATCGCGGCAGCGATGCGCGCGCCCGATATCGTCAAACGCTATTCGAGTGAAGGCGCCGACCCGGTCGGTTCGACGCCCGAGGCGTTTGCCGAAGTCATCACGCGCGATATCGCCAAATGGGCGAAAGTGATAAAAGCATCGGGTGCCCGCGTGGAATAAGGCGGCACCACGCCATCCGCAGTCGGAAAATAAAATACTTCAAAAGCGCACACAGGGGAGTTCACATGATCACACGACGCCAATTTATTGAATGGTCGGCCGCTACCGGCGCGGCCTTGCTGGCGCGCCAGGGCTGGGCGGTTGAGGCGCCGACCCTGCTGCCGGCGCAACCGCGCGTGAAGCCGGGTTTCGCGGTGCCGCCTGGCGCCTGCGACACGCATGTGCATATCGTCGGCGCAGCCGACCGTTATCCCTTCGTCGCCAAACGCGCCTACACGCCGCCCGAGGCCTCGGTCGATCAACTGCGCGCTTTGCACCGCAGTCTGGGCATAGACCGTGTGGTCGTCGTGCAGCCGAGTTTTTACGGCACCGACAATGCATGCACGATGGATGCGGTGAAGAGCATGGGCCGCACGGCGCGCGCCATCGTCGTCATCGACGAAAAAACGCCGGAGTCCGAGCTGGAGTCGATGCGGCGCAACGGCGCCAGTGGTGTGCGCCTGAACCTCGCCACCGCGGGCGTCACCGATCCGGCCGCCTCGGCGCGCTTTCTGCGCAGCGCGGTCGAGCGCATCCGTCCGCACGGCTGGCATGTGCAGCTCAACACCGAGCCGAAGATTATCGCCGCGCTGAAAAAGGATTTCGACACGCTGCCGGTGATGATGGTGTTCGATCATTTCGGCGGCGCCGATGCGTCGCGCGGTGTCAAAGACCCCGGGTTCGATGCGCTGCTCGACCTCGTCAAGACGGGCCGCGCCTACGTCAAGATTTCCGCGACCAATCTTTTCTTCACCGACCCGCCGCATTACGCCGGTTATGCCGAAATGGCCAAAGCGCTGATCGCCGCCAACCCCGAGCGCATTCTGTGGGGCACGAACTGGCCGCATCCGGCGGCGCGTCCGCCCGGCCACGATTTCTCGCAACTGCTGCCGTGGCGCGATATTGACGACGCGGTCGTGATGAACCTGCTGCCGCTGTGGGAGCCGGACGCCGCGGTGCGCAAAAAGATCCTCGTCGACAATCCGGCGCGCCTGTTCGGATTCTGATCATGCGGATATTGTTTCTCGGTATTGTGCTGACGACGCTGTTGTCGTGCGCACCGGTGTTTGCGGCCGAGGCCGAGGATCTCGCCGAGGGTCTGCGTTTGTTTACGCAGAAGGGCAACTGCCAGGGCTGCCACGGCTGGGCCGGCGATGGCCGCAAGATGGACAACCAGATGCCCAGCGGCGCGAACCTGCGCGAGAGCCAGCTCGATCGTAACAACATGTTGATGACCATCAAGTGCGGACGGCCCGGGCGCGGCATGCCGGCCTACGACCGGCTCGCCTACAGCGATGGCCGCTGCTACGGCCAGAAAAAGGCCGATCTTCAGGGCGTGAGTCTGGAGGACCCGCCGGCGACGCTGCAGCCGCGTGAAATGGAAACGCTGGTCGATTTTCTGTTTGCAAAAATCGTCAAGCAGGGGCCGATGGACCGCACCCGCTGCGCGGCCTATTGGGGCAGCGACGCCGAGGTTTGCCGCGAGTTCAAGTAGTCGCGGGGGCGTTCGCGCAAGGCCTCCAATTTCAATACAGGTGGTCCGGTAAAGTTCATACAACGCGGCGCCGGCTTCTGCTATCTTCGCGGCCATGCAATCCATCATTTTCGTCGACGGGCTGTCGAAAACCTACGCCTCCGGCTTCAACGCACTCAAGAACATCAATCTGGAGATTCGTGCCGGCGAAATTTTTGCGCTGCTCGGACCCAATGGCGCCGGCAAGACGACGCTGATCGGCATCATCTGCGGCATTCTCAACCCGAGCGCCGGCCAGGTGCTGGTAGCCGGGCACGATATCGTGACCGGCTACCGCGCGTCACGTTCGCTGATCGGGCTGGTGCCGCAGGAACTCACCACCGACGCATTCGAAACGGTGTGGGCGACGGTGTCGTTCAGTCGCGGGCTGTTCGGCAAGGCGCCGAACCCCGCGCACATCGAGAAGATACTCAAAGAGCTCTCGCTGTGGCCGAAGAAGGACAGCATGATCCGCACGCTCTCCGGCGGCATGAAGCGCCGCGTGATGATTGCCAAGGCGCTCTCGCATGAGCCGCAGATCCTGTTTCTCGACGAGCCGACCGCCGGCGTCGATGTCGAGTTGCGGCGCGACATGTGGGCGGTGGTGCGCGCGCTGCGCGCCTCCGGCGTGACCATCATCCTGACCACGCATTACATCGACGAGGCCGAGGAGATGGCCGACCGCATCGGCGTCATCAATGCGGGCGAACTGATCCTGGTCGAAGAAAAAACCGCGTTGATGAAGAAGCTCGGCACCAAGCAGCTCACGCTGCATCTGCAGGCGCCGCTCGAGCACATTCCGGCGTCGCTCGCCGCCTACAATCTGGCGCTGGCCGGCAACGGCGGCGATCTGATCTACACCTACGATTCGAAGAGTGCGCGCGCCGGCATCGCGACGCTGTTGAAAGACCTCGACGACGCCGGTGTCGCCTTCAAGGACCTGCAGACGACGCAGAGTTCGCTCGAGGATATTTTCGTCAACCTGGTGAAAGACCGCCGATGAACCTGCACGCAGTCCGCGCGATTTACGCCTTCGAGATGGCGCGCACGCGGCGCACGCTGTTCCAGAGCATCATCGCGCCGGTGATTTCCACCTCGCTGTATTTTGTCGTTTTCGGCGCGGCGATCGGCTCGCGCATCTCCGAGGTCGACGGCATCAGCTACGGCGCCTTCATCGTGCCCGGGCTGATCATGCTGTCGCTCTTGACGCAAAGCGTGTCCAACGCCTCGTTCGGCATCTACTTTCCGAAATTTACCGGCACCATCTATGAGCTGCTGTCGGCGCCGGTGTCGTTTTTCGAAATCGTGCTGAGCTACGTCGGGGCGGCGGCGACCAAATCCATTGTGCTGGGTATGATCATACTGGCCACGGCGTACCTGTTCGTGCCGGTGCGCATCGACCATCCGGTGTGGATGGTCGTGTTCCTGGTACTCACGGCGGTGACTTTCAGTCTGCTCGGTTTCGTCATCGGCATCTGGGCCGACAATTTCGAGAAGCTGCAGTTCGTGCCGCTGATCATCATCACGCCGCTGACCTTTCTCGGCGGCAGTTTTTATTCGATCCAGATGCTGCCGCCGTTCTGGCAGACGGTCACGCTGTTTAATCCCGTGGTCTATCTCGTCAGTGGATTTCGCTGGAGCTTTTACGGTATTGCCGACGTCCATGTCGGTATCAGCCTCGCCATGACGGCCCTGTTCCTCGGCGTGTTTTTGGCGGTCGTGGCGTGGATGTTCAGAACCGGCTACAGGCTGAAGGCCTGACGCACGCACCAAAAAACAAGGGGGCCCGCAGGCCCCCTTGTTTATTTTATTTGCCGCGGCAAACTAGTTCAGCGCAAACACGAACAGAAAGCTTGAGTTCTCGAGTTTGTCGAACTTCACCGGATGCAGGTGGCGGCCGCTCGACTGCACGGCGAGATATTGTTTGCCACCGATCGAGTAGGTGACCGGCGCGCCTTTGAGCGGCGTGCCGAGGTTGAAGCGCCACAATTCCTCCAGCGTTTCGTCGTTGTAGGCGACGACCCAGCCGTCCTGCAGCGCCGAGAACACCACGCCGCCGGCGGTGGCGATAGTGCCCGATTTCACTTCGATATCGGTGACGGCCTTGGCGATCACCTTGTATTTGTTCGTATCGAACGCGGTGACCGAACCGTAATACAGATCGCTGGTATAGGTGCGCTTGTCGCTGGCCTTCTCGTCGATGTCGCCGCCGCCCTTGATATAGCGCACCTCGGCGCCGTTTTGCGTGAAGCAACCCTCGGTGCCGGCGCCGTAGGCGATGTTCTTCACCGGGTTGTAGGCGGTGGGCTGGTGCGAGATGCCGCCGTGCCAGGTCGGGCATGCCCGCTTGGGGCCGTCGCCGCGCAGTGCGCGCGCCGCGGGATTGTAGATCTGCACGTCGAGCTTGGGGTCGTACTCGAGCGGCATGCCGGTTTTCGGATTGATGCCTTTCGTCCAGTTGACGTCGTTGACGTACTGCTCGGCCTTGATGAATTTGCCGTTGGTGCGGTCGAGCGTGTAGAAGAAGCCGTTGCGCGCAAAGTGTGTGGCGACCTTGCGCGGTTTGCCGTCGACCACCATGTCGTGCAGCATGTGGACGCCGACTTCGTCGTAGTCCCAGGAGTCGTTCGGCGTGTACTGGAAGTGCCACACCAGTTTGCCGGTGTCGATGTTGATGGCAACCGCTGAATTCGTGTAGAGGTTGTCGCCGGGCCGCGCCTGCGGATCGTATTGCGGGATTGGATTGCCGGTGCCCCAGATCGTCAGTCGCGTCACTGGGTCATAGGAGCCGGTCTGCCAGAGGCCGCCGCCGCCGGTTTTCCACGCCTGGTTTTTGTCTTTCCACGTTTCGCTGCCGGCCTCGCCGGGCGCGGGCACTGCATACCAGCGCCACAGTTCATTGCCGGTGCGCGCGTCGAGTGCGGCGATCCAGCCGCGCGTTTTGCCGTCGCCGGCGCCGTTGGCGATGATGACTTTGCCGTCGGCGGTGATCGGCGCGGTGAAGAAGCGCTCTTTCCTGCCGAACTCGTTGGCCACCAGAATTTTCTTGTCCCAGACGATTTCGCCGTTGTCGCGGTTGATGCCGATGACGCGGCCGTCGGGCAGGTTGGCGATGACCAGGTCCTCCCACAGCGCGATGCCGCGCGTGCGCGAGATGTTGCCCTTGTGCGGCACGCCCGGATCGCAGATCCAGACAAACTCGCCCTTGTGCGGATTGCGCGCGTCGATCTTGTAGACCGTGCCCCAGCCGTCGGTCGTGTACATATAGCCGTTGTCGATCAGCGGATTGACCTCGCTCTCCGGCCCGTTGGCGCCGACGTCCTGCATGCCGCCCAGCGCCATCGCCCACACCATGCGCAGGTTCTTCACGTTGTCGCGGTTGACCTGGGTCAGCTTCGAATAGCGGATCGAGCCGTAATCACCGTTCATCATCAGCCAGTTCTGCGGCTCGTTCAAAGCGTTTTGCAAGCGGTCGCGGTTGACGGTCATGGTGTATTGCGCGCCGGGCGCGGCGCTGGCCGCCGTGGCAATGGCGGCATGGATGCTGCAAAGTGCAAGGGCAATTGCGGCGCAATTGCGTACGAGTTGTCGCATGGAAAGTCCTCCCTGGATGTGCAGATCTGCGGCGGGCTCGAGCGGCCCCGGTTATTCCACAGCTAGGCGCAATTTGCCACCCGCGGGGCAGCCTGTCAAAGTGGATTTCAAAGCGCCGGCACGCCGTCCGGTTGATCTGCGTCAATATTGCCGGCCTTGGCGGTGCTAACTTATTGCCATGTGGTTTTAGTCACACAGGGTCAAACGGGGTTATTTGCAGTCAGATCAGGAGATTGAAATGTATAAAAACATATTGGTACCAACCGACGGATCGAAGCTCTCCGGCAAGGCAGCGGCCGAGGCGATCAAACTGGCGAAGACCTGCGGCGCGAAGATTACGGTCATGCACATGGTGTCGGATTTCCGCAAGGCGTTGAGCGAAACCTATGCCGTGCCGGCGGCGATGGCGGCTCCCGTGCAGAAAAAATTCCAGGACGAGGCATCGGCGCGGTCGCGCAAGATCATCGATGGCGCCTGCGCCGAAGCGACCGCCGCCGGTGTCGCCAGCGCCGGCATCTCGGTTGTCAGTGATTCAGCCTACGAAGCGATCATCAAACAGGCGTCGAAGTCGAAGTGCGACGTCATTGTGATGGCCTCACACGGGCGCAAGGGGTTGCAGGGATTCCTGCTGGGCAGCGAAACCACCAAGGTTTTGTGCCACTCGAAAATCCCGGTGCTCGTAGTGCGCTGAGGCGGATTTGGTAGCAATAAAAAAGCCCGCTTCGGCGGGCTGTTTTACGTCTGGTTGACGCGGGCTTTAGAACAAGCTGGCGCCGCCGCAGTTGGTGTCCACCACCGCGGAACTCCACGCTACGGCCAGATAACACTGGTTAGCTGCACCGCCGACCGGGGCCACACCGCCTGCGCCGCCGCCGTCGTAGGTCGAGAACTGGAAGGTGCCGCCGACCGGACTGCCGTCGTCGACCTTGCGGTCGATCTCGGCCATGATGTCCGACGGGATCTGGTTGCCGGTCTTCAGATTATGGCGCGCAGCGCCGGTACCGGTGCCGTAGACGTTGTCATACACGACGCGCAGATAACGCGCATACGGATTGGCCGGTGCCGTCGCCGTCGTTTCCGGCACCGCGGCGTAGGTGAAACTGCCGTTGATGAAGCCGGCTTTCGACAGATGTTCCCAGGCGGCGATGTGTTCGTCGATCGTGCCGCCGCCGACGATGGTTTCTATGCGGCCGTTGTTGTTGCCGTTGGAGCCCGCCAACACGTTGACGATGTTCGGGTTGGCCTGGCTGTAGTCGCCTGGCAATGCGCGGAAGCGGTCAAGGAAGCCGAAGTAGGCGGCCTTGGTGCCGTCCTGCTGAGAAATCAGGTTACGCACGCGCGCGCTCTGGATCAGTTCCTGACCCTTCAGCACGCCGCCCAACAGCAGGCCGATGATGACGAGCACGATTGCAATTTCAATCAGTGTAAAACCGTTTTGCTTACGCATGAAAGCTCCCCCCCGAAAGCACGTTTAAAAAATCCAATCGCGCAATGCATCTGGTATTGGCAATGGGTAATGATTGCTTATGCCGGTTGCATGGAAATCAGGCCTTTTACCCTTGCCGTGAACACCATGAAATACAAAGGTGGGTGAGTCTATACGAAAACGTTACCGGGCACGTGCGAAACATTTGTGAATCGTGCGATTTACGATACTAGATAGACGGGCGAACACGCCTTAGGCTGGAGCGCTACTCCGGTTGTACGCCCGCTTTGCGTGCCACATCGACCCAGCGCGCAATTTCGGTGCGGTTGTAGCGGTCGTATTCGTCAGGCGTGTTGGCGACCGCTTCTGCGCCCTGGCTGGCGAGGCTGGCATTGATTTCGGGGTAGCTGAGCGATTTCTTCACCGCCGCATACACGCGGTCGACGATGGCGCGCGGCGTGCCGGCCGGTGCAAACATGCCGAAGCCGCTGATGACGACAAAATCCTTCATGCCCTGTTCGATCATGGTCGGCACGTTGGGCGCGGCGGGTGAGCGTTCGCCGCCGGCCTGCGCGATCATGCGCAGGCGTCCGGTGTGTACGTGCGGCATGGTGGTCGGCATCGAGGCAAACATCATGTGCACATGCCCGGCGACCAGATCGATGGCGGCGGGGCCGACACCCTTGTAGGGAATGTGGATCAGCTTGATCTTCGCCGCAAACGACATCATCTCGATCGCCAGATGGCTTGAAGTGCCGCGACCCGGTGTGGCGTAGGTCAACTGGTCCGGGCGCGCCTGCGCCAGTGCCACCAGTTCCTTCACGTTTTTCGCCGGCACCGACGGATGCACGCACAACGAATTGGGCACGTTGGCCACCAGCGTCACGGGCGCGAAATCCTTCACCGAATCGTAGGGCAGTTTTTTCCACACCGCCGGGTTGATGACGTGCGCACTCGACACCATCAGCAGCGTGTAGCCGTCGGGCGGCGCCTTCGCCGCGAGGTCGGTGCCGAGCGTGCTCGCCGCGCCGCCGCGGTTGTCGATCACAATCTGCTGGCCGAGGTCCTCGGTCATGCGGTGGGAAATGGCCCGCGCGATGATGTCGGTATTGCCGCCCGGTGCGAACGGCACGATCATGCGGATGATTTTCGCGGGGTAGGGTTGCGCCTGCGCGGTCGGGATAATTGCGAGCGCTGCCGCGGCCACCATGCGGTGGATCATGGTTTTTGTCATGCCCGTTTCTCCTCCGGAGGATATAAGACGATCATTGTCGCACCAAAGACGTGCGAATCGGGCGACGCCCCATTGAGATGATGCGCGAAGCTCTGCGCGGTGTTACTCTGGAGTGACTCCGCATCGCATGAGCGTACGGCCATCCTCCGATGCACACGCAATGATCGAATCCATCCTCCTCACCGCCGCGCGCCTGCTGACATTCGAGCAGAAACGCCCGCTGACCAACGCCAGCAGTTTTTTCTTCGAGCGCGGCGAACGCCTGTTTCTGGTGACCAGCCGGCACGTCATGATCGACAAGCCGAGCAAACATTTCCCCGACCGCATTGAAATCGAGATGCACATGGATGCGGAGAACCTCGCCAATTCCACCGGCTTCTCGATTCCGCTCTACAAAAACGGCAAGAGCATCTGGCGGCAGGGCACCGACGGCGGCGGCGAGATCGACGTTGCGGTGATCGAACTCGAACGCGCTGCGCTGCCGAAGGCCGCGGTCTACCGCGCCTTCACGCCGGCGCATCTGCAGACCTCGGTCGAGGAGGCCGGGATCGGCAGCTCTCTCCTGATCCTCGGCTTTCCGCTCGGTTTTCACGACACACTGCACCACATGCCGCTGGTGCGGCACGCCGTCATCGCCTCGTCCTTCGGCCTGCGTTTTCGCGGGCTTGGCTATTTTCTGACCGATGCGCGCACGCATCGCGGCACCAGCGGCGCGCCGGTGGTCATGCGCGTGCATGGCAAGGCGGCGGAAGAATCAGGCCTGCCGTGGAAATTGCTCGGCATTCATTCGGCGCGCATCGACGCCGGCACGCGCGACCCCGATCTCGACGAGGCGCTCGGGCTGAATTGCGCGTGGTACGCCGACATTCTGATGAAACTCACCGAAAGCTGAGCCGCTTTCGGGGCGTGTGCACTACTCGCCCTTGATGTTCGCCAACTTGACGACGGGCGCCCACTTCTTCAGTTCCGCTCTGATATAGGCGGTGAACTCCTCCGGCGTGGTTGGCGCGGGCAGCATGCCCACCTGCAGCATCAGATCGTTGACCTCCTTCGAGTTGAGAATCTCGACGATCTCCTTGTTCAGGCGCTGCAGAATCGGGCGCGGCAGGTTCGGCGGCGCAATGATGCCCGCGCCCCCCGAAGATTCATAACCCGGCAGGCCGGCTTCGCTGATAGTCGGCACCTCCGGCAGCGTCGACACGCGTTTCGCGCTGGTCACGCCAAGCAGGCGCAGGCGCCCGCTTTGCGTGTGCGGCAGCGCCGCCGCAATATTCGAATAAGTAATCTGCGATTCGCCCGACAACACCGAGATCAGCGACGGGCCGACGCTCTTGAACTGGATGCGCTGCATTTTTATTTTGGCCATCAGGTTGAAGAGCTCCGCGCTGATGTGCCCCGTGCCGCCCACACCCGACGAGGCATAGGTGACTTCACCGGGATGCGCGCGCGCCAGCGCGATCAGTTCCTTCACGTTTTTCGCCGGCAGTGACACGTGCGCCACCAGCAGTGTCGGGAAGGTGAGCATGTTGCTGACGTGCGTGAAGTCGCGGATCGGATCGTAGGAGAGTCCGTCCTGGATCAGCGGCGTGAAGGTGAGCGGCCCCAATTGCGTCGCGGCGATCGTGTAACCGTTGGGTGGTGACGCCTTCAGCACTTCCAGCGCGATGACGCCGCCCGCACCGGCGCGGTTCTCCACCACCACTTTCTGACCGAGCCGCGTGGATAAACGTTCGGCGACGATGCGTCCGCCGAAATCCGGTGCGCCGCCCGGCAGCACCGGCACCAGCATGCGGATCGGTTTATCGGGGTACTCCTGCGCGTGCGCAACGCCGGTGCCGCAGAGGCAGACGATGGCAACGCCGCGCAGGAATTGAGAAGGGACGGACGGAGATTTTGTTTGCATGAGCCGATTCTATAACCAACTGCCGCGCCGCATCGCATCGCATGGCATGGCGAGAAATACTCGCGGCCGCAGCGGGTTGTGCGGCTAAAATAGCCGCCCACATGAATGCCCGATTGCACATTGCCGCCACCTTGGTTGCCGCCAGTTTCTGCGGCAGCGCCGCCGCGGCCGATCTCTACGACAGCGTCAACGCCTTGCGCGCGGGGCAGGGCGGCTGCACCGTGGCGAAGCCGCTGACAGCGCTGGCGCGCCAGCCCGTGCTCGAACTCGCCGCGCAGGCGCTGTCGCGCGGTGTTGGTTTGCCGGAGGCGCTGAAGGATGCGGACTATCGCGCCACCACCTCGTTTTCGATCATCATGTCCGGTGATGGCCTCGGCGAAAAAGCCGGCCCCCTGCTCGCCGGCAAATATTGCGCGCAGATCACCAACAGTGCGCTCGCCGAAATCGGCCTCTATCAGGACGAGCGCCATCTGTGGATTTTGATGGCAGCACCCTTCGCGCCGCAGGTGGCGATGCCGGCGGAGGCCGCCGGCCCGCGCGTGCTCGAACTCATCAACCGCGCGCGGGCGCAGGCGCGCAATTGCGGCAGCAAACTGTTCAAGGCGGTGAAGCCCGTGAAGTGGAGCCCGCTGCTGGCCGAAATTTCCGCGCGCCATGCCGGCGACATGGCGCAGAACAGCTATTTCAGTCACAGCGGGCGCGACGGCTCGACACCGGCGGCGCGCGTGACGCGCGGCGGCTACAAGTTTCGCGCCACCGGCGAGAACATCGCCGCCGGCCAGACCACGCCCGACGAAGCCGTCGCCGGCTGGATCAAAAGTCCGCCGCATTGCGAGAACCTCATGAACGGTGTGTTTACCGAAATGGGCGTGGCATATGCCGTGAATCGCACGAGCGAGATGGGGGTGTATTGGGCGCAGACGTTCGGGACGCCAAGATAAATTTTTGGTGTTAGCAGATCCCGTTTCCCCTTGTAGGCAGAGATCGGGGGAAAGACCTCACCCTCACCCCAACCCTCTCCCATCAAGGGAGAGGGAGTTTCCTTCCCCTGAGAGCCGCCGAGCAGCACAGTCACGACGGGGGAAGTCGGCGAGCACTGTCTGAGCCCTCGCAGTTTTATCGCGAGGGCGAGTTGCGCAGCCGCCCGGCGTGGCGAGCAGCGCAGGGGAGTCCGCAGGACCGGCGAACCGGGGCCCGCCTTCTTTTTCTTGGCGGAGCAAGAAAAGTAACCGGCCGCCGGGCCGCTCCCGGCGAATTTGAGTTTGTATTTCTAATCGCCTGCATCATCAGAAAATTCACGGCACCACACCCGACCCATCATCCGGAACTCTGTTAACGTCCACTCATGTCATCAAAAAAATCCGGCTTCAAATTATTCACCCCGCGCCAGAACCGCACCGCGGCGATGCCGTTCATCATGCTGACGGCGCTGATCGACATGATTTCGATCGGGCTCATCATTCCGGTGCTGCCGGCGCTGGTCGGCAGCTTCACCGGTTCGCAGGTCGACCAGGCGTTCTGGTACGGGGTGGTCACCTTTACTTTCAGCATCGCAAATTTTTTCGGCTCGCCGTTACTCGGCGCCTTGTCCGACAGCTACGGCCGCCGGCCGGTGCTGCTGATCGGCTTCTCCGGCCTCGCGCTGAATTTCTTTGCCACGGCGATGGCGACTTCGTTGTGGATGCTGCTGCTCGCGCGCTTCATCGGTGGCGCGATGCAGGCGAACCTGTCGGTGGCCAATGCCTATGTCGCCGACATTACACCGCCCGAGGGCCGCGCCAAGCGTTTTGGCATGCTGGGCGCGATGTTCGGTGTCGGTTTCATTCTCGGCCCGGTGATGGGCGGGCTGTTGGGCGCAATCAATCTGCATCTGCCGTTTTACGTCGCCGGCAGTCTGGCCATGTGCAATCTGCTCTACGGTTATTTCGTGCTGCCCGAATCGCTGCCGGTCGAGCGCCGTCATGCCTTTGAATGGAAGTCCTGCAATCCGTTTCGCTCGTTGCGCGAAATGGTGCAACTCAAGGGCTCCGGCAATCTGGTTGCGGTGGTGGCCTGCAGCGGACTCGCGCAGTTCGTGCTCTATACGACGTGGGTGTTGTATACAACTTTCAAATTCGGCTGGGGCCCGCTCGAAAACGGCTGGTCGCTGGCCGCCGTCGGCGTGGTGTCGGCGCTCGTGCAGGGCGTATTGCTCGGGCGCATTCTGAAAATCGTCAGCCCGCGGCGGCTCGCGGTGATGGGTTTGATTTCATCAACGCTCGCCTATGTCATGTGGGGCGCGGCCACGCAGGGCTGGATGATCTTCGCCATCATCTTCGTCAATCTGCTGGGTGCCACGGTGTCGTCGTCGATCCAGAGCATCATCTCGGGTGCGGCCGATTCGAAGAGCCAGGGCAAGACGCTCGGTTCGATTGGCGGCCTGAACAGCCTGATGGCGGTGATCGCGCCGGCG
Source organism: Chitinophaga pinensis (assembly GCA_943329075.2). Taxonomy (GTDB): domain Bacteria; phylum Pseudomonadota; class Gammaproteobacteria; order Burkholderiales; family SG8-41; genus PALSA-1004. Next base: position 1,858 of record CALQCM020000044.1, on the reverse strand, counting down.
ATCGGTGCGCCGCTGCTGACGATGGTGTCGCATCTGCCACAGGGCGACTGGCGCATCGGCACGCCGTTTTACTTCTGCGCTTTTCTGCAATCGATCGCGCTCGCACTGGCGGCGACGCATTTCATGCGCGAACGCCGCGCGCGCGCCGCGGCGGCTGCCGCCTAACATTCAGCGCCGATCGGGAATTTGAGGGAAGACCATGGAAAACCGTCTCGAAAAAATTGAAAACAAGCTGAGCCTTGCCGAAGACCTGCTCGACGAGCTGAACACGACGGTCTACCGCCAGCAGCGCCAGATCGAGCGGATGCAGAACGAGATCGTCACGCTGCGCCAGCAGTTGCAGGCCTCGATGCCCGCCGAGCAGCGCAATCCGGGCGACGAGATACCGCCGCATTATTGAACGGAGGTAGCGCCATGAATTTCGGTTATACCGGCCTCGGCGGCCTGCTGGTGCTCGCCGGCGACATCTGGGCGATCCTAAACATTTCCCAGAGCAGCGTTTCCAATCTGAAAAAATTGATCTGGATACTGGTCGTCATTCTCTTGCCGCTGTTGGGACTCATTCTCTGGTTTCTGCTCGGGCCGCGCGGCAAAGCCTGACGCGGCGCACTGCGTCGCAATGTTATGATGCCCGCTCGTTCGACCCCCGGAGGAGACCGTGATGTCGCAACAGAAGTCCCAATGCATTTGCATGCTGGCGGCGGTGGCTGCTGCGTTCGCCTTTCAGCATTGCGCCGACGCGCAACCGTTTCCGTCGCGCTCGATCCGCATCGTCGTGCCGTTCCCGCCGGGCGGCACTTCCGACATCCTGGCGCGTTCGATCGGCCAGAAGCTGACTGAAGAATGGGGCCAGCCGGTGATCGCCGATAACCGTCCGGGTGCGGCCGGCAACATCGCCTCGGAAATCGTCGCCAAAGCCAAACCCGACGGCTACACGCTCTACATCAACACCGTCGGCACGCACGCCATCAACGCCGCGTTATATGCGGCGCTGCCCTTCGACATCATCAAGGACTTCACGCCGATCACCAATCTCGTCAATTTGCCGAGTGTGATGCTGGTGCATCCGTCGGTGCCGGCGAAAAATGTGAAAGAGCTGATTGCAATCGCGCGCAAACGCCCCGACGCGCTGCAATACAGTTCGGCCGGCAGCGGCACGCAGCCGCACCTCACCGCCGAGATGTTCAAGATGATGTCGGGTGTGAACATCATGCACGTGCCGTACAAGGGTGCCGGTCCGCAGATGATCGGCATCATCTCGGGCGAAGTCGCCATCACGTTTGCGACGGCACCCTCGGGCGTGCCCTACGTCAAGAACAAGCAGTTGCGCGCGATCGGCGTCTCCGGTGCCAACCGCATTCCGGCGCTGCCCGATGTGCAGACCATCGCCGAGGGCGGCGTGCCCGGTTATCTCGCCGTCGGCTGGAACGGCCTGATGGGCCCGGCCAACATGCCGCAGCCGCTGCTCGACAAAATTCACGATACCGTTGTGCGTATCGTCAAGACGCCCGAAATGAACCAGCGCCTGATCGATCTCGGCGCCGAGCCGGCATTGTCAACGCCGGCGGAGTTCGGTGCGCTGATCAAAGCCGAAATCGTGAAGTGGGCGAAAGTGGTGAAGGAGTCGGGGGCGAAGGTGGATTGATGGTTGTTTTTATTTTGTGGCTGGCGCGCTTGTCGGTAGATGTTGCGCAGTAGTCCTCCCCCTGGCCCCTGATGTTTCCCCGGCTTTTCATGCTCGTAATCCGAGTCGTTTCTTGAGCACCTGCATGGCGAAGTCGGTCAATATAAGGGAATGCTGGGTACACAATAGTTTAGCCAAAGTGATGATCGATAGTTCGCGCGCAACGCGGGTGGT
>CALQCM020000043.1 GCA_943329075.2 Chitinophaga pinensis | reverse complement strand
GGGGCGCGCCCGGCGGATTTACCGTGGCAAAGCGCATCCGGTTTCCAGGCAACTGACATTTAATGATTGAGCGTTACACAATGAACGTCCTTAAGAACGCTCAATCCCCCACCCCGCCCTCTCCCGGAGGGAGATGGTGAGGGTGAGAACAGGCATCATTCGCTGATGCGACTGATGCAAAGATAAAAAGGAGGTCCGCATGAGCATTCAATTTTTCGATCCGGTCGGCGAACTCGAAGTCGTCGAGCGCACAGATGAATCTACATTGACCAGTCTTGCCGGGAAACGCGTCGCCTTCATATTTAATATGCACACCTCGGCGCAGGCATTCTGGAAAGCGTTCGAACAGGCGGTCGAACAAAACCTCGCGCCCGCATCATTGATGCGTGTGCACAAGGCCAACACCTGGGCACCCGCGCCCAAGGCCGACATCGCGCGCGTGCTGGCCGAAACCGATTACGCACTCATCGGCGTCGGCGCCTGAGGTTCCTGCACCTCCGGCGCCGTGCGCGACGGAATCACACTGGCCAAAGCCGGTCACCCCGTGGTGGTATTTGTTTACGACAATTTCGAACGCGCGGCGCGCGCGCAGGCGCGCGGGCTTGGCATCGCAGAACTGCGCATCTTCGTCTATCCGCAATACAAACCCGGCGATCTACTGCCACCGGAAGCGGCAAAAGCAGTCAAGGCGGCGGGCGAATTTCCGGCCCTGCTGACTGCAAAGGCTTAATCGCCGCGAATGCCCGCGGCTTTGATCACCTTCTCCCACTTGGCGAGTTCGCCGGCGATATAGGCGGTAAATTGTTCCGGTGAACTTGCCACCACCTCGGCACCGTTTGCGGCGAGCCGCTCACGGACATCACCGCGTTGCAATTGCGTCACGATTTCTGCATTGAGACGGCGCACAATCGCAACCGGCGTGCGCGCCGGCGCCACCACACCGTACCAACCGCTGACTTCGTAATCAGCGAGTCCTGTTTCTGCAATGGTCGGCACCGCAGGCGCGGCCTCGGAACGCTTGCGCGTGCTGACCGCAAGGCCTTTCAGCTTGCCGCCTTTGACATGCGGCAGCAACGCCATCACACCGCCGAAGTACATCGACAGATGACCACCAAGCAGATCGGTCATACCCTGCCCGGCGCCCTTGTAGGCGACGTGCGTAATCTTGATGCCCGCGAGATGATTGAGCATTGCCAGCGCCAGATGTGCAGTTGAACCATTACCTGACGAACCGCAGGTGAGATCACCGGGTCGGGCGCGCGCCAGCGCGATCAGGCCTTTCACGTCCGAGACCGGCACCGACGGATGCACAGCCAGCAACATCGGCCCCGCTGTCGCCAGACTGACCGGCGCGAAATCGGCAACCGTGTCGTACGGCAGTTTGGTCTGCAAACTTGGATTGATGGCATGCGGGAATGCCACCATTACCAGGGTATAACCATCCGGCGCGGCACGCGCACCGAGTTCAGTGCCGATGATCGCATTCGCCCCCGGCCGGTTATCCACCACCACCTGTTGCCCGAGACCAAGCGACATCTGCTGTGCAAGTGTGCGCGCAATGGCGTCAGTCGGCCCGCCGGCCGAAAAAGGCACTATCAGACGCAGCGCGCGATTCGGAAAAGACTGCGCCATAGCGCCATTCTGCACAAGCATCCCGAGAAGAATCCAGGCACCATGCCGCGAACAACGTGTGAATGTCATTTGATGCTTGCCCCCCCCTTTTGTACACCCCAATTCGATCGTTGGGTCTTTTCGCCAGTTTAAAGGATCGTTAGATCAAAACCACTTGCTAATCGTCCAGACGATTGACATCACACGTCTGCACGACTATTTTACGCGTGCTTGACTACAAACCTTTTTTTCGCCCCCGCGTCGCACAACCTCAACCAATACCAGATAAATCATGAACGCTCCCCTGACAGTCAACGACGCATCCGCATGGAAAGGCGGCGATCTCGCCAATGAATCGCGCTGGCGCTTTACGCTGACCGCAAGCCACCTTAAAGAAGTGGAAGACGCTGCGCGCCAATGCGTCGCGCGCGGACTTGCCTGGAGCGACATCAAGCGAGCAGATTTCCCGCTGCCAACGCTCGGCGCCGAAATCCGCCAATGGGAAAGCGAAATCAATCTTGGGCGCGGGTTCCTGCTGGTGAACGGTCTGCGCGTCGAACATTTCGACAACGAACAGGTCCGCATGATGTTCTGGGGCATCGGCACCCACCTCGGCGTGCCGCTGTCGCAAAACTCCTATGGCGAAATGCTCGGTGACGTCTACGACGAAGGCGTCAAGATGGGCACTGGCCGCGTTCGCGGTTACCGCACCAATCAGCAATTGCTGTTTCACACCGACCGCTGCGACATCGTCGGCCTGCTGTGCATGCAGCAGTCGCAAAGCGGCGGCATGAGCAGCATCGTCAGTTCAACCGCGATCTACAACGAGATCGCGCGCAACCATCCCGAGTATCTCGCCCCGCTCTACAACGGCTACCTGCACGCCAATATGGAAGAAGGCGGCGCCTTCACCACCTACCGCGTGCCGGTCTACGATGTGGTCGATGGCGTCGTCAGCTGCCGGATTTTGCGCAATACGATTGAAAACGCGCGAAAAATGGGCCATGCCAAATATTCGCAACTGGAAACCGATGCGCTGGCTTACATGGATTCGCTGGCCAATCGCCAAGACATGCGGCTCGACATGATGCTCGAGCGCGGCGACATGCAGTTCATCAACAATTACACGACGCTGCATGCGCGCACGGAATTTGTCGATTTCCCGCAGCCCGAAAAGCGGCGCCATATGGCACGCCTGTGGCTGAAAACATTCGATACCCCGCGCCGCGTCAGTCCCGAAAAATTCACCGACTATCACGGTGTCGAAAAAACGCTGGACCGCAAAGCCGGCGTGGACGCGCCACGCGAGATCCACGGCTGACTTTTTTAACGCAGCACCGCAACGGTTTATCAGATGACCTCATCCGCTTCAGAAGAAGTTCGCGTTCTTGCCCCCAACGGGGTTCTTGGCTCCGGCTTTCTCGAAGAGTCTTTTGAAAAAGGCCTTGCGCAGAAACCGCATTTCATCGGCTGCGATGCCGGCTCCACCGATCCCGGCCCCAGCCACCTGGGCAGCGGTGAACCCGCGTTTCCGCGCGAGGCTGTGCGGCGCGATCTGCGCCTGATGCTGCTCGGCGCGCGCCGCCTGAAGATACCGCTGATCATTGGTTCGACCGGCACCGCCGGCGGCGACCCGCATCTGGCGTGGGGATACGAAATCCTCAAGGAAATTGCGGTTGCGGAAAATCTGCAATTCAAAGTTGCACTGATCCATTCCGAGCAAGGTAAAGCCTATCTGAAAAAACGCCTTGCCGAAGGCCGCATCAAGCCGCTCGATCCAGCGCCGGAATTTAACGAGAAGGTCATCGAGCGCAGCAGCCACATCGTCGGCATGATGGGTGCCGAACCGTTCCAGCGCGCCCTGCAGGCCGGCGCCGACGTTATCCTTGCAGGCCGCGCCAGCGACACTGCGATCTTTGCGTCGTTTGCGGAACTGCACGGCATTCCGTCCGGCATCGCCTGGCATGCGGCAAAAATTCTCGAGTGCGGCGCCGCAGCCGTCGTCAACCGCAAGTCGCCGGACTGCATGTTTGCGTGGTTGCGCAAAGATCATTTCGTCGTCGAACCGCCGAACCCCGAATATCACTGCACGCCGCAGAGCGTCGCCTCGCACAGCCTCTACGAAAATTCCGACCCGTACAAACTTGTGGAATGTTCCGGCACGCTCGATCTGACCAACAGCCGCTACGAAGCGCTGAACGATCGCAGCGTGCGCGTCACCGGCAGCACCTTCGCACCGGCCGCGCGTTATACGGTCAAACTGGAAGGTGCGGAACTTGCCGGTTATCAAAGCATTGTCATCGGCTCGGTGCGCGATCCTTTCATCATCCGTCAGATCGACGATTGGACCACACGCCTGATCGAACGGCTGCACGCGCGCGTGAAACAGGTCTATGGCGACCGCATGAAGCCCGATCAGTACGTGCTCAATATCCGCATCTACGGCAAGAACGGCACCATGGGCCCGCTTGAACCGGTGAAGGAAATCCGCTCGCATGAGCTGTGCCTGTTGATCGAGGTGACGGCGCCGTCGCAGGAAATCGCCAGCTCAATCGCCGGCATTGCGCGCCATCAGGGCCTGCACCTGCCGATTCCCGAATGGAGCGGCCTCATCACCGCACTGGCCTGCCCGTACAATCCCGCTCACCTTGACCGCGGGGCGGTCTACCGCTTTAACGTCAACCATATTGTCGAACCCGACGATGCTTACGAAATGTTCCCGACGGAATATTTCGCAATCGATGGGGCCACGCAAAGGAAACTGCCGCAATGACCCCGCTCGGCGAACTCGCCCGACTCATCCGCAGCAAGAATGCGGGCCCTTTCGAACTCACCTTCGACATCATGTTCGAGGACAGCGCCACCTATGAGCGCGTCAAGCAATCCGGCATGGTTAACCGCGAAGCCGTCGCCTCGCGCTACGGCCTGCCGGCGGATAAGGTGAAATTTTTCTGGTGCGACCCGGCCTGCGCCATCAAGGCGTCGATTCCGCGTCCCTACATTCAGGGCGATCTGCTTGATTCGGACGGTCATGGCGGCCAGCAATACGCGCCGTTGATGGATATCCAGATTCCGTAGTTTTTCGTAGGATGGGTGGAGGCCGCAAGGCCGATACCCATCGGTATTGGGCGCAAGAATGATGACGGGTATCGCTACGCTCCACCCGTGCTACAAACCCAAGCGCTGCGCTCAGTTCAGCGACACCGCCTTGATCAGCACGCAGACGGGGCAGCCCGGCACCAGCTTCAGTCGATCGGCCGAATAACGCGTGATGCGCGAGGTCAGCACTGTCATGCCGACCTTCACGCGCACGACCGCTCTGGCATCATCGCCGGCTTTTACATCGACGACACTGCCGTGCAGCACGTTAAGCACACTGATATCCACCGGCTCCGTCAGTGCGATGGCGATATCGCGCGCGCGGATGCGCACCCGCACCGCCTCGCCGACCGCCGCGGCGATACCCGGCACCTTCAGTTGCCCGCCGGCGAATTCCAGTGTGGCCAGATCGTAGGCGGAATCGTACGCTGCCACCCGCGCTTCGATCACGGTGCCGCCTTCGAAATCGATGCCCTGCGCGCGCAAATCCGCGCGCCCCATGACTTCGCCGACCGCACCGCTGGCAACGACGCGCCCGGCGGCCATCAACACCACGGTCTCGGCCAGTTGCACGACCTCTTCCACTGCGTGCGAAACATACACGATGGGCACACTGATTTCTTGATGCAAACGCGCGATATAGCGCAGCACCTCTTGCTTGCGCGCGTGATCGAGTGCCGCCAGCGGCTCGTCCATCAATAACAAGCGCGGACTCGCCAGCAAAGCGCGGCCGATCGCCACGCGCTGTTTCTCGCCGCCCGACAATTTCGCCGGCCGGCGCTCGAGCAGGGCTTCAAGGCCCAATAGCTCGACCACCTTGCCGAATTCGATATAACGCTCGTCGGCTTTCGCCAGATCAAAACCGTAACGCAGATTCGCGCGTACGGTCAGATGCGGAAACAGACGGCCCTCCTGAAAAACGTAGCCGACGCGGCGGCGGCGTACCGGCACGTCGATGCCGCGCGCGCGATCGAACAGGCACATGCCGTTGACGCTGATCGTACCGTCGTCCGGCGTCACCAGTCCTGCAATCGCATTGATCAGGGTGGTCTTGCCCGAGCCCGAGCGTCCGAACAACGCGGTGATGCCGCTGTCACTGGTGAAGGCCGCGTCGAGGGAAAAGCCCGCCAGCCTGCGGGTGATGCGAACGTCAATCATCGTGGCCCCGCGCGCGCTGCTGCGACCGTCGCACCAGCCATTCCGACAACATCAGCGCGATGACCGACAGCACGATGGCAATGATGCTCAGGCGCAATGCCGCGGCGTCGCCACCGGGCACCTGCGTCAGCGTATATATCGCCAGCGGCAGCGTGCGTGTCTCGCCTGGAATGTTCGAGACAAAGGTAATGGTTGCACCGAATTCGCCGAGGCTGCGCGCAAATGACAGCAGCGTACCGGTGAAGACACCGGGCAGCGCCAGCGGCAGCGTCACGCTGAAAAATATGCGCAGGCGTGTCGCACCGAGCGTGCGGGCGGCATCTTCCAGCCCCGTGTCGATCGCCTCGATCGACAGGCGGATCGCGCGCACCATCAGCGGAAACCCCATGATGCCGGCCGCGATCGCGGCGCCGCTCCAGCGAAAGGCAACGACGATGCCGAGATATTCGTCGAGCAAGGCACCCAGCGGCCCGCGGCGGCCGAGCAGCAGCAGCAGGAAATATCCGACCACCACCGGCGGCAGCACCAGCGGTAGATGCACCAGCGCGTCAAACAGGCTCTTGCCCGGAAACTCAGCGCGCGCAAGCAGAAAAGCCACCGCGACTGCCAACGGCAGACTGCACAGCACACTCCAGAACGCAACCTTCAGGCTGAGCTGGATGATCTCCCACTCGACGGGGCTTAACGCAAACATCTAGCGATCCATGCTGAATCCATATTTTTCGAATATGGCACGCGCTTCGCCGGATTTCAAATAATTCACGAAAGGTGCCGCCGCCGGATGCCGGCTCGCCGCCATGACCGCGACCGGGTATATGATCGCAGCATGGGTTTCCTGTGGAAACCGCGCAACCATGCGCACTTTTTTATCAGCCAAAGCATCCGTCTGATAAACAATCCCCAGCGCCGCCTCGCCGCGTGAGACAAACACCAGCGCCGCGCGCACGTTGTCGCCGCGCGCAACCCGGCTTTCGACGCTGCTCCACACACCCAGTTTCTCCAGCGCCGCCTTGCCGTATTTACCGGCGGGCACGCTGTCGGGATCAGCCATTGAGAGCCTGCCATCGCCTAACAATTTTGCCAGCGGAAAACCGGGCTTCAACTCGATCTGCAGCTTGCTGTCGGCAGGTGCGATGAGCACCAGGCGATTGTGCAAAAGGTTGGCGCGCGTGCCAGCCTTGACCAATTTGCGCTGCTCGACGTAATCCATCCAGTCGAGATCGGCGGAAATGAAAATGTCAGCCGGCGCGCCATTCTCGATCTGCCTGGCCAGCGCAGGGCTGGCGGCATAGGCGATCACCACTTTTTGCCCGTTGGCGCGCAGAAACTGCTGCCCTGCTTCATCCAGCGCTTCCTTGAGACTGGCAGCGGCAAATACCGTCAGATCCTGCGCCCGCGCCGGAACAACCGTCAGCAGCACGGCCAGCAGCAGGAACACCACCTTTGAAAAAAGCCCGCATCGCCGGATCATCGATTACCTCAGGTGCCGGAACAGAGCCGACACGGCGCCGGCCATCGATATATTCTACTGGATATAACGCTGGCAAAACAAAAGGTCCGCCAAAATCCGGTCCCGCGCTGCGGCGCGTAATTTCTCAGTGGAGCTTGCCGCGCGGCGGTGCTTTCCGCAGCAGCTTGGCGAAACGCGGCATCGCCGCAGCAATCGAGGCGATCGCGCGGGACTCGATCAGCCGGAACTCCTTCAGCACGATCCGCCCGAACGCGGTGATCTGCGCGCCGCCGCCACCTTTTCCACCAGTGGCGGTAGCGACCACGGGTTCGCGGAAACAGCGGTTCATGGTGTCAATCAACAGCCAGGCGCGCCGGTACGACATCTTCATCTGCCGCGCCGCCGCCGAGATCGACCCCGTCTCCGCCACCGCCTGCAGAATATCCGCCTTGCCCGAACCGATGGCGAAACCCGCGCCGAAGGGCACGCGTATCCGCAGTCGGGCCTTGGGAATAGCCATGGCGGTCAGCCCTTGCTGCCCCAGCGCTCAGCGGCCTTGTCGTCGCTCGCGCGCGCCTCGACCCAGCGCGCCCCGTCCGGCGTCTGTTCCTTCTTCCAGAACGGCGCCTGCGTTTTCAGATAATCCATAATGAATTCGCAGGCGGCAAAGGCATCACCGCGATGCGCGCTCGTCACCACTACCAGCACAATCTGATCGAGCGGCGCCAGCGTGCCGATGCGGTGTATGACCAGCGCGTCGTAGACCTGCCAGCGGCCTTTGGCTTCAACGATGATTTTGTCGATCGCTTTTTCTGTCATGCCCGGATAGTGTTCAAGCGTCATCGTGGCGACAGTGCTGCCATCGTTGAGATCACGCACCACGCCGATGAAACTCGCCACTGCGCCGATTTGCGGATTGCCGCTGCGCAGTGCCGCAATTTCGCGACTGACGTCAAAATCTTCTTTTTGTATGCGGACGGTCATAAGGCTAGCCGCCGGTCACCGGTGGAAAAAACGCCACCTCATCGCCGTCTTTTACCGGCGTCTCGCCCGCCGCCATGTCCTGGTTGACCGCCGCGCGCACCCGTTTCGATACCGCCAGCGCCTCGGTCCAGGCGCCGCCGCGCGCGCGCAGATGCGCCAGCAAACCCTCCACGCTGTGCACACCCGCAGGCAAAACGAGCTCTTCCGAGCCGCTGCCGGTGGCTTCACGCAAGCCTGCAAAGTAGAGAATTTTCAACATTTAATCATTCCGGGACCGGCTGTCCGGTGAATTATCCGCTGCAGCCAGGCTCACGCCAAGCTCGCATGCTGCTCGATAAAGGCGGCAATCCCGTCGAGATCATCGAGCAAAAACTGCGGCAAGGCGGTATCGACCCGCGCATCACTGGCCACTCCCGCGATATGGCTGTCATGCGGAAACAGCAACGGCTCGCCGACCACCGCGCGGTGCACTTCCAGCTTGGGAATCGGTTCGCGTTTGAAACCCTCGATCAGCAACAAATCGCAGGCGGAAAGATGCTTGACCAATTCCGGTAGTGTCGGTTCCGGCGCACCGCGCAATTCATGCATCAATGCCCAGCGCCGTGACGACGTCACCAGCACCTCCTGGCAACCGGCGTGGCGGTGGCGCCACGAGTCCTTGCCTTCCTGGTCGACGTCAAAGGTGTGGTGCGCATGTTTGATCAGCGACACGCGCAGGCCGCGCCCGGTAAACACCGGAATCAGTTTCTCGATCAGGGTTGTTTTGCCGGAACCGGAGTAGCCGGCGATGCCGAAAATTTTCATGGTCGCCGATTCTACCCTTCATCCAGTTTGATCTGCCGGTCGGCGACGACGAGACGCTCGAGTATCGCCAGCCGCAGTATCTCCGGATCGTGGCTGGCAATCACCACCGTGTGATCGTCGATGCACAACGCAGTGACGAGTTCGAGCACTTGTTTGCGTGATTGCCCGTCGAGATTGGCGGTCGGTTCGTCGAGCAGCAACAGCGCAGGACCCAGCAGGCGTGCGCGCGCCAGCGCCGCACGTTGCGCTTCGCCGCCGGACAGTTTGTGCGGCGGCACATCCCGTTTATCTGCAAGCCCCGCCCATCGCAAGGCCTCGCTGACGCGGGCGCGACGTTCGGCCGCCGCGATGCCACGCTGAAGCAGACCGTATTCGAGGTTTTTTTCAATTGTGGTATGAAACAGATAGGGCTGCTGGTGGACGTAAACGATTTCACGCCGCCACGGCTCCGGAATGCGCGATGCGGGCGCCACCTGATGGCGAAAGTGCAACGTACCCTGTTGCGCACTCTCAAGACCCGCAATGATGCGCAGGAGTGTCGTTTTGCCCGAACCGTTGGCGCCGCTCAACACGTAGCCGTGACCGGCCTGCAGATCGAAGCCGGCGCCATCGAACAGCACACGTGCGCCAAAGCGCATATGCAGTGCCGCCACCCGCAACAGCGGCGCTCTCATTCGAGTCCGCCCCTGCCCTGCAACCAGGCCAGCGCCACATTGACGCCGATTGCGAGGGTAACCAGCACCATGCCCAGTGCGATGCCCTGCGCAAACTCGCCCTTCGCCGTTTCAAGCGCAATCGCGGTCGGGATATTGCGCGTGAGGCCGGCGATATTGCCACCGACCAGCAGGGCGCAGCCGACTTCGGACACCACGCGGCCGAATGCATTGACTATGCCCGCCATCACCGCAAACCGTACTTCCCACAACGTTGTCAGTGCCGCACGCGCTGGTTTAGCGCCTAGGCAGCGCGCCGTTTCGTAAATGCGCGGGTCCCCGCCCTGCACCGCCGACACCGTAAACACGATGAGGATGGGCAGTGCGATGACGATGTAACCGATCATGATCGCCCACGGCGTGAACAACAGTTCAAATGCACCCAGCGGGCCGCGCCGCGACAGCAAGAGATAGATGACCAGCGCGATGACGACGGTCGGAAACGACAGCAGCGCCTGTATGAAGACGATGATGACGCGCCGGCCGGCGAACTTCAGTTTGGCGAGCAAGAAGCCGGCAGCAATGGCGAATGGCGCGGTCACCGCAATCGCAGCGAGTGCCACCCACATCGAAATCCAGATGATGCCCCACAGTGTGGCATCGCCGGAAAACAGCAGGGCAAACGCCTGCCGTGTTGGCTCGAACAAATCCACGCGGGCTATTTCGCCGCGTTGGGGAAAAACATCTGCACGCCGTTGATCTTGAATGCGGCAACGGCGGCCTGCCCTTCCGCCGACGTGATCCAGTCGGCAAACGCCAGCGCACCCGCATGATTCAATTTCGGGTAACGCTGCGGATTGACGACGATCACGCCGTAGGGATTGAACATGCGCGCATCGCCTTCCACCAGCACCTGCAAACCGGTGCGATCGCGATAGGCCGCATAGGTCGCGCGGTCGGTTAACGCGTAACCGGCCAGTTCGCCGGCCATCGTCAGCACCGGACCCATGCCCTGACCGGTTGAGACATACCACGCGCCCTTCGCCTCCAGAGCAGCGTTCTTCCAGTAGGATTTTTCCATTTCATGCGTGCCCGACTCGTCGCCGCGGGAAATGAATTTCGCGCCGCTGGCAGCGATCTTTTTGAACGCCTCGATGACATCCTTGCCGCCGCGCAAAGCGGCCGGATCGCGCGCCGGGCCGACGATGACGAAGTCGTTGTACATGACATCGCGCCGTAACGAGCCATAACCGGCTGCCATGAATTTGTCTTCAAGCGAACGCGCATGCACCAGCAGCACATCGGCGTCACCGCCTTCGCCGATTTTCATCGCCGCACCACTGCCCACCGCCACGACACGCACCTTGCCGCCATAACGCGCTTCGAACTGCGGCAGGATGACAGCGAGGAGGCCGGAAGCCTCGGTGCTGGTGGTGGTCGCCATGCGGATATCGGGTGCTGCCATGCCGGATACAGCGCATGAAAACGCAGTGAAAGTGAAAATCCAGCGCAGGGCATTGATCATGATTGATCGCTAAATATGGAAAAAACCGCGCGTCGGCCGCGCAATCCCAAATGATAACGTTGATTTGATGCCATACCAAACACCGGCAGCCGCATCCGACAGGCATTTCCGTTACAATTCCGTCTCGATTTTCACCATCCAGACGATATGAGCGATCCCGCGCAATCCATCCGCGCCGCCAGTTGCGCGGATGACTACGATCCCAATTCCATGCCGGTGGCCAAAGCGCGTGAATTCATCGCGCGCTTTCTGACGCCGGTCTCCGCCATCGAGCGCCTGCATATCCGCGCGGCCCTCGGCCGGGTGCTCGCCGAAGACGTGATGTCCCCGCTCGATGTGCCGTCGCACGACAACTCGGCAATGGACGGTTATGCGCTGCGCTTTGCCGATCTCAAACCCGCCGGCGATACCCGCTTGAAAATCGCCGGCACCGCGTTTGCAGGAGTGCCCTTTGCCGGCACGGCAACCGCCGGCGAATGCGTGCGCATCATGACCGGCGCCGTCATGCCGCACGGCCTTGATACCATCGTCATGCAGGAACACGCCATGGCCGGCGGCGATCACGTCACCATCGGTGGCGGCCACAAGGCCGGACAGCATCTGCGTTTTGCCGGCGAGGATTTGAAAACCGGCCAGGTCGCGCTGAAACGCGGTCTCGTCGTGCGGCCTGCCGAAATTGGTTTGATTGCGTCGCTCGGCATAGGCGAAGTTTCAGTCTACCGCCGCCTGCGCGTCGCCTTCTTCTCCACCGGCGACGAATTGCGCTCGATCGGCACGCCGCTCGGCGAAGGCCAGATTTATGACAGCAACCGTTACACCATCCACGGCATGCTCGCGCGCCTCGGCTGCGAACTCATCGACATGGGGGTGGTTCGCGACGATCCGAAACTGATCGAACAGGCCTTCACCACTGCTGCGAAGTCAGCCGACGTCGTCATCACCAGCGGCGGCGTGTCGGTCGGCGAGGCCGATTTCGTCAAGGAACTGATGGACCGTTTGGGCGAAGTCGTATTCTGGAAGATCGCCATGAAGCCGGGCCGCCCGCTCGCTTATGGGCGCATCGGCGGTGCACACTTCTTCGGCCTGCCCGGCAACCCGGTGTCGGTGATGGTGACCTTCTATCAATTCGTGCGCGATGCGCTGTTGAAATTGTCCGGGCGAGATCCGGTGCCGACGCTGCCGAGTTTCCGCGTGCCGTGCACGACGCCGCTGAAGAAAGCGCCGGGCCGCACCGAATTCCAGCGCGGCGTACTGACGCAGGACGCCGCCGGCCACTGGAGTGTGGCCGTCACCGGCGAACAGGGCTCGGGCATCCTGCGCTCGATGTGCGAAGCGAACTGCTTCATCATCCTGCCAACCGATCAGGGCAATGTGGCTGCCGGCGCTCTGGTCGAGGTGCAGGTCATGGAAGGAATCACCTAGGCATGGCCAGCTTTCCCGAACTCGCCTCGCGCGTCGTCGTCATTACCGGATCGGCGCAGGGCATAGGCGCCGAAACCGCGCGCCACTTTGCCGCGCAGGGCGCGGCCGTCGCACTCTTCGATATCGACACCAAGAACGCAAAGATCGTTGCCGACGCCATTATCGCCGCCGGCGGTCGCGCCACGCCAGTTGCCGTCGATGTCACCGACGAAAAATCCGTTGCCGCGGCGGTCGCGACCGCGGTCGACACCTACGGCGGTATCGACATCCTGATTACCTGCGCCGGTGGTTACACGCGCCTGGCCCAGGTCGAAGACATGCCCGTCGAGGAATGGGACCGCACCGTTGCACTCAATCTGCGCAGCGCTTTTCTGTGCAGCAAAGCCGTGATCCCTCATTTGAAAAAATCGAAGGCCGGCCGCATCATCCACGTCGCTTCGATCTCCGGCCGCACCGTGCACGCTTCGTCGTCGCCGGCCTACGGTGCCGCCAAAGCAGCGGTCATACAACTGACGCGTTTTCTGGCGTGGGAACTCGGCCCCAGCGGCATTACCGCCAATGCGGTCGCCCCGATCACCACGCTGACGCCGCGCGTGGCGGCACTGCGCAGCGAAGCCGATGTTGCGCGCATCGCGGCGCAAGTACCGCTGCGGCGACTCGCCACGCCCGCCGACCACGCACAGGTCATGCTGTTTCTGGCATCCGACGGCGCCGCCTATCTTAACGGCACCGTGCAGGACGTCAACGGCGGCCGCGTGATGATGTAACGCAGCACCGAATCCACCTTGACCGGACCACCTGTGCTGTCAGCCAATGATCTTGAATGCGTGCGCGGCGAACGTCGTTTGTTCAGCGGGCTCAACTTCGCCATGCAGCCGGGCACGCTGCTGGCGGTGCGCGGCGTCAACGGCAGCGGCAAGACCAGCCTATTGCGCATGATGTGCGGCCTGCTCACGCCGGCTGCGGGCACGCTCAACTGGAACGACCGCGAAATCGGCAAGGCCGGCGAGGAATTCCGTTCCAACCTCCTCTATCTGGGCCATTTGAACGGCCTTAAAGACGAACTCAATGCCGCCGAAAATCTGCGCCTGTCATTGCACATCGCCGGCATTGCCGTCGATGAAGCCCAGGCGGTGGCAGCGCTCGACTGGTCGGGTTTGCGCGAACGCCGGCACCAGCCCTGCGGCACGTTATCGCAGGGCCAGCGCCGCCGCGTCGCACTGGCGCGGCTCAAACTGTCGCAATCGCGGCCGTTGTGGATACTCGACGAGCCGTTCACTGCGCTGGATGTGGCATCCGTCGAGCGCACGCGTGATCTGATCGTGGACCATCTCGCCGGCGGCGGCATGGTTGCGCTGACAACACATCAGGAGGTGCCGATTACAGCACCGACCACCCTGCCGATCGAGCTGGGTGCATGAACAACACCAGCCTCATCGACTGCATGACGACGGTGATTGCGCGCGATTTGCGCATCGCCCTGCGCCGCCGCGCCGACGTCATGACCAGCTTGATTTTTTTCGTCATCGCCGTCAGCCTGTTTCCGCTCGGCATCGGTGCCGATCCGGTGTTGCTGCGCACGCTGGGTCCCGGCGTGGTCTGGGTCGCCGCCCTGCTCGCCTGCATGCTGGCGCTGGCGCGGCTCTTCGCCAGCGACCATGCCGACGGCACGCTCGAACAGCTCGTCCTCTCGCCGCAGCCGCTGAGCATGCTGGTGCTGGCCAAAACGGCGGCACACTGGCTCACCACCGGTTTGCCGCTGGTGATCATCGCCCCGGTGCTCGGCCTGCAATTCGGTCTGGATTCCGAAGCCCTGCTCATTCTGATAGCATCGCTGTTGCTCGGCACGCCAACGCTCAGCCTGATCGGCGGCATCGGCGCCGCATTGACACTGGGACTGCCCGGCGGCGGCGCACTGCTTGCACTACTGGTTTTGCCACTCTATATCCCGGTGCTGATTTTCGGCGCGGGTGCGGTGGAAGCAACGGCGGCGGCGCTGGGCGCTACCGCGCATCTGTCGATACTCGGCGCGCTACTGCTCGGCACCATCGTATTTGCCCCCTGGGCGACTGCACTTGCCTTAAAAATCGCCATTGAATAAACGGTCCACATAAATGTCCGACATCCGCTGGTACAAATTTTCGTCGCCGCAGACCTTCTATCCGCTGGCGGGCGCGCTGGCGCCGTGGTTCGGCGTGGCCGCCGCGCTATTCGCGGGTTACGGGCTTTACATCAGTTTTTTCCTCGCCCCCACCGATTTTCAGCAGGGCGAGGCCTATCGCATCATTTTCATCCACGTGCCCGCCGCCTGGATGTCGATGTTTCTCTATCTGATCATGGCCGGCTGGGCCGCCATCGGCCTGGCCTGGCATACCCGCCTGTCATCGATGATGGCCGTTGCGATTGCGCCGACCGGCGCGCTGATGACCTTCATCGCGCTGTGGACCGGCGCCTTGTGGGGCAAACCGATGTGGGGCGCGTGGTGGGTGTGGGACGCGCGCCTGACCTCCGAACTGATCCTGCTCTTCCTCTACCTCGGTTTCATGTTTCTGCACGCCGCCATCGACGATCCGCGCCGCGCCGACCGTGCCGCCGCCGTGATCGCAATCGTCGGCGCTATCAACGTGCCGATCATTTATTTTTCAGTTAAATGGTGGAACACGCTGCATCAGGGCGCCTCGGTCAGCCTGACGCGCATCCCGACCATGGCGAGCACCATGCTCTGGGGCATGCTGATCATGTCGATTGCGTTCTGGCTCTACGCCATCGCCGTCGTTCTGATCCGCGTGCGTTGCGTCATCCTCGAGCGCGAGCGTAATGCCGACTGGGTCAAACAACTGGGAGCCGACGCATGAACTGGGAAAGCCTTTCGGCCTTCATCGAAATGGGCGGCTACGGCACCTATGTCTGGGGTTCGTTCGCCGTCACCATCGTCTGTTTTGCGCTCGAAGTTGTCGGCTTGTCGGTGCGCCACCAGCACGTACTGCACGAGCGCAACGCCCATCACCACGAAGCGTCAACCTAGCATTTCTGCGTTGCCATCTTGATGGCGCCGCCGGGGCACTCCGCCGCGCACAGGGCGCCGCCCTTGCAGTATTCGTCGTGATCTCAAAGCGCTGGCCCGGCCCGCGCCTGATCGCTGCATTGCCCCGACACACACCCTAACTGTTGTCGCACTTGAAGCGGTAGCCGCAGGCCGGGCAGCACCGCGCTTCGTCGACCGCATTACTTTCGTCCAGCCCACCCTGCACTTGATCAAAATTCGCCTGCCGGCGGATCCCATCCAGCACCGGCCGCAGGGTTTTGGGCGCAGCCATTATCTCGGGCGTCGCCATTGACCAACGTCAAGCGCTCAGGGCTTGCCTGTTTTTAGGCCCTACGGGATTGCACGCGCGCAATCTTATGATCTATGTCAATTCCCATGGCCGCCACTCGTAATATTCTTTCGCTGACCGCAATGGAGGATACGAAGTAAATGGTGTTCACTCACGGCTGCCGAAAACAGCACGTTTGCCCCCGCATTTGAGTGGCGGAGCAGTCATCCATTCGAGCAGACCATCACGCCTGACAACCCGAAAACAATGCTGTTTCGACTGCCCACCTTTCATTAGCCGCAAGGCGTCCTATGTACACAATCGTCCGCCGAGAAGTTTTTTCCGACACCACATTTCTGTGGGAAGTGCTGGTCCCCGATGTCGCCAAATCGGCGCAGCCCGGCCATTTCGTCATGGTGCGCCTGCACGAAGGCAGTGAACGCATCCCGCTGACGGTCGCCGATTTCGACCGCGACCGGGGCACCATCACCATGGTGATCCAGGCGCTCGGCAAAACCACACTGGAAATGCGCGACCACTACAAAGAGGGCGACAGCTTCGCTGATTTCGTCGGCCCGCTCGGCATGCCGCAGCACGTCAGCAAACTCGGCCACGTCGTCCTCGTCGGCGGCGGACTCGGTGTGGCGCCGGTCTATCCGCAACTCCGTGCGTTCAAGGAGGCCGGCTGCCGCACCACCGGCATCATCGGTTTTCGCAACAAAGACCTCGTCTTCTGGGAAGACAAGTTCGGCCAATTCTGCGACAACCTGGTCGTCTGCACCGACGACGGCAGTTACGGCACGCCGGGCTTTGTTACCGATGCGCTGAAAAAGATACTCGAAACCGACAAACCCGATCTCGTCGTTGCCATCGGGCCGTTGCCGATGATGAACGCCTGCGTCGAAACGACGCGGCCCTTCGGCGTCAAGACGATGGTGTCGCTCAACGCCATCATGGTCGACGCCACCGGCATGTGCGGCTCCTGCCGCGTCAGCGTCGGTGGCGACGTCAAGTTCGCCTGCGTCGACGGCCCCGACTTCGACGGCCACAAGGTCGACTTCAAGGAACTGATCCTGCGCCAGCGCCGCTTCAAGGGCGAAGAATCGAAGGCGAGCGAGGATTACGCCCACGTCTGCCAGGTCGAGAAAGCGCTGTTCGAGGAGAACAAGCGCAATTACAAGAAGTACAAGGACCTCGCGCCGCACGCCGTCAAGATGCCGGAGCGCGATGCCCTGGAGCGCTCGCGAAATTTCAAGGAGGTCAATCTCGGCTACAGCATGCAGGATGCGCTGGAAGAGGCCGAACGCTGCATCATGTGCAGCAAGCCCGTCTGCATCGCCGGCTGCCCGGTGTCGATCGACATTCCGCGCTTCATCCGCCATCTGCTGGTGCGCGATCTCGATGGCGCGCTCAGCGTCATCAATGAAGCCAATCTGTTCCCGTCGGTCTGCGGCCGTGTCTGCCCGCAGGAATCGCAGTGCGAGGCACAGTGCGTCGTCGGCAAGAACAAGAAGCTGCCGATGGAATCGGTGGCGATCGGCCGCCTCGAACGTTTCATCGGCGACAATGCGCGCGCGCCGAAGGCGGTACCACCGCAATTCGAACGCGCCCTGGGCCGCGTCGGCATCGTCGGTTCCGGGCCGTCGGGGCTGGCGGTTGCCGCCGACCTCGTGCGTTACGGCTGCGAGGTCACGGTATTCGAAGCGCTGCACGTGGTCGGCGGCGTCTTGCAGTACGGCATCCCGTCTTTCCGCCTGCCGCGCGACATCATCAGCCGCGAAGTCGAGAACCTCAAAGGCATGGGCGTCAAATTTGAAACCAACAAGGTGATCGGCAAGACCTTCTCCATCCAGCAACTCATGGGTGAGATGAATTACGACGCGGTGTTCGTCGGCGCCGGCGCCGGCGCGCCGTCGTTTCTGGGCATCCCCGGTGAATTTGCCGGCCAGGTCTATTCGGCCAACGAGTTCCTCACCCGCGTCAATCTGATGGGGGGCGACAAGTTTCCCTATCTCGACACGCCGATCACACTCGGCAAGAGCGTGGTCGTCATCGGCGCCGGCAACACGGCGATGGATTGCCTGCGCGTGGCCAAGCGTCTTGGCACACCGACCGTGCGCTGCGTCTATCGTCGCTCGGAGGCCGAGGCACCGGCGCGCATCGAGGAACTGCGCCATGCCAAAGAAGAAGGCATCGAGTTCTTCTTCCTGCATACGCCGGTCGAAATCATCACCGCCGACGACGGCGTTGTGCGCGGCATGAAAGTGCAGAAAATGATGCTGGGCGAACCCGATGAAAAGGGCCGCCGCAAACCGGTGCCGCTCGATGAATTCGTCGATCTTGAATGCGATACGGTCATCTACGCGCTCGGCACCAAAGCAAATCCGATCGTCACCCAGGCCACACCGGGCCTCGGCCTCAATCAATGGGGCTATATCGTCGCCGATCCCGCAACGCAGGCCACCACCCTGCCCGGCGTCTTTGCCGGTGGCGATATCGTCACCGGTGCCGCCACCGTCATTCTGGCCATGGGCGCCGGCCGCCGCGCGGCCAGGGCCATCGGCGCCTGGCTGCAGAGCGGCAAACAGAAGTGGCCGATTACGCAGGAAGACGCCGACGCCTTTGTGGCCCCGCTGGCCATAGGCGCGGCCGCGCCGGCCGCCGCAGCACCGACCAACACCCAGAGCGAGAGCCCAGCATGATCTCCTGTCCGAAGTGCCATCGCCCGATCGAAGGCGAAGAAGCCTACATCTGCTGCGCCAATCTCGAATTGAGGTGGAAGTGCAGCGCCTGCGGCAAAGTCAGCGAAGGTTTCGCCTTTCCTTACGGCATGTGCCCGCACTGCAAGGGCAAACTCGCAATGCTCGACCGCGGCGCGATTGACGACAGCAAGGGCCTCGACGCCATCCGCGCAGCGTTCGAAATCGAACTCGGCGGCCATGCCTTCTATCAGCGCGCCGCCAGCGATTCGAAAGATCCGGCGCTACGCGACCTGTTCGGCCGCTTTGCCGAGATGGAAAAAGAACACATGGAGACGCTGTCGAAGCGTTATCACGCCGATCTGCCGCAGCCTGCTGCCGATTTCCAGATCGATCGCGCCGCCATCTTCGCCGGCGTGCCGCGCAAGCCCGAGGACCCGACCAACCTGTTTCGCATCGCCATTGCGTTCGAAGAACGCGCGGTGATGTTTTTCACGGAACAAGGTGCCCGTGCACCGGCCGGTTCGGTCGAGCGTGATCTCTACCAGGAACTCGCCGCGGAAGAGCGCGAACATGTGGCACTGATCACCACCGAATACGAACGCTGGAAAACCGGCAAGTCCGGACTGCTGTAAGCGCAAACGCCGTAACGCAAAAGAAAGTTTGAAAGGACATCATGAGCAAACGCCAGGTCGTGCTCGAGGGCAACGAAGCCGCCGCCCGCATCGCCCACCTTACCAACGAGGTCATCGCGATCTACCCGATCACGCCGTCATCCGGCATGGGCGAATTCGCCGACGCCTGGTCGGCCGCCAAACAGAAAAATTTGTGGGGCGCGGTACCCGAGGTCATCGAGATGCAAAGCGAAGCGGGTGCGGCCGGCGCGGTGCACGGCGCGCTGCTGGCCGGCGCACTGACGACGACCTTCACCGCCTCGCAGGGGCTGCTGCTGATGCTGCCCAACATGTTCAAGATCGCCGGCGAACTCACGCCTGCGGTGTTCCACATCGCGGCGCGCACGCTGGCCACCCACGCGTTGTCTATCTTCGGCGATCACAGCGACGTGATGGCCGCCCGCACCACCGGCTGGGCCCTGCTCGCCTCCGCCAGTGTGCAGGAAGCGCAGGACATGGCCATGATCGCGCAGATGGCGACGCTGAAATCGCGCCTGCCGTTCATGCATTTCTTCGACGGTTTCCGCACCAGCCATGAAGTCAACAAAATCGACCTCCTGCTTGAGGAAGACGTGCGCGCACTGATTGACGAGGAACTGGTGACGGCGCATCGCGCCCGCGCGCTCAACCCGGACAAACCGGTGGTGCGTGGTACCGCGCAGAATCCGGACGTTTTTTTTCAGGCGCGCGAGGCATGCAATCCGTACTATCTGGCGGTACCGGGCATCGTGCAGCAAAGCATGGACCGCTTCGCCAAGCTCACCAATCGCCACTACAGGCTGTTTGACTATCAGGGTGCGCCCGATGCCGAACGCGTGCTGGTGCAGATGGGCTCCGGCGTCGGCGCCTCGGGTGAAGCCGTGCGCGCGATGGTCGCTGCCGGCGAAAAAGTCGGCCTCCTAACCGTGCGGCTCTACCGGCCGTTCGACACCGAAGCTTTCGTCGCCGCCTTGCCGAAGAGCGTGCGCTCGATTGCAGTGCTCGACCGCACCAAGGAGCCCGGTGCCGTCGGCGAGCCGATGTATCAGGACATCATCGCCGCGCTGCTCGAAGAATGGCCGCAGGACGTCGCCATGCCGCGTGTCATCGGCGGCCGCTACGGCTTGTCGTCCAAGGAATACACGCCGGCGATGGCCAAGGCCAGCCTCGACGAATTGAAACAGGCGCAACCCAAACGCCATTTCACCGTCGGCATCGTTGACGACGTCACGCGCCTGTCACTGACTGTCGATCCCGATTTCGACACCGAAGCAGACGATGTCACCTGTGCCGTTTTTTACGGTCTCGGCGCAGACGGCACCGTCGGCGCGACCAAGAACTCGGTGAAGATCATCGGCGAAAATACGCCGCTCTACGCACAGGGCTACTTTGTTTACGACAGCAAGAAGTCGGGCGCGATCACCATTTCCCACCTGCGCTTCGGGCCGCGCCCGATCGAATCGACCTATCTGGTTCGTCAGGCCGATTTCGTCGCCTGCCATCAGTTCGAGTTCATGTCCAAGCTGGACGTGCTGTCGGTGGCGCGCCCCGGCGCGACCTTTCTGCTCAATTGTCCCTACGGCCCCGACGAAGTCTGGAACAAGCTGCCGCGCGAAACGCAGGACCAGATATTGGCGAAGAAGCTCAAATTTTACGTCGTCGATGCGCTTGCGGTGGCCAAGGAAGCCGGCCTCGCCGGCCGCATCAATACAGTTACACAGGCCTGCTTTTTCGCGATTTCCGGCATCCTGCCGCGCGACGAGGCCATCGAGAAGATCAAATCCTCAATACGCAAAACGTATGGCAAGCGCGGCGAAACCGTGTTGAGCCGCAACTTCGCCGCCGTCGACCAGTCGCTCGCCGCGCTGTGTGAAGTGAAAGTGCCCGCCCGCGCCGACTCGGCGCTGCACCGCCGGCCGGTCGTCTCACGCGCGGCTCCGGATTTCGTCCAGCGTATCACCGCCATGATGCTCGACGGCAAGGGCGACCTGCTGCCGGTGTCAGCGCTGCCGGTCGACGGCACCTTCCCCAGCGCGACCTCGCAGTGGGAGAAGCACAGCATCGCGCATGAAATTCCGATCTGGGATGCCGACATCTGCACCCAGTGCGCACTCTGTCCGCTGATGTGCCCGCACGCCGCCATTCGCATGAACGTGTATTCGCCCGACGACCTGAAGAACGCGCCGGCGGGCTTCAAGAGCGTACCCTGGCGCGGCAAGGAAGGCGGCCCGTATAAAGGCTGGTCATACACGCTGCAAGTGGCGCCCGACGATTGCACCGGCTGCGGCATTTGCGTCGACATCTGCCCGTCGCGCAGCAAGGAAGTGGTCAAGCACAAGGCCATCAATATGGAGCCCAAGCTCGATCATCTCGCCGCCGAGCAGCGCAATTACGAATTCTTCCTCACGCTGCCCGAAACGCGCCCGGCGTGGGACACGATCGATCTGCTCAAAGGTTCGCAACTGCGCGCGCCGCTGTTCGAATACTCCGGCGCCTGCGCCGGCTGCGGTGAAACACCTTACGTCAAATTGATCTCGCAACTCTACGGCGATCACATGCTGGTCGCCAACGCCACCGGCTGCTCGTCGATCTACGGCGGTAATCTGCCGTCGACGCCGTGGGCGCAGAACAGCGCCGGCCAGGGACCGGCCTGGGCCAACAGCCTGTTTGAAGACAACGCCGAGTTCGGCCTCGGCATGCGGCTCGCACTCGACTCGCAACGCGACCTCGCGCATTTGCTGGTACGCGCCCTCGCCGCCGAGATCGGCAACGACCTGTCGGTCGCCCTGCTCGAAGCGCCGCAGGAATCGGACGAACAGATCAAAGCGCAGCGTGAACGCGTCGTGCAGCTGAAATCCCTGCTCACGGCTTCCAAGTCCCCACAAGCACGCCAACTGCTGGCAGTCGCTGACAGTCTCGTCACGCGCAGCGTGTGGATCGTCGGTGGCGACGGCTGGGCTTACGACATCGGGTACGGCGGCCTCGACCACGTGCTCGCCTCCGGCCGTAACGTCAATATTCTGGTGCTCGATACCGAGGTTTACAGTAACACCGGCGGCCAGGCTTCGAAATCCACGCAGCGCGGCGCGGTGGCGAAATTCGCCGCTGGCGGCAAAGCGTCGGGTAAAAAAGATCTCGGCATGATCGCCATGGCCTACGGCAACGTTTATGTGGCGCAGGTGGCGATGGGGGCAAATCCGATGCAAACGGTGCGCACCTTCCGCGAAGCCGCCTCCTGGCCCGGCCCGTCGCTGATCATCGCCTACAGCCATTGCATCGCCCACGGCATCGACATGACCACCGGCATGAGCCACCAGCGCGACGCGGTCAAGAGCGGCTACCTGACGCTCTATCACTATGATCCGCGTCTGGGCATGGGCGGCGCCGATCAACCGTTGAAACTCGACTCGCGCAAGCCGACCATGCCGGTCGAGCGCTTCACCATGCAGGAGGGCCGTTACGCGATGCTGGCGCAGGCCGATCCGGCGCGGGCGAAACAGTTGCTCAAGATTGCGCAGGACGATGCCGATTCGCGCTGGCAACTCTACGAGCAGATGGCGGGCGTGCACCGCAATCTGCCGGACGACAACGACGACGGCACACCCGCTGCGGCGCCGGCGGCGCCCGCAGCCAACCCCAAGGAGGTGGAATAATGAGCGCCGATCTGCGCAGCCGATACCTGGGCCTCGCGCTCAGGAACCCGATTGTGGCTTCCGCGTCACCGCTGACCGGCAACATCGACAGCCTGAAGCGGCTGGAAGCGGCAGGTGTGGCCGCCGTGGTGCTGCCCTCGCTGTTCGAGGAACAAATCGAACACGAGGAAATGGCCACCCACAATCTCATGCTGTCGGGAACCGAAATGTCGCCCGAGGCCCACGGCTTCTTTCCCGAGATGCAGAATTACCGCACCGGACCCGAGAACTACCTGAAGCTGATCAGTGACGCCAAGCAGGCCATCGCCGTACCGGTGATCGCCAGCCTGAACGGCCACACGCCGGGCGGCTGGACACAGTTCGCGAAGCAGCTCGAGCAGGCCGGCGCGGATGCCGTGGAACTGAACATCTATTACGTCGCCACCGGGCTCGACGATCGCAGCGTCGAAATCGAACAGCGTTACATCGACCTCGTGGCCGCGATCAAGAGCGATGTGAAGATACCGATCGCGGTTAAGGTTTCGCCGTATTTCAGCGCCATGGCCAATATGGCGTCGCGGCTCGTCAAAGCCGGCGCCTCCGGGCTGGTGCTGTTCAACCGCTTCCTGCAACCGGACATTCTGCTGGACGAACTTGAAGTCTCTCCGCACCTGGTACTGTCGACCTCCGACGAATTGCGCCTGGCGCTGCGCTGGATCGCCATTCTGCGCGGGCGCGTTCCCGCCAGTCTCGCCGCGACCGGTGGCGCGCATACGCCCGACGACGTACTGAAGCTGCTGCTGGCCGGCGCCGATTGCGTGATGGTCGCCAGCAGCCTGCTGCGCAAGGGGCCGGGCCACGTCGCAGCATTGATTAGCGGCGTGGAAAAATGGATGAACGAGCGCGAATACGTCTCGGTCGAGCAAATGAAAGGCTCGCTCAGCCAGCAGTCCTGCCCTGACCCGGCGGCGTTCGAGCGCGCCAATTACATGAAGGCGCTGATCTCATATACCAGCGAGTTCGTGTAGGCGTTACTACAACGCAGCGACTGGAGGATGTCCGCGCAGCTTGCGACCGCTTCCGCCATGCAATGATTTTTGAAACTGGCAACCTAGGAGATCGTAATGGCCTTAACCATCACCGAAGACTGCACTTCCTGCGACGCCTGTCCGGAAAAATGTCCGAATAAGGCGATCACCGTCGTCGATTCCATGTATGTAATTGACCCGGCCAAATGCACCGAGTGTGTCGGCGCGCACGATGAACCGCAGTGCATGGTCGTGTGTCCGGCGGACTGCATCATTCCGCATCCGGATTTCAAGGAAACGCCGGAGCAACTGATGGCGAAATATCACAGCCTGCATGGATGAGCACTACGCGGTGCCTCACGTAAGGTCTAAGACCTAGCGGCACCGCATTGCAGAACAGCGTTTTTATTGGCCGGATGTCGCTTGCAAAGCGGTCTGACCAACAAAACACCGGGCAATTTATTCACGCCGGTGACCTGCGGGCCTTAGGGCAACGCCCCTACTCGACAGCGTCACACCATCCGGTGGCGGATGATTGCCGTCGAGATCTAAAACAGTCCGCACCGTGGCGGCACCTGCCCTGAACTCGAACCTGAAAGGCGGTCTGCGACCCGCCTATACATAGCTGTGATAGCGCGGATCGTACATCTGCGACTGCACCTCGGCGAACAGATCCTCGGGCATTGGTTTCGCCGCCAGGTTGTTCTTGTAGGCGATATTGGCCACTGCGGTGCCGATATGCCCTGACACTTCGCGAATGCGCGGCAGCGCCGGGTAGAGACTGCCCTGCTCAAGATCGGCCTCGCTGACCAGATGCGCCAGCGTGTGCGCCGCCGTCATGAACATATCGTCGGTAATCTTGCGCGCGCCGCTGACGATGGCGCCAAGCCCGACGCCGGGGAAAATGTAAGAGTTGTTGCCCTGCCGCGGCACATAGGTGCGTCCGTTGTAGATCACCGGATCGAAGGGACTGCCACAAGCGAACAGCGCGCGTCCGCCGGTCCAGCGGTAGGCCTCTGCCGCCGTGCACTCGGCCTGCGACGTCGGGTTCGACAGCGCAAAAACGATCGGCCGCTCGTTGATTTCAGCCATCGCTTCAAGCACGCTTTGGTTGAATGCCCCGCCGACCGCGGCAACACCGATGATCGCCGTCGGTTTGAGCGTGCGTATTGTCGTCAAAAAATCGCCGATCGGCGGATGATCATGCGCATAGGTCTTTTTGTGTTCCGCCAGATCGGTGCGGCTTTTCACGACCAAACCGCGCGAATCCACCAGCCAGCAGCGCTCGCCTGCCGCTGCCGGACTCAGGCCTTGCGTTACCATGGCCGACGCCACGAGATCGGCAATCCCGGTCGCCGCTTCTCCGGCGCCGAGAAACAGGATTTTCTGCTCTGTCAGTTTCTGCCCCGTCACACGCAGCGCGGACAAAATGCCCGCCAGCGCGACCGCTGCCGTGCCCTGAATATCGTCGTTGAACGTGCTGATGCGGTCCCGGTATTTGTGCAACAGCCGGAATGCGTTGTGATTGGCAAAGTCCTCGAACTGAATGAGCACCCCGGGAAAAACCTCGCGCGCCGCGGTGATGAATTCCTCGACCAGGTCGTCATACGCCGCGCCGGTGATACGGCGCTGGCGCAGCCCCACATAATACGGATCGTTCAGCAGTTCACCGTTGTTGGTGCCGACATCCAGCATCACCGGCAGGCACAGTTCAGGGCGGATGCCGGCGCAGGCGGTGTATAGCGACAGCTTGCCGACCGGAATGCCCATGCCGTTGGCACCGAGGTCGCCGAGACCCAGTATGCGTTCGCCATCGGTCACCACGATAATGCCGGCGGTATAGGGCCAGTTGCACAGCACCTGCGCCACCCGGCCGCGGTCATTGGCGGTGATGAACAGCCCGCGCGGACGCTGAAACACGTGGCCGAATTTCTGACAGGCCAGACCGACCGTCGGCGTGTAGACCAGCGGCTGCATTTCATCGATGTTGTCGGCCAGCACGCGAAAAAACAGCGATTCATTGCGATCATGCAAAGCGTTGAGGGCGACGAATTTTTCCAGCGGATCGGCAATCTTGCGCAGGTTGTTCAGCACCCGCACTGCTTGCTCCTCCTGCGTGTGCACGTGTGCCGGCAGCAAGCCGCGCAGGTCGAAGGCATCGCGTTCCGCTTCGGTAAATGCGGTGCCCTTGTTCAACAACGGATCGTGCAACAACGCCAGCCCGGTTGGCATATCACGCACGCTGCTGCCGCCTGTGTTCGCTTTCATTTCGGTCTCGCCTCCATTGACATCGACTGCTGCGGACTGGCGAGCGATTGGGAAACCGCGTCGACCGGACTCGCTATTTGTATGGAGAAAGTTTAAGCGCGCACGGGCAGTCCATATTGATCTATGTCAACCCTAGCGATCTGCCTCCGATCACCCCATCGGGGCAAGGGGCGAGACCTCAACCCGCGTGGAAAGCGTGATCCCGAAACAAACCCGGCGGCAGGAGCCCTGCGACCGATGGCCGGCGCATGAAGACGCAAAGATCAACGTCCGGCGCGCAGACGTGTGCGTTCGATTGCCGACAACAGTTCGCGGTATTGGGGCGCGTCCACCGGCGTGAGTTGGAGCAACGGCTCCCAGTAGTGCAGTGCCGCTTTGTAATTCCCCTGCTCGATGGCCGCGCTACCGGCCATTTCCAGCGCGCGCGGATGGCGCGGGTTGAGCGCCAGCGCCCGTGTAATCATTGCAAACGGCTGCCCGGCGAGCCTGCCGCCGCCAAGGGTCGCCAGCGCATCAGCATATTCACACCAGACCATCGGGTCCTGTGCCACGCGCCCCGGCAGTTCCAGCGCATGCGCATATGCTGCGGCGGCCGCGGCATAATCCGCGCGTTCCACATTCAGCCTTGCATAGATGGCCCATGCCCGAGCGTCTCGCGGCGCGCGCTGCAGGTATTGGCCAAGCGCTACAAAGTTGCCGGCGGGCGCCTGCAACTCGTATTGAAGTGCATTTCCGGGGCGGACCACTGCGACGTAGTACGCCGCGCCTGCGCCGGCCAGCAATAACGCGCCGATCACGATCCAGACGCGTGCCGAAAAATACGCCTGTCGCACCCGCACTTCGTTCAACTGATTAGCGCAGGAACCGCAGGGTGCAGGTGCTTCCGCCATGTCAACGCGTGGTCGCCAGCGCCGCCTTGGCCGGCGCGGCGCGTTTCGCCTTGATGGCGTCATCAAGAATCTTCAGGCCCTCCTGCGACAGCACCATCGAACGGTTCAAGGAATCCTTGGCCTGGTCCGTGTTATGGAAGGCCGCGCCGTTGGCCGCCGTCCACCACTCCCAATGCGCATGGGCTTCGTCGTGTTTGCGCCGCGCGTCCTTCAACGCCGCCTCGTCGATGCCGACCGTATTGGCTTCAGCGAATTTATCGACCAGTTGCACCAGCCAGAATTCGGCTTTGCGCATCTTGCCCTGGATGTGCGCGTTGCTTGAGTCGATGACATACCTCGCCTGCGTCTCGTTCCAGTTGGCATGGCAGCGCAGGCAGGTTTCCTTGAGATAATTCCGCGGACTGGTCTGCCAATGCGAGGTGTAGGTTTTTTTGGTTTTCGGGTCGGTCACCTTGGGCATATGGCAATCCTTGCACTCGACGCCGGCCTTATCGTGCACCGAGTTCCAGAACGTCTCGACATCCGGGTGCTGCGCCTTCCATAACAAGGCGCCGGTGGTGGCGTGACGGAAATCGCGGAACTTCAGATCGTCGTAATGCCTGGTAATGCCCCAGACATCGGTGAGCGGGAAATGGTTGGTGCGCTGGTCGCCCATGCCGATCGGCTGCCCGTTAGTCGGATCAACACCCGGGTTACAGTTATATTCAACGTGGCATTGCGCACACATCAGCTTGCTGTCAGCACGGCCGAGCATGGCGATCTTGCGCGTAAAACCGCGCACCCCCATGTCCTTGACGTCGATCTTCGTCGCTTTCGGGTCCTTGTGCCAGAGCGTGTCTTTTTCCGGCCGCGTCAGCGCTTGAATAAGGCCATCGCGCACCACGCGCGGTTTTGCCGAATGCGGATCGTGACAGAAAAAGCAGTTGAGCGAATGGCTGACATCCTTGGCCATTTCATTCACCTTGGAGGTGCGACTCCATTTCGCGCCGGGCACCGGGTCGCCCATATAGGCCCAGTCGAGGATGTGGTCCTGCGTCTTGCACGACAGGCACACCGGATTGGCAGCGGCAGCGGTGCCGGGTTTAAACGGTTTGTGGTCCTGGCCCGGGAATTTGTCGTCGATCACATCCCACAACTTGAGATCGCCGCTCTTGCCCAGTCCGCGCCAACCGTCTTTGTAGGCAAACCGGCCGCCGAAGGAACGGTCAACCAGCAATTGATCGAGCAAGGCGAAAACGTGCGAGCGCGGCAGATTGTGCTCTTTCGTAAAGCCATGCGGCATCATCAATTTGTCCCAGGCCGGATTCGGCGACTGGCCCGTCATCAATGATTTTTCCGAGCGCGCGGTTTTGTTCCAGTTCATGGTCTGGAAACTCAGATATTGCGCCTGATGACAGGTGCCGCAGGCGGCGAGATCGGTGCGGGTTACAGGGCGCTTCGATGCGTCCGCAAGGTGGTTTTCAATGCCGCTGTGGCAGGCCACGCAATTGACGTTTTTGTGTTTGCTGCCGGCGTGAAACGCCTTGACCGGCTCGTGGCAACCGTAACAGACCTCGATCTTGGCGGGCTTTTCACTGACGCTGGGAACGGCCTGCGCCGCGTCGCCCGGCAACAAAGTCCAAACCAAGGTTGCGATCCAGAGTGCGCGTTTCATGACTGCCCCTCCCGGTTATCAGATCGATAACGGCAGTCTAGTCACGCGAATTTGGCACAACAAGCACAATAACGTCGTGCTTTGATGTACCTCAAATGTCGCTTTGAGACGCAGCGCTGCTTAGGGGACGACCTGATCTATGACGACATTTACCGGGGCGCCGCCGGTCCGGATTTTCTGCGTGTAGCCCTGCATGTCGCCGCTCTGCGGCGTGGCGCTGCCTGCTTTTGAGATACGCGCACCAACGACCACTTCGCTGAATTTTGACAATGTCGTCTCCGGCGACATCGCCTGGCTGTCGTCCAGCGTGAAGCTGAACGGCAGGTCCTTGACCTGCTTGCGCACTAGGGCCAGCGGCATGCGCGGCCCCTGCGCCGCGCGCGCGAAGACAAATACCGTGTCCGACGGATCGGCTTTCGCCTTGAGCGCGGCGGAAATATTCACCGTGCCGCGGACAACCGCGCCGCCCGCGAGGCTTTTTGCCGCCTCTTTCGCGGGCTCTTTTTTCGCCAACCTCGGCGTCTTGATGCCGCCCAACTGCCGCGCTTCTTCGATATTTGACGCGACGTTGCGGGCGAATTCAGATTCGGGGCCGATGCGGGCCAGCAGCGTTTCCCAATAATGGACAGCGCTCTTGTAATCCTTGCGATCGAACGCCGCCGAACCGGCCATTGCCAGCGCCTTCCAATGACCGGGGTCGACACGCAACGCCAGCTCGATCAGTTGCAGCGGTTTGCCTTCGATGCGTCGATCCTGCGTCATCGCCAGTGCATCGGCATAGTCGGCAAACAGATCGGCGTTGTCCTTGATCAATGACGTCGCCCGTTCATAGGCCTTCACGGCATCGGGAAAGCGCTTCATCATCATGTAAGAGCGTCCCAGCAAGGCCCAGCCCTCGCCGTCCTCCGGGGATTGTGCCAATCGCGCTGACAGCTTGCCCACCATGCCCTCGACCTGTTGTGGCGAGAATTTTTCAGCGTGCGAAACCGCCACGCCCTCCATTCCGGCCGGCGAGCCCAACTGCCAGTAAAGCAATGCTGCGCACAGCGGCAACACGATGCCCAGCACCAGTGCGGTCCTGCGCGCGCTGCCGGGCATTGCGATCGCTGGCGCCGCTTCCGCCAATTCATCGAGGACGTGCCGATCGAGATCATCGCGCGCCTGCTGGTAATGCGCGGATGACAGCGTGCCGCGGGCGACATCGCGCTCAAGTTCGGCCAACTGATCGCGCAAAATGGAAAGATTGGAAGCCGCCTGAGTGGCTCCCACACCAGCGCCGCGACTGCGTAACAACGTCGGCAGCAGCCACGCCAGCGCAACCAGCACCATAAGAC
The DNA here is from genome assembly GCA_943329075.2 of Chitinophaga pinensis. Classification (GTDB taxonomy): domain Bacteria; phylum Pseudomonadota; class Gammaproteobacteria; order Burkholderiales; family SG8-41; genus PALSA-1004. The sequence goes on along the minus strand of CALQCM020000043.1, from coordinate 6,277 downwards.
CGGCGACGGTCAGAAAAACTGTCATTTGCCATTCCCTTTATCAGCGCCAAGCAAGGCGGCAGCGCGGCGCCGGTCGTCATCGGACAGCGGTTGTTCAACCGTGTCCTTGCGGCGTTGACGCAGATAGCGCAACAGCAACCACAGGCCGATCAGGAACAACAGCGGCGGGCCCAACCACAACACGACGGTGGTCGCCTTCAGTGGCGGCCGATAAAGCACAAAATCACCGTAGCGCTCGACCATGTAGTCGACGATCTGCGTGTCGCTGCGGCCCTGCGCGATTTGCTCGCGGATCTGCCGGCGCAGATCAACCGCCAGTTCTGCATTTGAATCGGCGATCGACTGGTTCTGACAAACCAGGCAACGCAGTTCCTCGGATAAAGCCATGGCGCGCTGGTTGGCCACCGGGTCATTGTTGGTCGGCTGTGCTGTCTGCGCGAACACCACGCTCGAAACAAGGCACAACATTGCGATCAGTAGTTTTTTCATTGCTGCAGTTTCGCCACCAGCGGCAGAATTTTGTTTTTCAGGGCATCCGGCGTGACCGGGCCGATCTGCTTGTAGCGAATGACCCCCGCTTTATCGATAACAAAGGTCTCGGGCACACCGTAAACGCCGTAATTGATGCCGACACTGCCGTCGCGGTCGCTGATGCTCAGTGAGTAAGGGTCGCCGAACTGCTTGAGCCAGCCCAGCGCATCGATGCGCTGGTCTTTATAGTTCAGGCCGATGATGGGCACCACGTTGGCCTTGGCGAGATCGAGCAACACCGGATGTTCCTCGCGGCAGGACACACACCACGAAGCCCACACATTGAGCAGCCAGACCTTGCCCTGCATGTCCTGCGTGGCCAGCGTTTTCCCGGCTTCGTGCAATTGCGCGAGCTGGAACACCGGCGCCGGTTTGTCAATCAACGGCGAAGGGATTTCACGCGGATTCAGACCTAGGCCGACGGCGAGAAAAGCCACCAGCACAATAAATAAGCCCAACGGCAGCAGGAATCGGTTCATGCGCCGATCAACCCGCAGCAACCGGCTGAGCGGCGATATCCGGGCCTGCGGTTTCCGAATGGCGCCGCGCCAGACGGCGGTAACGACGGTCGCTCAGCGCGAGAAAGCCGCCGAGCGCCATGATGATGCAGCCGCCCCAGATCCACGTCACGAATGGCTTGCGATAAACCCGCACGCTCCACGCGCCGTCGCTCACCGGTTCGCCGAGCGACACATACAGGTCGCCGAACAGGCCGGTGGAAATCGCCGCCTCGGTCATCGGCATATTCTGCGCGTTATAAATGCGTTTCTCCGGGTGCATGAGCAACACGGTTTGGCCGTCGCGCAGCACGGTCACATCGCCGCGCGCCGCGCGATAGTTGGGGCCGGTCGCGTTCTGCACACCGTCGAAGCGGAATGTGTAGCCGCCGACTGCGACGGTGTCGCCCACCGACATGCGCACGTCGCGTTCGGTCTCGTAACCCTTGACCATCGTTACACCGATGATGAACACCGCGACGCCGCAGTGCGCGAGCAGCATGCCGTAATAGCCGCGCGGCTGGCTGCCAAGACGCGACCACAGGCTGCCGCTGACCGCGGCGAGACGCATACGCAGATTCACCACGGCAGTGGTCAGAATCCAGATCGCCAAAACAAGGCCGAAGCTGATCATCGGCGTCCACTTGCCCATCGCCAGTGGCAAAAGCAGCGCGGTTGCAATGCTCACGGCGAAGGCCCATTTCAGGCGGTTGGCGAGATCCGGCAGACTGGCTTCCTTCCAGCGCGCCAGCGGCCCGATGCCCATCATAAATATGGCCGGCGTCATCAACGGCACAAACACACTGTCAAAATAAGGCGGACCGACTGAAATCTTGCCGAGATTCAGGGCATCAAGAAACAAGGGATACAGCGTGCCAAGCAAGACGGAACCCGCCGATACCAGCAACAGCACGTTGTTGGTCAACAGCATCGATTCGCGCGACACCACGTTAAATGCACCGCCGAGGCCGACACGCGGCGCACGCCACGCAAACAAGGCCAGCGAACTGCCGATGACGAGCACCAGAAAAGTCAGAATGAAAATGCCGCGCCGCGGATCGGTCGCAAAAGCATGCACCGAGGTCAGCACGCCGGAGCGCACGAGGAAGGTGCCCAGCAGGCTTAAGCTGAAGGCGCAAATCGCCAGCAGCACGGTCCAGCTCTTGAACCCGCCGCGCTTTTCGGTCACGGCGAGCGAATGCATCAGTGCGGTGCCAACCAGCCACGGCATGAACGACGCGTTTTCGACCGGGTCCCAGAACCACCAGCCGCCCCAACCCAATTCGTAATAGGCCCACCAGCTGCCGAGCATGATGCCGATGGTCAGGAAGCACCACGCCAGCGTGGTCCACGGCCGCGACCAACGCGCCCAGGTCGCGTCCAGCTTGCCGCCGATCAGCGCCGCAATGGCAAACGCAAACGCAACCGAGAAACCGACATAACCCATATAGAGCATCGGCGGATGGATCACCATGCCCGGGTCCTGCAGCAAGGGATTGAGGTCACGCCCTTCGGCCGCCGGCGGCAGCAAGCGGTCGAACGGGTTCGACGTCAGCAACAAAAACAGGATAAAACCAACACTGACCAGACCGAGCACACCGACCACACGTGCCGTCATCGATTCCGGCAGGTGCCGGCTGAACACCGTCACGCCGGCCGTCCAGACATTGAGCATCAGCACCCACAACAGCAGTGAGCCCTCGTGCGAGCCCCAGGTCGCCGCAATGCGGTACTGGATAGGCAATTGCGAATTCGAATTGGTCGCCACGTTTGCGACCGAGAAATCGTTGTTGATGAACGACCAGGCGAGGCAGCCGAAGGCAATGGCGACGAAGGTGAACTGCCCCTGCGCCGCAGGGCGTGCAATCGCCATCCAGACCGGATTGCCGCGCGCGGCACCAACGATGGGCAAAACGCCCTGCACTGTCGCCAGCAGCAAGGCAAGAATCAACGCAAACTGACCGATTTCTGGAATCATAATTTTATTTTGTAACCACGCTTTTTTGTGCCTTCTGCGCCTGCTCGATTGCGTGCGCAGCATCCGGCGGCATATAGTTTTCGTCGTGCTTGGCCAGCACTTCGGTCGCCGCAAAAATTCCGTCCGGTCCAAGGCGCCCCTGCGCCACTACGCCCTTGCCTTCCTTGAACAGATCGGGAAGGATCCCTGTGTAAACGACCGGCACCGTTTTTGCCGTGTCGGTGACATTGAATTTAACGGTCAAACCGTCGTTGCCGCGCACCACCGTGCCGGTTTCCACCATGCCGCCGATGCGAAACGCCTTGCCGCGCGGCGCTTCATTCGCAGCAATCTGGCTCGGACTGAAGAAAAACACCAGATTACTTTGAAAGGCGTTCAACACGAGCCCTGCGGCTGCGCCCAGCAGCAACACGCCGAGGGCAATGATGGTCATGCGTTTATGTCGGGGTTTCATTGTCTGTGTTGTGACTCAAATGGCGCGAAAAAGTTGCTGAAGCAAGGGCTGAACGACTGGCGAAACAAACGCTTACCAGATCGAAACAGGGCGCCAGTTTACCGGAATTAGCGCGCGAACGCGCAGCAAAAAGCCGGCGCGAACCGGCTTTTGCGGACCACTTCGTGAATTACTTCCCAGTCAGTGAATACTGTACCAGTGTTTTCAACTCGGCATCAGTCGCCGCGACCTTGGTCGGATGGCCCTTGCCTTCTTTCAGCTTGGTCACCAGGGTCGCCTCGGCATCCTTGTTGTCTTTGTACTTCGCGCCAACATCCTTGAAGGCCGGCCCGACTTTCTTCTTGTCCATGTCATGGCAGTTCAGGCAATTCTTCGATTTCGCCAGATCCGCGCCGGACTGGGCGATGGCCGCACCCGCAATCAACATAGCCGAGGTCATCACTGCAACTGCGATGGTTTTCATAGCGTCTCCTAGCAAATGCGTTCGTCGGTTCGACAAGCCGGATTACCGGCCTGTCGTTTTAACAACAGCGCTTACTTGCCCGTCAATGCAAATTGAATCATGGTTTTCAGTTCGGCATCGGAAGCTGCAACTTTCACCGGGTGGCCCTTGCCTTCCTTCAGTTTCGCCGCGATGGTCGCTTCAGCGTCCTTGCTGTCCTTGTATTTGGCCTGGATGTCCTTGAAGGAAGGACCGACCTTCTTCTTTTCCAGGTCGTGGCAATTCATGCAGTTCTTCGATTTCGCCAGATCGGGGCCGGATTGGGCACTGGCGATTCCGGCCGCAAACATGGACGTGGCAATAATCGTGGCAAACATCAATTTCATAGGGCCTCCCTTTGGTTAAAAAATTTTTCAGTGCAACAATGCAATATTACCTGAGGTTCAAGACGCAAGACTGCACCGCGGACCTCCTACATAACGCACCGATCGCGCACTTGGATGACGCGCATGCCGGCGCGCTCCACAATTCAAATGCTGTCGATAAAAAAAACCCCGCATAATCTGCGGGGCATTTTTTTCGTCTCAAGCCAACCGGATTAGAACTTGAAGGTTCCGAGCAGATAGACCATCTGCGCGGTGTAATTCTGCAAGGCATTCTGCCCGCTGACATAGGATGCCGAAGTGTTAATCGGCGCAACCGTGTAGCTGAATCCGTCGTAACCGATATCGCTGTAACGATAACGCTCGAAGGCATAACCGGTCGTCAGATCCCAGGTTTTCGACACCGCATAGGTGCCGCGCAGATTCAGCGAAGCGCGGGTCGTATTATCGAAATTCTGGATCGGGCGCAACAGGTTGGCGGTTGCCGTGGCGATCGTCCCCGGTTGTGCCGCAAAGTCTGTCGTGCCATTGGTTTTCGACCAGAGGAGCGAACTGTTGATTTTCAGCTTCGGCATAGGCAACCAATCCGAACCCAAACCGATCTGGTAGGCGCGATCGCTGTTTTTTGCCGTCCAGTTGTATGCGGTGCTGGGCGTGCCGCCGGACGGGGGCAAATTCGGATCACAGTTCCCGGTACTCGGCGCAGCAGTGGTACAAACGCGGTGCAACGAATCAAATTGCGCCAGTTCAATATCGCCGAACAGCATAACGCGGAATTTCTGCGGATCGCCATAGGAAACGCTCGCATAATATTCCTGCCGCGTGTCACCCTGACGGCCAAGCAAGGTGTCCTTGTAGTTGTTGTGCTTGTAGATCGCTTCCACACCGAAGTCGAGAAACTGCGCGGGCGACAAATCGAAGGTGATTTTCGCAGATTGCTGGTCGTTGTTCGCGAGGTCGAACTTGCGGACGAACGCTGCGATGTCGCTGTTCTGCCCTTCGAGAAAGTTCGAGCGCCGCTGCAAGTACTGATACTTGAACCGCGCATCCAGTATTTCAGTCGGACTGGTCTTCAACTCGGCAAAGTACTTGCGATCCAGGCTGCGGACAAAATCCAGACGCTGGCGATCCGAAACCAGGTAATCCGCGCCGACCGACACCTTGTTGGCTGGGTTAAGGCGGTAACCGAGTTCCAACCCCGCGTTGTTCTTGCGGTAATTGAAGGCCTCGGTTTCGCAAGCCAGGCCCCCACACGCCAGACCAGCGCCCTGAAAGGTGATCTGGTTCGATTCGTTGGCCTTGTGGTTCCAGTTCCAGTAGAGCCGCGTATCGGCCTTGGCAATCGGCTGCGACGATAGCGACAGCGATGCCGTCGTCGTTTTGATGTTGCCGCTGTAGACACCCGAAGTCGGTGATGACGCCGGGTTGGTATTCCCCGCGGAAAGCATGTTGCTCAGCACCGAGATATCGTTGGTCAGCTTGCTGTAGGTCAAGCGGCCGGCCAGTGTGGAACTGAGCGGCAGCTGCTTCAGGTTGCCGTTCAAGCCCAGCTTCATGAAATCGCTATCAGTCGGCTGCACCGAAACGTCATAATTCGTCGGTGCGAGCGGAGCAAAAAAACCGTTCGAGAAGCGCAGGTAGGGGTTGGCATTCGAAAACTTGCTGTACATGGCGCTCGCGGCAATCTGCCCGCGTTTCGATTGATAGCCGGCTTCCAGCGAGGCGTTCTGCGTCGTGTAATCCACCGGTGCCGCCAGATCAACAAAACCATTGCTCGGGCTGGTGCCTTGGGACGCAGCCATTGTCTTGATGCCGTTCTTCTTGACCTGGTTGGCATCCACCCGCACATACCACGGCGAATTGTTGGAAAACTCGAACATGCCGCCCATGTCCTTGCGGGTATAGGAGTTGTCGTAGCTGTTCCAACTATTGAGGTTGCCGTTCGGCCAGACGCTGTTGGTCAGCGTGTTGCTGCCCGCACCGCTGTAGGGC
>CALQCM020000042.1 GCA_943329075.2 Chitinophaga pinensis | reverse complement strand
CGGCGAAGCCGGCCGATTGCGGGTAGCGCGCCGTGCGCTCGCTGCGACGGCGGTCGATTTTCGAAATAAATATGGCGAGCGCAGTCAAATTTGCGCTTTGACATCGATGTGGTGGCCCTTGCGGCCGCCACCGACCATTTCGACCTCGGCGATGGTGCCGGCCACCAGCAGCTTTGCCATTTCGATTGCGCGTTCCGCCAGCGCACGCGCACCGTCATGCAGCGCCTCGCTGGTTTCGACGTAACGCGTATTGTTCTCCATGTCCTCGGCGCTCCAGCCGCGTGAATGCGCGATGTACGGAAATTGCGGGAACTGGCAGCCGACCTCGGCGAAGAAGCCGAGCATCTGGCCGGCCACCGCCTGCACATTGTCCTGTCCGCCGGTGATGATGAAGGCGGCGGCCTTGTTCTTGAGCAACTGGCGGTCGGCGATGGTTTCCTGGTTCTGGATGCAGTTCAAGCGCTCGACCATCTTGAAATACAGGCTGCTGGCGACACCCCAGCGGATCGGCGTCGTCACCAGAATCACATCGGCGCCGTGCACGATGGCTTCATAAACGCGGTCGAGCTGGTCGTTGGGATCCATCTGCGTGATCGAACAGGGCCAGGTACAGGCGCGCGCACTCTTCGAGTAGTAGCCTTCGCAGTGGCGGAAATTGAGTTCGCGCAGGTAGATGATGTCGCCAGTGCAGCCGATCGATTTGGCGTGCTCGACCGCGGTTTTCAGCAGCGCGTCCGAAGTGCTGTAGCGCGGATATTGCGGATGCATGACCGTTGTGGAAATGCCAACCACGCGGATCGGGCCGGGCGCGCGCTCGACCGGCCGCGCCAGCGGATGCGGATCGTGCGGCTTGCGCGTGCGCGGCGTCGCCGAGGCGATATCGACGAGCACGCGGCCGTTGTCGACCTTGACTGCATAGGCCGGCACGGCATCTGCCTCGAAACCGGGCTCGCCCTTGCCGTCGCGATGATGAAATTTCCAGAAGTGCCACGGACAGGTCACGTAGTCGCCGTCGAGCGTGCCTTCGCCGAGCGGGCCGCCGACATGGTTGCAGACGCCGGAAATTGCGCTGAATTCGCCGTTGCGGCAGGTCAGCGCAATACGCGTGCGTTTGGCCGTGACCTGCTGCAGTTCCTGTTTTGCCAATTCGGTTGCATCACCGACATCGATCCATTCCTGTTTGGCCATGACGTTCCCCATGTTCGGATTAAACGCCGGCCTAGGATAACATCCGGTTAGTCCATTTGCTCATTGCGGAACCCGCGCGGCTTTGATGATTATTCCATGGCAGGTTTTTTTGCTGGTGTTGTTTGCGGCGTTGTTACACGCGTCGTGGAATGCCATCATCAAGTCCGGTGGAAACACCGTGCTCGATACCGTCGCGCTGACCGTGGCGGCAGCGCTGCTGGCCGCCGCGATGCTGCCGTTTACGCAGGCGCCAGCAGCGGCATCGTGGCCGTGGCTGGCCGCCTCGGTGGCGCTGCACGTGTGCTACTTTCTGATGCTCGGCGCGGTCTACCGGCTGGGCGACCTCTCCCACGTTTATCCGTTAATGCGCGGCATCGCGCCCATGCTGGTGGCGCTGGCCGGTGTGTTGTTTCTCGGCGAATCATTAAGCGTTATGGTGTGGGCGGGCATTGCGCTGATTTGCGTCGGCATTTTGTTGCCGGTATTGCGCCATCCAGGGGTGCTGCGCGAGCGCGCGACCCCGTTGGCGCTGTCGATTGCGCTGGTCATTTCAGCGTACACACTGGTCGATGGTTACGGCACGCGCGCCTCCGGCAGTTCGCTGAGTTATTGCCTGTGGATGTTTTTGCTGGAGGCGCCGCCGATCGTGCTGGTCGCGTGGCTGTATCAGCGCCGGCTCGTTTGGCAGCATGTGCGCCAGAAATGGCGCCGCGCCGCGGCAGGCGGATTTTGCGTGCTGGGTTCCTACTCGATCGCCTTGTGGGCGATGGTGTCAGCGCCGATCGCGGCGGTTGCGGCCCTGCGTGAAACCTCGGTATTGTTCGCCGCAATCATCGGTTGCGCGCTGCTGAAAGAGCGGCTGGGCGTGTGGCGTATCGCCGGCGCGACCGTCATCGCCGCCGGGATGGCAATGCTCAGGCTGTAGCGCCGGCCGCGCGACGTTCTATCTGGCGGTCGTCTACCGGGTAATTCAGGACGCCGGCGACGATGCCCATGGCGATGGTCAGTATCCACATCAAGGTATACGAACCGGTGGTGTCAAACAGGTAGCCCGCCAGCCCGATGCCGAGGAAACTGCCAACCTGGTGAAACAGGAAGGCGATGCCGGTCAGCGTGGACAGGTATTTGACGCCGAAAATCTGTGCGATCACGCCGCTGGTGAGCGGTACCGTGCCCAGCCAGAGGAAACCGATCACCGCGCCGAAAATGTAAACAGACAACGGTGAAATCGGCGTCATGATGAAAATCGTGATGGCGACCGAGCGTGTCAGATACAAAATGCTTAACAGGTATTTTTTGGTGTGGCGTCCGCCGAGCCAGCCCCAGGTGTAGCTGCCAAGCACGTTGAACAGTCCGATCAACGCGAGCGCAGCCATGCCGACCTCGGGTGCCATGTGCTGATCGACCATGTAGGCAGGGAAGTGGATGGAGATGAACATGACCTGAAAGCCGCATACGGTGTAGGCGGTGCACAGCAGCCAGTAGCCCTGATGGCCGGCGGCTTCTCGCAACGCATCCGGAATAGACTGGCGGTTCTGCGAGGCAGGCTGCGAGGCGCGGTCCTCCACCATTGCAGCAGACAGCGGTGCAATCAACAGCACGGTCAATCCCAGCGTCATCAGCGCGTAGTGCCAGCCGATCTGGTTGATCAGCAACTGGCCGAACGGCAGCATGATGAATTGGCCCAATGAGCCGGCCGCACCGGCGATGCCTAGCGCCATGCTGCGTTTTTCCGCCGGAAATGCGCGGCCGACCACGCCGAAGACGATGCTGAATCCGCTGCATGACAAAGCAAGGCCGATCAGGACGCCGGCGCTCAGGCTGAAATCGGCGCCGCCGGCGGGATTGGCCATCCACAACAATCCGAGTGCGTAGAGGATGGCGCCGATGATCATGACGCGGGCCGCACCGAAGCGGTCGGCGATCATGCCGGTGAAGGGTTGTGCGATGCCGTAGACCAGATTCTGCAGCGCCATGGCGAAGGCGAAGGTCTGGCGGTTCCAGTCGAGGTCCATCGTCATCGGCTGCAGAAAGAGGCCGAAGCTGTGGCGCGTGCCGAGCGCGACGGTGAGAGCGAGACCGCCGCAGATCAAAACGACAGTGGGCGTGCGCCAGTTTTTGGTCGATACAGCGGTGGTCGAGGTCATGGCCCAGTATAACTGATCGTCCTGCCGATATTTCTCGAGCTCATAAGTGCCATTCGTAACGGATCCGATTCCGCTGTGCCAAAGTGACTAAGGGCGTTGCTATGAATTTCGCATGGATGGGGTATACTTTTGCGCGTCACATTAACGCTGAGTGAGACATCCATGAAAACCATCCCCTCGGACATCGGCGGCGAACCCGCGGGTCCGGTTGACACCATCGATCACGGCATGAGGCACTGGGAGCGACAGGCCAACGCGTTTCGCTCGGTGGTGCAATTGAAAAAAATCACCTGCACCGACGAATTGCGGCGCGCGGCCGAAGAACTCGGCGGCCGCTACAAGGACATGCAGTACTTTGAGATCACCACCAGCGCCGTGCGTAAAGTGCTGATCGAAAAAGGCATGTTCACCGAGCAGCAACTGCAGGCCAAGATGGCGGAAATTCGCGCGCGTTTTAACGTGCCGGACGAAATAGAGTCGCCGCTCAAAACGGCGGCGAAAAAATGAGCGGCAGCGCTTCACTCAAATCGACGTACACCCCTGCGCCGGAGCATCGTTTCAAGGTCGGCGACAAGGTCGTTGTCAAAACCGCGCATCCGCCGGGACACCGCCGCACGCCGCAATACATCCGCGGCAAACAAGGCGTGATCGAACGCATTTGCGGCGCATATCCGAATCCCGAAGAACTTGCCTACGGTTTCGACGGCAAGCCGGAGCGCGTGCTTTATCGCGTGCGCTTTTTTCAAACGCACGTGTGGACAGGCTACGCCGGCCCGGCAAACGACATTATTGAAATGGAAATTTACGAACACTGGCTTGATCCAGCAGGAGCGCAATCATGAGCGGAACACCCCACGACCATTACGCCAGCGGCCACGACGACCAGGCGCATGATCACGATCACGATGATCACAAGCCGGTCAATGAACACGACGACGGCCCGCCCGGCGAATACGAAATCATGAGCCGCGCGATGCAGGAACTGCTGGAACAAAAAGGCATCATCACCGCCGAGCAGGTGACCAAACGCATGGAGCAGTTCGACGAAGAGTTCCCTTATCACGGCGGCCAGGTCGTGGCGCGCGCGTGGGTCGACCCCGCGTTCAAGCAGCGCCTGCTTGCCGACGGCCGCGCGGCCTGCGCCGAAATGGGCGCGATGCTCGAAGCCGAACGCCTGATCGCGGTGGAAAACACGCCGCAGGTGCATAACGTCATCGTTTGCACACTGTGCTCATGCTATCCGCGCGCGCTGCTCGGCATGCCGCCGACCTGGTACAAGAGCCGCAACTACCGCTCGCGTGTGGTGTTCGAGCCGCGCTCGGTGCTGCGCGAGTTTGGCACGGTATTGCCGGATAACGTCACCGTGCGTGTGCACGACTCCAACGCCGATATGCGTTACCTGGTGGTGCCGATGCGCCCGGCGGGCACGGAGGGCTGGAGCGAAGAAAAACTGGCGGGCATCCTGTCGCGCGATACGCTGGTGGGCGTGACGGTGCCGCGCCTTCCTGCGTAACACACCGGATCAAAGTTTACAGGCGGTAGCGATCGCTATCGCAGTCATCAGAATGTTGTTGCGCATCCGCAGTCAGGTGCCGATCCGAAACGGATTGAAGTCCGTGTTGCGGTCGTAATAGTCCTCGCGCTCGGCTTCTTTCAGCCAGGCGACGATCTTGTAGGTGACGGGCGTGAACACAACCTCGACACCGACCTTGGTGAAGAATTGCGCCATCATCACCAGCGGCAGTTTGTCGTCGGGGATGATGCCGGTGCCATAAAACGCCAGCGGGTAAAATAACAGCGAATCGACGCCTTCGCCGAAGATGGTCGAGCCGATGGTGCGCGTCCACAAGCGGCGGCCTTCGGTCCATATTTTCATTTTGGCGAGCACATACGAATTGACGAACTCACCGCAGACGAAGGCGATCAACGAGGCGAGCGCAATGCGCCAGGTCGAACCGAACGCGACTTCATACGCCGGCTGGTTATGCCAGAACGGCGCCGGCGGCAATTGCACGATCACCCACGCCATGACGGACGCGAAGGCGAGTGCGGCAAAACCCGCCCAGATCACTCTGCGTGATCGCGCGTAGCCGTAGACCTCGGTGAGAATGTCGCCAAAGACGTATGAAATCGGAAAAAACAGCACGCCCGCGCCGAAGGTCAGCACGCCGAACAGCGGTGCGTCGATCTGCGCAATCTTCGCCGGCCCGATCAGGTTTGAACAGACCAGTACGGTGACAAAGGCCACCAGCACGAGATCAAAATAGCGGAACGGGCGCACTGCGTTCATGCTGAGGAATCCGTAGGGAAAGCGGCTATTTAGCCACAGGGTCGGGTAAATGCAAAACGTAACCCTGTTGGCGTGCGGGGTTTTCGTGCGTTATGGATGCCATGAGGAGGGGCGTGCAATGAATATTCTGAGGCGCGGCTGGATAGGTTTGGCCGCGGTCGTGGCGTTGCTGGGTTCTGGATGCGCGGGCTTGCCTGTGGGGATGGAAGCGCCGAGTGTGACGATCGCGGATTTTGGCGCCAGTGGCGGCGGTTTTTTCGAGCAGCAGTTCAACCTGAAGTTGCGTGTGCAGAATCCGAACAACACCGAACTCAAAATCGACGGCGTTGCATTCACGCTGGACGTCAATGATGCGCCGTTCGCGAGCGGTGTCGGCAATCAGGCTGTGAGCGTGGCGCGTTTCGGGTCAGCCTTTCTGCCGGTTGAGGCCTATAGTTCGCTCGGCGGCATGCTGCGGCAGTTGGGCGGTTTTCTGCAGGGCGACAAGCGCGCGCTGCGTTACCGCATCAAGGGCAGTCTCAGTCTGGCAGGTGGTGTGCGCATTCCGTTCGACCGCAGTGGAGAACTGGATTTGGGCGCATTGGCGCCAAAGTAGTTGCCGCGACACCGATATAATGCCAACTTACCGTCCAGGGGGTGGCAGTGCATTACTTCATCGGCAAATATGAAGCATCGCGTTTTGCGGTGCCGGAACGTTTTCGCGGTCACTGCGCGGAATACGAATGCGTTAGTCTGGTCAGTCGCGCCACCGGTTCGGTGCACACCGAGGCTTGTGTTTCGCGTCTGCAGCCCGGCGGGCATATCGATGCCTGCGTACATGCTTTTGAGAAGGGCATTTACGTTTTCGAAGGGGAAATCGAGGTGCTTCGCGCGGGCGATCATATCCAACTGCCGACGGATGGTTATGCGTTGATTCCGTATGCGGCACCGCACGCGATTCGCAATGTCGGGCCGGTTCCGGCTCGCTGGTTCGAAATACTTTCACCCCAACCCAAGCCCGCCTCGGCATTCAGGGATACCTTTTTTACCGGTGAAAATACCTGGCCGGCTGGTGAGGCGAAGGCCGGCAGAGTGGCGACCCAAGGGGTCGGCCGCTTCAAGCCCGAAAATCCGATTCCGGCACAGGAAGGCGCGCTTGCAAAAGGCCTGACGGTTTTCCGCTTCATGGAACGAAATTTCGGCGCGCAATGTTTCTTCATGATGCGCGGCGAAATGTCGGCGGGCGCGTTTCGCACGCGCCACGATCATCCGATCGAGGAGTTCTACCTCGGTCTCAGCGGAGAAGTGATTATGGAGATCGAGGACAAGAGCTTCCGTCTCGGGCCCGGCGATGTGGCATGGACCGGTGTTGGCACCAGTCACGCCTTTCGCAACACCGGTAGCGAACCTTTTCGCTGGCTGGAAACTCAGACGCCGCAGTTTCCGGCGCAATACGGCACGCGCAATTACGTCGAATGGGAAAAGCTGCGCGCCGGGCGCTGAGCACGGCGTTGATTTCTGCGGTCAGTCTGCCTTGATATTCGCTTCGCGGACTACCTTGCCCCAGCGTGCTACCTCGGAGGCCATGAAGGTCTGCGCCTCTTCGGGCGAATTGACGACGACCTCGAAGCCCTGTTCCTGCAGCTTTTGAACCATCTCCGGTTGCTTCATTACGCTGGCGACCTCGTTATGAATGCGCTTGACGATCTCGGGCGGTGTTGCGCTCGGCACCATCAATCCGGTCCAGCTCGTGATCATCAATGCCGGCAGTCCCGCTTCGGATGTTGTGGGAATGTCCGGCACCAGCGGATGACGGGATTTGCTGGTGACGGCGAGTGCGCGCAGTTTGCCGGATTTCAGATGCGGCGGAACGTTTGGCAGGGCGGCAATGATGAAATCGAGTTCTCCGCCGATCAGGCTGATAGTCGCCGGTGCTGCTCCTTTGTAAGGCACGTGGGTCGCTTTTACGCCGGTGATCTGGTGGTAGAGTTCCATCGCGAGATGTTCCGGCGTGCCGTTGCCGCTCGAACCGGCATTGATGGTGCGCGATTTGCCTAGCGCGGTGAGTTGGGCCAGCGTTTTTGCCGGCACGGTCGGATTGACGACCACCACCAGGGGCAAGGAACCAAGCACCGAAACCGCGCTCAGATCACGCAAAAAATTGTAGGGTGCTTGCGGGAAGAGCGTGGCGTTGATCGTGTGCGTAATCGTCATGCCGAGCCAGGTATAGCCGTCGGCCGGCGCTTTTGCGGCGAGGTCGGCGCCGATCATTGCGTTGCCTCCGGCGCGGTTATCGACGACGACCGGCTGGTTGAAGGTGGTGGTGACCTTTTGCGCGACATTGCGTGCCATCAAGTCGGTAATGCCGCCTGGCGGGAAGGGCACGATGTAACGGATCGAGCGGGTCGGATAATTTTGCGCCATAGAGGCGCCGGGCAGGGCGGATGCCGTTGCGGCCGCGAGTGTCAGTGCCATCGCAATACGTTTTTTGATTTGCATGAGAGCGTCCTGTTTATTGGCCTGTCATTAATCGTTCGACGCCGGTCTACTTCCAGCCGATCCAATCGCAAATGCCCTGTCCCATGATGCTGTGCTTGTCTTCAGCACTCAGCCACGGAATTTCCTCGGTAAACATGGTGATGTTCTGTTTGTAACTGTAAGGCGAGCGCGACAGGTCAGTGCCCCAGAACATGCGTTTTGCACCGAATGCATCGTAGATCCGCCGCAAATAAGGATGCAGTGCGCGGAACGGATATGCATCCGCGGTGAAATGCGGCAGGCAGCTGACTTTGACCGCAACATTGGGGTGGCGCGCCAATGCGAGCACGCAATCGAGATCGCGAAACGCTTCGGCATCCTTGCCGGTGGTAAGCCCGAGATGGTCGATCACCAGTTTCAAACCGGGATGCCGTTCGGCAACGCGGTCGATCAACGGCATGGCCGCCTGCGGCAGGAACACCATGGTCGGAATGGCCGCTTTTTCGGCGGCGGCCCATACCCAGTCGGCGCTGCCGTCTTCGAGTTGCGATACCTGCGTTGGGCGGAACAGCATGCGCAGGCCGAGCATGCCGCGTTCATTGAGCCAGTTTGGCACGCGCGCGCGCCATTCCGGTTGCAGGTGATCAAGCCGGCCGATCACGCCGAGACGGTCCGGATGGGCTTGCGCCGATTCAAGCACGTAATCATTGCGCACGCCCTCCCATAGCGGGGTGACCAGCAATGCGCGGTTAACGCCGGCGCCGTCCATTTCCTTCAACAGATGCTCGCGCGTGAAGGGTTCGGGGCGGTGCGGCGCGGGAATTTCGGGCGAAGCGGGCAACCATGGCCGCTGCGGCGTGCTTGGAATCCAGATATGAACTTGACTGTCGACAATTAGCACTGCATTACTCCTCCAGATAGAATTTTCTGTTTTCGCTCAGGAATCGAAGCCCGCGATATTGTTGTAGAAGGAAATCATGGTGGCCGGATCCCAGTTCTGGTGGCCCTTCGATACCTCGGAGGCCATCGCCTGCACGGCGAGCGACATCAGCGGCAGCGGACAGTCTGTGCGTGCGCCCAGCGAGAGAATCAGGCGCGCGTCCTTGTATGACGACGACAGGCGGCTTGCCGGCGGATCGAACTGGCGCTTGACCATGCGCATGCCTTTCTGGTCCATGGCTTTTGAGTAGGCGGCCGATTTCTTCAGTACTGCGAGCGTTTGTTCCTGATCGAGCCCTGCTTTTTTTGCCAGCGTCAGTCCCTCGGCCAGCGCGAAACGGTTCAGCGTCAGCACGCAGTTCGCCACAAGCTTGCAAATACCGCCTGCGCCATTGGGGCCGAGGAAATAGGATTCACTGGAAAGCGTGGAGAAAATATCCTTGTGTTCATTGAATACAGATTCAGTCCCGCCGACCATGAAGATAACGTCTTTTTCAACGAACATCTCGCTGGTGCCGCTGATCGTGGCGTCGAGCATTTCGACACCGTGTTCGCGCAGGCGGCGTGCGAGGGCGGTTGAGGTTTCTGGATCCGGCGTCGAGGTATCGATCAGAACGAGATCTTTTCGCGATGATTCGAACAGACGCAGGGAATTTTGCACAACATCGTTGACGATGTTCGAGTTTGGCAGCGACAGCATGATCACATCGGCCTTGGTTGTGAGTTCAACCGGTGAAACGACGCACTGCGCGCCAAGCTTTACGGCGGCGGCAACGTTGGTTTCGATAAGGTCGTGGACAAACACGGTGTAGCCGGCGTTCAACAAATGCATTGCCAGTGAGCGTCCCATCAGGCCGACGCCCACGATCCCGATCTTCTTCTTCAAGTTTTCACTCCTCAGTGTCCACGCTTTATTTGCGTGTTATGACGTCGAAACTAACCGGCTTGGCGCTGATTTGCAACTTGCCATCGCGGCGTAAATCTTCGCGTCAACTATCAGGTGTTTGGAGGAATTCGCGTACCTAATAATCTGGGCATTTTGCTTAATATTTGAGCGGAAATTAATAAATAATGGATTTTTTTCATGGTGATTCAAGCGATTTAGAAACAATGTTGCAATAAACATTGCCAAATGGTTGTTTTTGAGTAACTATCATTTTTATTCAACGGACTGCCCGCATTGTCGGCGGGTCCTGCGGTTCAGAGGCGGTTCATGGCCAAGATTGTTGTCTTCAACCAGAAGGGTGGGGTCGGCAAGACCACCACCACGCTTAATCTCGCGGCGTTGCTGACGCGGCGTGGGCGCACGCCCCTCGTTATCGATCTCGATCCACAGGCGCATCTGTCATCGATCAGTGGCGCCAATGTCGGCGACGGCCAGGAGAGTTTGTACGCCTTCTATCAGGACGCGCGCCAGCTTTCGGATCTGATCCGTTGCGGTAGTGGCGGTTGGCCGATCATTCCGTCGCACCTTGACCTCTCCAAGGTCGATACCCAGTTCGGCAAGGGACCGCAGGCGCTCAACCGGCTCAATGCAGGCATTGTGCGTGAACACTTGAATACCGAGCGGCCGATTCTGATGGATGCCTGTCCGATGCTCGGTGTGCTGTCGCTCAACGGCATCTTTGCCAGCGACCGCGTCATTATCCCGGTCTCAGCCGACTATCTGGCGATCAAGGGGGCCTTGCAGGTTGAACGCACCTTGCGCGCGCTCGAGCGGGTGATCAAGCAGCCACCGCTGCGGCGTTACGTCATTACGCGTTTCGACGGCCGGCGCAAGATGTCTTGGGACGTCGATCGAAAGCTGCGCGAGCATTTCGGCGATGCGCTGTGCGAAACGCGGATTTCGGAGAACGTCAGTCTGGCCGAAAGTCCGGCGCAGAATACCGATGTTTTTACGCATGCGCCGGGCAGCCGGGGCGCGCAGGACTATGCCGCGCTGCTGGATGAACTCGAGGCCAGCGGGTTTCTGAACTAAGGAAACACTGAACAAGGGGGCTCGCCCCCTTGTATATCCCCCACTTCAGAGGAATCGCTGATTATCTGAAACACTTAATTAGCGATTCCCTAAGTACTGGAAGGCGGTTCCGGATTAGCTTCGCGTGAAATCAGCGCAATGGCGTTTTCGAAATTGAGCCCCTGGCTGTCGTCCTTCAACGGCTGCTGGGCTTCGTGACAATCGAGAATTTCGCCGTGATGGTAAATCTGCAGAATCTTCTGCTCGGCTTCGGCGCGGTCACGCGCCGTAACCAGCAGATTGTCGACCACCATTCCGCTGCGCGTTTTGATCCTGAAACCGAACTTGAGCATGGTCGCTCCGCCGATGGGCCCGTGATGACACCTGAATTATGGCACGGCAGGCAGTGTGCTGCCGCGCTTACTCGTCAGCAACCAGACCGGTCTGATAGCGCTTGAATCGTTTGACGTAATTTTCCGCGGTGCCATTGATGCGCGCAATTTCCTCGTCGGTCAGCTTGCGCGCAACCTTGCCGGGCGAGCCGATCACCAGCGAACCGTCGGGGATGACTTTGCCCTCTGCGATCAGCGAATTAGCGCCGATCAAACAGTTTTTTCCGATCACCGCGCCGTTCAGAATCACGCTCTTGATACCGATCAGCGTGCCGTCGCCGACGGTGCAGCCGTGCACCATCGCCAGATGGCCGACGCTGACGTTTTTGCCGAGCGTGCAGGGGAACCCCGGGTCGGCATGCAAAACGGCGCCGTCCTGCACCTGCGAATTTTCACCGAGGGTGATCTGCTCGTTGTCGCCACGTATCACGGCGTTGAACCATACGCTGGCGTTGTTTTCGAGCGTGACGCTGCCGATGACGCTGGCGTCTGGCGCAATCCAGTATTCGCCCTTGGTAATGACTTTGCGTTCGGCGAGAGAGTATTTCATGACTATCTTCCGTGTGTGGGTGTGTAACGATTATAACGTCGCCACAACGCGCAATTGGCGTGGCCGGCAGGTAAAAAAAACGGGGGCTTGCGCCCCCGTTTTTTTTCAATGCAATGGTTTTCTTACAGCAAAGGCACGATCATCAAGGCCACGATGTTAATGATCTTGATCAGCGGGTTGACCGCCGGGCCGGCTGTATCCTTGTAGGGATCGCCGACGGTGTCGCCGGTTACCGCGGCTTTGTGCGCCTCGGAACCCTTGCCGCCGTGGTGGCCGTCTTCAATGTACTTCTTGGCGTTGTCCCACGCACCACCGCCGGTCGTCATCGAAATGGCGACGAAGAGGCCGGTGACTATGGTCCCCATCAGCACGCCGCCCAACGCTTGCGCGCCGGCAACGCCGCCTGCCAGCCACGAGAAGCCGACACCGACCACGATCGGAATCAGCACCGGCAGCAACGACGGGATCATCATTTCCTTGATCGCGGCGACCGTCAGCATGTCGACTGCCTTCGAATAATCCGGCTTGGCAGTACCTTCCATGATGCCTTTGATTTCCTTGAACTGGCGGCGCACTTCAACCACCACCGAACCGGCTGCCCGACCGACGGCTTCCATTGCCATTGCGCCGAACAGGAAGGGCACCATGCCGCCGATGAAGAGGCCGATGATGACGTAATGGTTCGACAGATCGAATGTCACCACCTTGCCCGCAGCTTCGAGGGCGTGGGTGTAGTCGGCGAACAACACCAGCGCGGCCAGACCGGCCGAGCCGATGGCGTAGCCCTTGGTCACCGCCTTGGTCGTGTTGCCGACCGCATCGAGCGGATCGGTGATCGCGCGCACTGAATCCGGCAGTCCCGACATTTCGGCGATGCCGCCGGCGTTGTCGGTAATCGGGCCGTAGGCGTCGAGCGCAACGATGATGCCGGTCATCGACAGCATCGAGGTCGCCGCGATGGCAATGCCGTAGAGGCCGGCGAACGCATGCGCGGCATAAATTGCGGCGCACACCGCCAGTACCGGCCACGCCGTCGATTTCATCGACACGCCGAGGCCGGCGATGATGTTGGTGCCGTGTCCGGTGGTGGAGGCGGCAGCAATGTGGCGTACCGGCGCGTATTCGGTCGCCGTGTAGTACTCGGTGATGACGACCATCAGGGCCGTCAGGATCAGGCCGATGGTGGCCGAGTAGAAGAGTTTCGTCGCCGACAGGTCCGGATAGAACTGGCTGATGTTGCCCATCAGCGCATCGGTGACGAACCAGAACGCCACCAGCGCCAAACCACCGGCGACGGCAAGGCCGCGATACAGCGCGTTCATGATCTTGCCGCCGTCGCGCGCCTTGACGAAATAGCAGCCGATGATGGAAGCGATAATCGACACGCCGCCCAACACCAGCGGGTAGATCGCGGCGTTTGCTGCGACTTCCGCTTTTGACAGCAGCAGGGCGCCGAGGATGATGGTGGCGACGATGGTCACCGCATAGGTTTCGAACAGATCAGCCGCCATGCCGGCGCAGTCGCCGACGTTGTCGCCGACGTTGTCGGCGATTACCGCCGGGTTGCGCGGGTCGTCTTCGGGTATGCCGGCTTCGACTTTACCGACCAGATCGGCGCCGACGTCAGCGCCCTTGGTGAAAATGCCGCCGCCCAAACGCGCGAAAATCGAAATCAGCGAACCGCCGAAGGCGAGGCCGACCAATGGATGCGCAATCGCGCTCATGGTGGTGCCAGGCGCAGCGCTGTTCAGCAGGTACCAAAAGAAACCGGCGACACCCAGAAGGCCGAGACCGACCACCAGCAGGCCGGTAATCGCGCCGCCGCGAAAGGCGACGGCCAGCGCTTCATTGAGTCCGGTGCGTGCGGCTTCGGCGGTGCGCACATTGGCGCGCACTGAGACGTTCATGCCGACATAGCCGGCAAGTCCAGAGAGTATCGCGCCTATGGCAAAGCCGATGGCCGTAGTCCAATGCAGGGCAAAACCGATGGCGACGAAAAGCACGGCGCCGACCACTGCAATGGTTGCGTACTGGCGGTTGAGATATGCGGTCGCACCCTGTTGAATGGCGGCCGCGATTTCGCGCATGCGGTCATTGCCGGTGGGCTGTTTGTTAATCCACAGCGCCCAGATGACGCCGAAAAAAATCCCGATCACGGCGCAGATCAGCGCGATGATCAATCCAGTTGATGCACTCATTCCTGCTCTCTCCCCTAGTGGTTATCGGCCCATAGCAACAGGCCTTGTTGGCCTGCGCTAAACCTTAAAGCTCGCCGCGAGCTTTTTCTTTACTGCAACATTTTTCAATTTGATATATGACGGCAATCCGTTCTTGTAGGGCGGATAGTCTTCCCCGACGATCAGCGGCGCCAGATACTGGCGGCATTTTTCAGTGATGTGAAAGCCGTCCGCGGTGATGAAATTGCGCGGCATCATCTTTTCCTTGTTGGCGATGTCTTTGAGATCCGCGGCTTCGATTTTCCACTTGTATGGTTTGTTCGATTTGCGCACGATGACCGGCATCACTGCATTGCGGCCCTTGATCGCCAGTTCGACTGCGGCCTTGCCCACGGCGTAGGCCTGCTCAACGTCTGTTTTGGACGCGATGTGGCGTGCTGCACGCTGCAGATAATCGGCCACCGCCCAATGGTATTTGTAGCCGAGCTTGTCTTTGACCAGGTTGGCAATCTGCGGGGCGACCCCGCCGAGCTGTGCGTGGCCGAAGGCGTCTTTCAAGCCGGATTCCGAGAGAAACCTGCCATCGGCGCCGCGGATGCCTTCTGAAACGCCGATCGCACAGTAGCCGTATTTTTTGACCACGGCGTCAACCCGCGCCAGAAATTTATCCTGGTCAAAGGTCATTTCGGGGAAGAGCAGGATTTGCGGCGCATCGCCGGCTTTTTCCGCCGCCAGGCCGCAGGCCGCCGTGATCCAGCCGGCATGGCGGCCCATGACTTCGAGCACGAACACTTTGGTCGAAGTCCGTGCCATCGACGCCACGTCGAAGCCGGCTTCGCGGATGCTGGTTGCCACATATTTGGCGACCGAGCCGAAACCGGGGCAGCAATCGGTGACGGCGAGATCGTTATCGACGGTTTTCGGCACGCCGACGCAGATCACGGGGTAGCCCAGCGCGCCGGAGATTTGCGAGACCTTGTAGGCGGTATCGGCGGAATCGTTACCGCCGTTGTAGAAGAAGTAGCCGATATTGTGCGCCTTGAACACTTCAATCAGGCGTTCATACTGGGCGCGGTTTTCTTCCAGCCCTTTGAGCTTGTAGCGGCAGGAGCCGAAGGCGCCGGACGGGGTGTGGCGCAACGCCTTGATGGCGGCGGCCGATTCCTTGGAGGTATCGATCAGATCTTCGGTGAGTGCGCCGATGATGCCGTCGCGGCCCGCATAGACCTTGCCAATGCGGTTTTTGTGTTTGCGTGCAGTCTCGATCAGGCCGCAGGCGGTCGCATTGATGACGGCGGTGACACCGCCGGATTGCGCATAAAAGGCGTTTTTAACGGGCATGCTGGCTGACGATTCGTAATGTGGTTACGGGCAAGCGCAGCATTTTACCGCAGAAGCGGCATTTTTCGTATGCGGCGGGTGAAACGGCCCCGCAAACGGGCCGGACTGACTATTTCAGTGCGGCGAAAATGCTGTCGCGGATCGTTTCGACCGCGCCGACGCCGGCGATCCTGACGTAGCGTGCGGTGCCGGGGCCGCTCTGGTTGCGGTAGAACTCGACCAGTGGCTTGGTTTGCGCATGGTAAATGTCGATGCGCTTGCGTACCGTTTCTTCCTGGTCGTCCGGGCGTTGTACCAGCGGTTCGCCAGTCACATCGTCCTTGCCGGCAACCTTGGGTGGATTGAAGTCGATATGGTAGGTGCGCCCGGAGGAGGGATGCACCCGGCGACCGCTCATGCGGCGGAGAATTTCTTCGTCGGCGGTATCAATATCGATGACGAAATCAATGCCGACGCCGGCGGCAAGCAGCGCTTCGGCCTGCGCAATCGTGCGCGGGAAGCCATCGACGATAAAGCCATTGGCGCAGTCCGCCTGCCGGACCCGGGCTTCGGCCATCTTGATGACCACGCTGTCGGGCACGAGTGCGCCGGCGTCCATGAATGTTTTGGCCTCCAGTCCGAGCGCGGTGCCGGCTTTAACCTCGGCGCGCAGCATATCGCCGGTCGAAATCTGCGGTACGTTGAAACGCTCGGTGAGATAGCGCGCTTGCGTGCCTTTCCCGGCACCCGGCATGCCCAGCAGAATAATTCGCATCATGATTGTTTTATCGCGGCGCGTGGAGATGGCTTGATTATACCGCGTTCCAGACAGGGGTATTTAGCCGCGGGCGAGCAATTTCCTGACGTGTTCGAGGTCGGCTGCGGTGTCCACACCGGTATGCGGTGCCTGTGTGGTGACTGCGACGCTGATGCGGTGGCCGTGCCATAGCGCGCGCAACTGTTCGAGCGCTTCGGCCTGCTCAATTGCAGCAGGTTGAAGTTGCGCATATTGCGCGAGAAAAGAGGCGCGGTAGGCGTAGAGGCCGATGTGCCGGTAGGCCGGCAGGGATGCAGGGACCGTCTTGATGCCGCCGCTGAATTCATCGCGCGCAAATGGAATGGGCGCGCGGCTGAAATACATGGCGTAGCCGTTCTTATCGAGCACCACCTTGACAACATTGACGCTGGCCATCTGCGTGGCGTCGGTGAGTGGACAGCAGGCGGTGGCGATGGCCGCATCCGCATGGTCGGCCAGTTGTTGTGCCACCGCGCGGATGAGGGCCGGCTCGATCAGCGGTTCGTCGCCCTGCACATTGACGACGATGTCGTTGCTCCCGAGCTGGCGGCGCGCCGCCACTTCGGCGATGCGGTCGGTACCGGAGGCGTGGTCTGCACGCGTCATCATCGCGGTAAAACCGTGCGCTTCAACGGCGCGCAGGATGTCGGCGTGATCGGTGGCGACGATGACCTCCGTCGCGCCGCTCTTGATCGCGCGTTCTGCGACATGCACCACCATTGGTTTGCCGCCGATGTCGAGCAGCGGTTTGCCCGGGAGCCGGGTCGAGGCAAATCGCGCCGGAATGACGACGGCGAATTTCACGCGCGAAACATCAGCCGGTTACGAAAATCGCCGGCACTCCGGGTCAAACCGCCTCCTCGGGCGCGAGCTTGCGCGCTTCGTCTTCGAGCATGACCGGAATGCCCTCGCGGACCGGGAACGCGAGGCGATCGGGTTTGCAGACCAGTTCCTGGCGGGGCTTGGCGTAGATCAGAGGCCCTTTGCAAATCGGGCATACCAGAATATCAAGCAGTTTGGCATCCATTTAATGTGGCTTTCCCCAGTTGGCGCATTATTTGTCCCGACAGATCGCCGTCGAGCTCCGCATCGACCTCCAAGACCCAATGACGATGGTCGGCGAATGGCCGGCATTTTACCGCGTCCTTTCCCGTCATGATGATCTCCGCGTCCTGGTCGAATTCAAGGTCTGTGCGGCCGTAGGCGTGGTGGTCGGGAAAAGACCTTGCAATCGCGATGACGCCGAGCGAGCGCAGATGATCGAAAAAGCGCTGCGGATTGCCAATCGCCGCCACGGCGTAGGTTTTGCGACCGGCAAAATAGGCCGCGGATACTTCATGGCACTGGTCTTTCAAACTGCGGAAACGGTCGCCGCGCAGGGCCATGCGATAGAGCGGAACCGCCAGTTGCGGCGGCGCGCCGTCGCCATTCAACACTACGGCGTCTACTGCGGCCAGTCGTGCCGCGGGCTCACGCAGCGGGCCGGCCGGCAGTAAAAGTCCGTTGCCCAATCCGCGCGTGGCGTCAACGACTGCAATTTCGAAATCGCGGGTCAGTGCATAGTGTTGCAGGCCGTCGTCGCTCAACAGGATATTGCAATCAGGGTTGGCTGCGAGCAGCCCGCGCGCAGCAGCGACGCGATCGGCGCCTATCCACACCGGACAACCGCTGCGCTGGGCGATCAATACCGCTTCGTCACCGGTGACAAGCGGATCACTGCCCGGCGGCACAGGCTGCGGCGTGCTGGCGCTGCCGCCGTAGCCGCGGCAGATGATGCCGGGACGCAACTGCAAATTGTGCAATTGTTTCGCCAGCGCGATGGTCAGCGGTGTTTTGCCGGTGCCCCCCACGCTGATATTGCCGATCACCACGACCGGCAGCGGCAGGCGAGTGGATGCAAGCAGTCCCCATCGATAGGCGGCGCGGCGCAGCGCGGCAACGGCACCGAACAGCAGGCTGAGCGGCCACAACAAAAGGCCGAGCGCCCGGTCGGCGGGTTCGTCGCGGTACCAACTTTGTTCCAGCCGGCGCATTTTTATTTAAGGCGGTTGGCGGGGTGTGGAGAAACAACAAACCAGTTGGAACCGCAGCAACCGCGGCGCGCGCCCCCGGCAGACGGCGCTATTTCTTGCCTGCCTGCGTGGTGAAGGTGATGCGGCTGTAGCCGGCAATGCGCGCCGCTTCCATCACGTTGATCACCGACTGGTGAGTGGCGGCGGCGTCGGCATTGATGATGATCACCGGATCCGGTGCGCCGCCAGCCGCGCGTTTGAGCTCCTGCGCAAAGCCATCCGGGCTGCGGAACGGCACCGCCGAACGATTGACCATGTACTGGCTCTGGCCATCGACCGCGACGTTGATTTGATTGGCGCGCTCTTCGGGTTTGTTCGCGTCGGCCGTCGGCAGATTGATCTGCAACTCGGCGAAACGCGAATACGTCGTCGTCACCATCAGGAAAATCAGGATGACCAACAGCACGTCGATCAACGGGATCAGATTGATCTCGGGCTCTTCCCGGTGTCTGCCAAGGCGAAAATTCAAGGTGTCAGCGTCCGCTCAGCTCTGCCGTTCGCCGTGCAGAATTTCGACCAGGCGCACGGCCTGGCTTTCCATTTCGACGATCAGCGAATCAACGCGCCCGCGGAAGTGGCGGTAGAAAATCATGCTGGGGATGGCGACCACCAGGCCCATCGCCGTGTTGTAGAGCGCCACCGAGATACCGTGCGCGAGAACAATCGGGTTGCTGCCCGAAGGCGCCTGGGAGCCGAAAATCTCGATCATGCCGATGACGGTGCCGAGCAAGCCCAGCAGCGGGCTGATCGAAGCAATGGTGCCCAGCGTGTTCAGAAATCGTTCGAGTTCGTGTGCCACCGCGCGACCGGCATCGTCGAGCGCCTCTTTCATGACCTGCGGTGTGCTTTTCGCGTTTTTGATGCCGGCGGCAAGGATCTGGCCGAGCGGTGAACCGCCGGCGAGCCGCACCACCAACTGCGGTGTGACGCCCTGCTGGCGGAATTCCTGCGCCGTCTGGTTGAGCAGATCCTTCGGGGCGACAATGCTGCTGCGCAGCGACCACGCGCGTTCACCGATGATTGCAAGGGCAATTACCGAGGCCAGCAATAGCGGCCAGATCGGCCATCCTGCAGCTTCAATCAATGCAAACACGCGCTTCTCCGATTCCGCCTGATTTGAACGGCGTAACTGTATATGGGCAATGGGTTTTCAGCAAGCACGCAAATGCGTTTTGAAAATTATCCGGGGCGCATGAAACGGCCGCGAGGCGAAAAAATTTCGACGAAAAATACTGCGTCGCAAACAAAGGGCGCATGTGCTTCGAGCGCATCAAATTCCAGTGCAATTTGTTATCCACAATTGCTGTGGATAAGTATGTGAAGAGTTTGTAAACAAGTCAGCTAAGTAGGGCTCCTGTAAGGGGTTTTGTTGAGCTGCTCATTTTTTAAACGCCTTAAATAAAACATTAAAAACAATAGCTTATGTTATTTTCCCTCTAAGAAATTTTATGTTCGCATTGTCCATGTGACACTTGCATGACGATTGTGGATGAGGTAGCGCAGCGGTGTTATCGGCGGGCGTTCGGAGAGGCGTTGAATCAACGGCATTTTTTCCGCCATTGCGCGCCGTTCTGCGAATTCGCGAGACGGTTACAATCGCGCGATGAAAAATATTTGGGACTCCGCGGTGGCGCAACGGGTGATTGGCGTGGCCGAACTCAACCGGCTTGCCAAGGAACTGATTGAAACCAATCTGCCGCTGATGTGGGTGTCGGGTGAAATCTCGAATTTCATGCGCGCGGCGTCCGGCCACTGCTATTTCTCGCTGAAGGATGCGCAGGCGCAGGTGCGCTGCGTCATGTTTCGCCACAAAATGCAGTTGCAGGACTGGAAGCCCGAGAACGGCATGCAGGTCGAGGTGCGCGCGACTCCGTCGTTTTACGAGGCGCGCGGCGAATTCCAGCTCGTCGCCGAAACGATGCGGCGATCCGGGCTGGGCGCGCTCTACGCAGCGTTTGAAAAGCTCAAGGCGAAGTTGCAGTCCGAGGGGCTGTTCGATGAAGCCGGGCGCCAGCCGCTGCCGCGCTTTCCGCGCGCGATCGGCGTGGTGACCTCACTCAAGGCGGCCGCGCTGCGCGACGTGCTGACGACACTCAAGCGCCGCATGCCGGCGATTCCCGTGATCATTTATCCGACCGCGGTGCAGGGCGAGGGCGCCGGGCGTGAGATTGCCGCGGCGATCAAGACTGCGGATGCGCGCGAAGAATGCGACGTGCTGATCGTCTGTCGCGGCGGCGGCAGCATCGAGGACTTGTGGGCATTCAACGAAGAAGTGGTGGCCCGCGCCATCCATGCCTGCGCGCTGCCGGTGATCAGCGGTGTCGGCCATGAAACCGATTTCACGATCGCCGATTTTGTCGCCGATATGCGCGCGCCGACGCCGACGGCGGCGGCGCAACTGGCGAGCCCGAACCGCGACGAGCTGGTGCAGGACACGACACATTATGCGCAGCGCCTGCGGCGCGTCGCCGAACGTGCGCTGGAGCGTCGCATGCAACAGCTCGACGGTTTGGCGCGCAGTCTGGTGCATCCGGGCGAACGGATTGCCGTACAACTGGCGCATCTCGGCCAACTCGCCAGTCGTTTGCGCAGTGCCGGCGGGCGCGGCGCCGACGAGCGGCGCTGGCAATTGCGCGGACTTGCGCAAACGCTGCGTTCGGCGCGCCCGGATCCGCGCGCACTGGAAGCGGCGCCACGGGCATTGGGCCAGCGCCTGCGTCATGCCGCCGCCAACGGCTTGCAAGCCGTGCGGGCGGAACTGAAACATCTCGCGGCACAACTTTCCAGCCTTAACCCGAATGCAGTGCTGGAGCGCGGCTACAGCATTACCGAACTCGCCGGCGGCGGGATCGTGCGCGATGCCTCAATGCTAAAGCCCGATGATGAAATCAGGTTGACGCTGGCGCACGGCTGGGTGCGCGCCAATGTAAAGACTGCCGGACAAGGCGAGCCTGAAAAATAGCCGCCCAATCGCGCAAATAAAAAGGCCGTGCCCGCGAGGGGACGGCCTTTTTTTCATGCCGGCGCCGTGGATCAGGTTTTCAGCACCACCAGCACTTCGTCGAGCATCTTCTTGGCGTCGCCGAACAACATGCGGTTGTTGTCTTTGTAGAAGAGCGGATTGTCGACGCCGGCGTAGCCCGAAGCCATGCTGCGCTTCATGACGATCGACGTCTTGGCCTTCCAGACCTCGAGCACCGGCATGCCGGCGATCGGGCTGGTCGGATCTTCCTGGGCGGCGGGATTCACGATGTCGTTTGCACCGATCACCATCGCCACGTCCGTGTTGGGGAAGTCGTCGTTGAGTTCGTCCATCTCGAACACGATGTCGTAGGGCACCTTGGCCTCCGCCAGCAGCACGTTCATGTGACCGGGCATGCGGCCCGCCACCGGGTGGATGCCGAAGCGGACGTTGACACCTTTGTCGCGCAGGACCTTGGTGATTTCATAGACCGTGTGCTGGGCCTGCGCCACCGCCATGCCGTAGCCCGGCACGATGATGACGTTCTTGGCGTCGCGCAACAGTTCCGCCGTCTCCGCGGCAAGAATCGGATTGACCTCGCCGGCCGGTTGTACGCCTTCGCCCTTCGGCGCCGGTGTGCCGCCGCCGGTACCGAAACCGCCCGCGATCACGCTGATGAAGTGGCGGTTCATGGCGCGACACATGATGTAGGAGAGAATAGCGCCGCTGGAGCCCACCAGCGCGCCGGTGACGATCAACAGATCGTTATTCAGCATGAAGCCGGTCGCCGCCGCCGCCCATCCCGAATAGCTGTTCAACATCGACACCACCACCGGCATGTCGGCGCCGCCGATCGCCATCACCATGTGGATGCCGAACAGCAGTGCAATAAATGTCATCACGAACAGCGGCAGCATGCCATCGTGCAACGTCTCGGCGTGCAGAAATTCGCGTCCGAAGTAGAGGATGACCAGCAGGCCCGCGAGGTTCATCCAGTGACGCGCCGGCAGCAGCATCGGGCTGCCGCCAATCTTGCCCGAGAGCTTGCAGAAGGCGATGATCGAGCCGGAGAAGGTCACCGCACCAATCAGGATGCCGATGTAGATTTCCATTTCGTGGATCGATTTCGCCGCCCCGGAGAGATGGCTCGACGCCGCCGGGTCGATGTAATTCGCATAGCCGACGAGGCAGGCGGCAAGGCCTACGAGGCTGTGCATCAGCGCCACCAGTTCGGGCATTTGCGTCATCTTCACGGTGCGCGCGGCGTAGAGGCCGATACTGGCTCCCACCACCATCGCGCCAATGATCCAGGCGTAGCCGCCTGAGGTGACGTTCGGCCCGAATACCGTCGCGATGACCGCGATGGCCATGCCGATCATGCCGTAGAGGTTGCCGCGCCGCGAACTCTCCGGATTGGAGAGGCCGCCGAGGCTCAGAATGAACAGTATCGTTGCTCCGATATAGGAGACGGTTGCCAGAGTTGCGGACATGATGACTTGTCTCCCTTATTTGCGGAACATCGCCAGCATGCGCTGGGTGACGGCGAAGCCGCCGAACATATTGATCGTGGTGAGTGCGATGCCAGCCACCGCCAGCCCGAGGATCCAGAGCTCCGGCCGGTCGCTGCCGCCAGTGATCATCGGCGGCGCAACCTGCACCAGGGCGCCGATGGCGATGATGCTGCTGATCGCATTAGTCACGCTCATGAGCGGCGTATGCAGGGCAGGTGTCACGTTCCACACCACCATGTAGCCGACGAAACAGGCGAGCACGAATACCGTGAAGTGGCCGAGGAATTCCTGCGGGGCAAAGGCGCCGATGAACCAGAACAGCACCGCCGCGACACCGAATGTAATGGCCGTGCTGGTGCCGGAGGCCGGTGCGCTCGCTTCGCCATGTTTGGGCGCCTTGGGCATCGCGACCGCCGGCTTGGCAGGCGGCGGGGCTGCCATCTTGATCGGCGGTGCCGGCCAGGTGATCGCGCCTTCCTTGATGACCGTCAGCCCGCGGATGGCGTCGTCTTCCATGTTGACGTTGATGACGCCGTCCTTGGTTTTGCACAGTTCCTCGGAAAGACGGAACAGGTTGGTCGAATACAGCGTCGAGGACTGCTTGGCCAGCCGGCTGACGAGATCGGTGTAGCCGACGATGGTCACGCCGTGCTTGACGACCGCTTTGCCGGGTTCGGTGAGTTCGCAATTGCCGCCCTGCTCGGCCGCCATGTCGACGATGACGCTGCCCGGCTTCATGCTTTGCACCATCTCGGCGGTGATGAGCTTGGGCGCAGGCTTGCCTGGAATCAGCGCGGTGGTGATGATGATGTCCACCTCGCGCGCCTGCTTGGCGTACATTTCGCGCTGGGCTTTCTGGAACCCCTCACTCATGACTTTGGCGTAACCGCCGCCGCCGGAACCTTCTTCCTCGTAATCGACCTTGACGAATTCGCCGCCCAGCGATACCACCTGGTCGGCCACTTCGGCACGCGTATCGTTGGCGCGCACAATGGCGCCGAGGCCGGCGGCAGTGCCGATCGCGGCGAGACCGGCGACGCCGGCACCGGCGATAAATATCTTGGCCGGTTGTACCTTGCCGGCGGCGGTGATCTGGCCATTAAAAAAGCGGCCGAAGGCATTGGCCGCTTCAATGACAGCACGGTAGCCGGCAACACCGGCTTGCGAGGTCAATGCGTCCATCTTTTGGGCGCGGGAGAGCACGCGGGGCAAGGCGTCAATCGCCAGTACGGTGGCCTTGCGCGCAGCGAGTTGCTGCATGAGATCGGGATTCTGCGCCGGCCAGATGAACGAAATGAGCGTGCCGCCTTCGCGCAGCAGCTTTACTTCGTCGGCGCTCGGTCCGCGCACCTTGAAAACGATGTCGGATTTTGCCCAAAGCGTCGCCGTGTCCGCGATGATTTCGGCGCCGGCAGTGCGATACATGTCGTCACTGACATTGGCCGCATCGCCGGCACCCGATTGCACCTGGACCTTGAAACCAAGTTTGACGAGTTTTTCGACGACTTCGGGCACCGTGGC
This sequence comes from Chitinophaga pinensis, assembly GCA_943329075.2. Classification (GTDB taxonomy): domain Bacteria; phylum Pseudomonadota; class Gammaproteobacteria; order Burkholderiales; family SG8-41; genus PALSA-1004. The sequence goes on along the minus strand of CALQCM020000042.1, from coordinate 13,612 downwards.
AACACGTTTTTCGCCCGCTGCGGTTTCTTTTGGTATTCCTATGATCTGAGGCATGAATCCCCCTTGTTTATTGCAAATGGAAATAGAAGGTTGGCATTAAATTGGCTGCGCCAACGGCAACGCTGGCGCAGCCCGGAGATGAATATGAACGTCAATCGGTTTGAATATTCTGCCAGTCATGACGGAACTGGAGGCTGACACGCGGGCGCGATCACAACGATGGAATCCAAAGATTTGCGTGTTCAAACTGTAGCGACATCCGCCGAGCGTGATTTGATCTAGATCATACACCGGTCAGGCCGGAATCAGCTTTTAGCCCCGCAATTGCGCGTGGGCGATGCCACTTGCCATGGCAGATCAGGGCAGCCGCATCCCGGGCTGATCAGCCAGCAACGCTTGCAGATGGTCGAGGACCCGGCTGTCCAGATCCTCGGCCAGGCAATCGAATTCGACGAGGTTCTTCGTCGAGCGCAGCCACGTCAGCTGGCGTTTGGCCAGTTGGCGCGTGGCGGCGATGCCCTGTTCGCGCAGTTGTGACAGGCTGATTTTTTCATCCAGATAGTCCCAGGCCTGGCGGTAACCGACGCAGCGCATTGACGGCATCGTCGCTTCAAGCGCGTAATTTTTGCGCAACCTGCGTAATTCGGAGATCAATCCAAGCTCGAGCATTGCTTCAAAACGGTCGGCGATGCGTTCGTGCAGGACGGCGCGGTCGGAGGGCAGCAGTGCGATCTTGAGCGGCGTGTAGGGGAAATATACGTATTTCGGTTTTTTCTGCAGCTCCGACATCGTGCGATCGGTGATGTAATAGACCTCGAGCGCGCGCTGGATGCGTTGCGCGTCGTTGGGGGCGAGTCTGGCGGCGATCTCCGGGTCGACGCGCGCGAGTTCGCGGTGCACGCCCGGCCAGCCTTTTTCCTCGGCCATGGTGTCGATGATCATGCGGATCAGCGGATCGGCCTCGGGCAGTTCCGACAGGCCCTCGGTGAGTGCCTTGAAATACATCATGGTGCCGCCGACCAGCAGCGGGATGTTGCCGCGCTCGGTGATTTCCCGCATCAGTGTCAGCGCATCGTCGCGAAAGCGCGCCGCCGAGTAGGCTTCGTCGGGGCCGATCACGTTGATCAGGTGATGCGGCGCGGCCGCCAGCACTTCGGCATCCGGTTTGGCAGTGCCGACATCCATGTCGCGGTAGACCTGCGCCGAATCGACGCTGATGATTTCGCATTTGAGCCGGCGCACCAGTTTGACCGCGACACCCGTTTTCCCGCTTGCCGTCGGGCCCATCAGCAAAATCGCCGGCGGCTGGATGCGTGCCCTGGTATCGCCGACAACTTGTGTTTTGTCCGCGTCGCGCGGCGCAGTGTTGCGTTTGCCGGTCGCAGCCGGTTTTTTAACGGGCATGGCTCAGCGGCCGCGCATGAACAGACGGTCGAGTTCCGTCATCGAAATCTGGTGCCAGGTCGGGCGTCCGTGATTGCATTGGCCGGCGCGTTCGGTCGCCTCCATTTCGCGCAGCAGAGCATTCATTTCGGTAACGGTGAGTATGCGGTTGGCGCGCACCGCGGTGTGGCAGGCCATGGTTGACAACAATTCGTTGCGGCGTTCAAGCAACACGCGGCTGGCGCCGAATTCGCGGATCTCACCCAGCACGTCGCGCGCCAGTGCGCCGGCATCGGCGTTGGCGAGCGCCACCGGCACGCCGCGCACCGCCAGCGATGTTGGCGAGGTGGCGGCAATTTCAAAGCCGAGACTGGCCAGCGTGTCGGCGTGTTCCTCGGCGGTGGCGACATCGAGCTTGTCCGCGTGAAACACCACCGGTATCAGCAGCGGCTGCATGGCGATGCGGTCGGCGTCGAGCTGGGTTTTGAGTTTTTCGTAGACGATCCGTTCGTGTGCCGCGTGCATGTCGACGATGACGAGGCCGTGCTCGTTTTGTGCCAGGATGTATACGCCTGACAGTTGAGCGAGGGCGAAACCCAGCGGCGGTGCTGCGCCGCTTTGCAGCGGCGCGGCGATGGTTTCCGCAAGCATGGACTGAGCGGAAGGCGCGTTGCCGAAAAGCGTCTGATAAACACTGGCCGGTTGGGCGACGCCGAACGGCATTCGATGTTGCGTCGGCACGAAACCATCACGCGCCGGTTGCAGTGTGGCGAAGGAAACCGGTTCGCTGGCCGTCGCTAGGCCTGCGGTGCCGGCGAGCGCCCGCGAGAGCGCATGAAAGACGAACTGGTGCACCGCCTGCGAATCGCGGAATCGCACCTCGCTCTTGGTGGGGTGCACATTGACATCGACGCGCGCCGGATCGATGTCGAGGAACAGGACGTAGGATGGATAACGGTCGTGATGCAGCACGTCCTGGTAGGCCTGGCGCAGTGCGTGGGCCAGCACCTTGTCGCGCACGAAGCGGCCGTTGACGAAAAAATACTGCGCATCGCGCGCGCCGCCCGCAGCGGTCGGCAGGGCGCACAGGCCGGACAGCGCAATGCCGCCGGCGTTTTCATTCACCGTGACGGCCGCTTTGGAAAAGTCTTCGCTGAGAATGGCGCCGATGCGGGCGGCGCGGTCCTGCGCTTTCAACTGCCATTGCACGCGCGCGTTGTGCTGCAGGCGGAAGGCGACATCGGGGCGCGTCAGCGCGACGCGGCGGAAGACTTCGTCGCAATGCGCGTATTCAGTGGCCTCGGAGCGCAGAAACTTGCGCCGCGCCGGCGTGTTGAAAAACAGTTCCTGCGATTCGATGCTGGTGCCGGCTTCGTGCGCCGCCGGTTGCGGCTCCGCGATGTGGCCGTTCTCGACGTCCACCGACCAGGCATGTTTGGCGTCGCGCGTGCGGCTGCTCAGTTTCAGTGCTGACACCGCGGCGATGCTGGCAAGCGCTTCGCCGCGAAAGCCGAGGCTGCGGATGCGTTCCAGATCGTCCAGTGTGGCGATTTTGCTCGTCGCATGTCGCGCCACCGCGAGCACGAGTTCCTCACGCGGGATGCCACTGCCGTTGTCGCTGACGCGGATGAGTTTGGTGCCGCCGGCCGCCAGATGCACCGAGATTTCAGTGGCGCCGGCGTCGAGGCTGTTTTCCATCAGTTCTTTGAGTGCGGCCGCCGGCCGCTCGACGACTTCGCCGGCGGCAATCTGGTTGATCAGCAGGTCGGGCAGAACGCGGATTGCAGTCATGGAAAATTATAACGTGAATGTCATGCGCGGGACCCGCGAAGTTCGCGCTTGATGTCGCGCCCGACCGCGTGCTGCACGGCCGTCAGTCGCTGACGAACACCGAGCGCGACGGAGCCACCCGCTTGAAGGTGATGTCGCCGTAAAAGGCGTGTACGTTTTCGCCGGTGTTGTCGGTGTCTGTCATGATGCCGATCGAAATGATGCGGCCGGGTTCTTCGCCGAAGGCGCGGCGGAAATCCTCGTAGACGTTGTGCACCTGCTCCTGCCAGGCGCCGAGCTTTTCACGGCCGCTTTCGGCAACGACCATTTTGATGCGAGAGGTGTGCCGGTTTGGAATTACCGTGCCCTTGGGCACGCGGTTTTCCCAGATGTACATGAGAGTGGCGTAGGGCAGTTGCTGTCCGGTAAACGCCTTGATCTGGTCGAAAAACATCTGGTCGCTGAAATCGAGTTTGCCCATGTCACCGTCGAAGCTGACGACCAGCCGCACCGGCGCGTCTTCGGTGTTTTTTTGCGTGTTGTCGGCTTTGGTGATCAGTTCGTCGACTTTCCAGTGCCAGTGAAGCAGTCGGTAGACCGACGTATCCAGATCGAGCGGATGCACGAGCCCCGATGCCGATGCCGTGGCGCGCGCGCGTATGACGGTGCGGTCATCCTCTTTGACGAGGCGGTATTCTGTGGGGCGCTTGAATTTGTTGACGCCCCACGCGCGCCAGCCGTTTGGAATGCCGTCGCCGACGGGATTGGCGGAAAAATTGTGCACATAAGGCAGCGCGACCTCTTCAGGCACGTCGCCGGACACTGACGCGCAGCCAGCGAGCACGGTAAAAACGAGGATCGCCGGGGCGAATGCAATGCGCAAGATGTAAAAATTTAAAGGTGGCGAGGCTGAATATTATCGGAAGTGCCGCCGCGATGTCACGGATTGTTGGCGACGCGCGCGCGCGCCAACGCCGGATTTTTTGCAAAATAGGTTTTGATGCCGGAGAAAATGGACTCCGCAAGTTTTTGCTGATACGCCTCGTCGGTCAATTTCTTTTCTTCCGCGGGATTGCTGATGAAGGCCGTCTCGACCAGGATCGACGGAATGTCCGGCGCTTTTAACACGGCGAAGCCGGCCTGCTCGACGCTGCCCTTGTGCAGAGCGTTGATCTTGCCGAGATTGTCGAGTACCGAGCGCGCCAGTTTGAGACTGTCGTTGATCGTCGCGGTTTGCGAGAGGTCAAGCAGTGTTTGTTTCAGATAAGGGTCGGCAACGTCGAGATTGACGCCGCCGATAAGATCCGCCTCGTTTTCCTTTTTCGCCAGCCAACGGGCGGCCACCGAGGTTGCGCCGTTTTCCGAAAGTGCAAATACGGATGAACCGCGCGCATCCGGGCGGATGAAGGAATCGGCGTGCACCGATACGAACAGATCGGCGTTGATGCGCCGCGCCTTCTGCACGCGGCCCTGCAAAGGAATGAAATAGTCGCCGTCGCGCGTTAGCACGCCGCGCATGTTCGGTTCGCGGTCGATGACTTCCTTCAGCCTGCGCGCGATCGCGAGCGTGATGTCTTTTTCATGCGTGCCGCGGCGGCCCCTGGCGCCGGGGTCCTCGCCGCCATGCCCGGCGTCAATGGCGACGATGATGGTGCGTTCGGCGCGTGCCGGTCGCCGCAGCGCATCGGTCGGCGGACCGGGGGGGGCTGTCGGTGCCGTCGGGCGGGCGGTCTCGACGGCGGGCGCAGCCGCGGCCGGTTTTGCAGCGGTGGCTGCCGGCGCTTCGGGGGCTGCCGGTGCCGGCGATGCAGTCGGCATTTGGGTTTTTTCGAGCAACGCGATCACGGGGTCGCTGGCCTGCGCCGGATAAATGTCGAGCACCAGCCGGTGTCCGTATTCCGCAATCGGCCGCAAGGTAAACACCTCGGGTTTGGCGTCGGCCTTCAAATCGAAAACAAGGCGCACTGTGCCCGGCTTGGGGCGGCCGATGCGCACCGATTTGACGTAGGGATCGTTGGCGCCGATTTTGCTGCTGAGTGCTTCGAGTGCAGGGGTGACCTTCAAGTTATCCAAATCAAGCGCAAGGCGGTCCGGATTTTTCAGAATCAGCAATTGAAATTGCAGCGGCGCCGCGGATTCCAGCGTGATGCGCGTGTAATCCTGTGCCGGCCACGCGCGCGCCGAACTTACCTGTGTCGCCGCCCATGCCAGGCAGGGCAGTGACAGTGTAAGGGCAAAAAACAGGTGCGACAGGGCGATACGCGGGGTGCGGCGCGCTGTGACGGCGGGCGCCGGCAGTGAAGGTTGATTCAGTGAAGCCGAGCTAAACAAGTTTGACCTGCCTCCGTGTCTGCGCTGACCGTGATGCGGCGAGCATTGCCGTCCACTTCCATCACTATCCCCAGATCCGGTGCGGGCAACTGCCCTCCGGCTTTTTCTGGCCATTCGACGAGGCATACGGATTCGCGATTGAAGTAATCGCGGAAGCCCGCCTCCATCCATTCGTCGGAACGGCTGAACCGATAAAAATCAAAGTGATATAAGTATAACTTGGAAACTACATAAGGTTCAACTAGCGTGTAAGTCGGGCTTTTGACCCGCTCGGTGACGCCCAGAGCGCGCAGCAGCCCGCGCACCAGCGTTGTTTTTCCGGCACCAAGGTCGCCGCGCAGGTAAATCACCATGCCCGGCCGCAAAAGCGGCGCCAGCGCCGCGCCGAACGCCGTGGTATCGGATTCCGTCGCTAAATGTTGCTCGAGCAGATTATGATGGCCGGCCATGACCACACTAACGCAGCAGAATGGCGGCACGGTTGACGCGGCCGCGCTGGCCGGAGACATCCGCCGCTGGGGCATCGAACTGGGGTTTCAGCGCGTCGGCATATCCGACGTCAATCTGGAGGATGCAGAACCGCGCCTCTTGGAATGGTTGCGTGCGGGGTTTCATGGCGACATGGATTATATGGCAAAGCACGGCGCTAAACGCGCGCGTCCGGCGGAACTGGTGCCGGGCACCGTGCGCGTGATTGCGGCGCGCCTCAACTATCTGCCGCCGGATGCCGCCGACAGCTGGCAGGTCATCAACGGTGCGGATCGCGCCTTCGTCTCGCGCTACGCATTGGGCCGCGACTACCACAAGGTGATGCGCCAGCGGCTGCAGCGCTTCGCCGCACGTGTCGAAGCAGCGATCGGTGCCTTCAGCTATCGCGTCTTTACCGACAGCGCGCCTGTCATGGAAGTCGAAATCGCGCGCAAGGCCGGCCTCGGCTGGCGCGGCAAACACACGCTGTTGCTGACGCGGGATGCCGGCTCGATGTTTTTTCTCGGTGAAATTTATACCAATCTGCCGCTGCCGGTTGATGAGCCGCAGCACGATCATTGCGGCAGTTGCACGAAATGCATTGATGTTTGCCCGACGCAGGCCATTGTCGCGCCGTACAAACTCGATGCGCGGCGCTGCATTTCCTATCTCACCATCGAGCACTACGGCAGCATTCCAGAGGAACTGCGGCCGCTGATTGGTAATCGTGTCTACGGCTGCGACGATTGCCAGCTGGTTTGTCCGTGGAACAAGTTTGCGCAGACGAGCGCTGAGCCCGACTTCGCGGTGCGCAACGGACTTGACGACGTCACGCTGGCGGAACTCTTTGCCTGGAGCGCGGAAGATTTTCACGCGCGCCTGCTGGGCAGCGCGATCCACCGCATCGGTTACGAACGCTGGCTGCGCAATCTGGCCGTCGGCCTCGGCAATCTGGCGCCCGATTCAACGGCCGCACCGCGCGCGGTCGCCGCGTTGCGCACCCGCGTTGCTGATCCGTCGGCGCTGGTGCGCGAGCATGTGGCGTGGGCGCTGCAGCGCCTGACGCCGCACTAGGGTTTGGCGGTTTTCGGAATAAAGCGCAGTGCCACGCCGTTGTTGCAGTAACGCTGGCCGGTCGGTTGCGGACCGTCGTTGAAAATATGGCCGTGGTGCCCGCCGCAGCGCGCGCAGTGATATTCGGTGCGCGCATAGATCAGCTTGTGATCCGTCGTGGTGCCGAACACTCCGGGAATGGTCGTGAAGAAACTCGGCCAGCCGGTGCCGCTGTCGTACTTCATCGCCGAGGTGAACAGCGGCAGGTTGCAACCGGCGCAGGCAAACACGCCGGGGCGTTTTTCGTTGTTGAGCGGGCTGCTGCCGGCATATTCGGTGCCTTCCTCGCGCAGCACGTTAAATGCCGCCGGCGACAGTTTCTTTTTCCATTCCGCAGCGGGAAATGTCAGCGGTGGCGTCGGGCCGGCGGCAACCTCGGCGTTGTCGGCGAGCAGCGTTTTCCAGTTCTTCTGCATGTCCTCGATTTCTTTCATGGAAGACACGGGCCCGGCGAGTGAGCGGCAGGCGAGGCCGAGCCAGGGCAGACCGGCGAGCAGTTTCGAAAAAGTGCGGCGTTGCATAAAGCCTCCATCAAGATTGCCGGCAATCCGGTGATGCCATTGAGTCGATGTTAGCGGAAATTCCTTACGGCGTTGGATTCCGCGATAACATTCGGCTGAGATCTCGCCGTAGATAACTTCGGAGCATCACGACTGTGGGTCCGGTTTTATTTTGCATGCAATTGGCCGGGGCGGGCTGTCCCGCCAAGGCGACGGCAGACGCGCCCGGGGGGTGGACTTGACCGCCGTGCTGCTGCCGGTGGCCGCAGAGGCAGCGGTCTTTGTGCACCGCTCGGCGGTGCCCGGGATCGCGTGGCCGGCCATCCCGGACTACAACGGCGTGCTGTCGCTCGCGCTGCAGTTCCAGTTCAATGCCAGCCAGTGGTGGTCGCCCGCAGTGCTGCGCGAACACCAGTTCGCACAAATCGGACTGCTCATGGAACATGCCTCGCGCACCGCGCCGTTCTGGCGCGAACAGCTGGCGCGCGCCGGCTATCGCGCCGGCATGACGATTACGCCGCAATGGTTTGCTGCGCTGCCGGTGGTTAAGCGCAGAGAAGCGCAGTCGGCGGGCGATGCGCTGTTTTCCGGCCTGGTGCCGCCGGAACACGGTGCCGTGCATAGCAAGAACACGTCGGGTTCAACGGCGACGCCGATGCAATGCCGTTCGACCGACGTGTCTGCGCTGTTCTGGGGCGCGAGCACGCTGCGCGACACGCTTTGGCACCGGCGCAATCTCGCCGGCAAGCTCGCGGGCATCCGCGTCGGCCATGAACGCGGCACTCATTCCAGCTGGAGCCCGGAATCCTATAGCGCCTTTCAAACCGGCCCGGCGGTAAGCCTCGACGCGCGCACCGAGATTGACGCGCAGATCGACTGGCTCGTTGCCGAGCGCCCCGATTACTTGTTGAGTCATGCCTCGAATCTGCGTGCACTTGCCCAGCGCTGCATTGAGCGCGGCCTGCATCTTGATTCATTGCGGGAGGTGAAAAGTTTTTCCGAATCGCTGCCTGCCGATCTGCGCGAACTCGTGCGTGAAGCCTGGGGCGTCAAACTGGTCGATATCTATACCACCAACGAGGTCGGTTATATCGCGCTGCAATGCCCGGACCACGAGCACTATCACGTGCAGGCGGAGAACGTGCTGGTGGAAGTGGTGGATGAGTCCGGTGCAGCCTGTCCGCCGGGCGGCATTGGCCGAGTATTGGTGACGCCGTTGAACAATTTTGCGATGCCGTTGATACGCTATGAAATCGGCGACTATGCGGAAGCCGGCGCGCCCTGTGCATGCGGCCGCGGGCTGCCGGTGCTCGCCCGCATCATGGGGCGCAGCCGCAACATGCTGCGTTTGCCGGGGGGCGGCACGCACTGGCCGGGCGTGCCGATGCGGGCGCTGAAGGACATCGCGCCGCTGCGCCAGTTCCGCATGATCCAGCACAGCCTGACCGGGATTGAATTGCAACTGGTGAGCGACCGGCCGCTGACCGGAGACGAAGAAACCGCGCTGCGCAATGCCTTGCACAAGCGCCTCGGTTATCCATCTGAGGTCCGTTTCGTGCGCATGGAGCGGATCGAACGCGGTGCCAATTACAAGTTCGAGGATTTTGTATGTCAGGTGACATGAACACATGGATCGCGGAACTGTTTCGCGATCCCGATCTGGTGCGCATGGGACACGCCCAGCGTGTTGATGATCTCAACCTCGGTCTGGGCTGGCTCTACTACGGGCTGGCGCGCACGATGCGTCCCGCCGTCGTTGTCGTCATCGGCTCGTACCGCGGTTTTGTGCCGATGATGCTGGGCAAAGCGCTGGCGGACAACGGTGAAGGCGGGCAGGTGCACTTCATTGATCCTTCGTACGTGGATGATTTCTGGAAAGACCCCGCCGCCGTGAACGCGCATTTCGCGCGTTATGGTTTGAACAACATCCGGCACTACCTGATGACTACCCAGCAGTTCGTCGAATCTGCGGCGTACCACGAGTTGGCTGCGCCCGGCATTGTGTTCGTCGACGGTTATCATACCGAGGAACAGGTCCGCTTCGATTACGAAGCGTTCCGCGATCGTCTCACTGCCGATGGTGTCACGCTGTTTCACGATACGCGCTACGTCAAACCCTCGCGCATGTACGGTCCCGACCGCATTTACACGCGCACCGTCAAATATTTCATCGATAAACTCCGGCAGGATCCGGCACTGCAGGTGCTTGATCTGCCGCTGGGCGATGGTCTGGCGCTGGTGCGCCGCGCGGAGGCCTCCGCATGACACTCAGTGCCGCGGCCGGCGACAGCACGCTGTGGGCCATCACCAGTTACTTCAACCCGATGCATTACAAGCGGCGGCGCGCCACTTACCAAGGCTTTCGCCAACGTCTACAGGTGCCATTGGCGGCCATCGAGTTGTCTTTCGACGGACACTTTGAGCTTGGTGCAGGCGACGCCGATTTTCTCGTCCAGTTGCGCGGTGAAGACGTCATGTGGCAGAAAGAGCGCCTGCTCAATGTTCTGCTGCCGCAGTTGCCAGTTGCGTGCCGGCATGTGGCCTGGCTCGATTGCGATATCGTTTTTGAGCGGCAGGACTGGCCGGAGCGCGTTGTCGAAGCGCTGTCGCGAGCGCCGGTGGTACAACCTTTCCGGCGCGTGCATTACATGCCGCCGCAGGCCGGTCCGGATGATGTCAGCGCGTCCATTGCCACGCTGAGCCGGGAATCGCTGGGCAGCTGGCTGGATTCCGGCAGGACGGCGGACGATGCGTTGCGCCATGCCACCACAAGGCGCAGCGATTCGGCGATGAAAGGCATGGCGTGGGCGGCATCGCGCGATCTGCTGCAGTCGCATGGTTACTACGATGCCTGCATTATTGGCGGCGGTGCGAACGCGCTGGCCTGCGCGGTGCTGGGCACCACTGACAACGTGATGCGTTCGAACCGCATGAACGACCAGCAGCGCGAACATTACCTGGCCTGGTCCGCGCGTTTCCATGACGCCGCACAGGGCACGATTGCCGGCATGGACGGCGACGTCTATCACTTGTGGCACGGCGATCTGGCCGATCGCGGCGGCGGCGCGCGCCACCAGGGTCTTTTGCAATTCGATTTTGATCCGGCTGCGGATATCGCCGTCGCCGCCAGCGGCTGCTGGCGCTGGGCGAGCGAAAAGCCGGACCTGCACCGCTTCGTGCGCGACTATTTTGCGGCACGCAAGGAAGACGGCTAGCGGCTATTTGGCGGGATTCTTTGCTAATCCGAGATCGGTCAGCGTTGCGGCCAGCGCCGCGTATTCCATTTCCATCAGTTTTCGCGTGTCGCGGCTGTTGAAATAGGTAGGCTCGATCAGGCTGGCCTCCATTTCCTGCCGCCACTCGGGCAGCGCGACCAGCTTGCCGAATACGTCGTCCCAGTAGCGCACTTGATCTTCGCTCAAGCCCCGCGGTCCGACGACGCTGTGCCAGCTCGAGGCGACGGCATTGATGCCGGCTTCGCGCCACGTCGGCACGGATGCCAGTTCTCCGCTCTGCCGCTTCTCCGCTGCCATCGCCAGAAATCTTGCGCGACCGGCCTTGACGTGTTCCAGCATGACCGATGCAGGGGAGGCGACGACGTCGATATGTCCGCCGAGCAGCGCCATCACGCCTTCGGCCGAGCCGCCGAAGGTGACGACTTTGAGTCGTTTGAGATCCGCGCCCACCGCCCGTGCCACCTGCGCCACGGCGATGTGGCCGTGACTGCCGGCCGCGCTGCCGATGGAGAAAGTGAGGCTGCCGGGGTCGGCCTTCAGCCGCTCCGCCAGATCGCGCGCGGACTTCAGCGGAGAATCGCTGCGCACGCTGAAGGCGACGGATTCCCGGCCCAGCTGCGCAAGCGGAGTCACGTCCGTGTAGTTAAGCTGGGAGCGTCCGTTGATATGATTGGTCAGCAGCGTGGGCGAGGTCACCATCATCGTGTGGCCGTTGCCGGTCTGCTGGTTGATGTAGGCAAGCGCAACCGTGCCGCCGCCGCCCGCCTTGTTGACGACCGCAACGCTGGCGTCGAGCAACCGTTTCTCGCTGAGCAACAGTTGGATTCGCCGGGCCAGCACATCACTGCTCGTTCCCGCCGAGCCACCGACGACGAATTCGACGCGTTGATCGGGCTTCCATGCGCTTGCGGCCGATGCGGCGGCGGTCGCAATGATGGTGCAGATGGCGAGTGCGCCGGTCGCGAATGAGGTGTTGAGGGATTTCATGGGAGAAGTCAGGTCACATGGATGACCAGATTTTGTCACATTGACGGCGCTGCTGCAGCGGCGGGTAAGCGCCGCATTGCAGGCCCGCCGGGTGTCAGTGCCCGTCCGTAGCGTTGCTTGTTTTGTTGTCCATGCGTTTTGTTTCGACAACTTCGACGGTATATTCGCCTTCAATGACATCCGGCGGTGCTGTGGTGCGCACCGACCGCGCGCGCCAAAGCGCGCGCACGGAGAATCCCAGCAGCGCGATGCCGGCGATGATCAGAAAGAAAAACAAAAAGAAAAATGCCACCGCAAGCAAAGCGATTGCTACGGTGCCTGCAACGAGGCGTCCAAGCAGGGTCTGCGGCAGTCGATACATTCGGGTTTGGGCGTTCTGGATCATGGGTGATTGATCACGATTCTGATGTTTGGTTCATTTTGGGCGGTGACAGGCCTGGCACCGCATTGCCGGATCAACGCCGTAGGCGCAGGAATTTCCCGCGTTCGACGTTACGGCGACAGACCGCGCAACTGCCGCGCCTGCAGGATACGCTTACAGGCGACGATAGAGGCAGCCGTGCAGATCAAACAGGCGCGCGGTCTCAAAGCCGACATTGCCGAAGCCCTGGATCGCGCAGCGCGACGAGGCGAGCGCAATATTGCGTTGCTTCGCCGCTATCCATGCGGATCGGCACGTCGACGATGAGGATGTGTTTCGGGCGGACGAGTGTTTCCGCGAGGCGGGCGAGTTTGCCCAGAGCGGGGCGCACCCGTGCAATTTGCGCAAGATAGATCGCCCATGGCCCTGGATGTTCGGGCGACAGAAACGAGGGGGCGGTAAAATTATTCATCGTGGCGGTTCCACGGGTGATTGCAGCGCTGGCAGTTGCAAACAAGCATTCCAGCGCCACCAGCGGCAGAATTGTCCGGCCTCAAGTGCGCTACATACAATCGCCGGCCCGGCTCTATGCGTTGATTGACGCGGACAGGCCGGGAATGGATACTCCACCGGGTTTTGAAAATCGACCGTTATTCAAAGGAGAACTTCGTGGCGCAGCTCAACATCGTCAAGGCAGACTCGGTACAACCGCAAAACATCCGCGGCTTCGGCAAGGAAGCCGGGCAGGTGAAAAGAGTTGTTTCGACGGAAAAACTCTTTTTCAATATTGATGAAGTTTGTCCCGGCTACAGCCCGCACCATTGGCACAAGCACGACGGTTACACGGCCGGCGGCTTCAAAGTCGAATATCCCGCCGATTTTGAGGAGATCTATTACATCCTCAGCGGTCATGGCGTCGTGCAGTGGAAAAATGCCGACGGCGCTGTCGAGGAGCAGAAGGTCGGCCCCGGCGACACCATCCACTTTCCGGCGGATGCCGTCGAACACCAATTGCTCAATAACGGAACCGAAAACATCCGGCTGGCCGTGGTCGGCGTGCCGCCACCGAAAAAAACGCCGATCGCCTGACTCCAGAGGCCTCGCTTTCGTTTACAACGTAAGCAGGAGCCGAAAAAAAACCGCCGGTGCAGCCACGATGTGCAGTGGCGGACCGGCGGTTTTTATTTCAGGGCAGATGGTTTAGAGCGTTGCTTCCGAACCGAAGATCACCGTGCATAGTCTGGAGAGTACGCCTCCGTTGTCGTGCACACCGCAGCGCGGAGCAGGGGCCCCGCGCACTGCGCGGGGATGCGACCGCGAAGGTGTGCGACGCACGGTTTAGAGAGCGTTTTCAGAACCGAAGATCACCGTGCATAGTCTGGAGAGTACGCCTCCGTTGTCGTGCACACCGCAGCGCGGAGCAGGGGCCCCGCGCACTGCGCGGGGATGCGACCGCGAAGGTG
>CALQCM020000041.1 GCA_943329075.2 Chitinophaga pinensis | reverse complement strand
GAATGCGCCAGCTTCACGAGTCTCTCCCGTTGCGTGTCGTCCAGTTCAATCGCACTTGCCACGCGCATCGCCGTCCCCAAAGTAAATCTCATAATTCATGGATTCGACGAATCGTTTTTAGTTCCATTAATTACAAAGCACTACACTAGATCTGCTGTGAAATTTTGGTTACCTGCCTAATCAACGCCAATCCTAGCCTGCTTAACGATTTTCGACCATTTGTCGACGTCGGCACGAATAATCCCTGCAAACGTCTCGGAAGAGCTTGCGACGATTTCAAGTCCAAGCACCGCAACTTTTTCACGGACGTCGGGAGCGCCGAATGCTTTCACCGACTCGGCATTGAGCCTTTCGACTATAGGACGCGCCGTGCCCGCTGGCGCCGCAAAGCCGATCCACGTGCCGGATTCAAAGCCGGGCAACGCTCCATCGGAAATCGCGGGAAGTTCTGGCATCAGCGTTGACCGCTTACCTGCCGGCAACGAAGTTGCTAATGCGCGCAGCTTGCCTGAAATGACGTGCGGTCGTCCCACCACCATGTCGGTGAACATTGCATGCGTCTGCCCCGCCAGCAAATCGGTCATGGCCGGAGTTGCTCCCTTGTATGGAACTTGAACAATTTCGAGCTTCGCATTGGATGCGAAGAGCACGGCGGCCAGGTGAGCGGATGAACCGTTGCCTGCGTTGGCAAAATTTAGCTGACCTTGTCGTTTTTTGCCGTATTGAATAAGTTCTAAAGTCGTCTTGATTGGCATTGAAGCATCTACGACCAGAATGTGCGGCGCCGTGATGAGGAGGCTGATCGGCGCAAGATCTGTCCGAACATCGAAAGTGAGGTTCTTATAGAGACTTTGATTAACAGTTGCAGCGGCAGAGAAAATTAGGAGAGTGTTCCCATCGGGCGGCGCTTTACTCACCTGTTCAGTCGCAATATTCCCACCCGCACCTGCGCGGGTATCAACAATAAACCCTTGGCCAAAGTTCTCATTTAGTTTTTGCGCAACTAACCTTGCCACGGTGTCTGTTGTTCCCCCTGGGACGAAGCCCACCACTACGCGCACAGGGCGACTCGGATAGCCCTGCCCCACCACGCCGTGAGGCGCCAATGCTAGACATCCAAACACAATGCACAAGAGCCTTGAAACTACCAGTTTCTCTACATTCATAGTTCACTCCAAATTGTCGAAGTGCCAACGGGACAATTCGATACCTTGCTTCGTTTGCACGAGAACATTCCCGCACCACCGGCTCGCCCACCAAGGATACTGGTCTCTAGCTTGGCACAAACCCATTAGAAACGCATACCATCGGCGTCATCGAACTCGCACTAATCTTCACTGCACCACAAAGGGGGTGCCGTCCTTCCGAAGTATCGGGGCTGAAATACTTTGCGCCCCAAGTATCGTTTGTACAGATAGGCTATGTGTCCCTTTGCCGCCCATAACTACAATGACTATGTCCTCTGGTCGGCCGGCAAATGGGATACCGTATTTCGGATCCACGTCAGCGTAGAATTTCTTGTTCGTTTCGCTTAGGCTGATCCTTATACCCTCCGGGATGTCACCGTAAGGCACCCTTGCTCTTTCCCATAAAAATCTCTTCACGTCCGCTTTGCTGTATCCCCCGTCCGCAAGCATCCGCGCGTGTTGAGGGCAGAGGATCAGCAGCGGCTCACCCTCACCAGAAGTATTGCGATTACCGACATAAGCGATAGAAAGAGAAAATGTCTTAAGCAAGTCTTTTCCACTCTTGCTCGCACCGCGCTCGTCGATCATTGCTGCCGGACATGCCGGGAATACAGTGACCACGCTGGTATCAGATGAAAACCCTCGCTCCACATGTAGCGGATTCCACGGATTCTCTTCCTCATTTTCAGCAATGCAGGCGTCGTATCTTGCGATATGTCCCTGCGTATGTATATTGATGGCGCCTGGAGTCCCGCCGATATTAGCCATAATCAGGCGCAATGCGCGTCCAATAGTTGCGGTACTTCGCCAACGGCTACCCGTCGAGTTGTAACCCCAGTTAAGGTCGATTGCTTTAGCTATCGGACCATTTACAATTGGCAAAGCAGATGTGTTGTGCGTTGAGGTTTGCACCGCGTAAAGATTGAACCTTGGATCCGAAATCGCCTGCACTGAGGCAATTAAAACCGGCATGTACTCTGGCTCACAACCGGCCATTACTGCATTTGCAGCAATTTTCTCTATGGTTGCAACGCCCCGTCTAGGCTCGAGCGTCCCAACACTATCCATGCCTGAATAACCAAGTTTTTGCTCTGCATAATCAACCATTGCGGCGACTCGTGCCTGCGTCGGCGGAACGATCGGCAGCCCATCGGTCATGTCACGCTCATAGAACCAACGATTAATTGCCTCCCAGGAATCTTCCACCTGGAGAAAACGCTCTTCGGGCTGTGCCGCACTCATTCGACCTCCTTCTCGCCAACGCCTGACTGTTTCGGTGGGCGTTGAAAATTTACTCGCAGCACAGAACTTTCCGCCACCTCTTGGGTGAGTTGCTGAATGATATGTGGATAAGCGCATTGCGCCAGCTGGCGCAATAGATCAGGCGACAGGTCATACAGCGGATGCGGAGGCACCACAAGAGGCAATCCATCGTTATGCAAATGCTTTGCCGCCGCCAGAGCGTGGTTCAGGAACGCAGACGTAATGACCGTTGACGTCGGCACGCCTCGACGTTCTAGATAATCTGAGTCGTGGACACTCCACGACGCACATGCGCCTCAGTCGCCCCAAGCACTAATGGTAACGTCGACTTTGTCATCTAACTCATGGGCAATCGGTTTTGCAGAGGTAAAGTCCTTGCGAACATTGCAAATTTGAATGTCGGAATAGTTGGCACACAACATTCGCTCAATTTCACCAAGAAAATGCTCGATACTAGGCTTGCCTGTGTTGATTAGACCAACCCTCTTGCCGCTCAAGGTGTTCAGGCGCCGCGCCAATGAAAGCTGCCTGATTTCCACCTGTCCAAGTGGATTAACCAACGTCGCGAGACCGCTGCTGATGGCGTCCATTTACCCCTCCAATGCATTTATTGAACTGCGGCCAGAGGATACTAACCGCTTGATTCCGAGCAAAATATTAGGGTCAAAACTTATACAACTAATTTGAGCGTGTCAACGACGCAATCGGATTAATTGAATAGCAGCAGATCGACGAGATCACGTTATTCTCAAATTAATTCCCGCATCAAATTTTCCATCAATTAGCACGAAAAGTATTCGGCAGACGAGTTCTGTTCAAACGACTGGGGCAACCTCTACTGCACTTTCAGTAGCTTCCTATTTTTTTTGACCATACGCTCCCTATTCCCGCCGCCAGCGGTAGTAGCTCTTGTCCGTGGCCCCCGCTACACGTGCCGTCAGCACATCCTTGCCTTGCGATAGCTTGACCTCGATCTCCCGTAGCCTAGCTACCACCTGCTCGGGTTTTAAACGTAATCCTTTGGCCGTTTTCTGATCCTTTCCAGTGTTAGAAAATTGGTATTTTCTCTCACTCAACCTAGATCAGTTTTTTCACGCCGGTCAAGACGAATAAGAATTCAAAAACTAGTGTTTTGAATATCTCATGTCAGAACAGTTTCAATGCATTACTAATCGGTCTCCGTGATACCCGTCTCTTTAATCACCTTCGCCCATTTATCTATATCAGATTTAATAATTACAGCCAGTTCTTTAGGCGAACTGCCCGCAGTATCAACCCCAAGTTGTGCGAACTTTGCTTGGATGTCCGACTGACTAAGAACTTTCAATACCTCCTGATGTAATCTGCCGACGACACCATTTGCAGTCCCAACGGGAGCAAGGAGTGCAAACCACGAAACAGCCTCAAAACCAGGGAACCCTGATTCAGCGATAGTAGGAAGTTCCGGCATATTTGGCGAACGCTTAAGCGACGTGACTGCGAGCGCACGCAACTTCCCATCGCGGACGACCGGTAGAATTGCACCAACATTCTGTATTGCGATTGTCACCCGACCACCGATAACATCCGTGAACATTGCCCCTCTATATGGAATGTGCGCGATATCAATACCTGCAAGACTCTTAAGCAACTCTCCCCCAATATGCTGGGGTGTTCCGGTACCCGGAGTAGCGTATGAGAGTTCTCCAGGATGCGCCTTGGCGAGCGCGATCAATTCCTGAAAATTCCGTGCCGCCACCCCGTTATTAACAGCCACAATATTCGGCATGGTGACCATCAACGAAATCGGTGAAAAATCGCGAATCGGATCAAAGGGTAGCTTGCTTTGCAAGCTAGGGGCAATTGTCAATGCCCCGTTGGCTGCGTAGATCAGTGTATATCCATCAGATGGGGCTTTCGCCCCACGGGCGACTCCAAGGGTTCCACCAGCGCCCGGTATATTGTCAATCGCAACCGCAACGCCCCACGCTTCACTGAATTTTTGTGCAAAGATGCGGGCAGTAACATCACTCGCACTTCCAGGCGTAAATCCCACAATCATCCGAACTGGTTTGTTTGGAAATTGCTGTGCAACGGCTAGATGAAAAAAACTAAATGCACACAATACGAGCGCTACCACCAGTTTGCGGCTGTTGTTCATGCCCCCCCCAATATACGCGACACTTATATAGTTCCCCTGAAGGTCGCAAAGAAAAACGTCTAGTGTGATAAGCCGGAACAGCTCGGGTAATGATATATTTTTTTACCGCTCCCGTAATATCGATCCAAGCTGGACGAATGAGCGAATGCTTGGGTCATTTTCACCTTCTTTTTTAGGAGTATGAGCTACAAAATCACATCTGTAATGCTCTATTCAGGCCGGATGCCAGCAGCGCGCGCGATTTCGGCGTAACGCTTGATGTCTTCGCGCAGAAACGCTCGAAATTCAGCGGGGCTGCTGCCAACAACATCGTAACCGCCCCCGGTTATGAAGTCATTCACCTGCGGCACCAGCAATGCTTTGCGTATTTCGGCGTTCAGGCGCTGCACAATCGGCAAAGGTGTGCCGACCGGGGCAAACCAACCAAACCACCCGGCTTCAAGGTGAAAGCCTGCGAGACCCGCTTCCACCATAGTCGGCACCTCGGGCAGTTGCGGCCAGCGTCTGGCACCGGTGAACGCCAACGGCCGTACCTTTCCTGCCTTGATCTGCTGTAATGCGATTGTCGGCGCCATCACCACGCTGCTCACCTCGCCGGCGAGCAGCGCATTGAAGGCAGGACCAAGTCCTTTGTACGGCACATGCACCATGCGGATGCCGGAACGCACATTGAAATATTCGTGCGCGAGGTGCAACGAGTTGCCGAGGCCGGGCGAACCGAACGGCAATTCGGCCGGACGCTTTTTCGCCAGCGCGACAAATTCTTCGACGGTATTCGCCGGCACGGCTGGATGCACCAGCAGAAGGTAACCCTGCGCGCTCGCCGTATTGGTGATCGGCACAAAATCGCGCTCGATGTCGTAGGGTAGTTTTTTGTAGAAGAGCGTGTTGACAATAAGCGACGTCGGCATTTTCAGTAACGTGTAGCCGTCGGGTGCGGCGCGTGCGACGATTTCTGCGCCGATAATCCCGTTCGCCCCGGCGCGGTTGTCGATGACGATCGATTGCCCAAGTTCGCGCTCCATTTGCGGCGCTATCACACGCGCGATGAGATCGGGCGTGCCACCTGGAGAAAACGGCACCACCACCCGGATGGCGCGGCTTGGATACGGCTGTTCAGCCGCAAAGCTGCTACCCGCGCTCAAAAGGGCTATGCAGATAGAAATCGAGCGGAGACCCATGTCGCCGCGTCCACTCCCATTCTCGTCAATTGACCTTATTATGTCGCAGTCAATGTGAAGTCGGCGGGGACACTGTTTACACAAGATTCAGGACACCCTTCTCTCAACTTTCGCTTCATCTAATTACTGCCTTAACTGGGCAATACGACTCGCGCAACAACGCATTACATTAGAATAGAACTTTGTCACTCTGGCTGAATCCAAGCTAAACGCGCAATATCTCCCCATTTCTTATTTCAACAAACCCTTAGAGCGCTGCAAAGCTGGTACCTGGCGGTGAAGACGCAGTAGCAAAGGCAAACTGAGCGATTGGATCGTTTACGCCAAATTCACCATCGCCTTTACGACTTTAACTCAACCGCGCCGGCCCTTGCTTCAGATTGACTTGTCGCACGGCGTATTGGTCGATACTAGAGCCCACCATGCGGGCATCCCGCAGACAACTCATGAAATCACCAGGGTTATAGCAATCACCAACCGCCACATAAGGCACGCCTGCCTCTTCCAGCACTGGCACCATGTTCAGGTTAGCCTGAGCCCCTACAGCAATCACCAGGTAGTCTCCTATCGCATGGGTCTTTTCTGCACCGTCGGCGCCTCGCAATTCCAGCGCTGTCGCGCGAGTCCTCGTAACGCTGGTCTTAACCCACAAATTAACTCCGACAGCACGAAGACGGTCGATAACCTCCGTGCGATTGCTTTTTGACATTCCATTGGCGAGCATGGCCTGGGGTTCTATTAGTGTCACATTGCATCCGCGCGCCACGAGTAGATCAGCGGTCTCCACCCCGACGGTGCCACCACCAACGACAGTTACACGCGCCCCTGCCCTGACCAGATCCGGCTGACCGAGTACATCCCATGCCTGATACACCGCTATCGAAGCGTTAAACCCTGATACGTCGAATGGAGCAGGCTTAGGCACTGCTCCCGTCGCCAGCACTACGATATCCGGGTTGAAATCCTTTATGTTCTGCACCGAAGCCTGAACGCCGGTCTTCACTGGTATGCCCAATTGCTGCACCTCCTGCCAGGGATATAGCCAGGCACCCCCAACCTCTTTTTTGTCCGGCGCTGCTACCGCAAAGTGAATCTGACCGCCGACCCGTTCGCTTTTCTCCCAGACCTCGACCTGATGCCCATGCCCCGCGGCAACACGCGCCGTCTCGACGCCACTGACGCCGGCACCTAGAACCAGCACACGCTGGCGCTTTGCTTTTTTCACACTCGAAGGAAAAAGATGGGGTTCCGTCAGCGCCAACGATTCGAACTCGGTGCCCATCACGGGATTCTGAACACAGGAAACGTCTCTTTCAGCAGATAGCCGGTCGTGACACACATTACAAGCGATGCATCGGCGAATTGGTGCCTTGATATTGCCAAACGCTTTTAGCACCCAATGGGGATCTGCGTACAGCGCACGCCCCAGCGAAATGAAATCGGCACTGCCCGACGCAAGAACATTCTCCGCGTCTTGAGGCTCAACGATGCGTCCAGCGACGAAGACGGGAATGGAAACTGCGTCCTTGATGGGCTTCGCGTAGGGGGCCAGACAACCGCGGGGAAATGATGGGGTTTGTATGCAATACTTCGAAAGTTGCGGTGTCTCATTACTGCCACCGGACAGATCGAGTGCAACGACACCGGCACGCTCCAGGCCTTGCGCCAAAGCGATGGCATCCTCTTCCGTATAGCTCGGCGTCGTAAACTCCGTCACGCTGAAGCGCACCATGACCAACAGTCCGGGCGCGACATCCTGCATGCGCTTTACCGTCTCCACAAGAAACCGCATTCGGTTTTCTACCGAACCCCCGTAGGCATCCGTGCGCTTATTGATTCTGGGCGTGAAGAACTGCTGAAAAAGGTAACCATTGGCCGCATGGATTTCGACGCCGTCATAGCCCGCAATCCATAGCCTTCGAGCCGCACTCGCGAAGTCCTTCTGCACCTCGACGATTTCCGGCTCTGTCATTGGCCTGACATCATCACCTGTTTTCGGATTAATCCAGGGCGACGGCCCGACTGCCACTGCACCAGGCTCATGCAGAAGCGCACCGTGATGATTCAGTTGCCCAAAAACATGGCAGTCGTGCGACTTGATCGTTTCCACCAGACTCGCCAGCCCGGGTATGAACCGGTCGTGGTAGCAAACCGGGGTAAAGCGATGCGAGCGCGCACGACCATTCACCCCCATGGCAGATGTCATAATCATTGAGACACCGCCTTTGGCACGCTCGGCGTAATAGGCCTTGTCGCGCTCCGTAATCAAGCCATCGCTTGTACTAAAATTCGTACCAAGCGGCGCCAAGGTAATCCGGTTTTTTAACTTCAGCGGGCCCAACGTCCCCGGTTGCTGTATCAGCTTGAACATTATTCTTCCTATTAATCCAATTTTGCCCCGGAGATTTCCACAGCCTTTGCCCACAACCTTCTATCGCTCTTGATAAGTTTCAGCAACTCCTCGGGTGTTGTGGGCTCTGGCACCGCCCCTTCGGCGTTTAGCCGCTCGGTCACTGCCGGCGTCTGCATTGCCTGCGCCAAAGCGTTACGCACCTTATCAATGATCGGCCGCGGCGTCCCAGCGGGCGCCATCATGCAATACCAAGCGGTGGAATCGAAGCCAGGCACGCCGGATTCACTGATAGTCGGCACATCGGGTAACGCGGGCGCTCGTTTTGCGCCGGACACCGCAATCGCACGCACTTGGCCACTGCGAACCTGTGACATGATTGCGACTGGAGACGCAATAATCATGTCGACCTCCTTCGACAGCAAGGCGATCATGGCGGGCCCCGCACCTTTGTAGGGAATGTGCAATAAGTCTATACCCGCCGCCAGACGAAACAGTTCACCGATAAGATGGTTCACACTCCCGGTGCCGGAAGAACCGTAAGACAACTTATTGGGATTTGTTTTTGCTGCAGCGATGATATCTTTTACGGTACGGTAGCTTGCATTAATAGGAGTAGTAATAACCGATGGCACTTTCGTAATTAGCGAAATCGGTGCGAGATCCTTTTCAGGATCGTAAGGCCCCTTGCCCGCGTACATGTTCACGTTGATCACAATCGGCGACAGGGACGTCAGTAGCAACGTATAACCATCGGGCGACGACTTGGCCGCAATGGTTGCCCCCAGACTGCCAGATGCGCCAGGGCGGTTATCGATAATCATCTGCTGCCCCAGTTGCTCGCCCAACTTCTGGCCAATAATCCGCGCCAGCACTTCAGTAGTACCACCGGGCGCAAACGGCACAACCAAGCGTACCGGTTTAGTCGGATAGGTCTGTGAATGCGCGTTTAACGCGCCACATGCCAATAACAATAAAGCGACACGTATAAATTGAACCATCCTCATCCTCCAGTTGTTCTCAATACACCCATGATGCCATCTCAATTCATCGGGAGAAGCTATTTTTTTCGATCGGATTACACGTCGACCCAACGGCTTACTGAATCTTCAAAAACGTTCCATCCTTCTTTGTAATCGAAACGGTTAAATTCTCGCAAGCCAATCTTGTCTGTACGGAAAGACTATGCGTTCCTGCACCGCCCATTACAACAATGACGATATCGTCGGCTTTGTCAGCAATCGGCACACCGTAACCAGGATCCACATCGGCATAAAGTTTCAGGTTTTTCTGGCTGAAGCTCACTAGATTACCGGTCGGTATATCACCAAATCGCACGCGGGCGCGCTCCCAGATAAACCGTTTCACCTCTGCCTTGCTGTAATTTCCATCTGCAAGCAAGCGTGCATGCTGCGGGGCAAGAATCAATAGCGGCTGACCTTCGCCATTGGTATTCCTATTGCCGACATACGCAATGGAGTGCGCAATGGTCCTCAGCAAATCTTTTGCCGTTTGGCTACCGCCGTTGTCGTCAATCATTGCCGCGGGACATGCTGGAATCACGGTCACAGTACTGACGTCCGGTGCGAACCCCCTCTCGACATGCAGAGGTTCCCACGGATTCTCACCCTCATTTTCCGCGATACAGTGTTCGAAGCGGGCAATATGGCCCTGCGTGTGTATATTCACTGAGCCCGGAGTGCCGCCGATGTTCGCCATGATCAGGCGCAGCGCACGACCAATCGCCGCCGTACTTTGCCAGCGGCTTCCCGTGTAGTTGTGACCCCAGTTGAGATCGATCGCCTTACAGATAGGCCCATTGACGATCGGCAACACTGATGTGTTGTGTGTGGATGTCTGTAGCGCATCCAGATTGAATCTACGATCAGCAATGCCTTTTACGCAGGCGATCAGCACCGGCATGTATTCCGCCTTGCAACCGGCCATCACCGCATTCGCTGCGATTTTCTCGATCGTTGCAACCCCTTCCTTTGGTGCGAGCTTTCCAATGGCATCCTGTGGCGCCCAGCCCAGCACTTCCTGCACGTAGCCGGTCATTGCCCGAACACGCGCTTCCGTCGGCGGCACGATGGGTAAACCGTCCGTCAAATCACGTTCAAGGAACCAAGCGTTGATTGCCTCCCACGAATCTTCCAATTCGAATACGGGAGCTACTGGCTGTTGAAGACTCATGCCTTTTCTCCTCCCACACCACCTTGCCGATTGTTTCCCGCCACCTTACGTCGCTCTGGACGTACGTAATCGGCGTGCACCGTTGGCTCCAGCGCTTCCTGCCCGGTCAGATGCAGCAGAATCAAAGGATATGCAGAGCGCGCAAGATCGCCAACCTGACCGGGCGTCAGGTCGTTCAGCGGATGCGGCACGACAATGAGAGGCAACGCGTCTAACTGAAGATTCTTGGCGGCAAGCCGCGCAGGCGTGATAAACGCCGTTGAGACAATCGTAGCTGTTGGAATGTTGCGCTTTTCCAAATAGACCGAGTCGTGGATACACCACGACGTGCAGCCCCCTCAATCACCCCAAGCGTTAACTAAGGCCTCTACCTTGTCTTCGAGTTGATCTGCAATCAGTTTGCTTGACGTAAAGTTCTTGCGAACCTTGTGCACCGTGACACTGGGGTAGTCCGCACGGATCAATTCCTCAACATATTCGAGAAATAGCCCGGCATTGGGCTTGATGTTGTCGATAAAACCGATCGACTTGCCGTCCAGAGACTTCAGGCGCTGCGCCAGCGTGGCGCGGATCGCCTCCGGCTCCCCGAGCGGATTGATGATTCGGACCATTCGGTTACTTGCCGCTTCCATATGGCATTCCCCTTTTATATCAGGATTTATTGGATCTTGAATATTAAATATACGTCTTGGGATGTTATGCATACAAGGACTATAATTGAATACGCTATATGCATTTTTTGTATGGAATGAAATGAGACTCCGTCAACTCCAACTGTTTTCACAGGCAGTCGATTGCGGTTTGAACATCTCCCTGACGGCGCGCCGTGCGCACACATCCCAGCCCAGCGTAAGCCGGCACCTCCAGTCCCTTGAAAAGCAAATCGGCACGCCGATATTCGTGCGCTCCAAGCGCAAAATCAGCGGCCTCACGAGCACGGGTCGCGAAGTGCTCGACTACGCCAGGCGCGTGCTCCATGACATCGATACGATCGGTGAATTAGGTAAAAATTCTGAGGCTAGCCAGCAAGGCAGCATCACAATTGCCGCCTCACACACCTATGCGCGATACGCCCTGCCCGACGTTATCCGCACGTTCATGGCGCGTTACCCGAAGGTGCGTCTCGTGCTACGTCAGGGTGATCCCCAACAAATCATGACCTGGGCAAGCAACGGCGACGCGGATCTGGCCATTTGCGCTGAGGCTGAAGATCGCCCGAAAGACTTGGTATTTTTTTCATGCAATCAGCATGAGCGCATCATTCTTGCGCCGCGTAATCACCCACTTGCCAAAGTCAGGAAGCCCACGCTGCACCAGCTGTCGCAATACTCGCTGATCACTTATGACGCCAAATTTGCCATCTACTGGCGAATTCTGGAGGTCTTCGAAGCGAAGGGACTGTCACCCAACATCGTTTTAACCGCCACCGACGTTGACGTCATGAAAACATACGTCCGCTCCGGCCTCGGCATCGCCGTCGTTGCCTCCCTCGCCTACAGCAAAGCCGAAGACACCACTCTTGTGGCTATCAGCGCGAACCATCTCTTCGAGCCCGTTGCGATCAAAATCGGCCTGCGAAAAGGTGCCTTCCTGCGTTCATTTGTCTATGATTTTATTGAAATATTCGCACCGGCTTTGCGGCGCGAAAAAATCCAACTGGCACTCGCCGCGAAATAGGCTCGGCCGCCGCCCTACTCACCGTCAAAACGACCGAACAATTGCGGCGCCGAGCCTAATTAGGCGTGTCCTGAGGAATCACAAATAAACGCATTATTTCCCCAACATCCCGAACGCCATCGAGTTTAAATAAAGTCGAAAGAATCTTGCTGCTCTTTGCCTCGTCGCAATAATCCCGGCTTAGCAACATGAATTTGCGCTCAACCTCCGCCTCGCCGAGTGGATTGTCAGCATGCCCTCGGGGCGATTGGATATAACTCTGAATAGTCGCCCCATCCGCCAAAGTAATCGTCATACGACACGGCGCCGACTCCGGAAATTTTGCCGTCAACGCCTTGTCCTCGACGACGGTCGTCACGCCCATTAAACGGGCCTTGCGCGGATCATGCAGCTGTTGCTCAGAAAATGATGTGGGCGTGATCTCACCATCGAGCAAGGCAGTTGCGACAACGTATGGAATGCTGTGATCAGCAGTCTCGTGGGTCCGCGGCGCCCAGTGCGCAGGGTCACTCCCCATCTCTTCGACGGCACTGTGGTAACCCTCGACGTGGATTTTCGCGATATTTTCCAACTGAACCTTTCCACGCAATTGCAGGGCAGCCCAAACGGCCGACTGGCCATGGTAATTGACTGGAAACGATTTCAGATGCGTCTTACTCAGCCGTAAGGGACTAGGATCCAGCTTAGGCCAATCGAATCGACCAACGACATCGAACACCCCGGCCCGGCCTTCGAATATTGCTGTCGGACCTGTACAGCCATCTCGCGCGAGCAACACAGCAAACACCGCATTTCTCGATGCATTCGCGGCCGCGTTGTTTTTCCAGTTTGAAAGTTCGCCACGCCTGGTTTGATGTAATGCCATATTCGGGGCAAGGGCCAGAGATACGGCATGCCCCATCTGTTCACGCGTCAGCCCGAGAAGCTTCCCCGCTGCGAGCACAGTGCCCAGTATGCTGTAGACAGGCTGGTCCCAGCCCTTTGAATTGATATCAACAGCCTCGCAAAACGCGCAATACACTTCGTAAGCAACCACAATGGCAGTGATCAGCGAGCGCCCATCGGCACGGGAAAACTCAGCAACCGCAAGCAGACCCGCGATCACGTCACTCGGGTGCCCGCCACTTTTCACACGATACGAGTCACTCAGATCAAGAAACCGCAGCATTACACCATTCGCATAGGCGGCCATTTCTGCAGTGCTGGCCGTTTCGCAACCGAGCACACTTGCAGCCGGAGTCCCGGTATAACGGTGCGCCATTTCGCGCGTCTGCTTGCAGAGGGGGGCATGATAGGCCCCGATGGCGCAACCGAACGTATCTATCAGCCGGGTCTTGCACGCATCAACAACGACCGGCGACAAATCCGAAAAATTGACTGCCATTGCATAATCGACGAGCTTCTGAGTCGTCTTGTCCATGTCAAAAACCCGCCCTTTCGCACTGCATTATCACCAAACAAAATAGCACTTTGAAACTCCTAGCCTAGGAGGCCCCGTTTGCAGTTGCTCAGGGCCAAGACAAATTACTTCAGTAGGCTACGCGAGGTCGGCGCCTACATCAACCGGATTGCCGCTGCATTCACGTGACGTGTATGATCACCGACAAAGGTGGGGCACAGCAGCATGCTATGCAACGCTTCTCAATAAAAAAAACTGGTCACGCATTCGAACGCCACTGAGGACTCGGAATGAATTCACTCGAAACGGTAACAGACAACACGCATCCCGCATCCCTCGCGGATTCGACAGCGATTGCCGCAGGAAAATTCGTTGTCTGCATGGCGCTGACCACACTCGCGGCGTCGCCGTACAACACGCAGGCGCAAAATTATCCAACCAAGGCAATTCGACTGATCGTGCCCTATGCGCCGGGCGGCGGCTCCGATATCTTGGCGCGTCCGGTCGCCGCCAAGCTCGGGGACGCATGGGGACAATCCGTTATAGTCGAAAACCGTGCCGGTGGCGGCACCAATCTGGGCTCGGAACTCGCCGCACGCTCGGCACCCGATGGCTATACGCTGTTTATGCCAACGATTGCAAACGCCATCAACCCTACGCTCTACGGCAAGCTAAATTACGATCCAATCAAGGATTTCGCATATATCACTAACATTGCGAAACTAGCTGGCATCGTATGCGTACACCCTTCTGTGCCAGCAAAGTCGGTCAAGGAACTCATCTCACTCGCCAAAACAAAGCCTGACCAACTACGGTTTAGCTCCGCAGGCAACGGCAGCCCACATCACTTAGCCGGCGAGTTATTCAAGATGATGGCTGGCATCAAAATGATCCATGTGCCTTATAAAGGTGCAACACCGGCTCTCGTTGACGTGCTGGGTGGGCACATCGAGGTGTATATCGGCAGTATCGTGCCCGCCATGCCGCATGTCAAAAACGGCCGTCTGCGCCCGATCGGCGTCACCAGTCTGAAGCGTGTGGCAGTTGTCCCGGATCTTCCGACTCTCGACGAACAGGGTCTCAAGGGATTCGAGACTGGCTCGTGGTTTGGAATCGCCGCACCGGCTGGCACCCCAAAGGACATCATTGCAAAGTTGCACGGCGAGATCGTGCGAATCATAAAAATGCCAGAGGTTACTGATCGCATCGCTGCAGAAGGTGCCGAATTCGTTGGCAATACACCCGAAGAGTTCACCACCTTCGTCTCCGCTGAAATTATCAAATGGAGCAAGGTAGTAAAACTGTCCGGCGCTAAAGTAGATTGATAATTGATTCGAGGTAACGCTCAATAACTAACGCGACTTAATTTGTGTTCCGGATGATCCTCCTCGATGCGGATAGCTGGTGTTGGGAACTGGCGCCATGCCCGCCAAACCGGCAGCGTCGCACCCGGCGCCGGTTTTGACTGCGCGATAAGGAAATCGGTTACAGGTCGTTCAGTGCGGACTCGAGGCCTTTGGCCCCGAACAGGGCGTCGGCGGCTGGCGTCGCAAAGAACCGGATGAACGCGTCCGCGAGAGTCGGCTGCTTGGCGTCGGCGAATATGCCGGTCCCCGACTCGAAAGTCGTCTGGACCTCCGGCGGGATCAGTCCGACGAGGTCGAGGCCGGGCACGGACAGGATTTCGGACACCTGCTGAAACGCAATTTCCGCCTCGCCGGCCACGACAACGCGGCCGATCAGGCCGCCAGGACGGGTGACGATCTTGTCCCGAAGCTGCTCTGTCATGCCAAGGGCTTCGACCATTTTCGGAAAATACATGCCGCTGGCACCGTGCACGGTGTGCGCAATCGAGCCGGCTTCCAGCAGCGTGGACTTGAAGGCTTCCATCGTACTGATGTCGGGTTTAGGCCGGCCGGAGAGCACACCTAAGCCGATTCTCGAGCGCGAGAAAAGGCGCCGGCTGGCAGTCGTAATAATGCCGAGCGTCACCAGTTCGTCGATCGCGTGTCGCAGTAGCACGGCGGCATCGGCGCGCTCGCCCTGCTTGATGCGGGCGAGCATGACCTTCGCCGAATCGTGCGTTACCGAGACACGGCAGCGTTCAATGCGCTCAAACTCCGCGGCCAGCGCGTCCACCAGAGCGCGGGTCGCGTTGGACGTAAACACTTTCAGTTCTGTGGCAGGATTTTGCATGGCTACGAGGGGAAGTCCACGATGGAGAAACGTAGCGCGTAGGTGCGCGAATTTAGCATAGGTATCTGCCTGCACTCGGATGGACTCTACCAGCCGAGGATGTCACACTAGCACATCCAATCCGATGCAGCACCAACAGCACAAACGCAGCACACCGAAGGATGAAAAATGAACTTGTCGCGCGTGTTTTCCGTACCGGTGGCGCTGGTCGCCGGACTTCTCTGCGCAGCACCGGCACAGGCCGCCGACGCATCGGCGTCTTCGTATCCTTCGCGCGCAATCCGCTTGATCGTGGCCTATCCGCCAGGCGGCGGCACTGACGTGATCGCACGTATCGTCGCACAGAAAATGAGCGACGGTCTCGGCAAACAGCTCGTCGTCGACAACCGCGGCGGCGCCGACACCATCATAGGCACCGATCTGGTGGCAAAGGCCACACCGGATGGCTATACCATCGGTATGGCGACCAGCACGCTAACCATAAACACCGCGCTCTATCCCAAGCTGCCTTACAACGTCACGCGCGACCTCGCACCCGCGACGCTGCAGGTCAAGGGACTTTATGTGCTCGTGGTGCATCCGTCCGTCCCGGCTAAGTCGATGGGAGAGTTAATCGAACTGATCAAGTCCTCGCCGGGCAAGTACAACGCTGCGAACGCCGGCCCGGGATCCCCAAGCCATCTGGGACTCGCGCAAATCAACGCCTATCAGGGCCTCAAGGTGGTCGGAATCAACTACAAAGGCGCTGGACCGGCCGCCTCCTCAGTGCTCAGCGGCGAAACCCAGATCATGGTGGTTAGCATGCCCACCGTGATCCAGCAGATACAGGCCGGGCGGCTACGTGCACTGGCGGTAACCACAACCAAGCGCTCGCCTTCCGTCCCCGATCTGCCAACAGCAGCCGAAGCGGGGCTGCCGGGCTTCGAGGCCAGCAACTGGTATGGGCTCATCGTTCCGACAGGCACGCCGAAGAGCTACGTCACGCGCCTCCATGAAGAGTCGCGTAAGGCACTGGCGGACCCGACTGTGAAGCAACGGCTGCTCGAACTCGGTGCCGATATCGTCAGCAGCACGCCGGAGGAGTTCGCGGTGTTCATCCGCGCCGAGATCACCAAATGGGCGAAGCTGCTCGGAGACACGGCGGGCAAGCAGGAGTAGGACGCGCCGTCGGCGCGTTAATGCCGGACCATCAGGTTCACCAGAGCCGACGTATCGGACATCCGCTCCAGCGCCCAGATCTGCTCGATCAGCGCCTCAACCTGAGCGGCCGGCAACACCGGGCGCGCGAGCGAACGCAGCTTGTCGGCCACCTCTGCATCGGTCATGGGATTTTTCCAATGGCCCCGGTGATAGTCCACGCGAGACGTCAACCGCTCGCCTGACCGCAATTTTATTTCCAGCTCACAAAGACTCACTTCCGCGTCCCTTCGCGTCGCCTCCTCGTGCGGGTAACACTCGACCCGCTGCGCAATATCGAGAAGCGACTCGTCGCGCAGATATTCTTCGTCGAAGTGCCGCGGCTCGATCGCGCCGAATTTCACGGCCAGTGCCGCGGTGTAGGGAATGCTGTGATCGGCGGTCTCGCGGTTGTCCGGCCGCCACTTGCCCGGATCGTCCGCCATGATATCCATGGCCTTCTGCGACACGCCGACACGCACTTGTGCAACGTCCGCGAGATCACCCAGCTTCGGACGTAGTTCCAGTATGGCGCCCACCATCGTCTGAGCAAAATTACAGAGAGCAAACTGCTTGAAGTGGGTGCGCAGTATCCGGAACGGCTCGGCCCCGCCACCCCATGTCGCGAGCTCAAAAGGCGTGCCGCCGGTAACCTTGAAGAACCCGTTGCGCCCCTCGAATACCGATTCCGGGCCGGACATGCCGCGCGCGGCGAGCTGAACGGCAAAGATCGCGTTGCGATTGGCGTTGGCATAGGCACAGGCCTTCCATGCAGAAAGATTGCCAATGCGCGTCTGGTTCAGCGCGACATTGCCGGCGACGTACAGATTTACCACCTGCACCATCTGCGTTTCGCTCAAGCCCAGCAGCTTTGCCGCGCCGACGGCACTCGCCAGCCCGCCGATGGTGGCGTGATCAACACCGATCGCCTTGTATTCCAGCGCGTCGCTAAAGCGACCGTACACTTCGTAGGCCAGAACAGTCGCCTGGAGGAGCGCGCGGCCGTCGGCGTGCGCCGTCTCCGCAGCAGCGATCAATGCCGCGATACTGTCGCTCGGGTGTCCGCCGCCCTTGCTGATGTCGCCGTCGTTGAAGTCTAGATAGCGCACCATGACGTCGTTCGCAAACGCCGCCATCTCCATCGTGGTCTTGGCGCCGCTGACGAACAGCGTCGCGGGCGCGCTGCTGTTGACCAGAGAGGCGAGTTCGCGCGCGATACGAACCGGCTCACAATCATAGCCGCCGAGTCCGCACGCGAGGGTATCCATCATAGTACGTTTTGCCTGATGAACGACTCCGGCAGGTAGGTCTTCGTAACGTAGAGCGGCGGCATATGCACCGAGGCTTTCGGCGATGGTCGGCATGGTCGTATCCCTTAATGCGAGGTGGCGAGGTGGCGAGGTGGCGAGGCAGGGCATATCATAGCAGTCAGGTATCGCACGACCACCGCGGCGCAACGGGCTAGCGATTTGGCATGTCGTCGCGTTCAGGCGCTATTTATTGACGTCCCTTCGACGCGACAGACATTAGTCTACGGCGTGAAAGTTATAAACAGGCCCTCTCTCGTGCGGATACGGCATGTTGTATCGCGCGACGTGTCCATTCCGGCGAAATGAGCGAAATAAAATCGGTTAGATAGTTTCTAAGGTGCCGATCTTGCCTCAGGCATATTGTCATGAAAGTTTTTGGAAATAGTGAGGTCACATCTATAGCCGTGAGCGCATCGCGTCCGGCATCGTCCAAAGAGAGTGACGGCACGATTGCTATGCCGAACCCATCCGACACATAGGTCTTAATGACATCCGAGTCATTTGCGCTGACCACAAAGCGCGGCACAAATCCATTTGATTTAAACGTGCTGGCGAGCAGGCGCCCGGCCGTGGATTCGGCGTGATATCCGACGATAGGATGGCGCGCCAAATCATTAAGAGAGAGTCGTCTTTTCCGAGCCAGCGCATGCCCTTTGGGCACGATTGCTGAGCGCTTTATCAGCGCACTTTGCAAAAGCAAAAGCGTCTGGTGTGTTGAGGGCAGCAGAGTACTGATGCCAATATGTGCCAAACCTCTTTCCACCAAGCTGACTATATTTTCAGGGTCAGCCTGCAGCAGTTGAAGCTCGACATTGGGGTATTTCCGGCTAAAACTCTTCGCCGGATTTCTCAAGGTATATCGAGCATGCAGATGGCTGGTTGCAACGATAAGGCGCCCCCCGCTGTCACCGCGCTCATCTGCGGCTATCAGCTTGATGTTTTCCGCTTGGCTTAGCATTTGATTTGCGATCGACAATATTTCCTGTCCGACCGCCGTCAAATCCAATATTCTGTTTTTTCTCCTCAACAGCAGTTTTACACCGAGCTCCTGCTCCAGGAGCGCCACCTGGCGGCTCGCTCCCGGTTGAGAGGTGTGACACGCCCGGGCTGCGGCCGATAGGTTGAATGCGTTTTTAACGATTCCCTGAAGAAGACTTAATTGGCGAAGGGTGATCATATTTTCACTATGTCATCAGTGGATAACATTATATCAATTAAGTCTTATTTTGCATGATTTGGCACTGATATCATGGGGAACCTTTTAGGTTTTTTAGAAATTCAACGGCAAATTTCGTGTGTGTAGATGCGCAAAAGGGAAGTCAATTATGAAGACCGCAAATGAAATAAACGATCTGGTGCTGATCCGCATGGATGAGCGCGGGGACGCCGGACATATCGCCCATGTAACGATTAATAATCCTACCAAACGCAATGCGCTTGGTATCGCCGGAAAGCGCGCCATCGCCAATGCATTTTCCAAGTTGTCTCAGGACGATAAGTTGCGGGCGGTCGTGCTAACCGGGGCAGGCGACAAATCCTTCATTGCGGGTGCCGATTTGGCGGAAATGAAGGACTTGACCGTCGAGGAAGCGGAGGAAGAACACACCCTTACCCACTATGCCTGCGACTCCATTCGCCGCTGCCCCGTCCCCGTTATTGCGCGCGTGAACGGATATTGTTTGGGCGCGGGGATGGAACTGGCAGCTTCATGCGATATGCGTGCGGCAGTTGATCATGCAAAATTCGGCATGCCTGAGGTTCGTGTCGGATTGCCATCGGGCATGGAGGCCGCACTCTTGCCGGCTCTGCTGGGCTGGGGGCGTGCTGCTGAACTGGTTCTTACGGGTGACATTTTTGAAGCCAAAGACATGTACCAGTTCGGTTTTGTGCAAAAACTTGTCCCGGCGTCTGAGTTGGACGTCGCTATCGAAAAATGGCTCCAGTCCATCCTGGTAAGCGGCGCGCGGGCCGTGCGGCTACAAAAATCCTTAATGCGCGACTGGGAGCGCATGTCCTTGACCGACAGTATCCGCAGAGGCATTGAAATGTGTGTGGAAGCCCGTCGCACTGACGAACCCTCCAAACTGATGACGGCTTTTCTAGCGCGCAAGAAAAAGTAATCGACAATATTTTTGATGTTGCACAAAAACACACTGATTAAAGGAAATGTATGACGTCTATTGCGTCCGGAATATCGACTGCAATCCTTATCGCTGTAAGTTTTTTCAATGGGGTTTCTTTTGCACAGCAACCCTATCCAGCGCGGCCAGTGCGGCTGATCGTCCCTTTCCCACCCGGCGGCAGCACCGACATTGTTGGCAGGGTTGCCGCCCAGAACCTCACTGAGTTATGGGGACTTCAGGTGATAGTCGACAATCGCGGTGGCGCCAGCGGTCAGATCGGTACTGAGCTCGCAGCACAAAGCCCGGCCGACGGCTATACATTGATCATTGGACACATCGGTACGTTTGGCGTGAACCCATCGCTGTTCCCAAAACTGCGATACGACGCGATCAAGGATTTCTCGCCAATCTCGTTGATTGCACGAGTGCCGAACATGCTGGTTGTGCATCCGTCACTGCCGGTAAAGACGGTAAAGCAGCTTGTCGATATGGCAAAAGCACGCCCCGGAACGCTGAACTACGGCTCAAGCGGCGGTGGCAGCAATCCGTTTCTGTGCGTGGAGTTTTTTAAATTGCTCACAAAGACTGACATTGTGCATGTCCCCTATAAAGGGACCGGACCAATGCTGACCGATCTGATTGCCGGTCAAATTTCATTGACGATTAACGGCGTGCCACCACTACTCCCATATGTAAAGGCGAAACGCCTCATTCCGATTGCGGTAGCAAGTGACAAACGCCTTGCAATACTGCCCGATCTGCCAACCATCCGGGAATCGGGCGTCCCGGAATATGAAGTCACGCAATGGTACGGAATGCTCGCACCCGCCAATACACCGGGCGCAATTATCAGCAAGATAAATGCCGATATTCAAACATTTCTGGGACGCCCTGACACCGCGGCCAAAATGTCAGGGGAAGGTGCCATACCGTCTGGCAGCACGCCCGAACAATTCGGCGCATTGATCCGTGCCGAGATAGAACGGTGGGCAAAAGTTATTAAAGCCACAGGCGTGAAGCCTGATTAAATTATGGAACTCTAATGTTAGTTGTTGACTCACAAGTTCATATTTGGGGTGCTGATACGCCAGATCGCCCCTGGCCAGTCCCGCCCGCAGGCCTCAAGGCGGTTCCGGTTCATAACAACGGTATTCCCTACACCAAAGAATTTGTCATCGGCGAAATGGACAAGGCCGGCGTTGATCGTGTCATCATAGTTCCTCCCTCCTGGGAGGGGGACCGAAACGATCTGGCTTTGGCCGCTGCCGCACAATACAAAGATCGTTTTGCCGTGATGGGACGCCTGGACATTTATCGGGAAGATGCAAAAGAACAGATCCGCAACTGGCTAAAACAACCGGGTATGCTCGGATTACGGTTCGCATTGCATACGCCATTATTGGAGCGTCCGTTTGTTTCCGGGGAACTCGATTGGGTGTGGCACGAGGCTGAAGCGTCTGGCGTGCCTGTGATGGTTCTTGTGCCCCACCGCCTGATGGCCTCAATTGCCCGCGTGGCCGAACGTCACCCTGACCTCAAGCTTGTAATGGATCACCTTGGCCTTGTACACGGCAAGGATGACGAAGCATTTGCGGGGCTTGGGGAATTACTTGCTCTGGCGAAATACCGCAATGTCGCCGCCAAAGCCTCGATCATGCCTTTCTATACAGAAGATAAATATCCGTTCAGGAAGCTTCACTCCCACATCCGGCAAGTTTTTGATGCTTTTGGGCCAAAGCGATTGTTTTGGGGTTCAGATCTTTCAAGGCTTCCTTGCACCTATCGTCAGGGGGTCACCATGTTTAGCGAGGAAATTCCATGGCTTTCGACCGAAGACAAGGCATGGATCATGGGGCGCGGCGTGTGCGAGTGGTTGGGCTGGAAAATATAGGTCTCAGGTAAAAGCGCTTAAGAAGAACCAGGGGAGTCGAGTGGTCATGAATCAACGCAGTCCATTGCAGGGTATTACCGTCCTCGATTTAGGACAGATTTACAACGGCCCATATGCTACTTTTTTGATGGGAATGGCAGGCGCACGCATCATTAAAATTGAGCCCCTCGAAGGCGAGTCGATGCGACAGCGAACTCTCATTGGGGGAGCAGCACTGCCATTTGCGATGCTTAATTCAAACAAACAAGCCGTCACGTTAAATCTGAAAACCAAGCGTGGCCGCGAGATTTTGATCGATATGGCTCGGCGTGCAGATGTG
The DNA here is from genome assembly GCA_943329075.2 of Chitinophaga pinensis. Taxonomy (GTDB): domain Bacteria; phylum Pseudomonadota; class Gammaproteobacteria; order Burkholderiales; family SG8-41; genus PALSA-1004. The sequence goes on along the minus strand of CALQCM020000041.1, from coordinate 15,535 downwards.
CTCCTTGAAAACTTTTTACCAGGAAAGCTCGACAAGCTAGGCATCGGTTACGAAGTTTTGCGCAAAGTAAATCCCAGACTCATTGTGGCCTCAGGCTCCGGGTATGGAAGTACAGGCCCTTACCGCGAGTATCCGGCGATGGATATTTCGATTCAGGCCATGTCGGGAGCAATGAGCGTCACAGGATTTCCCGATGGACCGCCCACAAAAATTGGCCCGGCGCTCTGTGATTTTTCCTGCGGCATCCATTTATATGGAGCCGTTGTGACGGCGTTATATGAGCGCGAAAAAACCGGCCATGGCCAAAAAGTCGAAGTCGCGATGTTGGACGCCATTTACTTTTCTCTTGCGTCCAGCCTCGGACTGTATTTCGCTTCGGGGAATTACGGCGGCCCGGTCGATTTTCCGCAGCGAACGGGAAATACGCACAGCGGAAAGGCATCCGCGCCGTATAGTGTTTATCAGGTGAGCGACGGATACATCGCGATCCTTTGCACCAACAATAAGCACTGGATTTCGCTGACCAAGGTCATGGGGCGCGACGATCTGACTTCCGATCCGCGATTCGATACCGCCAAGAAGCGCGCCACTCTCAGTGACGAGGTCGATAAAATCGTGGGGGAATATGCCGCAAGATTCAAACGCGATGAGCTATTTGCAATTCTTTCGCCGCATCACATTCCCTGCGCGCCAGTGAGGGATTTAGCGGAAATCACCAACGACCCTCATTTACATGCACGTGGCATGCTCGAATGGATGGATCATCCAAAATATGGCCGGATCGCTGCTGCGCGCAGTCCCCTTCGTTTTGAAAACCAGGAACTTACGAAGCTAAAACCGAGCGCAGACCTGGGCGCGCACAACCACGAAGTCTACGGTGAGTGGTTGGGAATATCGGATGAGGAACTGGAAATACTTAAATCGGAAAAAGTAATTTAGAATGCCTCCCGCGGCACTCGACCGACCTTTGGCACTAAATTAGCGACATTCCCTGAAACCCTGATCAGTAGATGTCGGTTTGAAGCTGGAAAGCGGCATTAAGCCGCTTTACTATCGAGTTCGATGAATGGACGAAGCAGCGTTAACCTAAAACCCGTTTACACAAAATCCCGGACACGCCCACTATTGGTATCCGTTCCCCATGAGCACTGCCGTCGCAGGTCGTCGCCATAATCTTGTACCCGTCGGGGGGCACCCGAGCAGCCAATTCTGCACCAATGTTGCCTCCAGCACATCACCGGCTGTCTACCACCACTACTGATCTATTACGACCTTCGCTTCTCGAGCGACCTTGGTCCACTTGGCAATATCCCGCGCCAGGACGGTCTTGAACTGCTGCGGCGATCCCCCGGCAGGTTCCACCCCTTCTTTCGACATGCGCTCGCGCATATCGGCTAACTGGATTAAAGCATCGAGATCCTTGTTCCAACGGTTCACGACATTTGCAGGCAGATTCTTTGGCCCCCACACCCCATACCAAAGGACTGCCTCGTAGCCTGGCAAAGTCTCTGCAATGGTGGGGATGTCCGGAACCAACGCGGAACGCTTCGAAGTCGTGACAGAAATTCCGCGTAATCGGTTCATCTTCACATGTTGCGTCGTTGAGGGAATGCTGCCCATCAGCACTTGAATCTGACCGCCCAGGACGTCTGTCAGCGCGGGTCCTGTCCCCTTGTAGGGTACGTGAGTCATCTTCGTGCCACTCATCGACGTAAACAACTCAGTGGCCAGGTGTGCAAGTCCCCCTATGCCGCTTGAACCATAGGAAAGCCCCCCCGGGCGCTGCTTGGCGTACGCGATCAACTCTACCGTAGTCATAGCCGGTACGCTTGGATGAAGCGAAAGTAGATAGCCCGATAGGCAAGTGAGGTGTATCGGGGTGATATCGTTGACGGGATCGTAGCTGAGTTTGTAGAGCGCGGCGTTAGTGGCATAGCTCGCCGCCCCAAAAATAAGCGTGTATCCGTCTGGAGCCGCGCGCAAAACCATGTCAATAGCCGTGGACCCGCCAGCTCCTGACCGGTTATCAACCACAATCGTCGTACCCAGCGATTCGGAAACACGTTGGGAAACGAGGCGCGCCACGATATCCGTCCCGCCACCAGGCGCAAAAGGCACGATTAAGCGTATCGGCTTCTTGCTAGGATAGTCTTGCGCCATCGCGAATTGAGACGTAAAAAAACCCACTTCCGCCACGAGTGCACCCGCAACGGCCATCACCGCCAATTCGCGCATTGAGCTCATGTTGATCCTTTTTCTCACGATGTTTTGCTCGATTGTTTCAATCAGGTATTTGCCACAGAGTGGCGAGACTTGAGCTGCGCCTCCATGAGTGCGGCATCAGATGCGGTAATGCTCAGCCATTCACACAGGACCTCCTTGGTATGTTCACCAAGACGCGGGGGCGCCTTAGGATTACAGTCGCCTTCGCTGGACTTCCATGGCGCCCCAACGACGCGAATAACGCCAGAGGTGGGATGGTGAATCTTGCGGACCAGGCCGCGATGCTGGACCTGAGGGTCATCAACAGCCTGGAGATAGTTATTCACAAATCCGTATGGAATGCGGTGTTCCTCCAGGCGCTTGCCCCAGTCATCCGCGGTGCGCTTGCGAAACTCCTCGGTGACCAGTTGATTTATCTCTATTTTGTGGCGCACTCGGTCAGCACTCGTGCGATACGCCAAGTTGGCAAACCACTGGGGCTTCTCAACAGCGCGGCAAAACGGCTCCCACGCGGTATCGTTGAGCACCATCATGGTTATATATCGATCATCGGCGGTTAAATATGTGTCCGCTGGCACCCGCATAGCGGTCGCGTTGCCATGACGCCCCGGTGCGATGCCCGCCTGCAGGGACTCCCCCATCCTTGGACCCAGTACCGCAATCATCGAATCCTGCATGCTGACGTCAATGTACTGCCCGCGCCCGGTGGCATGCCGGCCAGCAATTGCAGCCGCAATCGCATAGGCGGCAAACATGCCGCTCACCACGTCGGCAACGGGTGCCCCAACCTTGACCGGCGGATGCTCAGCATAACCCGTCACACTCATGACACCAGAGATCGCCTGGATAATCGGATCGAGCGCTGGTCGGGAACGATATGGGCCGTCTTGGCCAAATCCGGAGATCGAGCAGTAGATTAATCGCGGATTTGTCTTGCTCAAAGGCTCCCATCCCATGCCGAGTCGCTTGGCGACCCCGGGCGAGAAGTTTTCGATCAACACGTCGGCCTGCGCAGCAAGTTTCTGGGCAATCGCCTGATCAGCATGGTCCTTCAAGTTAAGACCGACGCTACGCTTTGAGCGATTGCATGCGTAAAAGTAATCCTCGTCCTGCTCCCCGCGGCCGCGATAGCGAATCCAACGCATCTCGTCGCCCCGGGTGGGCTCTTCAATTTTCACGATGTCAGCGCCCATATCAGCGAGCATCATGGTGGCATAAGGACCCGATATAACGCGCGTCAGGTCTAAAACTTTAATGCCCGCGAGCGAGCCATTCTTCTCTGTCGTCATCTTAGTTGAAACACTATTGCAGAACGCCGGTTGCGCGAAGTTGGGTTATGTCGGCCGATGATTTCTTGAGGAGACCTTGGAGAATCTCCTCAGTGTGCTCCCCAAGGTAAGGGGCACGCCGACGTATCAGAATTGGATTTCCGTTCCGCTGCCAGGGCAGGCGGTAGACCGGAACAGAGTTAAGAACAGGATGATCTACCATCTGGAACAGCTGCCGAGACAAAAAGTAGGGGTGGTTCCGTATATCACCGATATCGAGAAGCGGAAAAGACGGGATACCCGATGAATGCAGCTTCGCAGAAAGCTCTGCACCGTCGCGCCGGACCGTTTCTTCTGCCAGTAGACAATCAAGCTCCGTGCGATGTTTCAGACGAGAAGCCGCAGTCCTAAACCTTGGATCCGCCATCCAGGCGGGCGCATCAAGGGCCTGCTCGAGAGCGCCCCAGTGAACGTCCGTGCGCACTGAAATAGAAATCCACTTGTCAGTCCCTATGACAGGGTAGTGCCCAAAGGGAGCGAAAGGCTCTTGCTGCGTGCCGCAAGTCAACGTCACGCTTCCCGTGGTGATGTATCGCGTCACCTCGTGACCCATTACATTCACTGCGGCCTCCCATTGCGAGAGGTCGATATATCCGCCTTTACCTGACTGCTCCCGATGCCAGAGGGCTGCAAGGATACCGAATGCCGCATGGATTCCCGCATTAGGATCCGCGTAAGGTGGCGCCTGCACGGCGATAACGTGCTCGCCCGGATAACCCACGATACTGTTAAGTCCGGACAAAGCGCCAATCATCACCGCATAAGTACGAATGTTCCGCAGCGGTCCGTTCTGGCCTACGGCCGACATTGAGCACATCACGAGATCAGGTCTGATCGCAACCAAGTCATCCCACGCCAGCCCGAATTTCGCCATGACACCCGGTGCGAAGTTGTCGATCACGACATCGCACTGGGCGACCAGCTCTTTGACAACCTCCGCCGCACCTGGCTGCTGGAGATTGATGCACAGGCTCTTCTTGCCGCGATTAACATTCTGGAAAACCGGGTTCTGTTCAGGATCCTTGGCGGTTCCCACAAGCGGTCGCCCTTGCCGCATGAAATCCAGCGGGCTGCGACTTTCAATCTTGATCACCTCCGCGCCAAGGTCGGCGAGGATATGTCCCGGTATCGCGCCCGCCCACACCCAGCCGAAGTCCGCGACCCGTAGACCAGCGAGCGGCAAATCCGCAGTGCCGAAGCGGAATGGACGCCGCTGCTTTGCAGTTGAAGCAGCTAGCGGCGTCTGACATTCGCCGATCCTCGGCATTTTGCGCCCCGACTTCAGTTCTTCTGCGAGCCCCCCAAACGGATGTGTCGGAGCTGTCACCGCACCGGCCTCGGTCGCTACTTCGGAGAAATATCCACGCCCTTCAAGATGGGGATGTTTCACCACATCAGAGACGTTGTAGACCGGCGCACCGGGAATCCGATGCTCCAGACAAAGCAGAAGAATTTCCTCTTTGGTTCGCACCCTGAACCAGGGTGCAATACGCGCATTACACGCGTCCACCTCCTGATCTGAGGCCTTGGCGCGATTCACAAACATGGGGTCGGTCAGGTATGACTCATCCCCGAGCATGGTAAGAAACGCCTGCCATTGCCGGCTTTCCAGGCACTGGACCGCGAAGTAACCATCCTTACAGGGGAAGATGGCTTTAACGTATGGCTGGCGGGCGACCTGATAGCCCGCACGGGGGAGCCGCTTCCGACCAAAATAATCGTTCGCAATCTCGCCGCCGTTGTAGAACGACGCCCAAACGTCCGCAGCCGATACATCCAAAAGGGCTCCGGTTCCGGAAAATATCTGCCCAGCTGCCGCGACCGCAGCCGCGAGACCTGCCTGATAGGCGCTCTGGTCCCCCGGCAACTTGAGCGGTGCACGTCCGGGTTCACCGATCCCCATGGAGATTCCGCTTAACGCCTGCAGCGCCAGATCATCGGCCGGGCATGTCTCCCACTGCCCGCCCATACCATAGGGCGACACCGATACGATAACAACTGCAGGGAAGTCGGCACACAGACGGTCGATAGCGAGTTCTGGCACGCTGGCCTGGCCAAGCAACCCATGAAACACGATATCAGCGCGGTCTACGAGTTTACGCACCGTCTCCGAACTGCTCGCCGACGCGACATCCGCCACAACGCTTTGTTTACCGGCAAACAGGTACGCAGCCCATTGGCTGGGCTGCGTTGTGCCAGCCTCATGGTCGAACGATTGATGACTTCGCAGCGCATCACCGCCGGGCGGCTCAACACGTACGACCGTCGCACCGAGATCCGCGAAGAGCTTGCCAGCGTATGCCGTCGCAGCACCACCTCCGATTTCAAGAACTACAAGCTTGGCGTACGGTTTCATTTGCGGATACCAGAATACACCCCATAACCCAGGTCAATCCTTGAACCATCCTGCGCGTTCTTGGTTGAGATATCGCGCGAGGGCAGAATCACCGTCGCAATGCCGTTAGGCGCCGTGACCTGACCACGTTGGTTTTCGGCCCAGATCTCCACATCGACGCAGGGAAAGCCTTCCGCGACGTATTTTTTCTGGACGCGCCCCTTGCACCAGGTCGTGTCCCCAATCGGGTTCGGCAAACGGAGTTCAGTCCGGAACCGCTTGAATATTCCGGCATCCCCCATCCAGTTTGTCACTAAGGTGCAAAGCCAGGACATGCGCTGAGCGCCGTAGTCGAGCACGCCGGGAATGCCAGCTTTCCGGGCGAGTGATGCCTTGTGATGGATATTGATCGTATGTTCCATCCGGGGACCAGGGCCCTCCGCCTTCACGAAATGGCCAGGATGGCGAGCAGCAGCGTGCAACATTTGCGCGCTTGATTGGGCTCGTCCGCAACCAGCCGCAAAGGCAATTGTGTCCATGGTCGATAAAGGCCCCCTGGCAATCGCGGATAGTTCTTCCCCCTCCGTCACGTCTTCCCAATATCGCACTTCCTGACCACGGATAGATGCGGGCTCGTTCAAAACCGCATCGCTAATGCGCGCGAGTTCCTCATCCGAATATTCATAGGCCTGCACATCGCTGTATTTGCGCTTTTCCACAGCTGCCTTACGTTCATGCCGCGTGCACCAACCCAATACACGAGCAATAATCTCGTCGTGCTGATTGTAGTACTCGCCTTCCATGAACTGGATGGCGAGGCGTCCTGAGAATGAGCTGGTCTTTTCTTCTACCGCAACAACGCGCTCGATCAGGGTAATGCGGTCACCAGGCCGGACGTTCCTGAAGCACTCCCATTCGTTGCCCCCGAAAAAACCATGCGCACCGGGAAATCCCCATCTAGTACGCCCGACCCACCCAAAACAAATCGGAAATACCGGATGTGCCAGCATGGTGGCGAACTGCGTGTTTCGGCCGTACTCAAGATCGCGATAGAGTGGATTAGCATCGCCGATTCCATTGCAAAAATTGCGCATGGTGTCCGGCGTGGCATCTTGCAGAAATGGGCCTTCCGGGCGTAGCCGCACACCGATCATCTGGCGCGCCTTCGCAAGCGTCTTCTCGTCGATTTTCCCTTCTGCCTGCGACCGCATCGTTTCCTTACCTTCCTCGGCCATGAGCCCATCCCCTAGGGTTTATTTCAGGGTCCTAAAGTAACACTGGATGATCATTCCACTATAGATATCAAATGGAATGATCCATTCCAGTCTAGAATATGTCACATATGAATCTTAGGCAACTTAGGTATATGTGCGAGGTTGCAAGAAGGCCGGACTTCAATGTCTCGGCGGCAGCCGAAACGCTACACATCAATCAGCCGGGCATCAGCAAACAGATTAAGTTGCTGGAGGAAGAACTTGGTGTGACGATCTTCCAACGGTCGAAGAACCGGTTCATTGGGCTAACTGAAGAGGGATCGCGGATCGTGGCTCATGCCGAAGTGATCCTTAACGGAGCAGCTTCCATTCGGGAGATCGGCAAGGAGCGTAATTCCGATCGAGCTGGACTTCTCGTAATTGCTGTAACACACACACAGGCGCGGTATTTCTTGCCACCCGTGATGAAGCGCTTCGCCGTGATGTATCCAAAAGTTCGCATTACCATGCGACATTCCGACCCAGAACGAATAGTAAATATGCTCAGCACCGGGGAAGCAGACCTCGGTGTCACGACCAACGAAGCCCCTCCAGGTTCATCCATCATCGTCCTGCCGTGCAGGGAATTCAAACGTGTGGTGCTCGTACCGCGAAATCATCCGCTCACCCGCGTCAGACGCTTAACGCTTAAACATTTGTCTACTTATCCACTCGTCGCATACGAACCGGCTTTCACCGCACGAGAAATCGTACTCGATGCTTTCCGCAAGGCTAATCTGGATCCGAAGGTAGTTGTTAGCGCGACGGACAGTGACGTGATTAAGACATGTGTTGAGCAAGGCTTGGGCTACGCAGTTCTCTCGGAAATCGCATATCACCGCACACGTGATTCCCTTCTTGTTGCTCTGCCAACGGGGCAACTATTCCAGGCAGCAACAACGCGTTTATGGCTCTGGCGAAGCCGTTACATCAAGCGCTACACGTACGATTTCATTGAGTTGTGCTCATCGAACTGGAACCGTGGCGCCGTGGAGAATTTGCAAGTAGCGCGTATTCGATAGAAGAGCCCCTCTGGTTCGTTCTCAGGTCAAACTGTCGGGCACTGTTCCCGCATTCACCTTTGATCAGTTCGTCAGGTTGTGCCGATCTGCTATTTACCACTACCGGCACTCAACAAACGCTGGTCAATGCGCAATCGGCCCGGGGGAGCGCCGGGAAAAAGAACACTCCCAGTCGAAAACTAATACAGCTTCAATAGCTTCCTATTTTTTGACCATACGGGGTTACAGGTTGCTCGAAAACCGTCGGCGACGGTTCTGGCTGATCCTTCGCCACGGGCGGTGGCTCTATTTTAGTAACGGGCACGATTGTTATCGGTGCACACACCACCAAGATAGCAGACGTCAGAACAAACAGAATAATTAATCGGTATGCTTGCATGCAATATGTGTTTAGAGATAACACAATAATATTGGGGCCGATTGATGTCGCCTAATTCAATCAGGCTTTTTGTATTGCATTTCGTCCTACCATTAATCCACTCGCATGCCGGCGCCGTAAGCGACTTTGCGCCAGCGCGGCACTTCACTAGCGATTAGCTTGTGCAGCTGTTCGGGACTTCCGCCCAAAGGATCTCCGCCGTCTTCTGCCAGCTTGCTTGCGACGTCCGGGGATTTGACGGCGCTCGCCAAGCTCGTGTTCAAACTTCGTACCGTCGCTGGCAACAGGGCCGCTGGTGCGAACCAGCCATGCCATGCACTCACGTCAAAACCCGGCACACCCGATTCCGAAACCGTCGGCAAACCGGGCAATGCCGAACATCTTCCCGCGGTGCTGACAGCAAGCGCATTCAATCTGCCCGATTTTACGTAAGGTAATGTCGCAAGCACGTTCCCGAAAAGCGTTTGCACTTGCCCAGCCATTGTATCCACCAACACCTGTCCAGTGCCCTTATATGGAACGAGTAAAATCTTAATATGAGCCATTGACGCGAACCACGCCGAGACCAAATGAGTGGTGCTACCATTCGCCATACCCATAGCAACTGCATCCGGTCTCCTCTTCGCCAAACTTATCAGGTCTTTTGTTGACTTAGCTGGGAACGCCGGATGCACAAGCAGCAAGAATGGCGCCATAGAGACAAGCGATATTGGAGCCAAATCTTTCAACGGATCGTATCCCAAGTCTGGCCGCAATACCGGAATTAGAGTAAGCCCGGAAGAACTCGCCAGCAGCGTATATCCGTCTGGCGCGGCCTTCGCAACGATTCCGTAGCCTGCTGTATTTCCGGCCCCGGGATGGTTTTCAACGACAAATGGCCGCTTAAAATGTTCGCTCAACTTTTGCGCGAGCATTCGAGCCTGCAGATCTGTTGCAGCACCAGGGGCCGTAGGCACAATGACTCGCACGGGCTTGATGGGATAGTCAGATACCATTTGAGCGTTTCCGATAGTGGCATAAAGCGTCGTTGCCAAAACGAGCGTCCCAAGAATTTCACAATGCCACGCTAAGCTCGTTGGTCTATTCGCACGGTAAATTAATGTCGTTCTCATATTTATTTAAATTTATTTATGCAGGGAAGCATTCGTCTTGATAAAGTCAAATTGGCGGGATAAGGTGATTCTGAATCGAAGTCTCCTGACGGCATTACGCTATCCCAATTGAGCCAACTGCCCTTGCGCGCATCTTGTAAAATATTTACTAGCATCAATCACGAGGTAATCACCAATGCCTTTTCTTGAAAGAACGAACCAGCCGACTCTTTTTTATGAGCTCGATGACTATACCGACCCATGGAAACCTGCGCCATATGTGTTGCTTCAGCACGGAGCAGCACGTTCATCAGTATTTTGGCGAGCTTGGGTCCCATATTTGAGTCGCTTTTACCGGGTAATACGACCGGACCTACGGGGATTGGGACAGTCGACTAAAGGCTTCCATGCCGAGGATGGAATCAATCTCAACTTCTACATGAAAGACTTCACCGACCTTTTGGACCATTTAGGCGTCGAGTCCGTTCATTACTGCGGTGAATCGTCAGCAGGAATGACAGGCATGGCTCTCGCCGCCGAACATCCACACCGGATACGAACACTCACGCTCGTATCCTCACCAGTTTACATGACGGACGAAGATAAGAAGAGCTCTCTAGGCGGACATGCAAATCGGGTTGAAGCACTGCGTGCGATGGGAGCTCGCGGCTGGCTAGAAGCATCAAATGCGGGGCGACGCTTCCCGTCGGATGCAGATCCAGCGATGTTGGCATGGAGTCTAGATGAAATGGGGAAATCTGCCACTGAAGCGGTGATTGCTGGATTTCGTTGGTCGTCAACAACTGACGCGCGCCCCTATTTGCCGAAAATTGCTGCCCCCGTACTTGGCCTGTACCCAGTTGCCGGGATAATTACCAAGAACGAACACACTGATCATCTGTGCGCAGAAGTAAAAAATGTCCGGATCGTGAGAATGCCTTCACGTGCTCACAGCCTTCAAGTGGTCATGCCCGCGACCTGTGCGAAGGAAATGCTGTATTTTATTTCTCAATGTGACGGCACCCCGTGCCGCGAGTGACAAGTGAATCTCAAATCCATGTTATTCATTACGAAAACCGGATGTCTTGGCAATCTCGCCCCATTTTTGCACCCGGCCGGTTTTCCACCACTAACTGCTTTCCCAGACGTTCGCTAAGGCCCTGCGTAATCAGCCTGGCAACAGAATTGGAACCGCCGCCGGCCTCGGACGCCACGATTATCCGTACAGGACGATCTGGATAGCCGCTTTGTCCGAAGGATAAGGGCGCAAATGCCACCGCGACGAATGCCAGACAATTCAGAAAACTCTGCGAAGCGTGGGTCATGCCCTCCCGTTTAGTTTGAATGCTGGCTGTTTGATTCGTGTTATGTCATGGATTTTGCGTGGGCAGCCGCGGAAGTGCCTGCGATGCGCCCGTAGACGGCGCCAGAAACGAGGCCGGTGCCACTCGGATAATTAAAGTAGAAAAGCCCGCCAACGATTTCGCCTGCGGCAAATAGGCCCTGAATATTCGTGCCCGAGACGTTTTGTACCGCGGCGTCGTTGCTAATCTTAATGCCACCAAAGGTGAATGTAATACCGCAGGTCACGGCATAAGCGTGATAGGGAGGCGTGTCGATCAAATTCGCCCAATTAGATTTTGGCACCGCGAGTCCAGTGGTGCCGCGGCCATCCTTGATCACCGAATTAAAAGGGATATCGGTACGCACGGCCTTGTTGTATTCGGCGATCGTGGCGAGGCATTTCTCAGCGTCGACACCCTCAAGCTTTTGCGCAAGTTCTTCAAGAGTCGGCGCCTCGACCTTGGTGATCTTCCGAATATGGTATTCCTCGCGTAAGAGATGATTTATCTTTGAATCAAAAATCTGCCAAGCGAACATGCCAGGCTGCTTGAGCACTTCCACGCCGTATTTAGCATAGGTGAAGTTGCGGAAGTCTGCACCTTCATCAACGAAGCGTTCACCATTGGCATTGACCATGATCCCAAACAGATAGCTGTGCTTCTGGAACAGATCTCCAATTTCGCGCTCGCCATACTGCGGTGCATTCATGTCCCACCCCACAGCGTGGGCGCCAGACCAATGGCCAAAGGGCATGGCGCCCGCATCCAGCGCCATTCGATGCCCGACTCCCATGTTGAAACGCGTTCCTCGCACCTTGACGAGATCCCAGTTCTGGCCAAGATAACGTGCGCGCATTTCTGCATTCGATTCAAAACCGCCGCAGGCAAGCACGACCGCCTTGGCTTCAATATCATATTCCTCGCCATTCGCCGTAACGGCGCGAACGCCGCAGACGCACCCTTTCTTGCGTAAAAGAGTGATGGCGGACGTTTCATAGCGTACCGGAATTTTCAGGCGCGTGGCCGTTTCATGCAAACCTTTCACCAAGCCGGCACCGGCCCCCCAAAATGCGCAGACGAGGCCGGCGAAAAATTTGAACTTACCATTTACCTTATGCGCCTGGCGCCCATACATTGCCTCGAAGCGAATCCCTTTCGATTTCATCCAGGCCAGTGTCTGGCGACTGTTCCGAACGAAAATTTCCGTAAGATCCGGGTCGCAGCGGTACTGCGTGCAACGCCCCATGTCTTCGAGGAATTCCTCCTCGGTGTACTGGCCGAAATCGACATCACGCTTTTCTTCGTCGCTCAGCGTCAGTACTTCGGCGAGCTCCTCAACGTTGCTAAAGGCAAATCGCGTGGCGCCTCCCGTGAAGGCGCTATTGCCGCCGCACTCGGCCTCGGGGGCGGCTTCCAAAACCAGGACGCTGGCGCCACCGTCCTGAGCAGCAAATGCCGCGCACATGGCGGCGTTACCGGCACCGACGACAACGACGTCGAATTTTTCTACGGTCTTCATTGTTCCCCCTTAAAACGATTATTTTTTTGAACGAATCATTCGCGCTGGCGGCGAAGTGTAAGCAGCATGACACTCATTATGATACCGTCTTTCGTGTTGTTGCTGTATTCTGGAACGTTAAAAATTAGAAATCCGCGCAAGTCGGAAACAGGGAGAGGGAGATTGTCGATGGTATTCAAATTAATTGCGCGGGTTTTATGTGCGTTAAGTTTGATGATGTTTTTGGATATGTTTGCCGTTGCGCAAACCTACCCGACGAAGCCGGTTCGATTGATCGTCGCGCAGGCCGCTGGCGGCGCCAGTGACATTCTGATTCGCCCGGTGGCGCAGAAGTTGGGGGAAATGCTGGGGCAGCAATTCGTAATCGACAACAAGCCAGGGGCCGGTGCCAATATTGGTGCGGAAATTGCAGCCAAATCCCCCGCTGATGGCTACAACCTGTTCATGGTCTCGGGCCCGCATGCTGTTGCGCCCAGTCTTTATCCGAAGCTCAATTACGATTTGATGCGCGATTTCACACCGATTACGATGGTCGGCGTCGAGCAGCTTTGTCTGGTGGTGCATCCATCTTTACCGGTGAACAGATTAAAAGATTTTGTGATCTTTTTAAAAAACCATCGTGGCGAGGTGTCATATGGGTCGTCCGGGAGTGGGTCGGTTAACCATCTGGCGATGGAGATGTTTCAGTCGGTTGTAGGTGTGCGCCTCATTCACATTCCCTACAAAGGTTCGGCATTTGCATTGCCTGATGCGATCAACGGACGGGTACCTGTTTTATTCGCAAACCTTTCGCCGTTGAAACCGCATATTCAAACCGGCCGCCTGCGACCGCTGGGTGTGACCTCCGCCCGTCGTTCACCGGTGTTGCCAGAGGTGCCGACCATTGTGGAGTCAGGCTATCCATCCTATGTAGCAACGAATTGGTATGGTGTTGCCGCGCCGATGGGAACGCCTGACGAGATTATCCGCAGGCTCAATGGCACGATCATTGAGGCGGTTAACTCGGCGCCGGTGCGCGAGCATTACGCGCATCATGGTATCGATGCGATGAACAGTACGCCCGACGAGATGAAAAAATTCCTGCGCAGTGAAATAGATAAATGGGCGCAGGTGGTGAAAGCGTCGGGCGCCCGTGTCGACTGAGTTTCCTCAGTCGACGACCAACGCGTCGAACAGGGGTGTCACGCTCGCGGCGGTTTCGACGTTCTGCCATTGTTGCAATGCGCTGGCGGTGCGCGTAACACCGAGGCGTGGTGTAACCAGACGCGTGAATTTTTCTGCGAGGTCTTTAGCCGACACCGGATTATCTTCGTGTCCGAGCGGGTTAATGATCGTCACTTCGTAGGATTTCCCTGCCTTGTCTGTCGCCACTATGCGCATGCCGACGCGGCGCGGAAAGTCTTTTTCGAATTCGTCGACTACCCGTACCGTGACGCGCTTCATCAATGGTCGGATGCCGGCGTCGCGATAAACTTCGTCGGCGAAGGCGTTGTGGTCGATGAGCCCGTGGCGCAGCACCCACGCCAGGATGTAGGGCAGGCTGTGGTCGGCGGTGGCGCGTGTTTGCGGATCCCACTTGGCCGGTTCGCTACCGCTTTCGTGCCATGCCGACCAGTAGGTTTGCACGTCGATCGCTTCGATTTCTTCGGCTTGCACCTGCTTGTGCAGTTCAATCCCGCACCACACCAGGGCCTGCATGTTGTAAACCACCGGCCAATATTTGATTTTTGCGCGCGGTATGAAAAATTCTTCTGGCGTGCGGCCAAAGGCCGGCAATTCAATCGGACCGGACACGAGTTCGACCAGACCGTGGCGACCGCTAAATGGCGCTTCCGGGCCAGTCATGCCGGCGGCGGCAAGTTGTACTCCGAATACGGCGTTACGCACGGCGTAGGCCGTGGCGGCGCCTTTCCATAGCGACAACTGCCCCGCGCGCGTGGCACGCATCGGCATATTGCCGACGGCTGTGATGGCGATTGCGTGTTGTGTCGCCGCGCGATCGAGACCGAGCAGATTGCACAGGCCTGCTGCGGCGCCCACACCAATGCCGAAGCCCTGGTCCCAGCCTTTTTCGCGCAACAGGGCTTTCATTTGAATGCGAATGAATATTTCATACGCGACCACGGTTGCGGTGATGAGGCGCTCGCCTGACAAACCTCTCAACGGCGCCACCGAGAATAACGCACCCAGAGCATCGCTCGGGTGACCGCCGGGGTAGGTATCGTTAAAATCAAGATCTCGGATCATGCAGGCGTTGACGAAAGCCGCGGCATCGGCGGCCACCTGGTTGCGTTCGCCTATATACCGGCCAGCCAGTTCGGGTCGCGCTGCGGCACCTGCGAGGTTGCGGCCAATGGCCGAGGTTTCGCAGTCGAATGCTCCGAGTGCGCATCCCAGTGCATCGAGCATGCGCTCTTTCCCTGCATTGACGGCATTGGCTGGTAGATCGCTGAATTTAAGATCGGTTGCGAAGTCCGTAAGACTTTCTAGTATGAAGTCCATTGTTCCTCTTTATTTTCTTAATTGTATTAATTTTTATGCATTTTATATGCATACACTTAATTGATGAGCGCAGGTCCGGAGTCCGTGTTGCTGAAGCGACACAGAGACCCAATTTTTTGGACGGTCTTAATTAATTTTTGCAACCAAGAAAAAACGTAACCCATTCCTCGAGAATACCAGAGTCTTAGCGATACGTTAATTTGACGACGTGTAGTAGTGGTCATCGATGAATACACTCTGGAATGTCTGGCGCTGTAGGTGGCTCGGCAGATCAAAACCCTGGACGTGTTTGACGTGCTCTCTGACATGAGACTAAAGCCCGCCCGATTAGCCGCTTTTTTTACCGTCTAGCACCCAGCGAAAACTGCAAGGTTACGGCAATCCTCGTGCCAGCATTATCCAGCGGGGTATGAGTCTGAACGGGGAACGTGATTCCAACGGGGTTTGAGTCTGGGGAGGTATCTGCGATCGATCATGATGCGAGGCATGGTGATCGATATGAACGACCAGCAGTTGCTGACCCTAGCCCAGTTGCAGGGT